>WRKT01000024.1 GCA_009777995.1 Treponema sp. | reverse complement strand
GGATTATGAGTTCGCTGAAAGTTTTAAACCCTGTATCACCGAGATGTATACAAGCCAGTTTTACCATGGAACCAGTGGAGTTTCAAGAGATTTTGGCAAATTTTGAGGTATTTCGGCCTACTGAGGAGTATAGAGAACTATTTCTATGTACCACTTTTTTTGACTTATAGACTTAAATAAACGCTTGACTTTCAGAAAAAAATTGCCGTATAATAAGGTATACCCGCAAGCACTATTGATGCTTGCCCCGCCGAACAGTGTGTTCGGCATTTTTTTTACTCTAGCCTTTATAGCAATCCATTATTTTATCTTGACAACCCCTATTTAATAGGGTAAACTTATCAAAGAAGAAATATGACACGAGAATTTGTCGTTGGTAGGCTAGATTAACAAAATGAGTGTTTTTGAAAGCATTATTCAAGGTTTATCTGAAGCCGTAGACTTTCAACAAGGAAAAATGAAGGCCCGAAGGGTAAAATTGAGTATAAAGCCGATTCATACATTTAGTAACGATGATATTAAGCAGATTCGAAAAAAAACCGGCCTTAGCCAGGTAATGTTTGCCGGCTCAATGGGAGTTTCTCCTAAAACAGTGGAAGCTTGGGAAAACGGCCGTAATAAGCCGGATGGTGCATCCCGTCGACTGCTTGAAGTTGTTCGTGATGATCCCGGGTTTCTAACGCGGTTCCAGGCAACTGCGAATTAACACTATGGGCCTTATTTAGAATCCATAGATAGCCGCCTGATTATTTTCCGGGCTAAATTCTTGTCTATTTCTCTATGACGTGGGATTGATTCAAAAACACCTCATACGGGTACGGTTATTAAACCCGTATGTTCAGGAACAGGAAGCTGAATATCATCAAATGTAATTATATCTCTGTATAGTGAAACCAGCATTTTTTCCAGTTCCTCGATAGTTCCTCCTTGTGTCCAGTAATCAGGGTATTGGTTTAGATACCCAACATAACCGACCTCTTCAGATTCCCAATAAGTATAAGATAAATTCATTTCCTTTCCTTTATAACTACTATCGCAATTTGAGGCATTTTCACATTAATATATATTTAAAATATCTATGGGCCTTCTGTGACTTGAACACAGGACCTACGGATTATGAGTCCGCTGCTCTAACCAACTGAGCTAAAGGCCCTAGATAAATACTAGTACTCTAGATTATAATAGAAAACAAGCGCCTATGACAATAGATTATGCCCGTTCAGCCTTAATTATAGTTGATGTTCAGAATGATTTTTGCCCCGGCGGAGCGTTGGGTGTCGAAAGCGGGGATGATGTTATCCTGCCTTTGAATCGACTATCATTTAAATTTGCAGAAAACGGGGGGCGAGTAATTGCTACCCAGGATTGGCATCCCCGGGGTCATATTTCTTTCGAAACATGGCCCGAACACTGTGTTATGGGCAGCAGGGGCGCAGAATTTCATGAAAAACTGGACTTAAAGCCTGTAAATCTAATTATCCGCAAGGGTTTTCGCCCTGAACTTGACTCATATTCGGCCTTTTTTGAGAATGACAGGAAGACATCGACCGGATTAGCCGGTTTTTTAAAGAGTTTATCCATTGATCAAGTGTTAATTGGGGGGCTTGCGACTGATTATTGCGTGCTTTATACCGCTCTGGATGCTGCTACACTTGGGCTTAAGACCATCGTTTTAAAAGATGCAGTAAGAGGGGTCGGTATCCCTGAAGGATCAATCGAAAAGGCTCTTAAGCAGCTCGAAGAAGCAGGGGTCTTGCTTATAGATTCTGCCGATATAAGATAATAGGACCTCAAATGAACAGTGATGCCCTTTTTACCGACTTCTACTCCCTTACCATGGCTCAAGGTTATTGGAAGAGGGGTATGGACAGCAGGGCTGTCTTTGAAATGTTTTTCAGGCATCACCCTTTTAAGGGGGGCTTCTCTGTTTTTGCAGGGCTTGAAAGCTTTTTAGAGAAACTAAAGTCCTTTATATTCACAGAAGATGATATTTCATATCTAAAGAGCCTAAAACTTTTTGATGATGCTTTTTTAAACTACCTAAGAGACTTTAGGTTTAAGGGCTCCATCTGGGCAATGCAGGAAGGCACTGTAGTTTTCCCTGTTGAACCATTGGTAAGGGTTGAGGGCGGACTAATCGAATGTCAGCTTATCGAAGGAATGCTCCTTAACTCAATAAATTTCCAGAGTCTTATTGCAACAAAGACTGCAAGGATCTGGCTTGCTTCCGGCATGGGTTCGATTATCGAGTTCGGCCTTCGAAGGGCACAGGGTCAGGACGGGGCCCTCTCTGCAACAAGGGCGGCATATATCGGAGGCGCATCGGGCACATCAAATACCCTCGCAGGAAAGGCTTTCGGTGTACCTGTTCTTGGAACCATGGCCCATTCCTGGATCATGTCCTGGCCCAGTGAAGAAGAGGCTTTCAAGGCCTATGCAGAACTCTACCCCGATAGGACAGTTTTTTTAATCGATACCTACGATACTTTAAAAAGCGGAATTGTAAACGCAATTAAAATCGGGAAAACCCTTGCCGAGAAGGGAAAGAGTTTTGGAGTGCGACTTGATTCAGGTGATATTCACTATCTTTCGGTTGAGGTAAGAAAAAAACTTGATGAGGCGGGCTTAAAGAATGTTACAATATCAGTCTCCAACGATCTTGATGAGTTTATCATCCAAACCCTAACCGATGCGAAAGCGCCGGTGGATATTTGGGGAGTTGGGACAAAGATGGTAACAGGCGGGATCGAGGCAGCCTTCCCCGGGGTTTATAAGCTCTCTGCAAGCGAGAATGAAAGCGGGGCGCTTGTTCCGCGCATTAAGTTTTCCGATAACCCCGAGAAAACGACAAACCCGGGAGTTAAGCAGGTTTGGCGGGTAAAGGACGAGAGCGGATACTGTGTTGCAGATATTCTAACACTTGATGATTCAGGGGGAGGTGAGAGCATCGAAAAAGGTAAAACTTATTCCTTCTGGCATCCCCAGGCTGATTATCGCAGATTCAGTCATACATTGGACGGAAGTGCACAGCCCTTATTGGTACAGTGGTTAAAGGATGGCAATATGATAAGAGAATCCTGTTCTCTTCCTGATATTCGAAAAAGATTGAGAGATGATCTTGAATCACTTGATCATAGCTATAAAAGAATTCTAAATCCGCATATATATAAAGTATCCATGACTGAAAGGCTTAGAACCTTAAAGCTGGAACAAATAAAAACATATCTTGGAGACGGTTAGCTTATGAAAGATGAACTAAAAATATGGATAAAAAAGGGTGATAAGGAAATTGAGTTGATATGCCCAAGGAATACAAAGCTGCACTCATTGGTTCATCATTTTGATCCCCTGCCCTCACCTGCTCTAGCCCTTAAGGTAAACGACGAGATCCTGCCCCTTTCTGCAAGGCTTGAAATAAATGCACGCATCGAACCTGTTCTGCTAAAAAGCACAGAGGGTGCTGTTATTTATCGCTGTTCCCTTGCCTTTCTTCTTGCAGTTGCGGCAAAAAAATTATTCCCGGGTAAACGTCTTTATATCGGACATTCACTTGGGCGAAGTTTTTACTATACTTTTCTCGAAGATAAAAAACCCGAGAAAGCAGAAATTGCAGAACTTGAGAAATTAATGAAGGAACTTGTAAAAGAAGATCTGCCTATTAACTGTGCCTACATGGCTTATTCAGAAGCAATGGAAACCTTTAAAAAGGAAAAACAGGATGATACTGCTCTCCTGCTTGATGAAAGAAGCGACTCAAAGGTGATGGTAAATGAATGTGCAGGATTTATTGACCTTTATATTTCACCTTTAGTAAACCGGCTCGGCTTATTAAAATGTTTTGAGCTAATGCCCTACGAGGACGGTTTCCTTTTGCGTTATCCCGAAAGCAAGGTTGCTGATCAACTCGGCCCCTTTGAAGACAGTCCAAAGATCTTCTCAGTATATAACGAGTATAAAAAATGGGGAAGAATAATTGGTGTACACTCCGTAGGAAAATTAAACAAACTTGTTATGGATCGTAACATAAGGGAGTATATTAGAATTGCAGAGGCTTTCCATGAAAAAAAGCTCGCTGAAATTGCAGATCAAATCTATAAAAGAAGGGATGAAGTAAAAGCTGTTTTAATTGCAGGGCCTTCAAGCTCAGGTAAAACCACAAGTGCGAAAAGGTTATCAATTGCACTAAAAGTTCTCGGCATAGAGCCGATTGCAATTAGTCTTGATAATTATTATGTTGGAACTGCGAATACTCCGTTAGATGAAAACGGCGAACCGGATTTTGAATGTTTAGAAGCCCTTGATGTTCCATACCTTAATAAGCAATTGCTTGCACTTTTAGCAGGTGAAGAAGTCGCACTGCCAATATTCGATTTTAAGATGGGGAAGAGGAGAGAGGAAGAAGGGCAGAGGATTCGCCTTGGGAGACGGACAATGCTCATTATCGAAGGCATACATGGCCTTAATGATGCTCTTACACCCGATATTGGCAGGGAAACAAAGTTTAAAATGTATGTTTCGGCCCTGACACAGCTTAACTTAGATGATCATAACCGCATACCCACAAGCGATAATAGACTGCTTCGCCGCATGGTTCGCGACAATCAATTCCGCGGTGCAGGTGCTGTTAAAACTTTTCAGATGTGGCCGAGTGTTCAAAGGGGAGAGAAGAAGCACATATTCCCCTTCCAAAACTCTGCAGATGTTGCCTTCAATTCAGCTCTCGATTATGAGCTCGCAGTTTTAAAGTTTTATGCAGAGCCTCTGCTTTACTCTGTAAAGCCCGGCATGAAGGAATATTCTGAAGCGAAAAGACTACTCTCGTTTTTATCGCATTTTGCGCCAATACCCCCTCAGTATGTTCCGGGGACAAGTATTCTAAGAGAGTTTATCGGGGATTCAGAGTTTAAGTATTAAGCTTTAACCACTTTCTTCTTGAAAAGCCCTGAAAACATCCAGCGGAAAAAGCCGAAAAGTGCAAAGCCGCAAAAGCCTACAGCAAGGGTTATCTGAATATTCCAGATAAGGAAAAAGCCAAGGGCGAAAATTAACAAAAGACTCGGGAGGGTTTTCTTACTCCGCAGCAATTGATTTGCAAGATGCGGATACATTACTCTTGAAACCATCAGAATGCCTGCAAAAATTGTCATTAGTGGTAACATAATAATTGTTAGATAAATAATTGCCCTGTCTTGGATTCCATGCATGAACTGTTGGTGAAAGATTACAAGACTTATAACTACTCCTGCAGCACCGGGGGAAGGGAGGCCTGAAAATTTCATGTGGGACATAATATCTTCATCATTTTCAACATTGAATCTTGCAAGACGAACAATCGTGCACATAACGTAAAAAATGCCTGCAAAGATAACCAGCCTGCTAATTAATGCCGTAGGTGTCAGGTCTTCATATCCTAAGTAGACAAGGTTAGACTGAATAAGTTTTAGCATTAAGAATGCAGGAGCAACCCCAAAGCTTATTGCATCGGATAGACTGTCAAGCTGGCCTCCGAAACTTGATGTTGTTCTTGTCAGCCTCGCTATCCTTCCGTCAAGAGTATCAGCGACCATGGCAAGAAGAATCATATAAGCAGAGAGTGCAAAGGAAGTCATGGTATGCTCGGGCGCAAAAAAGATGTCGAGCCTTTGATCGGGGCTTCGGCTTGCAAATACAATTGCCATAAATCCGAAGGCACCGTTCATCATGGTTATTAACGAAGGAATTACTGCAATATACTTTAGGCGTTTTTTCCTTCTCTCTGCTACTTTTTCCTTATCTCTTGCTTTTCGCTTTGGCAGTTTAATTTTGCGTAACTTCATAAGTATCTTATGAGCGGGGTAAGCCCTGCCCTAACCTTATCGCCTTTTTTTACAAGCACTTCAAAGTGCTCACCTTTCGGTGTATATAGCTCAGTCCTTGAGCCGAACTTGATCATCCCGAAGGGTTCACCTTGACTGCCCTCATCTCCCGGTTTTGCTTCGCAGACAATTTTACGGGCTACCGCACCGGTTATCTGTCTGATTAAAAGTTTTTCTTTTGGTGCTTCAAGACGCTCCAAAAGGATATCATTAGACTCATTTACCCTGCTTGCATCTGGGGAAGCTGCATTGATAAACTTGCCCTTTGTATAATTCACCTTTTCCACGCGAGCAGAACAGGGGAAGCGGTTAATATGCACGTTAAAAACACTCAAAAAAATGCCTATACGGGCGGAACTCCCGCCAAGAGCGGCACAGTCAACTTCGTCAATGTCGGTTACTGTCCCGTCCGCAGGTGAAAGGAGGATTTTTTCATCGATTGTAATTATTCGAGAAGGGTTACGGAAGAAGGAAAGCATCCAGAAGAGTATAAGTAGAAGGATTGCAAGGACAGGAAGAAAAAAAGGAGCACTACCGAAAGCAATAAAGAGAAGTAAAATTAATACGGAAACAATCAGG
This sequence comes from Treponema sp., assembly GCA_009777995.1. GTDB lineage: Bacteria > Spirochaetota > Spirochaetia > Treponematales > Breznakiellaceae > WRKT01. Next base: position 30,155 of record WRKT01000024.1, on the reverse strand, counting down.
GGAAAAATAAGAACCTGAGGCATTCCGTATCTAGTAAGAGGTATACGCATAAGGTAATTATAGCCCTGAAACAGGTTTATTGAAATACCTCACTTGACAAATACCCGAATTTGCGTTATTTTTATGATGGAGTTTTATATCCTATAATCTCTCCTATATACATCCTATGATAATCTGCCCCATTATAGTTCTTTTCAATCTCAGAGTCTAAAAACCGGGAATGATCCAGATCGTGGGTATAAATTTTCTTGCAGATAATAGTACCGACAGCTTCCTTAAACGAAACAGCACCGTCACAGGCTCCCCCTGAAAAATAAATGGGCGTAAGACCTGCCTCCCCTGCCTTGTCTATGTCCCTGCCTGACTTTGTTCCGCATAGATTCAGGGCTTCCCTATAACCCTCGCCAAAGAATGAAAGGGTAAAGACATCTAGTTTTTCAGTGAAGTCGAAGGTATGACGTGAGGGGCGGACAAACGTAAAAGCTACGTCTTTCCTCCATAGTACTCCAAGGCCTCCCCAGGCCGCTGTCATGGTATTCCAATTGCTCTTATCTGCACTAATGTCGCCTGCCGTAATCAGCATCCACTCGGTGCCAATTCTATTAAATACAGAGCCGCCAAATTCCCGAACATTTTTTTCTGCGAAGTTATTACCTGCAGAGATTGCTTCTTTTTGTTTCATTTAAATAGTCTAGCTTTTTATCGAAAAACTGGCAATACAGGCGGTAGTGCCGAGAAGAATTCCTGCTGCCCAAATTGCAGTATAGGCTCCTGTTAATTCGTAGCATATCCCGCCAAGCCAGGCACTTGTAAAGCCGCCAACTTGGTGGATAAAGAAAATTAAGCCGAAAAGCATTGAGATGCTTGCAGTGCCGAAGGTTTTATTAATAAGGCCTGAAACAGGCGGGACAGTAGTTGCACCTGTAAAGCCAAGGAGACAGGTGAAAACAGTCAGATTTAAGACGGTCTTTGGCATTAGGAGAAGTGCAAGAATTGTGAAAGGCCTTAGCCCATACATGACTCCAAGAACCTTTTGCATTTTAAACTTGTTGCATAGGATCCCGCTTGAAACAGAGCCAATAATTGTGCTAATCCCATATAAGGAGAATGCCCTTGCTGCAGAATCCGAAGAAAAGCCTTCGGATAAAAATAGATTCGGTAAATGATTATTAATTAGAGCCATATGAAAACCGCAGCAAAAAAAGCCGATTACTAAAAGCCTATATGTTTTATTTCTTAGTGCATCAGTGAACAATTTCTTAATATTGCCGGGATCGGAAATTTCGAGCGGATACTCGGAAGTCCTTAGGATAGTATTTTTATCTTTTCTGCCAAGCAGCAGAGCTATAGGGAGGGTTAGAAGTACAGGGACAGAGAGAAAATGTAAGCCGTATCTTAACCCGCCTGTGGTAATAAGAGAATTAATTACAGGAGACATCACTAGATTGCCAAGACCTATACTTGCATTAATTATTCCCGATATGGTCAGTATCATTGAAGGCGGTATTTTAGGTGAAATTGCTCCAATGATTATACCGTAAGAAAGAACACCTGCACCTGTAGGTAAAATGATCCCAAGGCAAAGCAGGAGAGAAAGCATTGATGTAGAGAAAGGAGTTAAAATCAATCCTATGGTAATAATGATAACACCCGAGGCAAGAGCATACTTGCTTCCCTTCTTTGCTGCAAGTATGCCAAAGAAGGGCTGAACAAGGCCGTAGACCAATTGCCCTACGGCAAAAATAAAACTCACCCCGGTAAGCGGAATACCTGAATGTTCGATTATCGAGGAAAGCATTATGCCATAATTATTCCTTATACCGCTGCTCATTGTAATGAAAAAGACACCTGTAAGGGTTAATAATATGACTCTAAGTTTCATTATTTTTTATGCTGTCGCAAGAGAGCGGATAAGGACGCTTGAAGATACTTCATCAAGTTCAAGACCTTCATTTACTATCATATCTTTACGGTATTCGGCTAGGCGTTTTTCTTTTATCTTATCTATTACTTTTCTTTCTCTTGAAGCCTCAATATAGATTTCACTGCTCTCTTGGACTTTTAGCTCGGCAAGGGCCGCTTCTTTTAAAAGCTCTTCCTTATGAAGGTCAAGTCTCTGAAGATAATACATGTACTGCTGCATCAGGCCCACGCTGTTTCCGGGGCTAAACTGGTCTGTTTGAGCTCTTACCATTTCGTGTGAAATAATTTTAATATTTGATTCAATCCCTGAAAGTATTCCAATAGCCTTACCAAGTTCGACCTTTGCCTCTTCTTCGCGGAATTTTCTTAATTTTAATACTTTCTCCAAATCAAATTTAAATGACTTCATACTCTACAAAAGCTTCTTCCTCTTTAGATTCAGACAGGATCATTTTAGTCTGCATTTCTTCCATTTCTTCTTCCGGGATTGTGATACCCGCAATACTTGCAAGAGCATTCAAGGTTTCACTTATTGAAGAGCTTTCATCAACAGGTTGTATTAAAAAGCTTTCGATTTGCTCTCTCTTTTCAATTGCCATGTCTATTCTCGGGTTTGAGCCCTGTCTATAGGCACCGACATTTATCAGGTCTTCTGAATCGGCATAATCTGCCATAAACCTGCGAACTATACCTACAGCTTTTTTTGTCTCTTCCCCTGTGACAACATTTGCAAGACGCGAAATACTCTGTAAAACATCAATCGGAGGATAATGATACCTCTGTGCCATGCTTCTTGAAAGCACTATATGACCGTCAAGGATTCCTCTTACTGTATCGGAAACCGGCTCATCAAGATCATCGCCGTCTACAAGAATAGTATAAAAGCCGGTAATTGATCCTGCGGGAGAAGTGCCCGAGCGCTCTAAGAGCTTTGGCATTGAATCGAACATTGAAGGAGGGTATCCGCCCTTTGCAGGGGGCTCGCCTGATGCAAGGCCGATTTCCCTATGGGCCCTTGCAAAGCGGGTAACGGAATCAAAGAGCAGCATAACATCAAGGCCCTGATCCCGGAAGAACTCAGCTACTGCAGTTGCAACATAGGCACCCCTTAAGCGAGCAAGGGGAGGAGAGTTTGAAGGGGTTACAATAACTACCGAGCGGGCAAGACCCTTCTCTCCAAGGTCATTTGCTATAAACTCATTTAATTCTCTACCACGCTCTCCAATAAGAGCTATAACATTTACATCTGCACTCGTATTCCTTGCTATCATCCCAAGGAGGGTAGACTTACCGACACCTGAGCCTGAAAAGATACCAAGACGTTGTCCCCTGCCCACAGTAAGGAGTCCGTCAATGGCTCTGACTCCGGTGCTGAGTCTCTCTTTAATTCGGGGACGATGATAGGGATCAGGCGCTTCTGCAAGGGCAGGATAGCGTATTGGAGACTCGATTTCGCCCAATCCATCGATGGGCTTACCAAGGGGGTCAAGAATACGCCCAAGGAGCTTATTGGAAACTTCAACTTCCAGTCGTGCGCCTGAGGCAATTACCCTGCAACCGACTTCAATGCCTGTGGTCTCACCATAGGTCATAAGCTGCACAATTTCGTTTCTTAGGCCTACGACTTCGGCCTGGATTATGATATCGGCTCTTTCAAGTTCAATTCGACAGATTTCACCAATTATAGCCTGGGGGCCCCTGCTCTCGATTAAAATGCCTTGTACCTTTACCACATGACCCACACATTTAATCGGGTCTATTGCAGTCATTGTTTCAAGGTATTTTTCAAAGATGCTAGCCATTGCTTGCTTTTCCGTTAAGTGCAGGTCTATCAAGAGATCTGTCTACCTGTTTCGGTGCAGGTTTCTGAGTAGATTTAATAGGTGATACCTCGAGGATCTTTGCTTCAAGTTCTGCAAGCTGACTTGCAATGCGTGCATCAATTTCTCCAAAGTCGGTTTCGATGATACAACCGCCCTCATCCACAGATGAATCTTCCTGTACTTGGATATTCTTATTACCTTCAAGCATATTAATAAAATCGTTTGTATGAGCAGTTGTAAGTTTAAGGTCAGCAAGATTTACACGGATTATGATATTACCCCTGCCCTTCACCTTCCTTAGGGCCTGGACAACATTTTGGACAACAACATTCTTCTGTGCCTCCGTAATTGCCTTTACAACCTTTCTTGAAATGAGCAGAACAAGATTTACAATTTCCCTTTCAGTATCTTCGAGTATATCCACCCTCTTGTCTTGAGCTCTCTCTAAAACGGTATGGGTTCTTTGTACCAGACGCTCGACTTCAGCCTTGCCCTCCTCAAAACCTGTTTCAAGGCCGGTATTCCTGCCTTCCTCATTTGAGCTTTTTCTTTCGGCATCAAGGGTGGCCCTTACTTCCTCTTCAATTTGCAAAGCATTTACGTTTGCATCCGCGATAATCTTCTCGGCTTCCAGTTGTGCATTCTGCTTAAAGGCCTCACCTTCTTCTGTAAGTCGCTTAACTTCTATTCCGGCGGCTTCTTCTGCATCTTTAATGATTTGCTCAGCCTCGAGCTTTGCAGAAGAGAGCATTGCTTCCTTTTCAATCTCCCACTGCGCCCTAAACTCTTCTGCTTCGCGGCGGAGATCCTCTGCAGTGGGGCCATGATAAACATCGTCATCCTCTTGTTCTTCTTGCTCATCATCCACATCCAAGAGATGAGCGAGTTCGGGATAAGAGGTTGGAGCGGCGAGAAGTACCTTACCTTCTTCCAGGGTTACTTCACCGTACCTTAATACCGGTTTATTCATAAATTAACCTCACTACTAAACTACCAGTTCGTCTTCACCTGCCCTTGCAATAACAATCTCACCCGTATCTTCAAGATGACGTATAATGGAAACTATTTTTTGCTGGGCTTCTTCAACATCCTTCAATCTTACAGGACCCATATATTCCATATCTTCCTTGAGCATGCTTGCTGCACGCTTTGACATATTACGGAATATCTTGTCCTGTACTTCTGTATCAACACTCTTTAGGGCCTTTGCAAGCTCCTGAGAATCAACTTCGCGCATAACCTTCTGGATTGAGCGGTCATCAAGCATGACAATGTCTTCAAATACGAACATGCGCTTCTTGATTTCTTCTGCAAGCTCAGGGTCTTCATCTTCAAGTGCCTCGATAATCTGCTTCTCCGATGCACGGTCAACAAGGTTAAGAATTTCAACAATGGCTTCAACACCGCCTGCCGCTGAATAATCTTCGCTTGAAAGGGTGGAAAGCTTCTTCTCCAAGACGCGCTCAACTTCACGCAGAACTTCAGGACTTGTTCTATCCATTGTAGCTATACGGCGGGCGACATCACTTTGAACCTCGTTAGGAAGTCCCTGCAATATTACCGATGCCTTATTAGGCTCAAGGTAGGCAAGGATAAGTGCAATGGTCTGAGGATGTTCCTGTTGTATAAAGTTTAAAAGATGGGCAGGGTCCGTCCTTCGAATGAAGTCAAATGGCCTTACCTGTAAGCTCGAAGTCAGGCGATTAATAATATCTATGGCTTTCTGGCTTCCAAGTGACTTCTCCAAAAGCTCTCTTGCAAAATCAATACCGCCCTGGGAGATGAACTGGTTTGCCATCATCAGTTCCTGGAACTCCTGCAAGATGGCGTCCTTCTGCTCGGGGTCTACTGTTTCAAGACGGGCAATCTCGAAGGTCAGGGTTTCAATCTCATCTTCCCTTAGGTACTTGAAAATTTCTGATGCAATTTCTGAGCCTATGGTTACAAGGAAAATTGCGGCTTTCTGTCTGCCGGTATATTCCTTGGGGCCTTTCTTCTTTGCTGTGCCGCTCCCGGCGGCACCTGCTGCTGCCTTTGCCATTTTCTATTCCTCCAATAGCCAAGTGCGGATGAGCTGGGCGGCGTCTTCCGGATGCTCCCTTGTCATGTTTGCCACAGCTTCCTGCAGTTCCAGACGAGTCCTTTCTTCGACAGAGATGGACACATCCATTCCGTCTTCTTCGGCCTGCAGTAGGGCCTGCTGTCTTAAGGCTTCTTCCCTGCGGGCTCTTTCTTCGGCCTCAAGGCGTCTGCGCCTTTCAAGCTCTCTTGAAATCGTTCTGAATACTATAAATGCAATAAGGAGTAGTGCCAAGCCGCCAAGGAAGATAAGGACTGCAGTTTCCATCTGCTTCCTTCTGAAATAGGCGGCATCTTCATCGGCAAATTGCCTTGTTCTGTCAAACTGAATATTGTGTACCGTTACGGCATCACCCCTTGCCATATTATACCCTATGGCATTCTGAATTAAAACCTGGGTGGCCCTTAAATCTTCTGTCGGGATTGGCGTATATACCCTTGCCCTTGAGCCGTCTTCGGCTATAACTGTGTTTCTTCTCTCGTCAAACATTAACCTCCATGTGCCGTCAATGTTGACAGAAACAGTAACACGGTTAATCTCAGGACTTCTTTCCTCGTGAGTTACACGGGAGTTGATTTCATGGTTGACGGTTTCAGTGTCTTGGGTAACGCGGCCAAAGAGGTTTGACATGTCCCTATAAGCGGGCGGTACATGGCCTTCTACACCTGCGGGGCCTTCGGGGTTGAAACCTGTGCCCTCCCAGTGGGTGCTTGATCTTGCAGTTGAGCGGGGAACAGACTCAAGGAACTCTGAATCGTCATAGGGAAGCCCCGGAGTCCTTGCCCTGAAGGTAATAGGGAAGAACTCTTCGGTTGCCACGGTTCTCTGTGACATGTCCATTGTAATTCTTATATCAAGGTCCCTTACGCGGTCTTCTGAAAAGGTATTCTGTAAGGTCTGAAGAATCTGAGCCCTATACTGAGCCTCAAGGCGGCGGATCATCTGGGTTTCCCTTTCGATGCGTGTAAGCCTGTCCCATTCGGCAAGGCCTGCAAAATCGTTTAAGATATTTCCCCTATGATCGGTTATCACTATATGCTCATCCCTTAATCCCTCGATGGCATACTGTAAGAGCTTTTGAATACCTTCGATTTTTCTGCGATTCTCTAAAATGTCGCTGCCGGGTTTTGGGGTGATGATAACGCTTGCCGTAACAGGGTTCTGCTCTGATGCAAAGAGGCGATCTGCGGGCACCACGATGGTAACATTTGCATTGTCTACATCGTCAAGGGCCCTTATATGGTCAGTGACCATTTGAGTGATAGCCCTGCGGAGGTTTACGTTTCTTTCAAAGTCGGTGATGGTCCAGCGATCACGGTCAAAGATTGCCCAGGGGTCTGTCCCTTGGGGAATCAGGTCTTCCCTTGCGAGAATACCTATCATCCTTTGGGCAGTCATCCTGTCCTGAACCATGATAACACCTGCGGCATTAACCGTTGCAGTAACGCCTTCCTGATCGAGTCTCATCATGATCCTGTCCCTTGCCATTTCGTCCCTTATCGGGGCGTTAATTAATGGTACAAGATTAGGTGATGACGAAACCGAAACGAGTGCCCCAATTCCGACCAAAATACCAATAACTATCCCTGCAAGGATCATGCGCTGGACCATTGACCATTTTCCCCAGAGCCCACCTATTTGAGATATAAGTTTTTTTAAAGCTTCCATATTTCCCCTCCCGTGCTAAAAGGCTGCGCCTTTTTACAGTTTATCGTGTATTAATTAAATCCCTCCAACTCTGAACCAGTCGGTTCAGAACATTGCGGGCTATATTCAAAGAAAGACTTGCCTCTGCCTGGGCAATTGTAATGTCATGGGCATCAACTGAATCGGGATCGATTATTGCCATCTCGTGCAGGCTGGTCGCAAATTGCTGATGGGCGCTTACACCGTCAAGGGCTTGGAGCATGGCTTCTCCAAAACCGCCCGAGCGTACTGCCGCCTCTGATCCTATGATTCCGCCAATATGATTGATCTGACTTCCCCTGACAGGAAAAGTCGCAGGATTTGTGTTAATATGATTTCTGTGTGTTACGGACATATCCAAATTCGGGATTTTCCCAAAAATATTCAATTCCGGACGAAAAACTGACATAAGCCCTCCCTAAAATTAGTTAATTATCTGCTGCCTATCTCCAATGCTCTTTGGAACATTGTTTTGGCGCCGTCTATTACTGCTGCATTTGCCTCGTATGCACGCGATGCGGCTATCATGTCAAGCATTTCGCTGACTATATCCACATTCGGCATTTCCACATAACCTGCCCTTGGACCGCTCAAGATTGCATCGGGGTGTGAGGGATCGTAAACAAGCCTATTTTCGGTCTGATGATCCTTCTGTATCTCGACTATGCGAACCCCTCTTCCAAGGCCATTATCCATTGCCTGCGGTAAAAAGGGAGAGCGCCAATACGGGCCGTCTACCCTCGGACGCATTACTACCCTGCTCCTTCTAAAGGGGCCTCCTTCAGTGGTGCGGGTGGTAGATGCATTTGCCATATTATCCGATATGACATCTACCCTTGTTCTCTGCGCCGACATTCCTGATGCTGCTATATTAATTGCCGTAAAAAGTCCCATCTATACTATCCTCTCAAGACCATATTTACTTGACTGAACTCAAAAGTTGCCATTTGGGCAAGTAATGAGTAACGGAGCTGATTCCTTAGGAGCAGGCTGAACTCTTCTTCAGGGTCAACATTGTTTCCGTTATTATTTGACTGACTAACATAGTCCAGAACCCGCCTCGGCATTACTTCCCTATAATCCAGGGGCTCCCAGTTCGGGAAATGTCTTTGGTGGGTTCGATTCAGCTCCAGAGCAGGTCTTTGCTTCTCTGTTTTCAGGGCACGCCCGAGTTCACTTTCAAAGTTAACGTCTGTGCGCTTAAAATTGGGTACATCCGCATTCGCAAGATTATTACCGATTACAGCTCCCCTTAAGGAAGAGGTGCTCATAGCCCTATGGAGTAAATCTATGCTTTTACTGAAACTATTGTTTACCATCATAAGTTTCTCCTATATCAATAATCGGCAAATAAAAATAAATCTTAATAATCAAAGAATATACCTTCCAAGGTCCTGATCTGTTACCAGGGTTTTAAGTTTCTCGTTGACATAATCAACTGTGATCGGCACCTTTGCAGGGCTGATATCGGGGGCCTCAAAGGAAAGCTCTTCAAGCAGGGCTTCCATGATGGTATGGAGGCGGCGTGCACCGATATTTTCGAGCTTTGAATTAACGTCTGCCGCAAGGTCTGCCAGGCGATCTATGGCCTCGGGGGTAAACTCGATAGCAACGTCTTCAGTGGCTAAAAGTTCGATATACTGCTTTGTAAGGGCGTTCTTTGGCTCAGTGAGGATACGGAGGAAGTCATCCTTGCCCAGAGAGTCAAGCTCAACACGGAGGGGGAAGCGCCCCTGCAGCTCAGGGATTAAATCCGATGGCTTTGCAAGGTTGAAGGCGCCTGCTGCTATGAAGAGAATATGACTTGTATTCACAGGGCCCCATTTCGTATTGACAGTTGCGCCTTCCACTATTGGCAGAATATCGCGCTGAACTCCTTCCCTTGAAACATCGGGCCCTCCTCCCCTGTCACTTTTTACTGCGATTTTATCCATTTCATCGATAAAAATGATTCCGGTTTCTTCAACTCTTTGGCGGGCCTCATCATTTACACGGTCCCGGTCAATGAGCTTCTCGGATTCCTCATTTAAGAGAATTTCCCTTGCCCGTTTTACTGTTACGAGCTTTTTCTTTCTGCTTCCCCCGAAGAGTCCCGCTATTCCTGAAAGACTTGCTTCAAAGTCTTCCATGTTTGCGCCCATCATCTCGAAGGCAGGGATCTGGGGGCTCTGACTTACCGTAATTTCTACGGTTTTGTCCTCGAGTTTTCCCTCCCTAAGCATGGTTCTAAACTTTTCCCTTGTTTGATTAATTGCAGGCTTTTCTTCGGGTCCTATTGCTTCGCCATCGATTTGATCATGTTGATTAGTACCATCATCATTAGCCGCATCGATATTATTCTCTTCGATTAAGTCGTCTTTCTGCTTTGAGGCACTTGCCGGAATTCCTATCTGAATTGCAGTGCCCATAAGATGAGAGTGGTTTCCGTTTGTTGGAATAGAGAAGGTTCCCATTGGCCTTACCATTGTTGCAGGCCCCGGATTTCTCTGCGGTTTTTTCCCGGTTCCGGGCAGGAGAAGGTCAAGAAGAGCTTCTTCTGCACGTTTTTCGGCATCGGCAGTAACAGATTCCTGCATTTCCTGCTTTACCATCTGCACACCTGCGGACATAAGGTCACGAACCATGGATTCGACATCTCTTCCCACATAGCCGACCTCGGTATACTTGGTCGCCTCAACCTTGATGAATGGGGAGCCTGCAAGCTTTGCAAGCCTTCTTGCAATTTCGGTTTTACCGACACCTGTCGGACCTATCATTAAAATATTCTTTGGGGTAATGTCTTCCCTCATTTCTGCGCTTATTTTAAGACGGCGAATACGGTTTCTAAGGGCTACTGCAACTGCTCTTTTTGCCTTCTTTTGGCCTACAATGTATTTATCCAATTCGGCAACAATTTCTCTGGGGCTAAGCTTATCCATATTATTCGCGGTCATTGTTAAGCTCCTCTATACATATTTGCTCGTTTGTATAAATACAAATATTGCCTGCGATCCTCAAACTTTTCTCTGCAATTTCAGCGGCAGATAAATTTGATCCGTCAAGATAGGCCAGCGCTGCAGCATAGGCAAAACTGCCCCCTGAGCCGATGGCTTGGGCATCCTCAGCCGGTTCTATGACATCTCCTGTGCCTGAGACTAGCAGGGTCTTGTTCAGGTCTGCAACAAGGAGCATCGCTTCAAGACGGCGAAGGGCCCTGTCGGTGCGCCACTCCCTTGCAAGCTCAACTGCTGCACGGGTAAGATCTCCTGAATATTCTTTCAGCTTTGCTTCAAATCTATCGAAGAGGGAAAAAACGTCAGCAGTTGCACCTGCAAACCCGCAGAGGACCTTTCCGTCTAAAAGGCGCCTTAGCTTGCGTGCATTATTTTTCATTACAGTGGAACCAAATGTTACCTGGCCGTCTGCCGCCATTGCAACCTTTCCGTTTCTGCGCACTGCGATAATAGTAGTTGCATGTATCTTCTGTTTATCTCCCATTTTTACTTCCTTTTCCCTCCGTGGGGATGGGCCTTTTCATAAACCTTTCTTAAATGTTCTATGTTCACATGGGTATAACGCTGGGTGGTGCTTATGCTTGAATGACCGAGCAGTTCCTGAACCACTCTTACATCACAACCTGAATTAACAAGATGTGTTGCAAAGCTATGCCTTAGTGAATGCGGGTTTATGTGTTTACCGAGCCCTGATCTCTCCGAGTATCTTGAAATGATCCAACGAAGACCCGGCACAGAAAGGGGGGCACCCTTACGGCTAATAAAAAGACGATCTGTGGGACGCTCTGCCTTAATTTGTTTTAACCTTGCAGGTAGATAATTGATAAGGGCCTCCTTAGCTTCATCTGAAAAGAAAATGAATCTTTCTTTATTACCCTTCCCTATTATCCTTGCTCCCGAAAAATCTTTTTCTATATTGCTTACATTTAAGGATGAGGCCTCCGAGACTCTTAAGCCCCCTGAGTAAATCGAAAGTATCAGGGCCTTATCCCGCTCCGGCCATAGTATACCTGCCTTTTCCGGCAGCTCAGAAAAATGCGCCATTTCCCCCTCCCAGAGGAAGGTCGGCAAAATCTTGGGGGTTTTAAGGTTCTTAAGGGGTACTGTCGGATCGTTTTCACTGAAGCCGAAGCGTACAAGCCAGCGGTAAAAGCCGCGGATCGAAGAGAGGGCCCTGTTTACGCTGACAGAGGCGGCACCTTCGGCACTTAAATCTGCAATAAATCCCCTTACCTGGGACTGAGTTGCATTTTCAGGAATAATGCCATAGTTTGCACAGTAGGCAGAAAAATGTGCAAGATCACGTCCATAAGCTGAGGAAGTACGCTCGGATAATCCGCGCACTGAGGAAAGGTAGGCGAGGTACTCTTCCATTCTATTGACCATCAGCTTCTTCCTTAATATAACCGCAAGAGGGGTTTACACAGGCCCTATGGCTTCCGTTCCTCTTATCATATTTTTCAACAAGGAACTGTCCGCACTTAATACAGTTCTCGTCAACAGGTTTAAAATGGCAAATAAAATCACAGTCAGGATAATTTGTACAGCCATAGAATTCCTTGCCTCTGCCCTTTGTTTTCCTTGAAACAATTTGCCCTTCGCATTTTGGACAATTTGCAAGGGGAATGGATTTTGTATTTCTGCAATCGGGAAACCCTGAGCAGGCGAGGAAGAAGCCGAAGCGGCCAAGTTTTTTTACAAGGTTCTTGCCGCATTTTTCGCAAACATAATCGGTCACTTCATCCAAGATGCCCTTATAGGATTCTAGGGTCTTGCTTACCTCTTCCACCCTGTCCTTGAAGGGATCCCAAAATTCCCTTATCATCTGAGGCCATGATCTATGACTTTCTTCGACTTCATCAAGCATTGTTTCCATGGAAGCTGTAAAGTTTGCATCCACCACTTGTGAAAAATTTTCTACCAGGAGATCGTTTATCATTTTGCCTAAAAGAGTGGGAATAAGCTGTTTATTTGATCTTGTAACATAATAACGATCAAGAAGAACCGAAATTATCGGGACATAGGTTGATGGCCTCCCGATTCCCTTTTCTTCCAGGGTTTTTACGATTGATGCATCGGTATAACGCGCAGGGCCAAGGGTAAAATGCTGCTCGGGACGGAACTCATCGATTTTTACAACATCACCTTTTTTTAATGAAGGGTATGGACTTCCCTTCTCGTCCTTTGATGCAAGGAGTTTCATCACCTGATAAAAACCTTTTTCAATAACCTTGGTTCCGGATACACGGAATATTGCAGAGCCTTCACTTGTCAAAACTTGAATGTCAGCACTTACGGTTCTTGTTCTTGCATTATTCATTTGACATGAAACGAAACGCTCCCAGATTATTGTATAGAGTTTTAATTGATCCTTGCTTAGGTATTCCTTTATGCTCTCGGGGGTATAATTAACATAGGTCGGCCTTATGGCCTCATGTGCATCTTGAGCTTTACTCCCTTGAGTATATACATTGGCCTTCTCGGGTAGATCTTTCGGATACTTTTCTCCGATCCATTTACGCAGCTCTTCAAGTGCCGTCTGCGAAATCCTTACAGAGTCTGTACGCATATAACTTATTAGACCCACTCTGGAATTATCAAGATTCACTCCCTCATAGAGCTGCTGGGCAATTTGCATGGTTTTCTTTGAGCTAAAACCTAAGCGGTTTGCCGCTGTTTGCTGGAGCTGAGAAGTTGTAAATGGCGGCCTCGGCCTTATGGTTCTTTCTGTTTCTCTAATATCTGAAACAATACATTCACCGTTTTTTACAGCCTCGATTATTGCCTTGACTTCATCTTCATTTTTCAGCTCGGGCTTTGAGTCTTTCCATAGGACAAGTTGTGCAGTATAGGAAGATTTACCAACTTTGAAATGTGCTTCAAGGCTCCAATACTCTTCGGGGATAAAGGATTCAACTTCCTTTTCTCTTTCGCAAATAAGCCTTAGGGCAACCGATTGTACCCTGCCTGCAGAGAGACCATTCTTTACCTTTTTCCATAATAGAGGCGAGAGATTATAACCTACAAGGCGATCAAGCACCCTCCTCGCTTTTTGAGCATTAACCTTTGCTTCATCAATTTCTGTGGGCCTTGAAATTGCATCGTTAATTGCAATGGGGGTGATTTCGTTAAATGCTATTCTTTGAATTGGCACCTTTGCAGTTTTTGCACTGATTGCATTTTTCAAATGCCAGGCGATGGCTTCCCCCTCACGGTCATTATCACTTGCAAGGAGCACAGAACCGGCTTTCTTTGCATCACCCTGAAGCTCTTTTAAAAGCTTGGCCCTGCCCCTAACGGTAATATACTCAGGTTCAAAATCTCCAAGGACATCAATTGCAAGCCTTGACTTAGGAAGATCGATAAGATGCCCCATTGAAGCTTTTACTGTATAAGAGCTGCCAAGATACTTCTCTATGGTTTTCGCCTTGGCAGGAGATTCCACAATGACGAGAATTTTTTTGTTTTCTTTTTTTGCCACGGCACTTTTTGCCATACTTCTTTTTCCTTATACCTTTATATCAAGATACTCTGCCATTTTTGCAGAGAGGCTTTGACCTTCAGTTTGCTCCCCGGTTTGTAAGGACGGGCCTTCAAGGTTCCATTCCCTTAAAATCTCCTCTGCCGTGAATATTGGCCTTGCACCTTCTTCTGCAAGGGCCCCTGTCCCGGCACTTCCCTGAGCAGACATTAAAAGACCGTCCACCCATAGGTCACGGCCCTGCTCAAGGGCAAAGGCTGCTGTGATTAAGGCACCTGACTTAACGGGCGCTTCGATAATTAAGACTCCCCTTGCAAGTGCCGAAATGATTCTATTCCTTGCAGGGAAATTGCTTTTATAAGGCACGGTCCCCGGAGGATATTCGGAAATTAAGAGACCCCCATTAAGCAAGATTTGCCTTGCAAGGGGCCTGTTTGAAGAGGGGTATACCAGGTCAGGTCCTGAGCCAAGGACGGCGACCGTAGGTGCTCTTCCTTCAATATTCCCCCTATGAGCCATTGAGTCAATCCCAAGGGCAAGACCCGATACCACAGGCACCCCTGCCTCCCCGAGCTCCTTGCCAATTTTAAAAGCTCTGCCTGCCGCAAGGGAAGAGGGCTTCCTGGTTCCAACAATGGCTGCTAAGGGCCTTTGCGGGTCAGGCAGGATTCCCCTAAAAAAGAGAAGTATTGGAGGATCATAAATCTCCCTTAATAGGGGCGGATATCTTTCTTCCCTAAATGAAACAATACTAATCCCAAGTTTGCGCGCAGCTTCTTCGTCTTTCTCCGCACCTGCCTTTACTTCATCAATATTAAGCTTGGGCTTTAAGCTTTTCCCAAGCAATTGCTCAATTTTCTTCTTAGTAAGTGCAGAAAGGCCTTCATTATAATCAAACTTCTCGAGCAGTTCTATCTTCTCGTTTCCCCTTAGACCCGGAATCCTGCTTATGGCTAAATCGATAATAATTGAATCAACCATTTTCGGCACTCCATGTTTTGAGATTGGGGAGATACTTCTTATGACTTTCCCTGAGCTGCTTTGAACTTACATGGGTATAGATTTGAGTTGTGGTAATTTCTGCATGCCCAAGGAGTTCCTGCACCGAGCGCAGGTCTGCTCCGCCCGCGAGTAATTCAGTTGCAAAGCTATGCCTTAGGGTATGGAGTTTGGTACTCATTCCTGCACCGCTTGCGAGCTTTTCATAGTTCTTCCATATTCCCTTACGAGAGAGCCTCTTTGAAGACTTGTTTAAGAACAGGGCCTTGCCTATCCTTTTCCCAAGCAATTCCTGCCTTACTTCGTTTAAGTAACGCTTAAGCCAATACTCTGCTTCAGGCCCAAAAATAACAAGCCTCTCCTTATTTCCTTTCCCCCTTACCCTTGCAATATTTTTTGAAAAAATAAGGTCTTCGACATTTAAAGAAACAAGCTCAGATATTCTTAAGCCGGCAGAATAAATTAATTCGTAAATAGCCCTGTCCCTGATTCCGAAGGGTGTTTTTGTATCAATAAGAGATAATAGATGATCTATCTCTTCCTTACCGTGAACTATGGGAAATCTGATTACCTTTCGGGGCACTTCAAGCAATGAAGCGAAGCTGCCCGAATTGCTGTAACCTTCTTCATCGAGGAAGCGATAGAAAGATCGCAGGGCAGAGACTGCCTTTGCAATTGAGCGTGAATCAATGCCGTCTATGCTGCGCCTGCGGGAAAGGTAACGAGATATGTCAGACAATTGAACAGATGAGGCGCTGCCTGAATCAAGGGAAAGCCCTTCACCTTCAAGCCATTCAAGGTAACGTCTGACTTCAAAGCTATAGGTCTCCGCCGTAAGATTTGCCCTGCGCTCAAGTGCAATCAGATGAGAACGATATTTGGCAAGCAAAGAGATATTCTTCACACCTATTAACTAATTGGACTGTACCCTTCCAAAGTTTTCACTCGGGAAGCTGATAAAGCTGCGATCCCTAATAACAGTGGGAACATCCAAATCTTCGCTATTATACCTATAGTCTTCCTTCTTTTCTCTTGGGCGGATGAAATCGTTAAAGTCTTCGCTGCCTAAAAATGCATCGAATTCTTTACTTGAAACAACTTCGCCCTTACCTGTTTTGACAAGCTCAAGTTTTTGGCTTTCAGTTTCGGTTGTGAATCCTGTTGCAATAACGGTGACCCTGATTTTATCCTGTAAGGTTGAATCAAGATACATACCCGGAATTATTATTGCATCCCTATCCATGTCTGCCGTTATGCGTTTTACTATATCATCATACTCGACAAGGGGAAGGTCCTCTCCGCCTGCGACATAAATAAGAGCTCTGGTTGCTCCCTTAATTGAAGTTTCTTCAAGCAGGGGATTATCAAGAACACCTGATACTGCATCTTCTACCCTATTATCACCTTCTCCATAACCGATTGCCATTAATGCATCACCCTGATCTTTCATAACAGTCATGGCATCAGCAAAGTCAATATTAATCAGACCTGTTTCAATGATGCTGTCGGAAATACCCTGCACGCCTTGACGAAGTATGTCGTCTGCACGGCGGAAGGCTTCGGGAATGCTGGTTTTACGGTCGACATTGTTTAAGAGTCTCTGGTTTGGAATTACAATAAGGGTATCTACGGCTTCTTTCATCCTTGCAATCCCTTTTTCTGCAACATCCATGCGGAAGCTTTTTTCAAAGTCAAAGGGTTTGGTGACGACACCAACTGTAAGTGCGCCGAGCTCTTTTGCAATTTCTGCGATTATGGGTGCAGAGCCTGTACCTGTTCCGCCTCCCATTCCTGCTGTTACAAAGACCATATCAGCACCCTTTAGGCTTTCGGAAATTTTAGCTCTGTCTTCCAATGCAGCCTGCTCGCCGATCTCAGGGATCCCTCCGGCACCTCTCCCGCCGGTGAGCTGTTGACCTATTTGGAGCTTAATTGCTGCCTTATTGTTTCTAAGGGCCTGGCTGTCAGTGTTAACCGAAATGAATTTTACACCTCTAATGCCACATTCGATCATTCCGTCAACTGCGTTTGATCCCCCTCCACCGGCCCCGATTACCACTATGGTTACCGGATCTTCTGTTCTTGCTGCCTCAGTAAGCACTTCAAAGTTCATGATTCCCTCCCGAATCATCAAAATATTAAATAGAATTCTTAAAAAAATTCTTTTTCAAACCAATCCTTAAGTTTATCCCAAACCCTTGGCCCGCTCTTTTCGCGCGAGTCTACTCCGCTAAAGCCGCCTGTTTTCTGCTCGCGATCGAAGCCTTCAAGCGCAAGGCCGACAGCCGTCGCATAGGCGGGGCTGCGATAGTCTTCTACAAGACCGCCAACAGGTAAGGGACTCCCGACCCTCACAGGAAGATTGAAGACATGGGCTGCAAGCTCTGCAGCGCCAAGCAATTGGGCGCCTCCCCCTGTAAGCACGATGCCGCCCCCAAGAGACCTTGAAAGGGAAAGCTTATCCAGCCTTTCCTTTACAAGCTTGAAGGTTTCTTCCATCCTCGGGCGAATAATTGCCAGAATCTGGGACCTGGGAATTGCCTTCGGGGCCCTTCCGCCTACCCCGGGGACAATTATCTCATCATCATCATCGAGGAAGGGCTCCCAGCAGCAGCCCTTCTCCAGCTTTATTTTTTCTGATATTTCAAAAGAAATATTTTTGATAATTGAAATATCACTTGTTACCTGCGTTCCTCCTGCAGGTATTGTATTTATGGAATACGGTGCTCCCCCTGAATAAACCAAAAGGTTTGTGGTTCCGCCTCCAAGATCAACTATTGCAACGCCAAGCTCTTTCTCTTCAGGGGTTAGAACGGCTCGCCCTGCTGCCAGGGTTTGGAGAATAAGGTCTTTAACCCGGAAACCTGCACGGTTAACGCACTTGATCAAATTCTGTGCGCCTGTTGTCGAGCAGGTAATTATATGTACCTCTGCTTCAAGTCTTACTCCAATCATGTTCAGAGGGTCTTGAATGCCTTTTTGATCATCAACTATATAGTGTTGCGGAATCACTTCAAGGAGCTTGCGATCCATTGGTATTAAAACAGCCTGTGCAGCTTCGAGCACGCGCTTAATTTCGTCAGAGCCAATTTCTTTTGTTTCATGACCCTTCCCTTTAACGGCAACCACACCGCGGGAATTTATCCCGTCAATTTGGCTCCCTCCAATGCCTGCCCAAACTTCATGAATCTCCCTGCCGCTCATCATCTCGGCGGCTTCTATTGCCTGGGAAACGGAGCGCAGAGTGGCTTCAATGTTCACCACCTGGCCCTTTTTCATGCCGGTGGAGGGGCAGGTTCCTACTCCGGTAATTTCAAGAGAGCCTTTTTCATTTACTTCGCCAATTACGGCGCAGACCTTTGTCGTCCCAATATCAAGGCCGACTACCAATACTTCATTGCTCAAAGGGATGCCTCCTTCGGGATATATGAAGCTATTCCGGAACGAAAATCGATGGTGTCAATCTCATTCTCTCTTGATGATAAAACGTCTACCATCAAAAGAGCATAGCGGAGCAGATCTTCATTCAACTCTGACAAACGAACCTTTATTCTTCTGTGAACAGGATAGAGTATCAAATCATAATTATTGAAGGGCCTAAGGTCAATCCTAATTTCCGACACAGCCTGCAAGAGCATTGGAGAAGACATTTCTATTTTTTCAAGCTCCTCGAAAAATGGGATGAATAGGGGGGGTAGCCTCATTCCGGGAAAGGGCTCTTCGATTACAAGCCCTGAAATAATTGGCAGTGCACTTGAAGGAGATATTTCGTCCCTGCCTATCTGGAAAATTACGCCCCTGCTGTCAAAGAGAACAGGTACGGTAAGGCCGTTAAGCGTTGCAAGAGCCGAGGCCACAGGTCTTCGGTTTTCAATTACAATGTGGAGCCTGTCAGGGAAGCGTTTGGATACCCTTGCAGATTCAATTGAGCTTATATTCATTAGCGATCTTTCAACGGTCCTTGAATCTGTAGAAAAGTATGATGAGTTCCTTGTAATTCCTGCAACTTCCAGAACCTTCTCTCTTGCAACCACATCGTAGCTGACAATGTCAATTCTATTAAATGGCCTAAAAGGGCTTACTCCGAAAAGCCATATTAGCGCACTGCTTAGACATATTATTGCAACAATGATAATTATCTTAATTAATTTTTCTGCTGCTTCAGGAGTATCGGGAGCAGCTTCTTCGGTTAAATATAAATTATCAGCCATTTAAAACCTCCCCCGGTGCAGGCTTATCATTTGATTGCCTTGATATGTTTACAATGAGTCCTGCCATTATAAGGGTTGTTAATAAGGATGAGCCCCCTGCAGAAAAGAACGGCAGAGGAACACCTGTTACAGGTAATGCTCCTGCAACAACTGCAATATTTAAAAATACTTGAGATATGATCATGGTCACAAGACCACAGCCAAACATGCGGTTAAAGGGTTTTTCATTTTTCATTGATATCATATAACCTCTGCCTGCAAAAACTGCAAAAAGTACAAAGAATAATATGATCCCAATAAATCCGGCTTCTTCTGCATAGGCTGCGAAAATGAAATCCGAATGTACTTCAGGCACACTGCCAATCTTTCTTGTACCAAGGCCGATGCCCTTACCCCAAAAGCCTCCTGAGCTTATTGTCAGCTCTGATGCATTTGCCTGGAATCCTGCTCCCCAAGGCTCAAGGGTCGGGCGAATAAAGTTAATAAATCGCCTTACCCTATGCTCCTTCTGTAAAACTAAGAGTGCCGCTGTTGGAAGAAAAACTCCCACAGCACCCAAGAAGTAACGTAATTTTATTCCTGCAAGATAAAACATGAAAAGTGCATTAAAGGCAATGAACATGCCTGTAGAAATATTATTCTGTAAAAAGATTAATACAAAGAAAACTCCGACAATTAGTGCAGGCGGCAGTACACCTTTAAGTATACTGTCGAGCTTTCCATCCTTTTTTTCGAAGTAATGGGCCATATAAAGGGGGAGTATCAGCTTAACTATTTCTGAAGGCTGATATGTGAAACTACCAAAACCAACCCAACGTGCTGCGCCATTCTTACTCACTCCTATGCCGGGCACAAAGGTTAAGATGCAGAGTATTATTGCACCAAGTACCATTGGCTTAATAAACTTCCTTAAAAGGTTAAGGTCTATTATTGAGGCTAAATAAAATAAGATTATACCGACAACTGCAAATACTATCTGTCTTGAAATAAAATGATATCCGTTACCGTCGAACCATCTATGTGCAAATCCATAGGATGCAGAGTAAAGAGTAACAAGACCAAGACCTGTAAGAAGCAGCACATTTGCTACGAGTATATGATCTGTTTTCCTGCGTTCAAATTCAAACTGTGTACTCATAATTCTTACTGTATCTTCAGCGTAGACAACGCGATGATCGCAAACAGCCCTCCCAGGATCCAAAAGCGGGTCACAATTTTTGATTCAGCCCAGCCCAATTCTTCAAAATGATGATGAATGGGTGTTTTCCTGAACACCCTCTTCCCGCGTTTCTTAAAAGAAATAACTTGAATTATAACAGAGACAATTTCCATTACGAAAACGCCTCCGATTATGAAAATTAGAATCTCTTTCTTTATCATTAGAGCAATAACCGCCATTACTCCGCCAAGAGAAAGAGAGCCGACATCTCCCATGAAGACCTCTGCCGGATGTGAATTAAACCAGAGGAAGCCGACACAGGCCCCTGTTATTGCAAGGCAGAATATCATAATTTCACCTGCACCTGAAATAAAGGGAATACCCAAATACGAAGAAAACTCTGCATGGCCTGAAAGATAAGCCAGAATTGCCAAAGTAATAAAGGCAAAAATTAAAAGACCTGCTAAAAGACCGTCAAGACCGTCTCCAAAATTAACTGCATTGGATGAGCCCATTATAAGTAAAACTCCGAATGGTATCCACAGAAAGCCCAGATTAATTACAGGATCTTTAAAAAAGGGAACATAAATATCTGTTATATCACTGCTCCCTGTAAAATACAATATGAGCATTATCGCAAGAGAGATAATAAACTGCCCTATAAGCTTCTTTGAAGGCGAAAGTCCTCCTGAAGATTTTTTTGTGATTTTAAGATAATCGTCCAGAAACCCAAGAAAACCGAATGCTATAAGAGCGCCGAGGATTAACCAAATATAAATATTACTGAAATCTGTCCAAAGAAGCATTGCAATTGCTATGGAAACAATGATGAAGATTCCGCCCATTGTGGGAGTGCCGCCCTTAGAAGAGTGCCCGGGTAATTCCTCGCGTACTACTTGGCCTACTTTCAGCCTTTTTAGGGCTTCTATGACTTTTGGCCCGAATATATAACAGAGAAGTAATGTTGTAAGAGCTGCATAGGCACCTCTGAAACTCAAGTACTGGAAAACATTAAAAGGAGTAAAGTATCTTACAAGGGGATAAACAAATTCATAAAACACTTGCATTCCTCCCGACTAATACTTCTGTTAACGATTCAAGAGCACAGCCCCTTGATGCCTTAAGCAAGACCAGGTCTCCGTCTTTTACAAATTCATCCAAGGCAATGCTCAGCTCTTCCCTTTCAAGGGTATGAAAGAAGGGCACAGATGCCTTTGCAAGAATATCTGCAGTAATTTCGGTTTCTTTTCCGTAAAGGAAAACCTTGTCTTTTCCTACAGAAGCAAGCTTTAGGCCGAGATCCGAGTGAGCCTTAGGCGTCAAATCCCCAAGCTCAAGCATTGAACCCATAATGTAAATCTTGCGGCCCGGCCATGAAACATCTTCGAAAAAGTCTATCGCCTGATATGCACTTTCAGGACTTGAATTATAGCAGTCCCTTATAAGAGTAGTGCGGCCTTTAAAAATTTCTCCTCGCCCGAATAGGGGCTTAACAGATTCTATTCCCTTACAAATTGAAGAAGAGCTCATTGACAGCTCCATTGCAAGAGCTGCGGCAGAAAGTGCATTTTGCACATTAAATTTTCCGGGAAGTCCAAAGACGACAGGCTTATTATCCCAGGTAATTTCGCTTCCTTTAAGCCCAAGATCCCTAATCTCTCCAAGTGGACTAAGGGTGGAAGGACCGTAGAAGACAATTTTCCCTTTTACATCTTTTGCAAGAAAATCCTTAAAGTCATCTTCAATCGGAATCATCGCAGTATTGTTTCCTGAAAAAAATGAAAAAATTTGCTTTTTTTCCTCAGCTATTCTCTCTCTGCTGCCGAGATATCCGATATGGGCAGAACCTATGTTTGTGATTAATGCGACATGAGGATTGAGGATCTCTGCAAGGGCCGTCATTTCTCCGGGCCTATTCATTGCTGCTTCAAAGATGCCAATCGAATGATGTGATCTAACTTCAAAAACCGAGAGAGGAAGCCCTGTCTCGGAATTAAGATTACCCTTATTCATTATTATAGATTTTTCAAAGGAGATGATCTTGGCGGCAATCTCCTTCGTTGTTGTCTTTCCGGCTGATCCGGTGATTCCGATTCTGAGCAGATTCGGGAACTTCCTTAGGTATGTTGCAGCGGCCTTTTGTAAGGCTTTAAGAGTATCTTCAACCGGAATCAGAATCTTATTAAATTTATTAGCGATTTTTTCAAGGTCAAGGACTGCATCATTAAGAGCAGTCTTAGCAATGATAGCACCCCCTGCACCTGCGGCGAATGCTTCCTCGATAAATCTGTGACCATCTTGGAACTCGCCCTTAAGAGCAACGAAAAGGCAGTCCTCCCCGGCAGTCCTTGAATCAATACAGACGGAAGAAAAGCCGTCTGTATTGCTCAAAGACACCTGTTTCCCCTCCCCGGCAAACAGGTCAGCTCCGAGAGCTGCGGACAGTTCATTGAAACTCATAAGCCTTGGCAGGAATCCCATCAGTTTCTCTGACCCCCTGAATCCAAACTTGAAATTTGGATTTGTAATACGTCTTCAGGACGTATTCTTGGCAGCCTGAGATCATTTACTGCTACCTGCTCAATTCTGGCCGATGATGAAAGAACAGCAATCCCGGCCACCAGATTCCTGTTGCTTTCCAGCCAATTCTCCTGGATTGCCTCAAGGCGTCTGACATTTCGATCCAGTTCCCTATACCGGACTGACTGCCAAACAGTAATACCCAGGAAAAGAGGAATAGTGAGAATAAAAAAGTATAAAATAGCGTATCGTCTAATCATGATCCTGCCTCATCCAAAATTTTTTCTGCCACACGGAATCTGGCGCTGCGGGAAGACGGATTTTTTTGAATTTCTTCCTCCCCCGGTGAAACACCTTTTTTCGTGAGAATAGTGAGCTCTCTTTGTCCCCCACACTTACATATCGGAACTTGTTGAGAGCATATACAGTCCCTGTTCCTCTCTCTGAAGAAGTTCTTTACAATTTTATCTTCAAGGGAATGAAAACTGATTACTCCAAACCTGCCCCCGATTTCCAAGACTCTAAAGGCTGAGTGAAGAAGGTCTTCAAGCCTGGAAAGTTCCCCGTTTACTGCGATTCTAAGAGCCTGAAAGGTCTTCGTTGCAGGATGTTGGGGTCCGTGGCGATATGCAGGGGGCACTGATCTTTCTACAATTTCGGCAAGGAGTACAGAGCTGTTTATGCCGGCACTTTCACCGCAAATTGCCCTTGCTATACGTCTTGAATAGCGCTCTCCGCCATATTTATAAAGGAGATCTGCAAGGTCCTTCTCGGAAAGCCTACGGATCAGCTCTGCGGCCCCAATCCCGACGGTTGTGTCGATCCTCATATCAGGCTTTTCATCGATACGGAAGCTAAAACCGCGTCCGCTTTTTTCATAATGATAAAGGCTTACTCCCAAATCCATTAAAATGATGTCAGGGCGCTTATAGGTTCCGGGGTATTCTGCAAAAAAATCATGCGACCAGCCGGAATAAAACTGAACCCTTCGTCCAAAAGGCTTTAGACGTTTCTTCGCAATCTCTAATATCTTGGGATCGGCATCAATGCAAATTGTTTTCAGATCATCAAACCTGCTTAAAAATGCAAAGCTATGCCCGCCTTCTCCCACAGTGGCATCTATCATAAGCTCATTTGCTTTCTTCGGAGCAAGGTACTTAATAGTCTCTTCCGGTAAAACCGGAGTATGTATCACTTCCATTATTCCCCGCTCTAATCCGCTTTAAAAATATTATGAGTGCCCAGCTTATTCATGGCTGACTGAGCCATTGAATCCTTATCAGCAAGATAGGAATAAAAAACATCGACATCCCAAATAGAAAGACGATCTTCTGCACAAATAATCATGCAATCCTTGCTCAAAGAAGCATATCTTCTAAATGTGGGGGGAATGGCAATTCTTCCTGCCTTGTCCAATTCGGCACTCTGAATCTGGCCAAGGACCTTATACTCAAAATAACGCCATTCTTCTTGATTAAAAACCGTGGAATTTCGCATTTTTAGTTCAAAGGTCTCCCAGGTAGCAGGCTTCATGATCCAGACGCATTGCTCCATACCCCAGCTTATAACCAGATCTCCCTGGTATTGATCCCTAAAACGGGTGGGTATGTTTACTCGGCCCTTATCATCAAGTGTGCTCTCTGCAGACCCGGTTTTTAATGTCATTGCCACAATTTCCTATTAATTACCACAATTTAACACTTTTATCCATTATTCATTAAGAATTTTAACTCGTCAAGATAAAACCAAGAAAAAATTATGATTAGTAAAAAAAATCTGTATTTGTACTATACAAATGTAAAGTTAAATACCGATATTGCTTTGAAGGGGTTTTAGCATGTATTGTTTAGCCATGTACATGACTGATTACTTTATTGAATTCCCTGAAGGTGATACCCAGGAGATACGGGGGCGTCTAAGGCTGAATGAGCTTGTGGATGTTAACGGCAATCCCCTGCCCCTCCCCCTACCGACGAACCGTATGGTGGTTTTTCGGGTTGCAAAGATAAGAACGAATGACTATAAGGGCGGCAGTGAAATCTTCCATTATCTTGAGCAGTTAAGTGCCGAAGAATTATTGGAGTATGTTGAATAAAAACTCTTCTATAGGAACAAAGAGGGAAAGCAGTCTCCACCGCTCCCTCAAATTTCGATATTCGGGTGATGAAGGGGAGGTCGAAGCCTCAAACGGTGTCTATATTTGCGATGCACGTACCGAGAAGGGCGAGTTTATCGAGGTTCAAACAGGAAGTTTTGGCCCTTTAAAGGAAAAGGCACGGCATCTCTGTAAAAAGGGCAAATTAAGGATAATTCATCCTATTATCATCCAAAAACACATAGAACTTTACGATACAAAGGGCGC
The DNA here is from genome assembly GCA_009777995.1 of Treponema sp. GTDB lineage: Bacteria > Spirochaetota > Spirochaetia > Treponematales > Breznakiellaceae > WRKT01. The sequence goes on along the minus strand of WRKT01000024.1, from coordinate 4,918 downwards.
CCTTATTCACAGGAGGAAAAGCCCGCGTAAGGGTAATATCTGGGACCTGTTTAAGGCCCTTCTATATGCACCTGAATTACCCCTATTAAAAAACCTTTCGATTGAACTCGCTCTAATCGAAGTTACAGAGAAACGTATTGATGACGGCAAGGGCTCTTGGCGGAGAAGGGGGGTGAGCATTGCAGACCGGCATCTTGAGGCATGGCATAAGTCGATTATCCTAAAAAAAACAGGGGATTATTATCAATTTATTCCGTTTAAGATAAGGGAGCGCTTTACTGTTAAGGACCTTGGAAAGAAAGCCGGGGTCAATACGGTACTTGCACGAAAAACCCTCTATGTGCTTGAAAAAATGGGTCTTGCAGAAAGGGTTGAGAAACGGGGTAATTCCTATGTTTACGAAAAAAGATTATTCCTGGGCAATACGGTACTTTAGGTAGATTTCTTCAAGCGGCCGCCAAGGGCCCGGGGCAGAAATTTTCTGCCTGAATCGGGCGATGTCGCGCCTATCAACGTAAAAATTGTATATTGCCCTATAATCTTTATTATTAATCATACCGTAACTTGGCTTACTGTCAAGAAAACCTGTGATTTCATCGCGGCCTACTGCGCCGATTCCAAGCTCATCAAGCCTTGTACGGACAGAAACCAGTTCTTCATAGGAAAGGCCGAAGAGGAATTCCTCAAGAGCCCAGCGGGATTCATCAAGGGCTGTATGTGCAACAAGAAATTCCTGCCAGTCCTTTCCCATATCAATGGTGATACGCAGAAGCTCACTTGTTCCCTTCATGGTTCCAAATGCAGGAGGAGAAGAGTCCCTTGCTGTCCAGAGCATATCGAGGGCGGGAAGATGCTCGACTGCACGATGATCTGTCCCCGAGTCCCACAGGCGGATTAAATCGTTTGCAAGGCTTGACTTTAACTCATCGGAATAAGTCGGGTCTATAAGAATTGAAAGATAAACCTCTTCGGTCATGAGGGTGTGGATTATTGTAAGGATTGCCTTCCTTAATGGAAGGTAAAACTCCTGTCTTTCTCCTGCAAGTATATTTAAAAGGGAAAATGCCTGGAATTTGGCAACAAGATAGCTCCTTCCTGCAACAACGCGTGCAGGTGTATGAAGGAGATGAGAAGAAGTTGCGAAGGAGCAGAGGGCTTCAAGCAACTGCTTTTCGGTTCTCTGAACTCCCCTTACACTCTGGCTTTCCCTGACTGAGGGATAGCGGGAAACTGCCTGACCCAGATTATTGAGGCAATCAAAGCGATCCTTAACCAAAAGAGCCTCTTCCCTGCTATTGGAAATGAGGTAGAGTTCAATTTTTTCAACAAGCTCAGCTTCTTCTTCTTTTAGTTCCAACATTAGATAAATTTACACTGCAAATATCAATAATGCAAGGCTTTATCCCGCTCTTTATTGACTTAATTTGCTTAAAAAGACCTCGGCATTCTTTATTGCCTTTTCCAGAGCTCCCTTTGAAGGGCCCCCTTCTAAGCTGCGAACTTCAACACATCTTTCAATGGAAATTGCATCATAGAAGGTGTCATCAAAAATTTGAGACACCTTTTTTATCTCTTCAAGACTTAACTCTTCTAAGCGTACCTTCTTTTCTATGGCAAGCAATACCAGCCTCCCCGATACTTCATGGGCTTCCCTGAATGCAAGGCCCTTCTTTACAAGCCAGTCTGCAGCATCGGTAGCATTGGTATAACCGCCAAGAGCACTATTTTTCATATTCTCTATATTATATTGAAGAGATTCGAACATTCCGCAGAAAACTTGCAGAGAGGCCCTTACCGTCCCCGCCGAATCGAATACGGCTTCCTTGTCTTCCTGCATGTCCTTGTTATACGCAAGAGGAAGACTCTTCATCATTGATAAAATTCCGATAAGACTTCCGTAAACCCTGCCTGTTTTGCCCTTTATAAGCTCGGCCATATCAGGGTTCTTCTTTTGAGGCATAATCGAGGAGCCTGTAGCGTATGCATCGGAAATCGAAATAAAATTGAATGCATCTGTTGACCAAATAATAAGCTCTTCGCAAAAGCGGCTTAAGTGCATCATGATCATGGACATGCACGAAATGAACTCTATGCAAAAATCCCTGTCAGACACTGCATCAAGGCTGTTCTCTGTAATAACCGCAAAGCCTAGCTTCTCCCTAAGAAACTCTCTGTCAAGGGGATAAGAAGTCGATGCAAGGGCCCCTGAGCCCAAGGGCATCTCGTCTGTCCTTTTTCGGCAATCCTGCAATCTCAAATAATCACGTTTAAACATCTGGAAGTACGCAAGTACATGATGGGCTAAAGTGATAGGCTGCGCTTTCTGTAAATGGGTAAAGCCCGGCATTATGGTACTTGTATGACTTTTTGCAGTATCAAGAAAGGCTCTTAGGAGTTGGACTAATTGCGAGCAAAGATTGTCTATCTCTTCTTTGACATACATCCGCATATCAAGTGCGACCTGATCGTTCCTGCTCCTCCCTGTATGAAGACGCTTTCCCGCCTCCCCAATTCGTGAAATTAGTTCTGCTTCAACAAAGGTATGGATATCCTCTGCTGTTTCGTCAATTTTGAGAACTCCTTTTTCTATATCTTCCAAGATTTGCTCAAGGCTCTTTATAATTGCCTTAGCATCTTCATTAGAAATAATTCCCTGTTTCCCGAGCATTTGCGCATATGCAATGCTTCCCTTAATATCATGCTTATATAATTTTTTGTCAAAACCAATTGAAGAGTGAAATGCATTTGCATGCTCATCAATTTCACCTGAAAATCTTCCTCCCCATAATTTCATAAAGTTTTCCCCTGCTTCATTAAAGCTCTAACTGTCATCGGCAACCCAAAGAGCTTTATAAAACCTTCTGCATCCTTATGATTATAAAGTTCTCCTGTAGTAAAGCTTGAAAGTTCCATATTATATAAGGAATTGGGTGATTTGCTCCCCGCAAGAATTATATTACCCTTATACAATCTTAACTTAACAGAACCTGTAACAGTCTCTTGAGTCTTATCGACAAAGGCAGAAAGAGCCTCCCTTAGGGGGGTGAACCATTGGCCTGCGTAAATGAGGTCGGCGAGCTCAAGGGCCACTTGCTCCTTAAAAGCGGTGGTTTTTCTGTCAAGGCATAAGCGCTCAAGCTCCCTATGGGCAGCGTACAGGATCGTGCCCCCCGGAGTCTCGTATACACCGCGGGATTTCATTCCTACGACCCTGTTCTCGACAAGGTCTGTGATTCCCACACCGTTCCTGCCTCCGATTTTATTTAAAGTATCAAGGAGCTCAACAGGTGCTATGGCCTTACCGTCCAGTTTTACCGGAATGCCCCTATCAAACTCAAGCTCAATATATTCACTTTTATCAGGCGCATCTTCAGGCCTTACTGACATCTGTAAGAGACTCTTATAATCAGGTTCATTTACAGGGTCTTCAAGTTCGAGTCCTTCATGGCTCAAATGTAAGATATTATCGTCGCGGCTATAGCTCTGCTCCTTTCTTGAAGGTATTTCGATGCCCCGCTTTTCAAGATACTCCATAGCATCTTCCCTGGATTTAATATCCCATAATCGCCAGGGAGCAATAATATTCATTTGCGGAGCGAATGCCCTTATTGTCAGTTCAAAACGTATTTGGTCATTACCCTTTCCCGTTGCTCCGTGACAAATCGAATCTGCACCTTTGGCAAGACTAGTATCAACAAGTTTTTTCGCAATTAGGGGTCGGGCAATGGAAGTTCCAAGCAGGTATTTTTCTTCATAAATCGCATTTGCCTTTAACATAGGAAAAACATAATCATTCATAAATTCTTCCCTGGCGTCAATTACAACCACTTCCTTTGCCCCTGTTTTTAGGGCTCTTTTTTTGATGACTTCATAGTCAGCACTCTGTCCTAAATCGACACAGCATGCAATTACTTCGCAATTTTCATAATTCTCTTTTAACCAAGGGATGATAACCGTTGTATCCAGTCCTCCCGAGTATGCCAGTACAATTTTGTTCATAGGGTAACTCCTCAAAAAATGTTAAAATGATGTTTGATTAAATCAATCGATTAAATAAACCGATTAAATCAAACTTGCCTTCAAAAGACCAAGGAATATAGGATGGGGTCTATTTGGACGGCTCTTAAATTCAGGGTGGAACTGCACTCCGATGAAAAATTTCTTGTCAGCTATTTCGACTGCCTCGATTAAATTTCCGTCAGGGGATGTTCCGCATAATGTCATTCCGCTTTCTGAAAGCAGTTTTCTATAATCATTATTAAATTCAAAACGGTGGCGATGCCTTTCACTTATTTCTTCAGTGCCGTAAACGGCCCTTAGTTTAGTATTTGCTGTAATACGGCAGGGATATGCACCCAGGCGCATTGTACCGCCGCTATTGAGCTTGCCCTCCTGTCCGCTCATATAATGAATAACAGGATCATTCGTATTACTATCGAACTCGGTGGAGTTTGCCTTTGAAAGAGAGCATATATTTCTTGCAAACTCGATAACAGCAATCTGCATTCCAAGGCAGATTCCCAAAAAGGGAATATCATTTTCACGGGCATAACGACAGGCTTCGATTTTTCCCTCTATTCCCCTATCACCAAAACCTCCGGGAATTATAACCCCGTTAACTTTGTTCAAAAGCGCTTCGGCGCCTTTTTCACTTAAGTCTTCACTGTCTATCCACTCAATTTTAACGAAGGCGCCTGTTTCAAAGCCTGCATGGTTTAAACTTTCTATAAGTGATAGATAAGCGTCGTGGAACTTTATATACTTTCCGACTATGGCAATTTTCACTTCCTTTTTTCGCAAAGAGATTTTCTCTGTCATCTCCCTCCAGGCTTTTAAATCAGGCTCAGGGGGCGTTATACGCAACTCACGGCAGACTACCCTGTCAAGGCCGTTTTCGTGCAGCTTTAACGGGGCTTCA
>WRKT01000023.1 GCA_009777995.1 Treponema sp. | reverse complement strand
ACCTGAGGCATTAACAAATTATTTTGCGGCTTAATTTGCTGTCCGAAAAATCGGGGGATACCCAAGCCCACCCTAAAAATCCTCTGTGTACTCCGTGCTCTCCGTGAGCTCCGTGTAATAAATTTAGAGTTGATGTAATTACTCAACAAGCTCAATGCGACTGAAAGAACGAAGTGAAAAAACAAAGAATATTTACCAAACTAATCATAATGTAGTATAATAAAGGCATGCTTGAATATATAATTACATTGGTCTGGGATGATGAAGCTTCTGTGTGGATTGCTGAAAGCGAAGATATACCAGGGCTCATTCTTGAATCTGCCTCTTTCGATACCCTCGTCGAAAGGGTTAAAAACGCAGTTCCTGAACTCCTTGAGTTAAGTGGTAATGCCAATTCACCGGTAAAGCTCCATTTTAAAGCTGAACGCCTTGCAATCGTTGCATAATGGCCGAATATGAGAAAAAGGTAAGAAAAAAACTTGCCGAAAATGGCTGTTACTTTTTACGGCGTGGTAAAGGGGATCATGATATTTGGTATAGCCCTATTACAAAATTACCTATTACAGTAGATGGAAAGATCGCATCTCGTCATACAGCAAATAGTATATTGAAGCGAGCAGGAATTAAATCACAGTTTAAATAATTTCCCCTAATTCCGGTTAAAAAAACCCATCTTATAACCCGCACTAAGGCCGATGGAAGTGCGGCGGAAGTGAATTTCCGGGGGGTTGGGGTAAAAATCCCCGTAGGGGTTTACCAATCGGGCATCGTTATACGAGTACCAATAACTAAGGTCCACAAAGAAGGCACCGTTTTCACCTGCCCTCATGCTCAGTTGGGTGCCAATGCCCGGGGTTATGAAGGGGAAACTAGAGAAGGCCCTTGAACTGCGAAGGGAAAAGGAAGCCGCTCCATAGGGTGAAATTACAAGGTTTCTTAGGGGCTTAATCGGAAACATCAACTTTCCCCCTGCTGCCGCTGTAATCAGCGTGGGATCATCAAAAAATATCACCTGAATAAAGGGCTCTATGCTCAGCCAGTCAAGGACATGTGCTTCAACGCCAAGAGAGGCAGCCGGGAGAGCAGTTGTCCTATTATCAATCGGAGCCCAATCGCCCGGTCTTAAATTATTAGTATCATCTCCTCTAAAAACAGCAGAACCTTCGTAAAGGCCTCGGGGCAGCAGTCTATAGAAAGCTATGGGATAATCTGCCGAGACCCTGACATAAAGCCACTTATTGCGCCACTGGTCACTCGGGTCACCTGCACCAACACCATTGGGGATATTAACTGCGGCCCTAAGGAAGAGAAACTGGGTATACTCGTACATTGCATCGAGCTCGGAGAAGGTAAAGCCAAAGGAGACAACTTCTTCGCCATCGGAATTATCAACAAGGATAATTCTGATTAAAAACTGGTCTTCGTCAGCGGGAGGTGCCTCAACTGAACCGTCTTCGTAGGTAATCATATTGCGCGATACATCAAATCTGAAGATATAGGCAGCATCCTGTCTATTACCTGTGATATTATAGCCTGCCGCGCTTCCCTCTGTCCTGAAATTTTCCATGAAAAAGCTAAGATGCTGGGCGCTTGCCGCATTTCCCTCTATGAAAATGCCCCCACTCTGCCCGTAAGCGGTGAATGAGAGGGTTATCAATAGAAAAAAGAGCAGAAACCGGCGCATTCTTATCATTAGATCCTCATATAATTATCGGCTATTATCGGTTTTTTACCACCCTCTTTCACAGTTTCTTTAAATAGTATAGGATCAGGGCATGCCAAAGATTGAAGTTAACGAAGAAATGTTCCTAAAGCTCGCCGGTTTCTCAAGCGGAGAGTGCTCGCAAAGCGAGCTCGAGGATGCCCTCGTCTGTGCAAAGGCGGAGCTTGATGAAAGCGGAGATAAGAGCCTGCCCCCGAGTGAACGGATTATCAAAATAGATTTAAATGATACAAACAGGCCGGACCTATGGAGCACTGCAGGCGCTGCAAGGCAGGTCCGAGTGTATAGGGGCGGCAAGAGTACCGATTATTCATCATTTTTTTCATCTGCAGAAAAAAGGCAAACGAGCAAGTATAAGGTTATCATCAAAAAAAGTGTGGAGCCCGTAAGGCCGTATATGACCGGCTTTGTTGCCCGCGGAATTGAAATCGACGATTCAATGTTAAAGGACATGATTCAAACCCAGGAGAAACTTGCCTGGAACTATGGGCGGAAGCGGCGTTCGATGTCAATGGGACTTTACCGGACCGGCATAATCAAATGGCCCATAATTTATAAGGGAGTGGACCCTGACAGCGTTTCATTTGTCCCCCTGCAATGGGAAGAGCCTCTGACTCCCCGCGAGATTCTTAAACAGCATCCTAAGGGGAAGGAATTTGCCTTCATCCTTGAACACGAGAAGGTGCATCCCCTATTACTGGATTCACAGGACCAAATCCTCTCCTACCCGCCGATTATCAACTCGGCTGACCTTGGGGCGGTGCAGGTTGGTGACAGTGAAATCTTCGTTGAGCTAACAGGGACCGACAAGAAGGCCGTTACTCTTGCTGCTTCGATCATGGCCTGCGATCTTGCAGATTACGGTTTTAAGATTGAGCCGGTTGAATTAGAGTATGACTTTGATACACCCTTCGGCAGGAAATGTATTACGCCATATTATTTTCAAGAGCCGGTTTTCTGCTCACTTAAACGGGTGGAAAAATTCACGGGCGTTAAATTGAGTGCCGATGAATGTCTTGCCGCTCTTACAAAGATGGGGGTAAAAGCCGAGAAGGCACTTGATAAGGAGAGGAGTTCTGCCGGTGAAAAAAGCGAAGGGATTTGGGCATATCCGCCTGTATACCGTAACGATTACCTTCATGCAGTTGATGTCGCAGAAGACATAATAATCGGCTGCAGCCTTGATAGGTTTACTCCCGAACGCCCAAGTGACTTTACCGTTGGCCGTCTTACTCCGCTTACCCTCTTTGGAAGGGAAGTAAGGGAATTGATGGTGGGCCTTGGGTATCAGGAGATGATCTATAATTACCTGGGCTCAGGCAAGGACTTTATCGAAAAGATGCGATCGTCGGGGGAAACAATAGTTCGCATTTCAAACCCGATGACAGAGAACTATGAATATGTCAGGGACGGAATAATAGCATCTCTTTTAGCAAGTGAATCGGTCTCGGGACATTCGGCATATCCCCATAAGCTTTTCGAAATCGGCAAGGTCACTTATTGGGAAAAGGAGAAAAAGGCAGACCCAAGGACAAGACATTATCTGGGTTTTCTTAATGCCGATAAGGATGCAAACTTCAACACAATTGCTGCACAGATTCAAACTCTTTTTTATTATCTTTCAAGGGAATACGAAGTTGAGGAAAGGGAAGACCCGCGTTTCATAAAGGGGCGCTGCGCTGCAATTCTTTATAAGGGAGACTGTATAGGAGTTTTTGGTGAGATTCACCCTGAAGTCCTTGAAAATTGGGGCATTGGAATGCCCTGCACTGCAGCAGAGCTGGACATGGAAGCACTTCTATAATTACTTCTCGGTCAGGTTACGCACTCCGTCCCAGTCGGCAGGAGGCGGATTAACGATGAAGTTCTTGCATCGCTCAAGGTAAACAAGGGAGGGGCCGTCACTGTCATAGGTGAATGATTCGCTAAAGCCTTCCATTGCCTCCTTCCATTTTCGTTCCTGGAAATAATCAAGGGCATTATGGAAGATATCTACGAGCATCTTCTTTTTCGGGTCTGCTTCCTCAACAGTGTCGAGCAGCTCGTGGAGCAGAACGGGCTCATTAATGCCTACAACCCTGACCTTGTCAATTCTGCGCGAAAGAATAAGGCCATTAGTTTCGCGAATTGTATTATCGGAAGCAATAATCCAGGTTCCGTATTGATTGTTAACACTCTCAAGACGTGCGGCAAGGTTTACTGCGCTTCCCATAATCGTATAATTCATCTTATTCCCTGTACCCATATTACCTGCAACCATGCTTCCCGTATTTATTCCCACCCTGGTCAAAATTGGCACGGGGGAGAGCTTTTCTTCCATTATTTTGATATTTACTTCTTTCTCGATTTTCTTCATTGCGATTGCCGCCAAGCATGCCTTAGTTGCATGGTCTTCCATCGGCATTGGCGCTCCGAAGAAGGCAACAATTGCATCGCCGATATATTTATCGATCGTTCCTTTTTTTTCAAGGATTTCATCACTCATTGAACTTAGATAATAATTAAGGAGACTCACCAATTGCTCGGGGTCAAGCCGCTCGGAGATCCCTGAGAAGCCTTTTATGTCGGTAAAGACTGCACTCATGTGACGCATAGTCCCTCCAAGCTGCAACCTTGTCGGGTCTGCTATAATTTCCTTTACAACATCATCGGATACATAAGTAGAAAAAGCTTTTCGGATAAACTGCTTTTCCTGCTCTGAGCCTGCATAGGAGATTATTTCACGCAGGATAACTGCCGATACCATTACCATCAGTGTTAACAGCGGATTAAACAAAATACCCGTAAAGCGGAATAAAAGGATGGAAGCAAGGCCTGCAATACCTGCAACAAGTATACCAATAATAGCTCTTGGAATCGGAGCTATCTTTACGCTTATAATAAAAAATAGAAGGACAAAAATAAATGTCAGAGCCACACGCCACGGCATGCTTACCGGGTTAATAAAGGTTTCCGATAGGATCATATCTATTACAACACCGTGGGTTCCGACATTTATATAAATTGGATGAAAGGGATTGGTCCCGATATCAGTGGTTCCTGTGTCGGAGCGCCCGATTATGCAGAACCTGTTCCTTACGGTGTCTTCGATCTTCGCGGCAATTTCATTGTATCTGAATAAGTTAATGCTCAAGACATTTTCGAGAGCTTCTATGTATTCAATTTCTTCAACAAAAAAATCAACTGCGCCGGGGAAAGCTTCTATCAGACTTGGGAGTATATTGATGATTGCAGAAGATACCTGCATGTCAAGAAATTCCTGAATTAAATAACGGCTTTCATTGCGATAGTTCACAAAACTTTGAAAGTATTCTTCGGATGTATACTCAAGGGCAGCCTCTTTATAGGCATTTACGGCATTGAATAAATCATCGAGTTCCGCTGTAAGAAACGGAAGCCATACGAGGGAGGAATCAAAACGGCCATAGGTGAAAAAATCAATTGTATTAAGAGCCCTTGCATAGTACTCGAGCTCGGCTTCAAGCTCATCAAGAAGGGAGAAATCATGGAATGATATATGGGTATAGGTTTGAAAATAGTTTTCCCTTGGCCAATCAAGGATCATCCTGCCTGAGCCGTCAAGGGGGATGGTAATATCCTTGACAATGCCATCGGTTGTGTCGTCGGCTGTGCCGTTGGGCATCCTCGCACCGCGCAGGATCATCCGATTATTGTCAAGCTCAATGTCAGGATTCCCGAGAAACTCAACAAGGGGAGCAAGGGCTAATTGCAGATACCAGTGATCGTGAATATTCTGCGTCAGGTTCAAACGCCGTCTTGTACCGTCCCCGTCTACAACCACATTCGTAAAGCCGGCTCCTCTTGCAGAGCGGGCAAAGTCAGGAAAGGTTGGCAATATGTCAACATAGCTCCCCCTTTCAGCCCCGGGTAAGGCAGTGACCGGGTGTGAAAAAAGCTCCTCTGCCATAGGGCGGCGGGATCTCTGCTCATCATCAGCAAGGGCCTCCCCCCTTAGATTGAGCGTAGCCCAGCTTCTTCCAAATAATTTTGAAGCCTGAACCATGTACAGATCATTGTCCCTTGAAATTCTCCTTGCCCTATTATAGAGATTGTTATGCTCATCACTTATTATTGTGTTAAGTGTCCTCGAATATTCATCAATAAGATCGGGGCCTGCCCTTCCTGAGCTTATCGAATTAAATAATTGCCCCACAACAGAACTTATCTCCGAGAAGGTCCTGTTAAAATCGGCAGAAAGGCCGTGTCTTAAGTAAATCGCATCTACACCCGGGGGCCCTCTGTCGATGTACTCAACATCGAATACAGCGGCGATTGCGCCGAACTCTTTGAGCCGCAGAAGGGCATCCGCCGTAATCGAGCGGGGCCATGGGAAAATACCGTTAAACGCAATGGCATTATCGTCGATATCAAGAAAGGCAACGTAACCTGTCTCCTCCCTCTCTGCGCGGAAGCCGAGCATGAAATCGTTTACCTGATAAGCGATATTTTCAAAGGCTCCAAGAAAATAAAAGAGGGTGAAAAAGATTGCAGTCCCAAGTCCTATTAGAATATTTTTCTTATTCATGATCTTAATATTAAAGCGGAATAGCGATAGTTTTTCAACCAATTAAATGATAGAATTAGGGGAAAGGGAGAGCTGAATGCCGGGAAAGATATATATTATACACGAGAATGATGAATGGACAGTCCATTTGACAAATAGGCTTTTAGAGCTTGGCCTGCCGTATGAGAGTTGGCATTTGGATAAGGGCATTGTTGATTTAAGCAAGGAGCCGCCTCGGGGGGTTTTCTATAGCCGCATGAGTGCATCTTCCCATACAAGGGGGCACCGATATGCACCTGAGCTAACTTGCGCGGTTCTGGACTGGCTTGAGTTCCATGGAAGAATGGTTTTTAACGGGAGCAATGCCCTGCGCTTTGAAATAAATAAGGTTAAGCAGTATCTTTTTCTTGAAAGGTTCGGAATTAAAACACCGAAGACTGTTGCAGCAGTGGGAAGGGAGCAGATTTTAGACGCCGCAAAAAGTTTGGAATGCCTGCCTTTTATCACTAAGCATAATAGGGCAGGAAAGGGTTTGGGGGTTAGTTTATTTAAGTCGATAGATGAGCTTGAACAGCATTTAAAGCATCCCTATTTTGAAGATTCAGTTGACGGCATTATGCTTTTGCAAGAGTATATTAAATCACCTTCGCCCTTTATAATCCGCACTGAGTTTATCGGGCAGAAGTATCTTTATTCGGTAAAGGTTGATACATCCGATGGCTTTGAACTTTGCCCTGCCGATGCCTGTCAAATTGGAGATTTGTTCTGCCCTGTCGGCGAGAGTGCTGAGGAGCAGATGAAGTTTCAAATAGTTGATAATCCGCACACAGAGTTAATTGCAAAGTATGAGCACTTCCTGAATAAAAATGATATTGATGTTGCAGGTATTGAGTTCATTATGGATGAATGGGGCATTCCCCATACCTACGATATAAATACAAACACAAATTATAATTCACAGGCGGAGGAGAAGGCAAATATCTTTGCAATGCTTGAGCTGGCAAAATTCCTTGGAGCTAAACTGAAGATCGCCTAGTCCTTAAAGTGAAGGTAGGCGAAGTTCTCGGGGATATGCGAGTCGTAAGAGCCGTGCTCATTTAAAGACCAGCCCACACTTTCGCTTATGGTCTTGCCGTGATAATGCAGGGCCTGGAAGCGGAAGAACTGGGCCCTGAGCATGTCCCCCGCACGAGGCGGTATACTATTACCCGGGCTAAGCGTTTTAAAACCCTCCCAGGGGAAGGCAAGCTCCACATTCCAGCCGGAATCCACGGTCCCGGGGTCGTTTATCTTCCCGTCAACCTTGACACCGCACTTCATGCCGGGGAAGTCCCAGTCCATAAAGGCCCAGCGCTTGCCCCTTTTATGCTTTCGGAACCTGCTTGCGTCCTGGAAACCGCTAAGTACATCCACATCGCGAGTATGAAGATCAAACTCAGGGATATCAAAGCGACTGCCTTTCTTTAGGGCATCCTGATAAATAAAAAACACCTCGTATACAGTCCCAAAGGCATTCACCTCCATTTCGTAATAACAGTCCTCCCCGTCAAAAAACACTTCCACATCATTGTCAAACCAGATTAGGGAGTCTCTCTCCGTAAAGGAAGCCCTAACCTGCGGCTCCTCCAGGGTAAAGCCTATGTACAGGGCCTTTTCATCCCAAAGACTCGAAACTTGAGTATTAAAGAAGGCCTTCTCCCCCGTTACAAGGTCTACAAAACGCGGAGATTTTTCAGCATTTTTCCAGACAGGCTTTTCAAGATTGCCGTCGATTGAATTATACAAAGTATCACCCTTAACTTTATTGCAATTTAAGTGTGCGATGCGATCATCACTTATTATATAACTTTCCTTCATCTGCTCCTCCTATCGGTTCCGCTATCTTACATTATACAACAAAATAATATAAACATAATTATGAAGATTTTAGTAGGCGGAATGAACCATGAGTCAAACACTTTTAATCCGATAATCACAACCGAAGATGATTTTCTTACCTTTAGGGGGGATGAGATTCTTGAGAGGGGCCTCAACCCCGGCTATTCTCTTACAGGGATTATAAAGAGGTTGAGGGAAGAAGGTGCGGAGATTGTCCCCACTGTGCTGTGCAGGGCAGTACCGAATGGTCCTGTGTCTGCTTCTTTCTATAAGAAGATAAAGGATGATATTCTGACTCGGGCGAGGGAGGCCCTTTCAAAGGGAGAAATCCACGGGATCTGCCTTGCGCTTCACGGTTCAATGAAGGTTGAAGGCCTTGGTAATGCAGAAGAGGATCTCTGCCTCGCCCTTAGGGAAGTGCTCGCGCAAATTCCTATGACCCTTGCTCTGGACATGCACGCTTCAATAACGCCCGGCCTTGTTGAAACAGCCGACGGCATAGTCGGCTATAAAACCGCCCCCCACACCGACAGTGCAGAAACCGGCTACCGTGCCGCAGACATGCTGATAAGGGCCCTAAAAACGGGCCTCCCGCTTAAAACTTATTACGAAAAAATCCCAATGCTCATTGCCGGTGAAAAATCGGAAACCGACGCAGAACCCATGGTTTCGCTCATTAAAGCCTGCATCACCGCAGAAAGCGAACCCTCCATACTCTCAGCCTCCCTCTTCATGGGCTTCCCCTGGGCCGATGACGAGCACAACGGGGTGGCCGTTCTGCTCACCTGCCTTGATGATGGCAGAGCCCCGGAAAGAGCCGAGGAATTAACAAAGGAAATTGCCGCATCTGTATGGGAGAGGCGCAGGGATTTTAAGTTCAGGGCAGAGCATTATGGAACTAAAGCGGCACTTGAGGCTGCATATTCCTACGCAGAAGCAGGGGAGAAGCCTATCTTCATTTCCGATTCCGGGGATAATCCGACAGCGGGATCCACAGGAGACTCAACGGATCTTCTGGAAGCCATAATCTCGACCATGGACAGGTTAGATAAACTTCCAACTCCCTTCCTTTACTCAGGCTTTTTTGATGCCCCGGCTGTCGCCTGCTGCATTAAGGCAGGGGAAGGTGCCGGCCTTTCAATTACCATTGGCGGGAACTGGGATACTATAAACGGAAAAAAGATTCCGCTGAAAGTAAGGGTAAAGAAAATTGTAAGAGATTATGGCCCGTATAAGTCGGACCTTGCTCTTATAATGCATAGGAATTTGCTCATAGTCATAACATCAAAGCATATAGGCTTTGGCGACCCTGCCCTGCTTCCTAGCCTTGGAATAAACCCCGAAGATCATTGCCTTATTGCCGTAAAGCTCGGTTACCTTGAGCCCTGCTTCAGGAAAATAGCAAGGCGTGCAATTTTAGCCACCACAAAAGGCTACTCGAATGAAATTATCGAAAGCATCCCCTATAAAAAAGTGAAACGGCCTGTGTTTCCCCTTGACGAAGACGCCTAACCCTTTAAGCCGCCGCGGGCTACGCCTGTCAGGATCTTCTTGCGGGTGAAGAGGAAGAGAATGATCATCGGGAAGATGACTATTGTTGCACCCGCCATAAGGCTTTCGTAGCGTACCCCGCCCTCGTGGATAAAGGCGAAAAGGCCGAAGGGCAGGGTTCGATTATTTGTTGAGTTAATTATCAGGAGGGGCCAGATAAAGGCATTCCAGGAAGTTATCGCATTTAATAACATAATGGTTGCAATGGTCGGCCCCGACATTGGAACCACGACCTTCCATAGGTAGAGCCAGTTGCCTGCACCGTCAACCCTTGCGGAATGGTAAAGGCTGTCGGGAATATATAGAAAGGCGTTGCGAAGTATATATGTATAAAAAATACTTGTGGTGAATGGTATAATTAACGCAGGGATTGTATCGTGCATGCCGACGCGGACAATGGTACTGTAATTCGTAATAAGGAGCATCTCGAAGGGAACCATCATAAAAGCTAATAAAAGTGCAAAGGTCATGTCCCTTCCGGGGAATTTCAACCGTGCAAAGGAGAAGGCTGCAAGAATTGAAGTAAAGCCTGTTAGAACTACACAGGTAATTGTCACAAAAAGAGAATTTATAAAGTATCTTCCGAAGGGAGCGGTATAAAATGCATAGCGATAATTTTCCAGGTTCGGGGTACGAGGAAAGAAGGTGGGCGGGCTTGTATTTACTTCTGCGGCAGTCTTTAGGGAAGAGAGTATCATCCATAAAAAAGGAAACAGAGCTATGACTGCGCCTATGAAAAGAACTGTATAAATTAAGGTCTTTTTAATTCCGTCATTCATTAATAATGCTTCCACTTCCTTTGAATTAATAGCTGTACCATTGTTAAAACAAATACTATCAGAAACAGTATTACTGCTGCTGCCGCTGCGGCTGCGAGCCGCCATTTAAGATAAAACATATCATAAATATAGTAGACAACCGTATAAAGAGAGAAAGCAGGCCCCGGCCTTCCGTTGAATAGGGGAAATAACTCGGAGAAAACCTTGGATGTGGAGATAACATTCAAAATGAGGACAAGGCCGATTGTTGGAGCAAGGAGAGGAAGGGTGATACGGCGAAAGACAAGCATGGGCCGGGCCCCGTCAACCATTGCGGCTATACCATACTGGGGGTTTATGCTTTGCAGACCGGCAAGTATCAATATTATCGTGAAAGGCAGCATGCTCCATATCCCGTAAATGATAAGCGCAATTAGGGCCCAAGCAGGATCGTTTAACCAATTAATTTGCGAGACCCCAAAGAACGAAAGCAGATAGTTAAAGAGCCCGTAGTCGTAGTTAAAGAGCCATCTCCAAACAAGGCCCACGGCTGTTACGCTGGTTACCATGGGCATGAAGAAGGCGGTTTGAAAGAAGCCGGTGAACATGAGCTTTCGGTTTAGCATAACGGCAAAGAAGACAGAAAGGGCCGTAGAAATTGGGACAGTAAAGAGCACATAAAGGCCTGTGTTTCTAAGCCCTGAAATAAAATCCCTGTCTGTGAATATCCACCTATAGTTGCTCAAGCCAAGTCCTGTGCTTGTCTGCGAAAGAATACGGTAATTTTCCCTGAACGACAGAACAATGACGTTAATAAAGGGGTAGACTGTGAATATTATTAGCCCGATTAAAAAAGGCAGGAGGAAAAGGAAGGGCTGAATATGCTCCCGTATACTCGCCGCACTTTTTTTCATTCGGTTCTCGTTGCTACCTGTAGGTGCTCACCTAACGATGAGCGCTCACCTAACGATGAGCGCTCACCTAACGGTGAGCTTGCAACTCCCTATTCGACGCAGCAACTGCATCTGCAAGAGCCTGTGCGGGAGTCCTTGTACCAAGGGCCGCGGCCTCCATCATTCTTAGAACTTCATTACGGACAGTCGAAGAGCCTACAATGGCAGGCAGACCGCCAATTCTATGGGCCTGCTCTGAGATTGCACGCACCGACGGCTTGGTTGCCGCAAAGGCCTGAAACTCCCTTGAGTTTAGGGCTGCAATGGGTATCGGCATTGCATCATAATCAATGGCCCATTGAGCTGCGACTTCAGGACTCATGAAGTACTTATAGAACTCGTAAACTGCAAGCTCTCTTTCGGGTGTAGATCTGAAACCTGCATAGTTAAAATTATAAGTCGGCACCCAGACCACCGGGCCTTCCACGGGGATTGGTGCAACGCCAAGTTCAAACCTGCCGCCCATTGCACTCAAGATAAAGTCTATGCTTGCAGAAGAGCCGATATATGCTGCAACGGCCTCGGAACCGAGGAGGTTTGAGAAACGCATGTCAGCGCCTGCAATACGGAAAATACCTTCCTGTACCAGATTGGAAAACCAGGTGAGTTTCTCAAGGGCTATAGCATTGTCAAATGCAACTGTCCTTGTATTCACATCGATATAACCCGAACCTCCCTGCATGATCAGAGAATGGAAAAGGTCTTGCAAAGAATCAGGGCCAAAGGCAGGTCTGCCTGTTTCTCTTACGATTATTCGGCTCTGCGCTTCCAGCTCAGTCCAGGTGGTTGGCGGCCTAAGGCCCAGACGATCGTAAAGAGTTTTATTATAGAAAAACACAGGGCCTGTAGCGATTACAGGAATAAGGAAGACACTGTCCCCGCCCCATTGGGTAATATCTGCATAGGCACCCGGGGGAATGGTATTTCTGAAGTTCGGGATGCCAATCGTCGTATGGTTTATATATGGAGAAAAATCAATAAGATAGTCCTCTGCAACGAAATTCGATGCATCGTTTGCAAATATTCCGTGAACCATGTCAGGTCCGATATTGTTCCGCACCGCCTGAAGAAGTCTAGGTTCAAAATCGACCCTCGGATGAGACTGTAATACCACGGTCACCATCGGGTTCTGCGAGTTAAAGGTGTCGACTATTCTCTGGAGAGCAGCCTGCTGATGGTCTGTGAGCATGTGCCACATTACAATTTGAACAGGTGCACTTAACTCGGTAAGGATTGCCGTGTCTGCCTGTTGGCTTCGAGCCGAGCGGCCTCCGGCCCAGAGAGGGCTGACAATAAAAGCCACAAGGGCCAGAATAAATAGAATTTTCTTAAACTTCATCTTAAACCTCCGTTAATATTTTACTATGAAAATGTTTTAGAAGTAAAACACTTTTTTAATTTTTTACAGTCATCGGTGCTATCATCGGTCCCTTGATTAATAGTGCGACTATCACATTAAAAATCGAGATTCCTGCCGCAATATAGAAAACATATTGCGGGCCAAAATTAAACCAGACAAGACCGCCAAGGTAGGCACAAACTATGGAAACCACATGATCCATGCTGAGCCCCGTGGAAAGGGTCGGAGTAATGTCTGCAGCATCTATTGCAATTGTTTTAAGGTACATGGTACGGGCAATGCCCATCTGCATTGTAAGCCTTTCAAAAATATAAAGACCGTAAACTACCATGACAGGAAATCCCATCAGTGCCATTCTGCCGGTTAAAAAACCGTTGCTGTAAATTCCAAAGGCAATGTAAACGAAGATAAATAAAATCCCCTCGGAAAATAGGATTATTTTCGGGCCATAGCGATCTGCGAGTCTGCCTATCATTGGAAGCATGAATATGCCGATAAATGACCCTATTATACTCAGAAAGGCAAGGGTATCGGCCCCCCTGCTCAAGATTTCAATGAGCACCCAGGGCCCGTACACTATCATGATCTGCCTGTGGACACCGACAAGAACAGCGAGTGCATAGTATAGAATATATTTTTTCCTGATGATAATTTGAAACTGCTTCTTTCTGGGCTGTCCCTGAACCTTATACTTTTTAAGAAGAACCATGTAAAGGATAATCACACATACGAAACCGACAGCTCCAATAATAAAAGGCATTTTTAAGGGTGTACTAAAACTAAAAAAGCCGAATCTGAAGCCGAAGAAGATTAATACGCTGGCAAGCATTGCGAAGGCGGTGCGAATACCGCTGTATTGCCCCATTCGCTTTCCTACATCTTGCTTGCCTATGATAGAGAGCCCTATCCCGTCTTGGAGGGGCATATACATGTGCTGACCGAGTGAATGAACAAAAATAAATACGGCCATTATGCCAAAGGCAGGGGTGAATAGGCCGAGAACCACAGCGCCGATTGCAGCAAGGACCTGGGCCAAAATTGCAAGGCGAACATCCCCCATGGGGGCAGCTATGGCGATGATAAGAAAGCATAGGACACCGGGTAACTCACGGGGAAATTCGAGGAAACCCCTCTGGACAGCAGTAACATCATATGCGTCTTTGAAAAAGTTGGAAATAACGCTGTCGCTCATTCCGGTGGCCAGCCCTGTAAAGGCTACAATTGCAAAGAAAATCCACAATTCCACAGAGATGCGTGCCGGGCCTATCGGGCTTTGTTCCTTCATGGTCTAAGCATTATATATCATTTATCATCAAGTGGATATACCTGCATCATGGGTTGATTTTTTCGGCAGCTAGGTAGTTTATTCTCGTCATTGAGGTAGTAAAAAATGGCCTGCTCTGTGGTATTATGGAGTCGAAGGCGGAAGGTGAGAATGGAAACAAAAAGGGGATTGCAGCGTCTAATTCTATTTCTTTTCGTAATTTCTTTCTTTATTGTCCTATTTGCCTCGTATACGGCAGCCTCAATGAGAAACTACCTATTGGACAGCATGGAGCTGAATATTGAAAAAAGGCTTAATATGACTGCAGAAAGACTTGCAGAGCTGATTAGCCTTGAGGAATTAGATCGTTATACGACAGAGGCTGACATGCTGCTTCCTTCATATAGGGCCCTCCGGCATGAGCTTCTTGATTTTTCTCAAAAGATGAATATTTTATACGCTTATTTTATAAGGCCTGTCGGCGAAAATATGTACTATATAATCGATAATGATTTTAACGAGGAAACCCGGGTCGGCCTTGATACCCCTCCGTTTAGAATAGAAGACGAACCGATAATCGCCTATGCAATTCAAGGTAAAACCGCATTTCTGGGCCTCGGAAACTATACGATGGAATGGGACGGAATGACAACTTCCTACGCTCCGATTTTTGACTCCAACGGAAGGGTTGCAGCAATAGCAGGAGTTGACCTTTACGATGAGACCATAGTAATGGCATCACGAATGATGCTTTACCTGACAGCAGTGCAAATAATCGCAGTTGCCGTTATCTTCATAAGCGGCATACTCTCTTTCATCCTATTCCGCAGGGAAGCAGAAACCGCAAAAAAGGCAAACGCTGCAAAAAGTGACTTCCTTGCAGCAATGAGCCACGAAATTCGAACCCCAATGAATGCAGTTATAGGTCTTTCGGAAATTGAACTGCGAAGTGAGCTGCCTGAATCAAGTAAAAAAAATGTCATTCAGATACATCGCTCAGGCTCCTTTCTGCTTGGACTTATTAACGATATTCTTGACATTTCAAAAATCGAAGCAGGGGGAATACAAATAGTACCTGTTGAGTATGACAGTGCATCAATGTTAAACGATACCCTTAATCTGAATAAGGTAAGAATTGGCTCCAAGCCTGTCAGCCTTATTCTGGAAATAGATGAGAAATTCCCTGCGAAGCTGCTTGGAGATGAGCTAAGGGTAAGGCAGGTACTGAATAATCTTCTTTCAAATGCTGTTAAATATACCGAAAGCGGTCAGATAAAGCTCTCTGTGAGCAGCGAAGTCCTTACCGATAAGGTGCTTGTGAAATTCATAATTACAGATACCGGTGTTGGAATTCGTCAAGAAGATATGAGCATGCTCTTTACAAGTTATGTCCGTTTTGATTCAAAGGTTAATAGGAAGATTGAGGGAACGGGCCTTGGTCTTGTTATCACAAAGAATCTTGTGGAGATGATGGGAGGGAAAATCTCGGTAAAAAGTGAATACGGTAAGGGCACGCAATTTATCGTAGAAATATATCAGGACCTTTTATCTTATACACCTATGGGAGAGGAAATAGTAGAAGAGCTGATGAGCTTTAACTATACATTCAGGGACATGGATGATGATACAGTCAGTTTCAGGATTCCCGAAAGCAGGGTGCTTGTGGTTGATGACATGCCTGCAAATCTCCTTGTTGCAAGAGGCATGCTGAAGCCCTATGGACCAAAGGTTGACACTGCCGCAAGTGCAAAGGAGGCAATTGAACTTGTGCAGAGGCAGCCCTACGATCTAATTTTTATAGACCACATGCTTCCTGACATGGACGGTGTTGAAGCTGCGAAAATTATCAGGGCCTGGGAAAATGAGAGACAGAAAAAGAGCGAACAATCGGATTCAGAGAGTATTCCGATAGTTGCCCTAACAGCACATGCCCTGCAGGGGATGAAGGAGTACTACCGTGAGCAAGGTTTCCAAGACTATATTTCAAAACCAATAAGTCCTCAAGTTCTGGATGATACTATTAACAGGCTCATCCCCGAGCACAAGAAAACTGCCGCAGAGAAGGAGCAGGCAAAATCCTATGAACCTAAGGTTCCGATACATCGGCCAATAAACATTGCCATTGCAATGGAGCATCAGCATCTTGATATGCTGAACCACTACCGTCTATCTTTTAATCAAGATAAATTTGACTCTGCAAATTTTGAAAAGCTAATCAATCTGCTTGATTCGATAGATTCGGGGGATGATCTAAAGGGCAGGGCCGCAGGTTTAAGAGAAGCGGCTCATAAAGCAGACATAAAGAAAATACGGGATTTGCTTCCTGACTTTTGCGATGCCTTAAAGGCACGGCAGGAAGCAGGTCTTGAAGACAGAACACTAAGTGAAGTTTTGCAAAGACTTAGAATAGCAATTGAAAGCGGTAAAACAAAGGAATCTGAAGCAATTATGGGAGAACTTGGCAGCATAAGCTTAGAGCCTTCGTGGAGGGAACTGTTTTTCCTTCTTTACGACCTGCTTTTGGAAGGAGAACCCGAGAAGGCTCTTGGCGCAATAAGTCTTTGGGAGAGGATAGATAAGAGGTAGGAGATGATAAAAGTACTTATCGTAGAAGATCAGACAATGCTGCGCGATGCCTTGGAGCATTTAATAAGCAAACAGAATGATATGAAAGTTGTCGGGACAGCAGAAGATGCACGCATGGCGCCTGAGCTATGCCGCAGTTTAAATCCTGATCTTATATTGATGGATGTGGTTACAGAGAATTTCTCCAACGGAATAAACTGGGCAGGTATAATTAGAAAGGAAATGCCGGATATTAAAATTGTGATAATGACCTCCCTGCCTGAGATAACCTTCATTGATGAGGCAAGGAAGGCAGGTGCTCACAGCTATATCTATAAAAGCTCAGGGAGCGAGCATTTATTCTATGTTATTCGCAGTACAATGAAGGGCATAGGCATATATCCCGGCCCCGGTGAGTATACTTCCTTTGCTTCACAATTCACCGAGAAGGAGATTGCCGTTATACGCCTTGTATGCCAGGGTAAAACGAGGAGTGATATGATTACAGAGCTTGGAATATCGGAGTCCATGCTTAAACCGATAATCACATCAATTCTTGACAAAACAGGTTTTGACAGTATTGCGAAGTTTGCTATTTACGCTGTCGGCAGAGGTCTGATAGTATCTGATTTACAATAAAATAAGGAGAAGTTTATGTTAAAAATTAAAATCGCAAATAAATTGCTGCTCTTTTTTGCTCTTTCAATGCTGCTGTTTTCAGCTTGTCTCACAAACCCTCTGACAGGGCAGAGAACCATGGCCTTTGTAAACAATAGCGAACTGTTCCCGATGGCCTTTGAAATGTACGATGATTTCATCGCGGAAAACACTGTTGTTACAGGCACCCCCGATGCCCTTATGGTAGAAAGGGTTGGCAGAAGGCTTGCAGATGCGGCTCATAGATGGCTTACAATCGAAGGGGTTCCGCATTACCTGGATGATTACGAGTGGGCCTTTACTTTAATTCTGGATGATACAGTGAATGCTTGGGTCTTACCCGGAGGTAAGGTTGTGTTTTATACCGGGATACTCCCTGTAACTTTAAACGAGGCAGGGCTTGCAGCCGTTATGGGCCATGAGATCGCACATGCACTTTTAAACCACGGCCAGCAAAGGATGAGCGCAAGTTTACTGCAGGAAATAGGTGCATTGGGGATTTCTCTGACTACCGCAATTTTAATCCCGGAATTCCATGACATGGCATTACTTGCCTACGGAATCGGCTCAACCCTTGGCGGAACCCTGCCCTTCAGCCGCAGAAACGAGCTCGAAGCAGATGAGTACGGAACGATTCTGATGGCCATCGCAGGCTACGACCCGATAGAAGCTGTTGCCTTCTGGGAGCGCATGATGGCATTGAGCAGCGGCGGCTCTGTCCCGCAATTCCTAAGCACCCACCCGTCAAATGCAAGCAGAATTAGAAACCTGGAACGCCTGGTTCCCGCAGCAAGGCAGAAGGCAACAGAGTTCGGAGTTTATTTTTAGTTTATATTTGCCAAAGTGCAGGGATAGGGATGGCAAGCAGGTTTTCACCAAACTCAACTGTCCTTTTACCTGAATATAGAACTATCCCTTTACTAAATTTTTCCTTAAGATTATTTTGCAAGAAGCGGATATGCTTAAAATCATCCGGCCGAACAGTCTCTGATGCTTTTACTTCAATGGCAAGAAGACTTCCATTTCTTTTTTCTATAATGAAATCAATTTCTTTTTGATCACTTGTGCGAAAGTGAAAAATTTTACCATCGTTCATCAGCGACAATTGCTTTTTGAGTTCTGATAAAACAAAGTTTTCAACTAAAAAACCGTATATATCAGGACGTTTTTTTTTGACTTCTCCCGGAAAAACTCCCAAAATATGGCATAAAAGCATTGTATCGTTGAAGTAGATTTTTGGTGATTTAACAAGGCGTTTTTCAAGGTTCTTGAACCAGGGAGGCAGTAAGCAGGTTAAAAAAACACCGTCAAGCAGAGCCCTATATCGTTTTAGAGTTGGCTGAGAAGCTTTAACAACTCCTGCCAAATCAGCCTCGTTTAAAAGGCCGCCTATACGCCCTGCCATAATTGAAAGGAGTTGGGGCAATAACTCAATTTTATCTATGTCTGCAAGATTCTTAATATCTCTTTCCAATAATGTTGAAATATAGCTTTGACACCATTGTGTCTTGTTTTTTACATCAAGCGACAATTTAGGAAAAGTAGCTTTGGAAATAACTGAAGGAAAATTAAATTCGGAGAAATTAGCAGGAATACCTTTGGTGGAAGTAAACATTTTTTCAATAAAGTTGCCCTTAATCTCAAAAATTTCTCCGGCAGAAAACGGATATAAAGTTCTGACATACACACGCCCGACAAGCGCCTGCGATAATTGTGGAAACAACATTATATCCGCAGAACCTGTTAAGAGAAATTTGAGCTTTTCCTTCTTCCTGCGGGCTTCATCAATTTTGAGCTTAAGGGCTAGAAAGGAGGCAGGAACATGCTGTATTTCATCAAGAATAACCAGCCCTTCCTTTACACCGTTAAAAGTTGCACCGGGAGATGCAATCTCTGCAGCACGCATGGTTATATCGTCAAAGGTTATATATGTGACCTGTTTATACTGTTCGCCGAAAGCTTCAACTAAGGTACTTTTTCCTACCTGCCTTGGACCATTGATGAAAACAGCATCAATGTCCTTTAGATCATCGGCAATGAGCTCATGGATATATCTTTTAATAAAGCTTGGCACATTACCTCCAAATAATTCCTGCAAATATAACACTTGTCTTATATAAATTATAATAGAGGTCTTTAACATTTGCAAGAGCCCCGATTGAAGTGATAAGAGGGGGTTCACCGGAAGGAAAAATTATGATACACTCACCTAAAGAGGGGAAGGTTAAACCATGAAGATGTCGAAATCATTACTTCTTTCCATTGTCTGCTTCCTTGCAGTTTATCTCACTGCCTGCTCGGGCCCCTTTACCGAAAAGCCGGGGGAGACTGCCTCCGTTACAATTAACCTTGGGGGCGAGCCGATGGCAAGGGCAACGGGTTTTTGCGGGCTGGTCGGTGTAGCAGGTCTGGAACTGACTTTTGAGCTAACCCTTATAGACTGGGAAAATGATATCCATATTCCGTTACAGGTAAATGCTGCTACGGGGACAGCAACAAGGTCAGGATTAAGCCCCGGCAGCTATTCCATTATTGCAGATGCTTATGTGAACGGTTGGCCTTATGCTTTTGGCGATACAGACCAGTTTACCTTAACTGCGGGGCAAAATAGAACAGTGCCTGTTACGATGGGAAGGATACCCGAGGCAATTGCTTTAAGCATACCTAAGGGTCAAACCTACAGTTTTCCCAATACTGTTTTAAACGGCACTCCGCAACCTCTTACCATAAATGTCTATAATTTTACTAATGATCTGAATATAACCCTGACATCAAACTCTCCAAATTCATCGGATTTTACTATAGGGGTAGGAGCCACAATAACTATACCACAGGATACTTCTGTACCTGTTATAATAACTCCTACAGTAACTTCGGCGGGAGTAAAAAATATTAACATGGGCTTTACATGGGGCATTGGTCAAAATCTGACCCATGCTTTTAGCGCCCTCGTTTATATAGACGGAGGAGCTGTAACAACCTTTACAGGGCTTGACAATGCGATTAAAACTATATCATCAGAGCCCGGCCCCAGAGTTGTTACAATTGGTGCAGATATAGATTTTGAAGATTCCATCATATTTTTTAATAATGATCCGGATATCATTCTTATAACGGACGGCACTCAAAGAATTTTAAGAAGAGCGCAAGGTTTCCTTGGGCCGCTTTTTACAATCAATGCCGGTCGTCTTCAACTCGGGCATAGGGATTATGGCACCTCTCTGACCATAACCGGCGGTCATGTCGACGACATTGTTTATCCGCTCATAGAAATCGAAAATTCATCTTTCCCTGCAGTGGCAATACTGGAAATTAACGGAGGTGTTTCTATTATAGCTAATTACTTCAGTGCGATTTACTCTTTCGGCACAGTTATAATGAATAATGGTCTAATAACGGGAAATACCATAGGAACATTACCTCCTCAGATGCAGGGCGGCGGTGCCGTAAATATACGAGGAGGCAGCTTCAGTAAGTACGGAGGCAGCATACACGGCAATAATTCAACCCAAGCCGAAGGCGGGGCCGGACTGGTTTTTGCCCCCGGCTCAACAATAACCTTCGGCAGGACAGCCCAAATTATAAGTAATAATCATATTGTCTCAGGTCAAAATATACCAAGCAATGTTCGTATTGATACGGGCAATTTTATTACGCTTGGAACCGGAGTTAATGCACCGGCTAACGGGATGAATGTTGGGGTAACTCTAGTGCCCTCGGGTGAAGGCGTTTTTGTTAATTCAGGTGCATGGCCCGAGCATGCAGCATTTTTCGAATCGGACACAGGCGGCACTGTCGTACACGACGGTATGCAGCTTAGGATAGAGCTGTAGGAGGTTCATTTAACTGAAAAATCATCACTGTAATGGACAAGAGATGCTTTAAAAGTGCCGTAGGTATAGTTTCAATAAATTGATAGTCCCTTGCATTATAATCTATGGTCACAAGTTGGTCCAAAAGAACATTACCGGCTGTTTTAGTTTTCTGCAAGGGAATATAAAGGGGATACTTCCTTTTAGTGTTTGATATGGGCGCAAAAATCGCAATATTGGCATAATCGCTTATCATCTTATTGGAAAGGCAAATATAAGGCCTATACCCTGCCTGCTCATGGCCTTTCTTCGGGTCAAGATTGATTTTAATAATATCCCCTTGCAGGGGTATGCTTTTTACCATTGCTCATCCCCTGTCGGTTTTACCGGATTTATAAGAGTGGTTTTAAATGAGCCGCCTGTATAATCTTTAAATAGATACTCTAACGTCCCTTTTTTGGGCATGGGCGCTTTAGTAATAACGATTTTCTCATCATCTGCATCCAAAAAAACCTTATCATTACAATTTATACCTAAGGCCTTTACCATTTTAGCAGGAAGCCTAAGCGCATGGCTGTTGCCCCACATGGAAATAATTGCTGAAGTCATTATATCCTCCTGAGCAGAAGTATATACCTTATGTAGATACATGTCAATGCTCAAGAGGGGTTCACCGCAAAGAAGAATAATGATACACTTACCCCAAAAGGGGCATGTGAAAGTCATGAAAATATCGAAAATGTTAATTCTCTCTGTTTTTTGCATATTTGCAGTTTATCTAGCTGCCTGCTCAGGTCCCTTGGCAGGGGGCGAGCATGAGAGAACTGCAACTATTAGGATTAACCTTGGGGGTATATCAAGGCAATTGGTTGATATAATAGAAGGAGAGCACCTTCTATTATCGCATAAGCTGGTGCTTATAAGCCAAACAGGTGTAACAGTTGAACGAGACCTTAAGCACGGCCCAAACGAAGTGTCAGTCCCTGCAGGAACTTGGCTCATCACAGTGCATGCTTATGATGGTACTGTACTGCGGGGCCTTGGAGAGGCTGATGATGATGGCGTACCTATAGGTTATAGAACCCTCGCTCCGAACGACACTGAAAGCTTCGATGTTAACATGGTAAGTGTCATGGAGATAAATAGCTGGGATGCTATAAATACTGCCATAAACTCTCCCGGCGAGGCTAGCCGGCCTATCATCTTATTACTAAAGGGCACTGCCTGGACTGCAAGCTCACCGGTTACAGTCAGCCGCCCCACTACTCTTCTTGCTGACGGAAATTTAACAATAACCAGGGCGCAGGGATTTATCCAGTCTCTGTTTACAATTAACTCAACCCGTTCACTAACCCTCGGCGGAAACTTGAGCAGGGGAAACCTCGAAATTAATGGAGGTGGGTTTTCAGTCGCAAATCCATTAATTAGTGTACCTGCAGGCAGCACGCTGGTAATGAACAGTGGTGTAACCTTAAGCAATAACAATAATACAAGTGGTGCAGGCGGTGCTGTGAGTATAGTCGGCGGAGCTTTCATCATGAACGACGGGACTATAAACGACAATGCTGCCACATCCGGAGGAGGTGTCAACATTGCAGGCGGCAACTTCATTATGGAAGGGGGCGTAATAGAAGGTAACACCGCCGCCATGAGCGGGGGCGGGGTGAATGTTGATACCGGAACCTTCACGATGAGAAGCGGCACTATTAGGAGTAACAGTACCGGTCAACTAGGCAGTGCTATAAATATAGGCGCAGCTCAAAACTTTAATAAAACAGGCGGTACTATTTTCGGCTACGGCTCGCCGGGTGCAAATACAGGCGGTACAGATCATATAGTGAATCTTGCCCTTGTCCCCGGTACGACAGGGCCGTTAACAAGAACCTTTACTTTGACTGACGGGGATAATTTAAGCACAACTACACCCGGAAGCGGCTGGGACGGCGGCACGGGAACAGTGACGGACCCTTTCAGAATCTTTACAGAGGGACAGCTCCGGGTGGTCGGCAGATCTAACCCGATAGCAGGCTGGAACCTCTCTGCACATTACCGTCTTGAAACAAACATCACTCTTACAGGCAATTGGACTCCTATCGGAACGACAGGGAATCGTTTCACGGGAACATTTGACGGTAATAATCGAACCATCACCGGAATGAATGTTGGTGTAAATACTGATTCAGGGGGCATGTTCTACCAAATTGGAGCAGAAGGTACAGTAGAGAACTTTATCTTGGCAAATGCAATTATTGAGCTCCAAAGCACAGTAGGTGCAGTTGCAGGCGAAAACTATGGAATCATTGAAAATATAACAGTTAGCAATCTAACCATTGACGGCACCAGTGGTACTAATCTGACAAATATTGGCGGCCTGGTTGGAATAAATAGGGGAAGTATTAGTAATTCTTCAGTAACAGGAACGATCCGTATATTACCCACCACTCAAGGGGAACACTCTAATATCGGAGGCCTTGTTGGCACAAACCAGCGTCAAACCCCAACAGCCTCTGAGGCTATAATTACGGGAAGTTTCTTCCGCGGTAATGTCACAGGCAGCGGCATTTATATTGGCGGTATAGCAGGTACAAATCAAATCGCAGCAAGAATAACAAACTCTTATGCAGCAGGCAACGTCACAGGCATGAGCTATTCGAGCACCTCGAGCCGTAATGTCGGTGGACTGGCAGGACAGAATATTACTAACGGTGTTATTGAGTACTCTTTTGCAGTCAACGATGTTGATGCAGGAGGCAGCGGCCCAAGTATCGGGGGCATTGTGGGGCATAACGACCAGGGTGAAGTACGAAACTCACTTGCACTAAATCCGAATATCACAGGTGATCAAACAAGCTCGGGGCGCATAATCGGAGGCACAAGCATCGCTCCACTTCCTAACCTTATAAATAACTTTGGCCTTGCTACAATGACTCTTAATTCAACGCCTCAACAACCATGGTCATTCAATACTGTAGGAATGAAAAACGGTGTTGATGTAGCACCGGCACAATTAAGAGAGCAGTCATTTTGGGCAGCTACCGGTCCAAATGGCCCCGGCTTCTCCTTCAACCTGAGCGACTGGGTCTGGAACGGAAATAATGGTATGCCAAGTCTTCGGGGTATAGGAGGACAGATCCTCCCATGGCCTCCGCTGTAATATAGGGTTAAAGTAAAATATTTGGAGAACATAATTCATGAAAATTGACTTTAAAGCTATCGCAAAAACATGCCTCGCCATCATTGTCGGCTCTCTTTTAATGTTTGCACTAAACCGATATTTTTCTTTTAATACCGGGGTAGAAAACACTTACCTGTACCCGGGGAATGCCATCCTTGCCATCTTTGCAGCAGCCTTCGGGCCCATTGCAGGGCTGGCCATCGGCTTAATCGGGCATACCCTTGTTGATCATGTAGCAGGATGGGGACTGTGGTGGAGCTGGATAGTTGCTTCAGGTCTTTTCGGCCTTATTATCGGCTCCTTCTCGAAACAGTTCAAAATACAGGAGGGCGGATTCGGTTTCAGGCAAGCACTATTCTTTACCGGCGTTCAGACGGCATCGAACCTCCTGGCTTACGGTTTTACTGCAAGAATTCTTGACCTTTCAATCTTTACCGAATACTTTGGCACGGTTACAATACAAGGCTTTGTCGCAACAGGTGTAAACAGCGTAACTGTCTTAGTAATTGGAACTCCATTTTTAATCCTCTTCTCAAAGATAGTTGCACGCAATAGGACAACAGCGCCGGCTCAAGATGAACTTAAAGATATAAAGAAAGCTATCTGGTTAAGACTGGTCCTTGGATTATTTTTTGTTTCAGCTCTCCTCATTTTATCCATAGCAGAGCTTGTGAATTATCAGATGGTAAATTATGAAAGAACTGTTTTACAAATGACAAGCAATCACTTAAAATCTGCAGTACAATCACTTGCAATTTTAGTTAGTGCCGAAGAGCTTGATCTTTTCCATACAGAGGCAGATATGGAACGCCCTGAATATGGAGAATTAAGAGAACGGCTTATAAATTTCGCAGAAGACAATAATATTCTCTTTGCATACTTTTGGCGCGATCATGGTAATAACATGAAGCAGTATATAATAGACAGTGACCAGGATCCCGAAACAATGGTCGGGCCGGGTGACTTCGAGGAGATTGATGAAGCGGCCGCATATTATGCTCTTGAAGGGCAGGTTTATTTAACAGACCTTGGTGACTATACAGCAGAATGGGAGGGCCTTCTTACAGCTTATGCGCCTGTATTCGACAGCGAAGGCAATGTCTATGCTGTTGCGGGAGTGGATATACAGGACTTCTTTATTTTCACCCAGAGAGAAGATGCACGGAATATGACCTTCTTGCAGCTTGTTGCTGTCCCTGTTTCGGTAATCCTCGCCCTTTTAAACGTACTACTCTATAGGAGAAAAACAAGACAGGTGGAAGAGGCCCATATAAAATTGCAATACTTTAATAATAATTTGCGGCGAGCATTTTCCACTTACCTTTCCGAGGATGTTGTCGAGGAAATAGTTTCCGATCCCACCCGCCTTCAGCTCGGCGGGGAAAAGCGTTATATGACTGTCCTCTTCACCGATGTCAAAGGCTTTACAAGCATAGCAGAAGTATTATCACCCGAACAGTTGGTGGAACTTTTAAATTACTATCTTTCCACAATGAGTGATGTAATTCTTGATAACGAGGGCACAATCGATAAATACGAGGGAGATGCGATAATGGCATTCTTTGGCGCTCCCCTGGAACTTCCGGAACATGCCCTGCGAACTTGCATAACTGCCATTCAAATGAGACGCCTTGAAAACGGAATCAATAAATATGTGTCCGAGCATAACCTTAGCCCTTATCCACTGTATACACGGTTCGGTATTAATTCAGGCGATATGGTAGTCGGGAATATGGGCACTCAGAAAAAGATGAACTATACGATAGTAAGCAATGCAGTAAACCTTGCAGCTCGCCTTGAGGGGATAAACAAACAATACGGAACGCAGATTTTAGCATCGGAAGAGACAATCAAGCAAACCCACGGGAGACTCCTTACACGACGCTTAGACCGTATAAGGGTTGTCGGTATTAATGAGCCGGTGCAGGTTTATGAGATACTCGAAATAAAGGCAGATGCACCAAGGCCAATGCTTGATCTGGTACAGGCCTTTAACGAGGCACTCGAACTTTTTGAAAAGCGCAAATGGAAGGAAGCAGAGGCAAGTTTTAACAAGGTCTTAGAGCTTAAAAGTGATGACGGCCCTGCCCTTCTTTATCTCGAACGGTGCAGAGAATATATCTTGAAAGAACCGGATAATGACTGGGATAGTATCTATAATTTTACGGAAAAGTAAAGATTATCTTTGCCTGCTTATAAGCATAAAACCTGCGGCTCCTATGCCTGCATCCTGCTGTTCTTCCCAAGAGGCTATCATAACATTCTCAAATATAGCAAAGCCGGTATAAGTAAAACCCTCGTCAAGGGGAGGAAGAGTAAAGCCGTTTAGGACAGGCTCTTCGCTTCTATAGGAGGCCCTCCACTGCTCAACGTTAATTCTCTCCCCGGGAAAATCAAGACCGCCGGTGCGGAAATACTGTGATTCCGCTTCGGCACTCTCCTTCTCCCTTACCCGATAGTACCAATAATCGTCAATGCCCTTATGTACAATTTCTGCCTCACTGCCTGCGGGAATATTCCGGAAGGCCCCGATATTATAGCCAATGGGAATCGGGCTTAAAGTATCAAGAGTAAAGACCTGGGGATTCGGAGATATGCCGGCGGGTGGAGAGAAGAAGTCGTTTCTATAAAGAAGCGCAAGGGGCCTGTCATCCCATATAAAAAGAGACTCCGCTGTATAATCATTCCAAAACTGCCGGTCGGCAACTCTGTATAAAAGTAATTCCTCACCATTATCATTTCCGTTTTTTTTGAAAACCAAAAAGCCGTCCCTGTTAACAAGCATTACGAGAAAACTTTCCCAATGTAAGATCCCTGTAATATGCCTTGCATGGGGCCAAGGTTTAAAATCGGGAAGGGCCGCAGCCGCAGGGGAAATGATATGAACAGGCCCCGTGGAACCAAGCTCAAACCAAAGAGGGTTTGCACCTGTCTTAAGCAGGGCGAGAGCGGGCCACGCAGGCCATACGGAGGCAGCTTCTTCGGTTATTGGCTCGGTATGCAGAGCTGTCACAGCCCATCTATTCCGCGTACAGCCCCAAAAGGCCGGCAGAAGAAGCAGGAGTATGAGCAGAACAAGGCCGGCTTTATATCTTTTCTTCATTTTATCTGTCTTATTCTAATAATACTAATGCAATTAAGCTTATAGTGCAAACTTAGCGTGCAATGAAAATCCAGCCCCGGGTTGAACCCTTAAGAATTCCCTTGCTCGACACCCAAGTCTCTGTGCTTTCGTAAACTTTTAACTCTAAGGGGCCTTCAGGCGGTGCGTTAATCGGAGGCCTAAAGGGTGAGCTGCTTATCCAGAGCCCCCCGATATCGGTAAGTTCCGAAATGACAAGCTCATTCGATCTTTCCGGCACTATGCGCCTTGAATCAAAGCCCGAACGCACAGTCCTTGCGGCAATGTC
Source organism: Treponema sp. (assembly GCA_009777995.1). Lineage (GTDB taxonomy): Bacteria > Spirochaetota > Spirochaetia > Treponematales > Breznakiellaceae > WRKT01. The sequence continues at coordinate 11,863 of WRKT01000023.1, read as the reverse complement.
CCTCCAGTCCGGTAGCCAGGGGTCTTCCTTCACTTCATCACTTATATTACCCGTAACAAGGATTTCCCTGAACCTTGGCCAGTCGAAGTTCCAGGGAAGTCTCTGCGAGCCTGTCTCAGCCGCTGCCCCCAGCTCCTTCCAGAAGACTGCATCAACACCGCCCTCCCAGGTCAGCACCAGATTTCCCCCCGAAACATCTCTTGGGAAGATTCCGCCTGCAGGGCGCATAAGTGCCGGGTGCAGATCAAGGTCAGGCCAATAGGGCCATGCTATAACCGGATAAATCCACTCGTTGATAAGCGAAAGCTCAAGACCGCCGGTCCCTGAGTTAGTCCCCGCAACGCCTTCCCGTCTCTGCCAGACCCCGACCTCGTTAACCCACTCAATTCGCCAGAGAGGCTCACCAAGTACTTCCTCCCAGTGCCCGGGCAACTCAGGAAGCACAAGTGAGTATGACGAAAGAATCGGCCGATCTTCACAACCGGACAGCAGTAAAACAAAGAAAACTAAGAATAAAATGTTTTTTCTTTTCATACCCCTATACTGCGCGGAAATGAGTTTTGCTTTGAAATATATTAACTTTTTTAACTTTTTTTTCAGATTTCTATCTCCGTGTTTTTAAATCACACAGCGGACACGGCGGCACGGAGCTCACAGCGAAGATACAGAGTTTGGCCCACTCTAGAAACTCGCCGTGAGCGCTGTGTCGCTGTGTTCGCTGTGTGATTAAATTTAGAGTGGACTGAAAGCACGAAGTGATGAAAATTTAATCTAAAATTGTAATTTCCACACGTCTATTATTATTTCTTCCCGCTTCGGTGGCATTATCGTCAATGGGCATGGTCCCGCCCCATCCCCTGTAAACAAAGCGATCTTCGCTTATGCCCCTCTCTACAAGCTCTTCAACCATGCGCCTTGCCCTCTCTATGGAAAGCTCCATCTCCCCTGTAGGACGGCCTGTGGAAGCTGTATGACCCTCTACAAGGAAGGTCTGATACGGAATCATGTGCAGGGCCTCAGCGATAATATCAAGGCGGTAAACTTCGTCAGGGAGAAACTCTGCAAGGTCAGGTGCGAAGCGAATGTCTCTGATGCTAAGGAGTATGCCTTCAGGAATGGGAATAATATCTATGTCGATGCCGGGCACCGTCGAAAGGGCCACTGCCGCAGGAAGCCCTCCCCTATTTTCAGGCTCGTTGCCAAGTGCAAAACCCCAAGTGGGCATCGTCTGCCACTGATCGTCAGGGCTAATTTCACTCAAGAGAACCCTTGATTCATCAAGGACAAGCACCACGCGGCCCTCAGCCAGGAGGCGGCGATTGTGTTCGCTTGAAAGTATTCGCAGTGCATCATAGGGATCGATTACGGGGTCTGTCGGGACAAAGCCGAAAGCTTCCCTTGCAATTATTCGCATCGGGTTCGCTCCGACAAGCGCAAGAAGTTCAGGGTCAAGGCCTGTCGGGGTCGGGCGAAAGATGCTCTGCGTTGCAGCATAACGGACAATTGAATTACTCTGCGACCTGTCAAACATGCTTAAATCATAAATAAGATTCATTTCCGTGTCCCAGATCTTCGGGAAAAGACAGGGCTCAAGGTAAGAAGAGGTTCTTCTTCCGCGAACAGGAAGTAAATCGTCTGCAATTATTATAATGCCGGTGTAATTTTGAGTCGGAACAGGAAGGATTGGTCTTATCGGATTATTAACCTGCCTGTGGGTCAAGAGCAGAGAACTTATGCTTTCAAGATCGATGGAGAACCGGCCTGTCATACGGCTTAGATCACCGGAAAGGCTTGCCGGGTTTCTTCCTGCTTCGAGGGAAATATTATAGAGTTGATCGAGAGAAATATCACCACGGCCGACCAAATCCCTCACGGTGGTGCTTGAGTCCACCCTCAGAGCAAGGAGATAGGGCTGCAGAATTTGGGGATATGCTTGTCTCAGGGTTTCTTCACCGAGGAACCTGCCTGTCGGGAGTCTTAAACCTGCCTGTGCCAAGTTAAAACCTGTCTGCCCGACCAATTGGCCCCCTGCCCAGTTTGCCGAAAAGGAAACATCAAAGTTTATCTGACTTTCCTGCGCATTACAGGGGATTAAAAGAGTACTTAAGCAGATAAAGAACAGGAAAAATCTCTTCATTTCTTCTTTAATTATCGGTTTATCTTGCCGGTGTTCTTAGTATTATACCTTCGCGAAGTATGTCATTTATCCCCATTCCGTTCGCTTCTGCAAGGCTTTCGGGGTCTACGTTATAGGCAATGGAAAGCGACCATAGGGTATCTCCCCTTTGAACCTGATGCTCTCCCGTGAAAACCCCCGGGTTACGCCTAGTAATAATAAACGGCTCTACTTCCCTTATTGCGGGAATCATCAGGCTACTGCCGAGTCTTAGATACCTCTCCTGGACCCCGGGATTTGCAGAAAGAATCTGATCCACGGTTACCCCGTAATGGCGTGAGAGTGCGAGCAGGGTATCCCCTGAGCGGATTGTATGATAATGGAATTCAAGGAGGGTGATATCCCTTCTCTCAAGGGCCTCTGTAATTCTTTCAACGTAAAAACCGGGAACCTTAATATAGTGGTTTCGCGCAGGCGGAGTGATAAAATATACAAGTTCCTGATTTCCCATTAGAAGCTTATCCCTATCCATTCCCGTGCGGTCAGCCAAGAGCCGAAGATCAACCGAGCGCCCGACAGGAACCCTTGTCCACCTATGATCGATAGGCTCATCAAGGTCAATCCCGTAGTATGAGGCATTTGTCAGCACATAGGCTGCCGCAATAAGACGGGGGACATAACGCAGGGTTTCGTTTCTAAGAAGGCCGCTCTCTGCAAGAACCCAATAATCATCTATGCCCGACTCTTGAATCAGCCTGTTAAGCCCGCCAAGGCCCATATTATAGGCTGCAAGGGCCAGGTAATAATCTCCGAAGAAATCGTAATTTTCCTTTAGTTTGCTTAAAGCACCCTGAGTGGATTTCCAGAAATCCCTTCTCTCGTCCATCCAATCATCAATCCTCATGTCAAAGGGGGTCATGCTGTTCTGCATGAACTGCCAGAGGCCCGATGCGCCCGCACTGCTCACTGCAGTGGGCAGAAAGTTGGACTCAATCAGGGGGAGGTATCTAAGCTCCCAGGGCATTCCCATTTCTGCAATTTCAGAGTCAATGAAGGTCAGGAAATGCGCACCCCTTTCCATCGAGGCAATAAGGCCCGGCCTCCAATCGGCTGAAGCGTAGAGCCTTATATAGTGCTGAACCAGAGGCTTTTCAAGCACCTCCCTTGTAAGGATGGAATTCTGCGCCGCACAGGGTACAATAACGAGGAAAATTAAAGTGAAAAATAAAACCCCAAATCTTTTAAAACTCAAAACTCTTTAGAATCTCTCTCCATAAAAAATACCGGCCCATTCCCATCGGCCATGAATTTCAGGATCAGGCGGGAAATGGATCTTCCTAAAGTAAAGATACCATGTCGGGATATGCTGTGACCAGCCCCAGGTACGGAGGAAGGCTTCGTTTGCATTTGAGCTTGCATCCAGGGTATCTGCGTAACGTATCCTATTTCCCCTCATAAAATCCGAAAGGTTAAAGTTTACATGCCCTGCAACACCCTCAACATTTGAAGAATCATGCTCCCAGGTGCGGGTAAAGAAGTTTGCCTTTGCGTGATAGGACCAGAGCCTGTTCGCAGAACCCGCATCAAGGGCCTCTTTCACTGCATCAACAAGTACATTAAGACTTTCAAAAGTCCAGTCTTTGGCAGAATTATTAAAGTCTACAAGACGTCTTGCATAACTGTCCGCATCAGGGAAGCCCGGGACATTAGAACCCATAAAGGAAAGATAACGGGTATATGCCTTAATTGCCTCGTTCCATTCGCCTGTTGCCTCATGAGCCTGACCGAGCATGAAAAACGAAGGCCCCGGATCAATTTTATCGAGGAAACGTGAAATGAGCTCTTCGTAATACCATTCGATCTGCTGGGGGTTATCAACCAAATTAATTAATTGATTTAAACTTGCAAGATGAATTGACTGGCCCATTACCTCAAGATCGGGATAGTTTCGGACTATCATATCAAAATACATAGCTGCCATCGGGTGGGCACCCATTTCCCCGTAGGAGAAGGCTATCATAAAAAGATAATATGCATTATAGGGATCATCCGGATGGCTGTGTATGCGGGAGCTAAGGAAATTGATTAGCCTATTATACTCCCTCTGCTTTAAATAACTGTTTGCAATTTCCATAACAACTGCGAGCTGCTCCCTTGAGCCCTCGGGTTGGTGGGTTAGAAGGTAGAAAAACTCTTCAAGATTACTCTGCTCAGCCCTGCTCCCCGAAATAAAGTACTGCTCCGAGGGGGTACCTTCATTGACATTTGAACAAATCGTAAACAGAACCAAGACCGGAATGAGCAATAAACCTGCACGAACCGGGGTTAACTCAATTTTCTTCATCTACTCTCCCATAAGCATGACCAATCCGGGCAGGGGCCTCCTCGCCCTGATTGAAAGATACTTAAACGGATGAATATCAAGCAAATTATGATACCAGCCGTCAATTTCATTTAAGTTAATTATATTAACGGCAGGATTATGAGAAATCGGAAGTACATTTCCTCTTTCAAGCAAAAGAGACTCTGCCTCTGCAAGAGTATCCCAGCGATCTCCCCCCTCCTCTATCATCGAGCGCGCCATAAGAATCTCAAAGTCTTCGTCATCATGATGTGCATCATTCAGGTTAGAATCCCTCATCCACATCTGTAAAAAGGTGTGGGGGTCTGCGAAGTCGCCTATCCAAGAAATGGAGCCCACATCGTAATCATCATCCTTTAAGGACTGTAAATAATCCGAAAAGGGTACAACGTCAATGCTCACAGGGACTCCAAGGTGGGTATACCAGGAAGCAGCCATAAGATAGGCGATGCGGCTCGCCTCCCTTGAGGGAGTTATCCTGACAACAAGTTCGGGCAACCCTTCCCCTCCGGGGAATCCCGCTTCAACTAAGAGGCGCTCGGCTTCTTCAATGTCGGTCTCGGCCAAGCCGGGCACATCCGGATAGCTCGGGATTGGAGGGATCAGGCTTATTGCAGGTAATAGGTGATTTTCGCGAATCTCATCCCAGGGCAGAGCAAGGGAGAGGGCCCTTCTTAAACGGAAGTCATCCCAGGGTTTTCTTAGAGAACGAACATAGAAATAGTAGGTGGCAAACATTGCATTCACCTGAATGCCGCTATTGTCGGTAAGGGCGTCATAGTTCACATCCCCGTGTATCCATCTTGCCTCACCCGAATTCCACATTGATGCAGCTTCATCGCCGTCTATTGCAAATCTTAAGTCTAGTCTGCTTAAGCTAACACTTTCACTGTCCCAATAATAAGGATTCCTATTTAGTACTATATGATGCTCATTCATCTCTTCGATGTAGAAGGGGCCGTTGGAAATCGGCACAGACGGGTCACCTGAGAGCATCGAGGGGTGCATTGCCCCGAATGAATGGTGACAGAGCATACTCAAGAAAAAGGCGGCAGGCGAATTAAGACGGACAATCAGGGTCCTGTCCGAGGGAGCCCTAATTCCGACCTCCTCGACAGATACACTGTCAAGGCGGTACTCCCTTGCGCCCTCGATTATGTCAAAAAGTGATGAATACGGGGCATTCCTTCCCGGTTCAAGAAGGGAGAGCCAGGTATCCCGGAAGTCTTGTGCCCGCACAAGATCACCGTTCTGGTATCTCGCATTCTCCCTAATCGTGAAGGTCCATTCTCTCCTGTCAGTCGAAAGCTCCCACCTCGAGGCGACTGCGGGAATAGGTTCCATTGTAATCGGGTGGTATGAAAAAAGCCCCTCGTAAATTGCCGTGAAAATTTGGGCCTCGCTTGCCATATAGGACATGCGGAAATCAAGTTCGCGATCCCCTGCAGAGAAGACTACGGTCATTTCATCGGAATGGGGCAGCCAGGGTCTTGGCGGGCCCGAATCCTGCGAGTGTGAACCGACAACCGGGCAGAGGAAAATTAAACAGGAAAAGGTAAGAAGGAAAAATCTATTTTTAAAGTTCATTATTACTCCATCAACTTTCGGAGGGTTTTACCCCAAGACGCCTTAACTGCTCCTCCTCTTCTTTCTGAGCATTATATTCATGGCGTTTGGCATTTGCCTTAAGAACGGAATTCTTTATTGTACTTAGTTCAGGTTTAATCCCCTTAATTCTATCCCTGTCCTCTTTATCAACTTCAGCCTTAAAAAACTCATCCATCGCCGAGAGCACCTTATGCAGGGACTGAAGCTCGCGCACATTTCTTTCAAGAAAGCCCACCAACTGCTCTTCAGGCATTGCTTCGAGTTTCGCTGTGGTACTGGGTGTCCGTGTGGCCATTGGGGTCAGGGTGCGTATTTTCCGTTCGAGGTCGCTTCGGAAGGTATTAAAGAAGACCCTTTCCTTTACGGAGACGGCTTTTACCGGGTCCATGTATTCAAGGTCATAGACCACAGGGTCAGGCTCCTTATTCATCATCTGTCTTATTAAATTGACAAGTTTTTCAAAGAAACCCTTCTTCCTGTTTTCCAAAACAGCCTGATTTTCATCGATTTTTACTAAAATATCGGAGAAAGAACTCGCAGTGCTTCCAAGGGAACTTATTCCATCAATCAAAATATTCTTAAAAGATACTTCGGCTTTAGCAGCCTTCGGCTTATTATCCGCAATCTGGAGTTTCTTTAAGACTTCCGCCCTTAAACTAGGCCCGTCCTTCGAATAATCCTCCTTCATCACTTCTTCAAGGAGGTCTCCGTAGAAGGGAACCCCGGGCTTCGCCTGTGACATTTTCTTTCTTAGGACATTGATATTTGCCATCTCTGTCTGGGACATCCCTGTTGTCGCCTCTCTAAGGTCAAGCTTATAAGCCTCACTAAGATAGTCGGAAAGGGCCTTCAGGTGGGCCATTATCGGGGCGCAGGTCTTTGCAAGATTGCTCAAGGACTCGGTAATTACGCTCATTGTAAGGGCATCCGAGCCGATTTTCACCTGATTCGTCATTTCAGCGGCAGCCTGGGTCATCGGACTCTGGGAATCAAGGCTAAAATGCACCCAGTCTATGTATCTTACAAGACCCACAATACGCTTAATACGATCCAAGGTAAGAAATTCCGTACTGTACTGGTAGAAGTTGACTAAAAAGTCCAACTGGTTATCATAATTTGCCAGTCTCTGGGTCAATTGATCCAGTTTTTCCGCTTCCGTAAAAGTTGAAGACTTTGGAACTTCAAGTTCACCAATTTTGGCCTCCTGCTTATAGGGGTCAATATTGATAAGCCCTTTCTTGACATAGATATTATATAGGGAGGTGAAGCCGGTATGGTATAGACGGAGTTCGTCTTTTAACTTTGGCAGCTCCGTTTTTTCAAGCCAGTCTCCCCTTGCTTTTAGGGCGTCTGATAGTTCCTTTACATAATCATCATTTTCAGCCATTAATTATATTATGCACTAAAATTGAAGAATAATCAATCAAGTAAGCAATCAATCCGGTAAGCATTGCTCAATTGATTGCTCTTCGAGTCAAACCACCTGTTGAGATTATCCCGTAAAAAGGGCATAATAGACACATAATGGCCATACATACAGCAATTATAGGTGCAGGCGCCTGGGGAACGGCGATTGCCAAGGTTATCGCAGATAAGGGAAAGGATGTAATGATCTGGGCCCTTGAGAAGGAAACCTGCGACGATATAAACCGGCAGCATATAAATTCTCGTTTTCTCCCTGAAATCCAACTGCCGGTTAATGTGCGTGCAAGCACCGACTTAATCGAGGCGGCATCGGGACGGAAGTTCCTAATCCTCGCGGTGCCTTCGATGTATCTGCTTCATGTAGTGAAGCAGATACTCTCTGTGCCCTCCATTCGGGAAGGCGAGACAGCAATCGCAGTGCTGACCAAGGGCTTCCTGCCCTGCCCAAGGGTATCTGACCCGCGGCTCATCCTCGAGGCCCTCGAGGACTATCTCCCCGGCTTTTACAGGCAGTCCCTTGTCTATATTGCAGGTCCAAGCCACGCCGAGGAAGTCGCAAGGGGGAAAATCACCGGCCTTATTGCGGCAAGCGAGAACGCAAAGAACAGCATTCGTTTCAGGAACCTCTTAACAGGCAAGACCCTCTTTGTCTATTCATCCTTCGATGTGCGGGGGGTCCAGGTTGCGGCGGCAGCAAAGAACGTTATTGCAATTGCATTCGGCATGATGGAGGGCTTCAGGGCAATCGGAAACAATTTTGCAAAGCACTTCGGGGCAGGCACCGAGTCCCTGCTTCTTGCCGCAGGGCTTAACGAGATTCAGATTCTTGGAATGGCAATGGGCGCAACCCACCCTGAAACCTTCACCTCGATTTCAGGAATCGGGGACCTCGATGTCACCTGCCGCTCGATTTACGGGAGGAATAGGCGTCTTGGCAGGGAAATCGTAGAGAAAAAAATCGTAGAGAAGTTTAAAAATATAGATGATATTTTGGAAAGGATAAGTGAACTCGGATTTTTCCCCGAAGGAGTTGCGGCAGCTAAATATGTAAACATGCTTATCGAAAAGCATAAACTAAAGATGCCCATATCCTCAGGGATTTTCCGCATTTTGAATAGGGAGCTGGAACCTTCGGATTTCCTAAAAAATTACTTAAGCAGGTTGGGACGTTAAATGGAAGAGTATCAGGGAAAGGCCACAATGGAAAAAATTACCTCGCTTGCAAAGCGGCGGGGCTTTGTGTTTCAGTCGTCGGAAATTTACGGCGGACAGAGCGGTGCCTGGGATTACGGGCCCCTTGGAGTCGAGCTGAAGAACCGCATCGCTTCACTCTGGTGGAAGGAGATGACAAGGCTCCAAGACGATATAGTGGGCCTCGATTCGTCAATTTTGATGCATCCCCGCGTATGGGAGGCTTCGGGCCATGTTGAAAATTTCACCGATCCATTAATCGATTGCAAGAAGTGTAAGAGCCGTTTTAGGGAAGATATGATAAATGATGATAACCTGACCGCGAAAAAATGCCCCGATTGCGGCGGAGAACTTACCGACTCAAGGAAGTTCAACCTCATGTTCAAGACGAATATCGGGGCAGTTGAAGACTCATCGAATATAATCTACCTAAGGCCCGAAACCGCTCAAGGAATCTACTTAAACTATAAGAACGTAATTCAATCAAGCCGATTGAAAATTCCCTTCGGAATTGCGCAAATCGGAAAGGCCTTCCGCAACGAAATTGTCACGAAGAACTTCATTTTCCGCACCTGCGAGTTTGAACAGATGGAAATGCAGTTCTTCGTAAAGCCCGGCACCGACGAGCATTGGTTCGATGAATGGCGCAAGCGCCGTTGGGCCTATTACGAGAGACTTGGAATTAGGCAGGAACGCCTAAGATGGCACGAGCACGGCCCGGGTGAAATTGCCCATTATGCAAAGGCCGCCTACGACATCGAATACCACTTCCCGATGGGCTGGAGGGAGCTTGAAGGTGTCCATAATCGCACCGACTATGACCTTGCGCGGCATACACAGTTTTCAGGCAAGGACATGCAGTACATCGACCAAGATAGCAACGAGCGCTATATCCCCTATATCGTAGAAACTTCCGGGGGGCTCACAAGAAGCCTCCTAATGATCCTCTGCGATGCCTATGACGAGGAGGAAGTTGAAGGTGAAGTCCGCACTGTAATGCGCTTCCACCCCGAAATTGCTCCGATAACCGTTGCAGTGCTCCCCCTAATGAAAAAAGACGGCCTTGCAGAGCTCAGCCTTGACATTCAAAACGAGCTGAAAGAAGACTTCGCAACGGACTATGACCAGGGCGGGGCAATCGGCCGCCGTTATCGCCGTCAGGACGAGGCGGGAACCCCCTTCTGTATCACAATTGACTATGAAACAAAGGAAAATAATACGGTTACCCTGCGTTTCAGGGACTCTATGGAGCAGGTTCGCATTCATAGGGCCGAAATTGCAGAGCGCTTAAGGAAGGAAATAAAAGGAGTAAAGTGATGAACTTACTGCAAAAAATGAAGGAAAAGGCAAGGGCAAGGAAGAAAACCCTGGTCCTTCCCGAAGGAAAGGATAAAAGAATCCTTAAAGCCGCAAAGATTGTGGCAGAGGATGGCCTTGCACAGTCGATCATCATACTTGGAAATGAAGCCGATGTAAAAAACCTTGCTTCAGCGGAAGGGGTAAATCTGTCAGAGGCCCCGAATATTAAGATCATTGACCCCACATCCTCACCCGATAAAGAAAAATACGCAGCGACCCTATTCGAGCTCAGAAAGCATAAGGGCATGACCCTTGAAAAGGCACGGGAAGAAATCACCGAGCCAATCCGCTGGGGTGCAATGATGGTCCACCTCGATGAAATTGACGCTATGGTAGCAGGGGCAGACTATTCCACAGCCGATGTGCTGCGAGCAGGGCTAGCCATTATCGGCATGGCCCCCGGAATGAAGACTGCATCGAGTAACCTCATCCTCCAATCCACGGACACATCCTGGGGAGCAAGCGGGGCCTTCATCTGCTCCGATGCCGCCGTGGTGCCCCACCCTACGGCAGAGCAGCTCGCCGACATTGCCATTGCCTCGGCACAGTCATGCCGTGACTTCTTCGAAACAGAGCCCGCCGTTGCCCTGCTATCCTTCTCTACAAGGGGCTCAGGGGGAAATGACGACCCCACAATTGTGAAGGTCAGGGAGGCCCTGGCCCTTATAAAGGCAAGGGAGCCGGGCCTGCTCGTTGACGGGGAACTGCAATTGGACAGCGCAATAGTCCCCGAAGTAACCGATAAAAAGGCACCGGGGAGCCCCGTAAAGGGCAAGACCAATGTCTTAATTTTCCCCGACATAAATGCGGGGAATATCGGTATAAAACTGGCCCAGCGCTTCGGCAAGCTCGATAGTTACGGGCCCTTCCTCCAGGGTTTTGCAAAACCCATCTGCGACCTTTCAAGAGGTGCAACAGTGGAGGAAATCGCAAATACCTGCGCACTTACCCTTGCCCAAGTCAAATGAACTCGTAGTTGCAGGGTTTTTAGGAAAGCTAAAACCTGCAGCGGAGGCAGGAGAAAAGGGTGATTACCGCAAGGCGATTCAGATCTTGCGTAAGCTCCTTTCCGAAACCGAGGCCCCTGCCGAGGCCTGGCTGCTTCTCGGACGATCTTTCCATGCCTTAAAGGATTATTCACAGGCCCTTGCAGGCTTTTCCGAGTATATAAGGCAGAAACCTGACTCACCTGAAGGCTATCTCTTCTTGGGGCGCAGTTATCTTGCAGCCCAGATGCCTTATAGGGCAGTCCCATACCTCAGAAAGGCGTTAGAAAAGAGCCCGGGGAGCTCGAATGCGAAGGCCCTTCTTGGAATCGCCTACCTAAAGTCAAAGAACTCGGGCGCCGCAGTGGAAATGTTACAGGCTGCAGTCGAGGATGCACCTGCAAATAAGCGCATTTACAGAGCCTATCTTAATGCCCTTATGGTAAGGGGGATAAGACTCTGCGGAAATGAGGAATACGATCTCGGCTTTCAAATCCTGACCTTTGTCCTTGCAAATGCAGATGAGGCGGGAATGGCCGACAGTCCGATTCTAAGACTGGAACTGGGAAGGGCTGCAAGGGAAACAGGGCGCATGCAGGAGGCCCTTAAGCACTTTGACGAGGCCCTTAAGCTTTCGGGAAACGACAGGCGCATACGCTGGTCAAGGGCTTCTGTATTGATGTCCCTGGGGCGTAATGATGAAGCAAGGACAGACATCGAAAATATCCGCTCCCACGACAATAATGTGCCGAATCTGCCCTGGAATAGCGAGCTTGTCGACCTCTTTATGATTCGTTCCTTTATTGAGGCGGGGCA
>WRKT01000022.1 GCA_009777995.1 Treponema sp. | reverse complement strand
GCTCTGATACAGTTCTACTGCGGATTCCTTGAACTCTCTTGTGTACTTCCTTATTCTTCCCATGATTCCCCCTCCTTTGGGTTTACCATGAGCTTAATTAACTGTCTACCTTATCGGGGGAGGTTCAGCCAAACCCTGTATCCCCTCTGTGTCCTCTGTGGTCTCTGTGAGCTCCGTGTGAAAAGAATTTAAGAAAAGTGAAAATTTTATAGAAAATTTCAAAGCAAAACTCATTTCCGCGCAGTATAGGGGTATGAAAAACATCTTAATTATTCTTACCCTTATTATTCCGGCACTGGCCGGTTGTGAGGCCCCGGGACAGGCCCCGGGAAAGGAGCCGGAACTCTTCACAGTGGCCCTGTGGAACGTGCAGAACCTCTTCGATGGGGTCGATGACGGGACTGAATACCCCGACTTTCGCCAAAGCTCAGGCTGGATGTCTGAAATGTACGAGGCAAGGCTCCTGTCTCTCTCTCGCTCCATTTTGGAAAAACCCTTCCTGCCTGACCTTATAGGACTTATCGAGGTTGAAAACTCCAATGTCCTTAGCGACCTTAGCCGTGCCCTTTCAAACCGGGGTTATAATCACACAGCCTTTGCCAAGCTTCCCGGCTCTGCCAACGGAGTCGGATTCCTCAGCCGTTATCCGCTTATTGAGACAAGGGCCCACTCCATCACCATTGACGGGCAAACAACCCCAAGGCCTGTGCTGGAAGTCCGTGTGGAAGCACGCGGAGAGCATCTGGTTTTCTTTTTAAATCACTGGAAGTCAAAGATAGGCGGGGAGAATGTCACCGAGGCCCTAAGGCGTGCTTCCGCAAGTCTTGTCTATAGAAGGCTCTCAGAAATTAAAGAGGCAGACCCTGATACACCTGTAATTATTATGGGGGATTTTAACGTGAATCACGATGACTTTTACCGTCGATCTTTCTTTACTGCTCTGCTCCCCGACGACCCGGATGCGGCCCTTCTTGCTTCACGCGAGGCTGAACTCAAGGGCTCGCCTGACTACCTTGTAATCAGCACCGAAAAACCGCCCCGCTCTGAATACTTCCCCGCCGATACCCACGCACTTTACTCACCCTGGGGAATTGAGAAAGAGGGCGGCTCATATTATTTCAGGGGCGGCTGGGAAACCATCGACGGCTTCCTGCTTTCTCGCGGACTTTTCACAGGCACAGGCTGGGATTTTTTCGATGCACTCCTCTTGGACAGAGAACCCTTTATCACATCGCAGGGCCTTCCAAACTCCTATATACCGCGTCTTGGCAGGGGCTTAAGCGATCATCTACCCCTGCTTTTGCTTTTAAAGTTTATGTAACCTTAAACTTGGAAACCTCTGTAATCAAATGTCCTGTGCTCTCCTGATTCCTCGTGCTTAATCCGTTGACATTCTGCACTGCGGTATTAATCTGATCAGCACCTATTGCCATTTCGTTCATACCGCCTGTAATTTCTTCTGTAACATTCTTTAGGTTATTTGCTTCCTTGATAACTTCCCTTGCGCCTTCAAGCATTTCGCGCACTTCGTTTTTTACAAGCTGGGTAATATCATTCACATTACTTATTGCTTCAAGGATCTGCTTGCTCCCCTGATCCTGTTCTTCCATTGCATTTCGGATATTCTCTTCCTGCTCTGCAACTGTCTTTACCCCTGTATCAATTGCTTCAAACTTCAAAAGCACATTATTTGTTGACGAAGTTATCTTGTCTATTGAAGTCTTTATCTTTTTTAAGACTGCGCTGATTGTCTTTGACTGCACACTTGAGCTCTCTGCGAGCTTTCGGATCTCATCGGCTACAACGGCAAAGCCCTTGCCCGATTCCCCTGCATGGGCGGCTTCAATTGCCGCATTCATCGAAAGCAGATTTGTCTGGCTGGAGATATTGCTCATAACGGAGTTTATTTCAAGCAGGCCTTCTGATTCACGTGCTATTTCCTGGATATCTGCTACCACATCTTGAAGGCCATTGCGCCCCACATCTGATGCCCCTGTCAGCTCATGCACATTCTCGCTATTCTTTATTAAGGTCCTTGTAACCGACTGAATGTTTGCAAGCATCTGTTCTATCGCAGAAGATGACTGTGCAACACTTTCTGCCTGTCTTTCTACATGACCGCTAAGTTTATTAATGTTTTCTGCAATCTGTCCCATTGTTGCATCTGTTTGCGTAACAGATGCGCTCTGATTTATTACACGGGCCTTTATGCCCTTTATGTTGTTTGCAATCTCATTTATCGATGCAGCTGTCTGTGTCATGTCCTTCGCTAAAGTTGAACCAATATCAGACAATGTATCTGACTCATTTCTTATGCCAAGAACCAGAGTCTTTATCTTTTCGAGCGTAAAGTTAAGGTCACGGGCAAGATCTCCCACTTCATCCTTCGTATTTACCGTGACACTGCTTGTAAGATCGCCTTCAGCTACGACTTTGATTAAATCTGCCACTTTAACTATTGGTTTTGCAATACTTGATGTTATAATAAGTACGAGCAAAATACTTGCGATAACGGCTACGACTATAAATGCTATGATAATAGTCTGAAACATTATGCCCGTATTGTAGATTTCAACAATTGTTTCGTTAAGAATTTCTCCATACCTTGCTTGTATCGCTTGTAAACCATTAATAACAGTTAAGGTATTCGGCAAAACTTCCTCCCGGAAAACTACAACCGCTTGATCAATTTGTCCTGCATCTAAATCAGCGATAATTTCCCTCGCTCTATTATGAATGAAGTGGTGTGGTTCTATTATCTGTCCCAGGATTGTTAAAATTTCTGAATCAGTCATTCCTCTAACTTCATCGCTGCTTAGCCATGCGCCAAGAAGGCAGGCATTGGAGTCAAGAGAGCCTGTGAAAGGTGTTCCTGCATAAACAGTTTCAGAAAGACCATGTCTCCAGACATAATGGGAATTTAGTATTGCAGATACATGTGAACTTGTTTCTGCGATGCCAAGTATTTCTTCCGAGTATGAAACAAGTCTATTATTACCGAAAAGACCTACGGCGCCGAGAAGAATCCCTATCGCCATAACAACAAGGAAACCGCTAAATAGTTTCGCACGAATTTTCATTTTTTTACTCCTGTTTATTAATTATGAAGTCAAAGTTCGCTGTCTCCGGATATCTTTTTGTTTACGGCATAAGAGATAAAATCCTTAATCGTCATTGCGGGCAGCTGCCTGCCGTCCCTAAGGCGAATTGACACAGTGCCTTCGTTTGCTTCCCTCTCGCCAACCACAAGCATGTAGGGGATCTTACGATTTTGACAGTTGCGGATTTTTGCGTTAAGCCTGTCATCATCAAGTTCTGCACTTACCCATAGGTTTTCTTTCTTTATTTCTTCTGCAACCTTTTTCGCATATTCATTAAAAGTTTCGGCAACCGGAATTACCGCCACCTGCTCAGGGGAGAGCCAGAGCGGAAATGCGCCGCCATAATGCTCGATCAAAGCTCCAAAGAAGCGTTCCATGCTCCCAAGCAAGGCCCTGTGTATCATATATGGGCGTTTATGCTTGCCGTCACTGTCAACGAAAGTCATGTCAAAGCGCTCAGGCTCATTAAAGTCAAACTGTATGGTGGTCATCTGCCATTCACGGCCAAGGGCATCCTTAATCTTTAAATCGATCTTTGGACCGTAAAAAGCTCCGCCGCCCTCATCTATTTCGTAGGAGAGGCCCTCCGCGTCAATCGCCCTGCGGAGGCTCACCAGCGCATCATCCCAGCGGCTCTGCTCGCCAACTGCATCCTTTGGCCTTGTTGCAAGATAGGCCTTAATTTCAGGGAAACCGAAGGCCTTCCATATAGAAAGGCTGAAACGAAGGACTTCAAGTATTTCACTGTCCATCTGCTCAGGGGTGCAGATTATATGGGCATCATCCTGGGTAAAACCCCTCACCCGCAGCAGGCCGTGAAGCACTCCCGAAGGCTCATATCTGTAGACAGTTCCCAGCTCCGCCCAGCGAAGGGGGAGATCTCTATAGGAATGGCCCTTATTATTATAAATCAGGATATGAAAGGGGCAGTTCATCGGCTTGATATAGTAGTCCTGCTTATCAATCTGCATCGGGCTATACATGCCTTCTTTATAGAAGTCCAGATGGCCTGAAGTCTCCCAAAGCCAGGACTTACCGATATGAGGCGAGTAAAGAATCTCATATCCGTTTTTATAGTGCTCGGATCTCCAGAAATCCTCGATCACACCCCTGATGCGGCCCCCAAGGGGATGCCAGTAGATGAGCCCCGCACCTGCTTCCTCATGGGTTGAGAATAACTCCATGTCTTTTCCGATGCGGCGATGATCCCTTTTCTTTACTTCTTCAAGGAAGGCAAGATGGGCCTTAAGATCCTTCGGATTTTCCCAGGCGGTGCCGTAAATCCGGGTCAGCATTGGCCTCTTCTCGTCTCCCCTCCAATATGCCCCTGCAATGCTCATCAGCTTAAATGCGCCCGAATGAATCTCACGGCTATTCTGCACATGGGGCCCCCTGCAGAGATCCATCCACTCGACCTTGTCCTCTTTATCCCTGTTTTCGTAAACCGTAATCTTCTCGTCTGCAGGGAGGTCATTAATAAGCTCGACCTTGAAAGGCTCATTTGCAAAAAGTTTTAAAGCCTCTTCGCGGCTCATCTCTACCTGAACAAAATCCTGGCGGCTGTCAATTATCTTTTTCATCTCTGCTTCAATTAAAGGAAGGCTGTCTTCTGTAATTGATGTTGCGGGAAACTTAAAATCATAATAAAAACCGTTCTCTATGCTCGGTCCTATGGCAACTTGAGTTCCGGGAAAAAGCCGGGTAACTGCTTCGGCCATTATATGACCGGTTGAATGTCTAATTATATCTAATCTTTCCATATTATCTCTCTATATCAAGCATCGCAGGACAAAATAGCTTAGTCAAGTACTATTTATATTTTTTGTGTTAACTCAAAAAAAAACTCAATATATATTAAATGAATTGTATATTTTTTGTAAAAACTTATTGACCAAAAAAGGCGATTTCCTTATCTTATTACTATAACTGAATATGCGTTGATTGACATTTTTCTTGCATTGTTTTCTACCAACGTTAATCAGACAGCTTCCCGGGTTTCCTCACCTCCTTTTCCCGGGGAGCTTTTTTTTGTATAATGGAAGAATGAAGCCCATTTTTCACTTCTTAAATATAAATCTGCCTGTTTTTCTTGCAGCAATAATACTCATTTTAATTTCTGCTATCTTCTCAGGCTGCTATACCTTAACCCAAGGTGTTACTATGCTTAGTTATCTTGGAAGGGCAGTCCCCCTTGAAGACCTGACAGAAGGCCCAAGCCCTACTGAAGAAGACCTGCTCTTTGTCCAAAGAGTTCAGAATATTCGCCGCTTCGCAATGGAAGATCTTGGCCTTGAGGCAAGCAGGAATTATACCCGCTATGTAGAACTTGACAGAAATTACCTTGTTGCCGTTGTTTATGCCTCAGCCGATGATGCCTTCAATCGCCACCAGTGGTGGTTCCCCGTGGTCGGGAGGATGCCGTATAAGGGTTTCTTTAATGTTGAGGGTGCAAGAAGGGAGAGGGCAAGGCTTCAAAGAAGGAATATGGATGTATGGATAGGGGCCGTGAATGCATTCAGTACCCTTGGCTGGTTCAGAGATCCCCTTTATTCCTTTATGAAGGATTATTCAGAAATGCGCCTTGCAGACCTGATAATCCACGAACTCGTGCATGCCACTGTTTGGATTAACGGCCATGCCCAGTTCAACGAAGAGCTTGCACAATTCATCGGAGTAGAAGGCTCTCGGCTTTACATGGAGAGGATCTACGGTGCAGCCGGCTTTAGTGCCCCGGAGCTTCAAGCTGCTGCAGAAGAGCAAAGGGCTGACAGAACAGCTTATAATACCTTCCTTAGAGGTTTGATTGCAGAACTTGATGAAATGTATAAAAGAGATATACCAAGGGAAGAAAAATTAATTTTAAAAGACGAAATTATACTAAGAGCTAAGATAAAGTTTGATGATGAGTACGAAAGCCTTTTTATTACTGATAATTACCGCTACTTAAGTAATTTGGAAATTAACAATGCATACCTTAGTCTTTTCATGCTCTATCATGAGGAAGACCACTTCTTTAGAGAGCTGTATCAAAACTCAGGTTCAGATTTAAGACAGTTTATTAATGCGGCTAAAAACCTTTCCGGCCGTCCGCCACAATCCTATAATCCTAAACAAGAGTTCCAAAGAGCTCTCGGTTTATAAGCTCTTTTTCTAGGACCTTGTTTTAACATAGGTTGCCATGCGGAAATCATCACCCTTAATATGGTTAATTAGCCAATCTCTTATTGTAGAAATTACGATATCAATTAATCCCTCTGTTGGACCTTCATCAACCAACCGTTCGATTAAACTCCCAAGCACCACCTTAAACTCATCGTGATAACGTTTATGGTTTTTATACTCTGAGTACTCACTCTCTACCATAAGTTCCTCTTCCATTGAGAAATGCATAATCGCATAAGTAGAGATAAACTCCATGGTTTTGGTAATTTCATCCTTGCCCTTTCCTTGAGCAAAGGCTTCAATAAGATCGTTTAATGCGGCAATTAATTGCTTATGCTGGCTGTCTATCTTTTCGTTTCCCGTTTCAAGTGCTGAATCCCATTCATACATTTCGTGCATCCTCTTCTCCTAAAACGCAAAATCACCATTAATAAATACCGGAACTTCCTTTCCGTCCCTTGTAATGCCCGTTATCTTCATGTCCTTAGTCCCTATCATAAAGTCCACATGGACAAAAGAATCGTTGGCCCCGCGTTTTTTTAACTCCTCATCGCTGATGCTATCCGTATCGACAAAGGCAGGGTAGGCCTTTCCGAAGGCAAAGTGGCAGGAGGCATTTTCGTCAAAGAGGGTATTGTAAAAAAGGATGCCCATATTCGATATAGGCGAGCTATGGGGCACGAGGGCCACTTCTCCAAAGTGCCTTGCCCCCTCATCCACGTCAAGCTTTTTCTGTAAGACTTCAAGGCCCTCCGAGGCAGTTGCCTCTATAATTTTCCCGTCCTTTACTGTAAAGCGAATGTCTTTAACGAGGGTGCCGTCAAGAGCCAGTGGAATCGATGAGCAGATAACACCATTTACCCCGTCCTTCTTCGGCAGGGTGAAGATCTCCTCTGACGGCATATTTGCAAGGAAGGTAACCCCTGTGCTTGCCTTATCTCCAACCCCGACCCACTTATGTTTCTCGGGGATTTCCACCGTCAGGTCTGTTCCAAGGCTGTTCTTGAAGATGAGCTTAGCGAAATTATGTCCGTCCATAATTCCTACCCGTTTATGCAGGCGCTCAACGTGCTGTTTCCAGTTTTCAACTGCCTTACCCGTACCATCGACTCGAACAGCAGTCAAAATGGCATCCCACAGCTTTTCCATTGCCTGCTCCTGAGAGACACCGGGGAAAACCTTGCTTGCCCAGGCCTTTGTAGGCACCGAGACCACGCACCAGGGGAACTCGTTCCTCGTCATCCTGTTTTGGAATTCTTTGAGTTCTTTCCCTGTAGCAATGGCATTCCTTTTCAGCCTGTCAGGGTCTACGCCCTTTAGATACTCAGGATCACTTGCGGCAATATTTACAAGGGCTGCCTTCTTATCGGCATATTCATAGACAAAGGTTTTTAACCAGTTCGCTATCTCGTCAAATACTGAATTATCAGCCTTTAAAAACCTCATGCGGGTTAATAAATCATCCCCCCACCTCATTACAACTTCCCTTGCGCCCGCATTATAGGCCTCTTCTGCGATCATACGGCCAAAGTCAGCACATTCAATGGGACAGGAAACGACGAGGGTCTGCCCCTTCTGTATATTCACACCAATACTGACTATCACTTTTGCATATTCAATCAATTTATCCTGCATGGAAATCTCCTTTTTACTGATAGATTATACCATACTTTCTATTGTATAATAAGCCCATGTTTGACAAACTGACAGAGAAAATATCTGATGCTTTCCGTTTTGTTGCAGGAAAGTCCACGATCACAGAAAAAAACATAGATGATGCAGTAGAAGCCATTAAAATGGCCCTGCTTGAAGCAGATGTAAACCTAAGGGTCGTAAGAAGGTTCGTAAATTCCACCATAGAGGAAGCTAAGGGCGAAAAAGTCCTAAGAGCAGTAGACCCGGGCCAGCAGTTCATCAAAATCGTCCACGATAAAATGGTCTCCTTCCTTGGAGACACTGAAAAGGGCCCGACAGGAAGACCAGCCCAAGAACTGCAGTTAAAAGGCCCGGATACTATCACCGTAATACTCATGCTCGGGCTCCAGGGCTCAGGTAAAACGACAAGCTCTGCAAAACTTGCCCTAAGACTCAAAAAAGAGGGCCGTAAACCCCTCCTTGCAGCATGTGACCTTATCCGGCCGGCCGCAATCGAGCAGCTCTCTGTCCTTGCAGGCCAAATCGATGTACCCGTCTACAAGGAAGAAGGCACCACCGACACCCTTAGGGTCTACCGTGGCGCACTCGACTACGCAAAGAAAAACCTTATCGACACCCTAATCGTCGATACAACAGGCCGCCTGCAGCTCGACGAACCAATGATGGAAGAATTGTCCCGGTTAAAAGACCTTTCTAAACCCGATGAGCTTCTTTTGGTTGCAGATGCCATGACAGGACAGTCGGCAGTTGACATCGCAAAGGCCTTCGAGGAAAAAATAGGCCTTACAGGGGTAATTCTAACCAAATTTGACAGCGATACCAGGGGCGGAGCGGCCCTATCACTTAAAACAATTACGGGGAAGCCCCTAAAATTCGTCGGAATAGGCGAAAAACCGGAAGATTTTGAGCCCTTCTACCCTGAAAGAGCCGCGGGACGCATACTGGGAATGGGCGATGTTGTAAGTCTTGTAGAGAAGGCCCAGGAAGTAATTGACGAAAAAGAAGCCCTTGAACTCCAAAAGAAAATTGAAAAGGAAACCCTAACCCTTGAAGACTGGCTTGAGCAGCTTAGAGCAGTGAAAAAGATGGGTTCACTCAAGTCAATGCTTGGCATGATCCCCGGTCTTGCAGGGAAGATCAACGAAGAAGACCTCGATAAGGCCGATCTTAAGTACCAGGAAGCTATACTTTCATCAATGACGCGTAAGGAGAGACAGAATCACCTTATAATCGGGCCCTCAAGGAGGGCTCGTATTGCCCGCGGCTCGGGGACTTCCGTTGCAGAAGTGGCCCGGCTCCTTAAAAAGTTCGAAAAAATGAGGGTAATGATGAAAAGAATGGCTAAAACAGGGAAAGGAATGTCTATGCCGGGAATGTTATCCTGATTTCTCGCTTTACAATTTGATATTTCTATACTACAATGTGCAGGCATGGCGCATTGCGCTTAAAATTCCGCTAGACTAAAGAGGTATTTATGGCAAAAAAAGGCAAAGTTGTAGTACATCGGGAGCTATGCAAGGGCTGTTACTTTTGTATACTTGCATGCCCGGTAAAATCTTTGGAAAAAGATACAAAACCAAACTCTACAGGGACATATCCGGCTAAGCCTCTGGCCCCTGAACAGTCAAAATGTATAGCCTGCGGCAACTGTTTCCAAGTTTGCCCTGATGTAGCCATTCAAGTTTTTGAGCTTAGCGCATAGGAGGAGTTTTGAACACAGCAAAAGTACTTATGAAGGGTAATGAGGCCATTGCAGAGTCTGCAATAAGAGCAGGCTGCACTGCCTATTTCGGCTATCCCATTACACCTCAGAATGAAATCCCTGCATATATGTCCTTTCATATGCTCGAAAAGGGACGTATTTTCATCCAGGCCGAAAGCGAAATAGGCGCAATGGTCATGGTTTACGGCGCATCCTGTGCAGGTGCAAGGGCGATGACTTCTTCATCAAGCCCGGGCATCAGTTTGAAGCAGGAATGCATTTCTTATGCGGCAGGAGCCGATGTTCCCTGTGTCGTAGTAAATGTATCAAGAGGGGGGCCCGGCCTCGGCTCCATTGCCCCTGCCCAGGGAGACTATTTCCAGGCAACGAGGGGAGGCGGCCACGGGGACTATTTTACGATAGTACTTGCACCGAAGAGTGTCCAGGAATGCGCAGACTTCACCTACGAGGCCTTTGACCTTGCAGATAAGTATAGAATGCCCGTGATTGTCCTTCTTGACGGAATGATTGGTCAAATGGCAGAGGGTATAGTGCTTCCTCAGATGAGAGATTTGAAAGACCTTCCCAAAAGGGATTGGGTTGCAGGAAATATGGGAAAAAATAAAAGAGAGAATGCCATACATATTACCTCGATTGATTTGGTTCCCGAAGAGCTTGAAGCAAAATCCAAGGCACGCTTTGAGAAGTATGAAGTCGTCAAAAAGAACGAAATGCGCTTTGAAGAAGTCGATTGCAAGGATGCAGATGTAATCCTTGTAGCCTACGGAACCTCCGCAAGGGTTTGCATGGGGGCAAAAAAACTTGCCGATAAGGCAGGCATTAAAGTTGGCCTTTTCCGTCCCATCACCCTCTGGCCCTTCCCCTATGAGGCCCTCGGCAAAGTCGGCGATAGAGGAAAACCAATCCTCACAGTGGAGATGAGTTTGGGCCAATTGGTAGAGGATGTTCGTCTCTCTGTGTTGGGTAAGTCTCCCGTTCACCTTCTTGGTCATACAGGGGGAGTAATTCCCACCGAAGAAGAAGTTTTCGAAAAAGCAAAAAAACTTATTGGGGCATGATATGAGTGAAAAATTAGTTTACGGTCATCCTGACAGTCTTTACGTAAGACCAACAAAATATTGTGCAGGCTGCGGCCACGGTATAATTCACCGTCTTGTTGCAGAAGTCATTGACGAGATGGGGTACCGCGAGAAGGCAGTTATCACCCACCCGGTGGGCTGCTCCATCTGGGCGGATCTTCACTTCAAGTTTGACTCGGTTCAGCCTCCCCACGGGCGCACTCCCGCCGCAGCAACCGGTGTAAAGCGAGTGCTCTCCGATCACCTTGTAGTCTGTTATCAGGGGGACGGCGACCTTGCCGCAATCGGCACCGCAGAGGCAATACACGCAGCAAACCGCGGAGAGAAGTTCACAACGATTTTCGTAAATAATGCAATCTACGGTATGACAGGCGGGCAAATGGCACCTACGACCTTGGTCGGCCAAAAGGCGACAACATCTCCAAAGGGGAGGGACCCCGATGCCGCAGGCATGGGTTATCCCATAAGAGTCAGCGAGCTCCTTGCTGTCCTTGACGGAACCGCCTATATTGCAAGGGGCACTGTTCACAATGCGGCAAATGTCCGAAAAACCAAGGGCTATATCAAGAAGGCCTTTGAACTTCAGATGGCAGGTGCAGGCTTTACCCTTGTGGAAATCCTCTCCCCATGTCCCACCGGCTGGGGGCTTGAAGGGGAGAAAGCCCTTCCCTGGCTCGAGCAAAACATGATTCCCGTTTTCCCCTTGGGAGAAATCAAGAAGGGGGCAGCATAATGTCAATTACAGAAAAAAGCTTATTCGCAGGTTTTGGCGGGCAGGGCATAATATCCATGGGGCAGCTTTGGGTTTACTCTGCAATGATAGAAGGTAAAAACGTCACTTTCTTCC
The DNA here is from genome assembly GCA_009777995.1 of Treponema sp. GTDB lineage: Bacteria > Spirochaetota > Spirochaetia > Treponematales > Breznakiellaceae > WRKT01. The sequence continues at coordinate 30,683 of WRKT01000022.1, read as the reverse complement.
CGTTTTACGGCGCAGAGAAGAGGGGAGGCATCGCAAGGGCAGGGGTAATCATTTCCGATGAGGAAATTTCAAGCCCCCTTGTAACCACCCCGGACTCGGTCGTTGTTATGAACATAGATTCTCTTCCCCTTTGCGAAAAGATAGTGAAGGAAGGGGGGCTCATGATCATTAACTCAAGCCTCGTAAAAGAGAGCCCAAAGAGGAAGGATGTCCGTGTCGTTAATGTGGAAGCCTCAGGTCTGGCTGAAAAAGTGGGCCATATCCGCTATGCAAACATGGTTGCCCTTGGCGCTTTAGCCAAGCTCACCGGCCATTTAAAGCTTAATGACATTGAAGGGATCCTAAAGGGATTCTTTTCCGAGGATAAACACCGATTTGTCCCTGAAAATGCGGGAGCAATCAGGGCAGGGCTTGATGCTGTATAGAAAATAAGGTATAATATTACCGGATATAGAATCGGGAGGGGCTGTTTTTCATTTCTTGCCGATAATATATATACTATTTTTACGCTGGGACTTATCTTTGCAGAGGAGTTATTTTGGCGACTGTACACGAATACAAGCGTTTTGAGAATAATATTGTTCAAAAAATAATTAATACTTTTATTGCTTTCATAAAAGCAATTGGAGTCTTTTTCGGTTTTATCTGGAGGACTCTTACAAGACGTTATACAGTTGTCTTTGTACCTCATTCAGAAAAGAAGGTCTATAATCTTCACATTTCTGTCCTTTCGATCTGCTGTTTTTTCATGGTCCTTGCGGCCATTTTAGGGACCTTCCTATGGTACGGTGCCACATATAGATCTACCCAGAGTAATCTTGCATATAGGGACGATCGTCTAAGGGATGCTCAGGCAAGCCTCGATCAGATTAGGGAAGAGGTAAACCATCTGTTCAGGGAAGTAAGGAACTTCGAGCCTGCCCTTGCCGGCACCCTTTCGACCCTCGGAGCAGATATAAGCAGTAACGGGAGGACTTCACAGGCCTCTTCGGGCGACCTTAGTTCCTTCTTTGACATAAGGGAGAGCCCTGCGGGAACCCTGCGTGAAGTTGAGGATCTAAGACAAATCGCAGTTTTTTTAAGCTCTGCAACAATGCCGATAAGGGAAATCGGCAATCTCCTTAATTCCCAAGGGGCTCTGCTCACCGAAATCCCGAGTATCTGGCCCGTAAGGGGCGGCATCGGCCATATTTCAATGCCCTTCGGCCAGAATATTAACCCCTTCACCGGCCAATACTATATCCATAGGGGAATTGACATCTCCACCTTCCGCTCAGGCGACCCGATTGTGGTCACTGCAGACGGGCAGGTGGTTGCAGTTGAATACGATCATAACGGCTTCGGCAATAATGTGATAATCCGGCACAGACACGGGTTCTATACCCGCTACGCCCACATGCAGACCTTCCGCGTGACCACAGGGCAGAGGGTTCAGCAGGGACAGGTGATAGGTTATATCGGCAATACGGGGCTTTCAACAGGGCCCCATCTTCACTACGAAGTTCATATAGGCTCTGATGTGGTTGACCCATATAGATATATCAACATGCGCACTAATATAGTAAGGTCGGGCCGCTAGGCCGGTTATGGCTAAGAGTGAAGATTTCTCAATAAATACTATAATCGGGCCCGGAACCAGCGTTTACGGGAATGTTGAGTCAGGCGGGTTTACTCGAATTGACGGCAATGTTCTTGGAGACGTGAAAGCGAAGGGCCGCCTTGTCATCGGAGAGCGGGCAAGGATGAAGAGCAATGTCAGCGGCACACAGGTTACCGTGGGCGGAGTGATCTTCGGCAATGTAGTAGCAAGCGAAAGGTTGATAGTCCTTGCCACCGGCCTTGTAATGGGTGATATAATTACAAGGAGAATTCAGGCTGATGAAGGCTGCCTGATTCACGGCCGTCTCCATGTATGCAAGACTGAAGATGCCTGGAATCGTGCCCTTTCGGAGTTCCGTGATGTTGCAGGGTTAAAAGAGAGCCTTGCCCTGCATAAGGTGCCAAGAATCTAATTTAACCGGGGGAGGGGAAAATGGAAAAAGTAGATTTAAATACAATTTCGCTGCTTAATCCTTCTCTTTTGGGTAGGTCTGAAACAAAAAAAACCAAAGAAAAGGAAAAGGTAAAGACAAGGTTCCGCTTTTCAGAGCTTTTCGAAGGTGCCTTATCCGCAGGGGAGCTTGGCCCGATAAAACTGCTTCCCCCCTCTGAAGAGGCCCTTACACAGCTAATGGACGATGTTCACTCTTGCGGAAGCGACCTCCTCGATAGACCTTTTCCCGATGAAATTATAAAATATAAAAGAGCGGTAAGAAATTTCGTCAATTATGTTGTGGAAAATGGTTTTACCGTGGAGATATCAAGGACCCCGATGACTGCAAAGAAGAATCCTAAGACCTATGTGCAGGTAAGGGTCATTGACCAAAAGCTCGAGGAGTTCGCGGCAGGAATCCTCTCGGGCCAATATAAGCAGCTAAAGCTTATTGCCAAACTTGATGAAATACATGGCCTCCTTGTAGACCTTACAATTACAGGCGTGATAAGGGAAAATGATGAGTGATGAAGATATCTATGAAGATATAACTTCTCTTGAAGATGAGCCGGAAGAGGTACAATCTGATGCTCTAATCTCCGAAGAGGATTTTGGAAATCTTCCTCAAGATATGCCCATTTACAGGCTTCGTCTTACCTATTCAAGGGAGACCTTTCACGCAGTATGGGGAGGCGAAGTTCTAAGGCCGGGCAATATGGTCCTTGTGCCTACCCGCTATGGAAGGGACCTCGCACTTGTAATAGGAGCAGTTCAAAAGAAGACAGGACAGGTTTTACAGGTGGTCACCCGTATTGAAAGGGTGGCATCTCCTGAGGACCTAATAAAGGCCGAACAGCATGAGCAGCAGGAAAGGGAAGCCTTTAATATCTGCAGGGAAAAAATCGCAGCTCATAATATGGACATGAAGCTCGTTTCAGTTCATTACCTTCTTGAAGAACCGAAGATCCTCTTTTTCTTTACTGCCGAGAGCAGGGTGGACTTTAGGGAGCTTGTCAAAGACCTTGTAAGTGTCTTTAAGACAAGGATAGAACTCCGCCAGATTGGTGTAAGAGACGAATCAAGGGTAGTCGGCGGCCTTGGAGTATGCGGCCGCGGTTATTGCTGTCATGCAGTTTCAGATAAACTTAAACCCGTTTCCATTAAAATGGCAAAGGATCAGAACCTGTCCCTTAACTCTTTAAAAATTTCAGGCCCCTGTGGCCGCCTCCTATGCTGCCTCTCCTACGAGCACCTCTTTTACGGAGAGCAGAGAAGGCTCATCCCGCCTGAGGGAAGCAAGATTTCCTGGGACGGAACAACATGGAAGGTTTCGGAAGTAAATGTGGTAATGGGTAAGTTAAAACTGAGTACCGAAGACGGAAGAGTTACCCAATTGCCTGTTTCGGCCTTTGAAAAGGATGATGGCCGCTGGGTGGTAAAAACCTAACGGGCTAGCCGAGCAAGTCTAACGACTTGCTTTCGCCACTTCGCAGATGCGGCGGGCCATCTTATTCAAGGGAACCTGCTCCATCACATGACCCATCTCATGGGCAACGCGGGGCATTCCATAGACCACCGAGGATTTTTCATCCTGACCCAGGGTAAGGCCCCCCTCTCTATAAATCGTACCAAGCTGTGCAGCCCCGTCCTTCCCCATGCCGGTCATAATAACCCCGAGAGCACGGTTCTGATAATTCAAAGCCACCGAGGCAAAAAGAACATCCGCAGAGGGTCTGTGCCCTGAAACCAGGGGTGTATCGGAAAGGTTGATTACATTACTAAGACCCTTCCTTTCCACTTCCATATGCTTATTCCCCTGAGCGATAAGGATGCGGCCACCCTGTACCGTGTCCCCCGTTTCTGCTTCCTTAACTTCAAGGGGGCAGATTCTATCGAGACTCTTGGCGAACTCATTCGTAAAGCCCGGGGGCATGTGCTGAACCACCACTATCGGAATATTCAGGTCCTTATCAAGGTCCGAAAATACAATACGCAGGGCATCCGGGCCGCCCGTTGAAATGCCTATTGCAATTATTTCCACCTTCCCGGGCCTTCTTATCTGGGTCGGCGGCTTTGCAGGAGTTGCAGGACTTGTATGCAGAGGAGCAGCGGCACCAGGCCTATCCTGTGTCGCAGGTTTATCGGGGTAACTGGTAAGAACCTTCTTTCCCCTTAAGCGGCGATATGCAGAGCCATATCCCATTACCATTGGAATAAGGGTATCGCGCACACTGTGAATATCCATCGAAACAGAGCCCGAGGGCTTTTGAACAAAGTCGCTCGCTCCAAGAGACAGGGCCTCCATCGTAATCTTCGCGCCCTTCTCGGCAATCGAGGAGAGAATTACCACAGGGATTTTTATCCCCTGCTTCTTGCGCTCTTGCAAAAACTCAATGCCGTTCATTTCGGGCATTTCAAGATCAAGAATGATGATATCAGGATCTACCCTTGGAATTTTTTGCAGGGCAAAAATACCGTTCATGGCTTTTTCTGCAACCACAAGACCCGGTGTATCCTCGATCATGCGGCTTATAAGATTGCGCATCATTGCCGAATCATCGACAATCAATACTGATATTTCATCTGCCATGATAAATCTCCGTTACAAAAGCTAAATGGACTTCCTATATAAAGTAGCCCATTGGGTCTTGACAAATTCAAACTTGGTATCCATTCCGAATAAGGATTCCGAGTGGCCGATAAACATGAAAGATTTAGCTGCCATTGACTCCCAAAAACGATTTATAACCGCATTTTGGGCAACATCATCAAAATATATAATTACATTCCTACAGAAAACTATGTCCATGCCCCTAAGCCCTGAATCGTTCTTTAAATTATGGTAGTCAAAGCGTATTGGCGTAACTATGGTGGGGCGTGCCTTATATCCCCCGTCAACCTTATCGAAGTACTTCTTCAAATAATTATCCGGGATGCCGACTATGCGATTCTCGGCATAAAAGCCTTCCTTTGCAGTCATAAGACATTTTAAGCTAAGGTCAGAGGCAACGATCTCATACTTCCAGGGGGGTGTAAGAACCTCGTTCAGAAGAATAGCAATCGTATAGGGCTCCTCCCCGGTAGAGCATCCTGCGCTCCAAATCTTTATCGTGGTATTTCCTGTAGCCTTCTTTATTTTCATAATTTCAGGAATTACGAAATGTTCGAGAGCATGGAAATGAGCCTCATTACGGAAGAATCGTGTCAGGTTCGTGGTGATGGAGTCAAGGAAGCCCTTCATCTCCCCCTGATCCTTTTTAATCGTCTCCAAATAGCTTTTTACCGAATCGATGCCCTTCTCCCTAAGCCTCTCCTTTAGCCTGCTTTCCAGTATTGAGCGGTTAGTGGCGGTAAAAGTGATACCGCTCTCATCATAAATTATGGAGCGGTAACCCTCAAAATCTGCATCTGTTAAAAATACGGGATCTGCCATATCATACATAGTATGGCGAGTACTGCTTCTTGTCAATGACTTCGCCTTATGATAAGTTTTTGTTGAATGAAAGTACCGGTAAAGAGGGTTTTATTGATATTTTTTATTTTTCTTGGAGCCTTAATATTGGCTACAATTATCATCAATCTTGGAATGATCCTTGCTGCCCGCAGATACGTTTACTCTGATATCAGCTCCCTCCCCCAAAGTACAGCCGTTCTTGTACTCGGCTCCCAAACCCACGGGACCCGCCTTTCGCCTGTTCTGCAAGACAGGGTTGATGCAGGGATTAGCCTAATGGGTACAGGAAAGACCGGGAAACTCCTCCTTTCAGGGGATAGCGGAAAGAGAGCAGGAGGAAGCCGTTTTTACGATGAAGTGAATGCGATGCATCTATACGTTCTTGAAAATGCCCCCGGAATTAACGAAGAAGACATTTTCCTAGATCATGCAGGGTTAAGCACCTGGGAATCCATGTATAGGGCTAAATATATTTTTGAAGTGAATGACCTTATTATCGTTACCCAGCAATTTCACATAAGCAGGGCTGTCACAATGGCAAGGAGCCTTGGCATCAATGCCATAGGTTATGGGATTTATCAGGGTCATTTCAGGGGCGCAAGCCTTCGGAGCTGGCAATTTAGAGAGTATTTTGCAAGAATCAAGGGCTTTTATTCCATTGTTTTTAAGCCTCCGCCTCAAATCATGGGAGACGCAATCCCAATTCACGGAGACGGCAGGGCCTCATGGCTTTAATTAATACCGGAGTTGCTCTTTGCCCTGTAGGGGCGGAGAAGACTGTTTCCAATGAATTACGCAAGATGGATTTTTCCATTGAAGAAAGCGGATACGGCCGTGTGCGTTTTAAGACCGGCCTTGAAGGCCTGTATCGCTCCCTTATCGGACTCAGGTCTGCAGATCGCCTCCTCCTCGAAGCAGGTTCCTTCGATGCACCCGACTTTGATGCCCTCTTTGAAGGAGTCCGCCGCATTCCCTGGGAAGAGCTGATACCTCCAAACACCGGCCTTAAGGTGGATAAGGTTAGGACAAACCGCTCAAAGTTGATGGCAGAAACCGGTATACAGGCTGTGGTGCATAAGGCTGCAGCGCAAAAGCTTTGCTCAAAGAGGGGCATAAAAAGGCTCCCCGATGATAAAATCGGAGCTGAACTAAGAGTCTATATCGAAAAGGATAGGGCTTCGATACTCTTAGACATCTCGGGGAAGCCCCTGTTCAGGAGGGGGTATAGAACCCAAGGCGGACCTGCCCCCCTAAGGGAGACTACCGCCGCGGCAATCATCCTTCTTTCAGGCTGGAAGCGGAAGTTCCCCCTATACGATCCATTTTGCGGCTCGGGCACCATCGCAATAGAGGCCGCTCTATATGCCTGGGACATTGCGCCCGGGCTTTTAAGGAGCTTCGCTCTTGAGCAAATGCCCTTCTCCGATAAGGAAATGGAGAATAGGATAAGGGAAGAGTTCCTTTCCAGGGTCGACTTTTCCCGCAAGGTGAGAATTTCCGGGAGCGATTCTGATGCAACCATTGTGGAAGCGGCCCGGTCTAATCTAAAGAGGTCTCTCTATGGTTTACACTCAGGAGAGGATTTGCTTTCCTTCGAGGTGATCCCTATAGGGGAAGCAAATCCCGGGAGCAGCGACGCGGGCTTTATAATCACAAACCCGCCGTATGGCCGCCGCCTCGGAGACTCTGAATCTGCCGAGAGGACTTATAAGGAGATGGGAAATTTCAGGGAGAAGTTCCCCGGGTGGAAACTGGCAGTCATCACAGACCATGCAGGCTTTGAGTCATTTTTTGGCAGTAAGGCGGATTCCTGCCGTGAAATAACAAACGGAGCTGTGCAAACTTATTTATTTCAGTATGAGAGTTTAAAGGAGTTATATGTCCATAGTCGTGGAGCATGAAAAAAGGCGCTATGAAATTCTGGAAAGGGCCCTTGATGTATTTGTGGACGAAGGCTTTGGAGACGTAACTTTTCAGAAAATTGCAGACAGATGCGGTGTAACAAGAACCACCCTATATCTTTACTTTAACAATAAAAGGGACATCTTCAATTTTAGTATAAGGCAGTTCTTACAGAATCTTGAAGATAATATCATTAATATAAAGAACGAAAAAACCCTTCCCCATACTAAAAAAATCATCCTCGTAATGACCGCAGTTTTCGAGAGTCTTGAAGAAAACTCAAAGCTGCTTTCTGTAATAATGGACTATCTTGTTCATTCGATGAAGATGAAGGATGATTTCGACCCCGAGTATAGGGTACGAAGGCGTACAGTAAGACTTAGGCGTATCTTGGCAGGAATGCTAATTGATGGCATTAAAGCAGGAGAGTTCAAGTCCGATTTAAATATTAAAGACGCTAATGAACTGCTCTTCAGCTTCCTCGAATCCGCCTCTTATAGACTTGCTGTGCTGCGCCGCAAGTCTGTAGGCGAACTTAAAGACGCCATGAAACTTGCGGTTAAGCACTTCTCTATCTGATAAGTAAAAACTCTACCCTGCGGTTCTTCCAGCTATTATCCTGATCCCCCGGGTTTGCAATATTGATGCTTCCGCCCCTCCCAATCGGCGAGAGCCTTGCCCTGCTTACACCTGTTCCTGCCAAATAATCAATTACGAACTGGGCCCTTGCAAGACTTAGGGGCATCAATGTCATTGTTTCTTCACGCTCTGTACCAAGCACCGGATTCGCATGGCCTTCGACTGTAATTCTATAATCACGGAACCTGTTTAGGATTTCTGCTACCCTTCTTAATACACGGTTATTATTCTCAAGCCTGTCTTGAGGAATGCCAATAAAGTCTGCATGATTCGCCCTAAATGTAATCGAAGGAATTTGAATGCGTAAAATGTCCCCGTCCCTAATTACAAGGACATCTGTTGAAATTAAACCGTTGATTGTACTTGCATTGCCAAGGGTATCCACTGCAGTATAGATATACTCATAATCTGTTGCACTCTGTACCAGCTCTCCCCAATTGCTCCTTCCGTCCCAGATCAATCTCTCTGCGGGCGTTCCCCTTCCCCCGATGCTATAGAATAATTGCCTTGTACCCTCGGTCTCCCTAATCTCCAAAGACCATTCTGCAATTGGGGATGCATCAATTGCACTAAGATACATAAAGAGTTCATCATCGACTCCGTCATTGTCAGGGCTGAAGAACTCGGGCTCCGACCTGAAGCCAAGAACAGGCCCCGATACATCAACAAGCACAGGAGGCGCAGAAATCGTAATCATATCACCCTTTTCATATACTATTGTCATAATCGGGGTATATTGACCTTCTTGGATTCTGCCCTGCTCATTTGCACCATTCCATGGGATAAAGGAGGGAAGGGTATTGCTTCCCTCGGGAAAGGCCCTTGCAACCGTATTATCTTCATCGAGGAGACCCATTCTATAGAATGAAACTCCGCTCATCATATTTCCTACGATATTGAAGCGTATTGCCTCGTTTTGATCTTGGCGCGGAGCTATTGCCTGAGCAGATGAAGTAAGGAAGATTCCCGGCACCCTTGCATCCACTTCTATATTGCTCAGCCTTATTAGGGTGCTGTTTCCTGCCTCGTCTGTTGAGCTAAGGATGAAGTTATAAATACCGTCAGGAACTATGTTTCCCGCCGCATCTGTTCCGTCCCAGGGAATTGCAACACCCGGGGCCCTTCCCGTCCAGTTCCAGTACTTAATTAGATTATCATTTGAATCAAGAATAAGTGCATCCCATTCGTCATTCCCCTCTGTTACAACATAAATCGGAAGCATATCCCTATTCCCGTTTCCGTTAGGCGCAAAAATATTAAAGGGAATTGAAGCCTCTGCAAAGGGAGGAGTAGTTCTAAGACCAAAGGCAAGTGAAAGAGCTGTCGGCCTGCTGCCTGCCCTATACTCAACATCAAATCTTGCAAGATAGGTTCCGTCACCCGCAATTGTACCTGTATTTGTCCTTCCGTCCCAATTTATCGCAGGTGGTACAGTACCGATCCCTTCAAAACTGCGTACAGGCAGGGCAGGCCCTGCCCCAACAGGGCCAATATTAAGTATTTCAACCCTCCAGTTTAGGATACCCTCTGTTTCCTGCACTTGAGGTACTATATCGATTGTATCCCTAATCCCGTCTCCGTTAGGCGAAAATGCACGGAGGCTTGTTGAAATAAAGATTGGGGTATCCCTTGTATTTAGCTCAAAGCGAACGATATTTGATCGGCCTGTATTCCCTGCCTGATCTATAGAAAAAAGCTCGTAGGTATAAAACCCGTCAGGCGCAAGGGCACCTGCATTCGTAATCCCGTCCCATGTATGTCTTCTTGGAGGAGTGCCTGTGAATCTGAATGTTCTAACCAGAGAATCATCATCTGCCCTCCTTACTTCACCTGTCCAGGACAGTTCAATCGAGCCCTCCTGAATAAGGATTAGCTCGTCTTTAATACCTGTATTATTCGGAGAAAATACCGCAAGCATTCCGGGCCCTACATCCCTGTCTTCAATTTGTACTTCTGCAAATGGGGGTGTGATGTCAAGTGTAAAGTTCGGAGAGTTTGCAGAAGAGAGATGACCGTTCCTATAACGAACTTGAAGATTCGCTGAGTAAATCGCTTCAGGTAGGAGGCTCCTCTCTTCATCATAACCATCGAACTCTATTCTTCCCGGAACAGTTGCGCTCCCCCTATAAGTGCGCCTAACGGCACCTGAAAAATCCCTTATCGCTAATTCCCATCCGGTAATTCCCTCTGTTACGGGAACCGATAGGTTTAGGATCATGGTATCTTTTACCCCATCCCTATTCGGGGAGAAATGAGAGTCTGCTATTGTTAAGCCGACTAAGGGCCTTATGGTATTAACAATGATATTCTCTAAAGCTGCAGAGGAAGTATTTCCTGCCCTGTCAGTTGAACTTATTCTATAGTTGTATACTCCGTCAGGAACGATAATTCCTTCGTCATCTGTACCGTCCCAGACTATTTCTCCGGGTGCTCCGCTCTGTATGTCAAAGTTTCTTAGTTTCACTCCCATTATATCGTAAATACCTGCCTCCCAGAGTTCCTCATCAGAACCTGTTTGACCTATGCTTACATTATCTCTTCCTCCTGTTCCGCCCGGGGCAAAAATATTGAGATCACCTGTAAACGGTTCAAGAACTATGTTTGGAGGAGTATTTCGCACATTTACTTCAAAGGGACCTGTTCGGCTTGTATTCCCGCTGTCATCCATTGCAGTAATTATGAAACTATACCTGCCGTCACCCGCAATGCCGCCTGAATCAAGTGAACCATCCCAGCGCAGACTAGGCGGCACTTCTACTCCGCTCTTAACAGCAAGGAGCCTTTGAATAATATTCTGCACTCCCTGGGTCTCAGGCCTAATTTCCCTATTTCTCAGTGTCCGTACAACTGCCCCTCCCTCATCACTTATTTCAAAAGTCCATTCCATTACATAGCGTTCATCTATAATGCTTATAGGGAACTCAAGATAATCCAGGATTCCGTCATTGTTTGGAGAAATCCAGGAAGGCACCGGATATTCCGGAATTATCCGCGGGGGATTATTGTCAGCAAAGCCGACAGTCCAGGCGGCTCCTGCACCTGCTGCCCAAATTCCATCATAAAGGGGCCTTGCTCCAATATCTATTGCAAGCTCTCCGTCTGAAAGCAGGGCATTATTCCTGCCCGGGCTCAATTTAAGATTCAATCCGACCCCGATTGAAGGGAAGGGATTCGGTCCTGAACCCACCAAGCTCTCCCTTAGGTTAAACCTTGTAGAAGCAGAGACACTTACAAGTTCTGCGATAAGAAATGACAGCCCGAAGTTTCCTGCAATATTTTGCACTGTCGGGAAAACCAAATCCGTATAGAAGGTCATTTTTATGGGATTAGGCCTCCCGTCTTCTCCTTCTACGTTCAATAGATCAAATGACAGTCCTGCCGCAGGAGTGAGCATTGTCGGCACCCAGCTTGTCCCGAGGCTGCTTGCCGTAATTGCCCAAGTAAAATTATCAAGGGGGCCAAGGGTCCCCATATTATACCTGAAACCAAGATCACCTGAAAAATTCATGCCCTCTGTTTCTTGGTATCCGATATTGAAACCTGCCCCGGCACTCATTCCGGGGTAGATTTCCTTAGCAATATTCAGATTTCCCCGAAAGGTATTTCCAAGGGGAAAAGAATCGAAGGGGCTGTTTAAATACCAAAGTGATGCCCCGAATACAGCATATCTTGTTGGAAATGTGGCCCCAAGGTTAAATGCCCCGAGCCCGTATTCTACCCCCTCATCAAACCGGGGAAGCCCAAGATACCCAAGGTTAAAAATTATCCTTTGAGCCTCCCCTTCGGCGGCAGGGTTTAGTGCGCTTGCAGGCGCTCCTCCGCGGGAAGTGATAAAGCCTCCCCCTCCTGTCATGGCAGGGGAGAATAGTTCCCTTGCCGTTGTACCACCCTGTGGTGTTAGCCCGTCGTTAAGGGTGAAACCGGCTGTGACAATAGTTATTCCAATAATAAAAACAAAGAGTATATTTCTGCGCATTAGCTAGATTTTCGGTATAAAAAGACTTTTTTTTAGGTCTGTAACTTGTATACTAGTATACAAGATGCCCCCGCCGGGAACTTCACGGCGCCGCATCCTTTCGCTTGCCGTTGCTTCCTTCCGGCCCTGGCGGAGTTGGGCGAGGGATGCTCGCATGACTCCCGGTGGAGGCAATAGCATGGTACATTACCGGCCCTATCGGAGTCAAGAAGGACCTTTAATCAATGTGTTTTCTTTGATATAATCTCTTCATGGCTTATGAAGTTACCGCGACAAGGCGGAGGCCGAAAAACTTTGATGAACTTGCAGATCAGAGCTTCGTTGCTGCAACATTAAAGAACTCCCTTTTGAAGGGGCAGATTGCCCATGCCTACCTCTTTTCAGGCCCAAGGGGCTGCGGTAAAACCAGCGCGGCGCGCATTTTAGCAAAGGCCCTTAACTGCGAAACCAAGGAAAGACCCGAAGGAAACCCCTGCGGAACCTGCCCGAGATGCCTTGAAATTTCCCGAGGGAATAGCATGGATGTCCTTGAAATTGACGGCGCATCAAATACCGGGGTAAATGACGTAAGGCAGATTAAGGAGGAGATCCTTTTTCCCCCCGCCGCCTGCCGCTATAAGGTTTATATAATTGATGAAGTGCATATGCTTTCAAACAGTGCCTTTAATGCCCTCCTTAAAACAATTGAGGAACCGCCCCCAAACGTGGTCTTTATTTTTGCAACAACAGAACTCCAGAAGGTCCCCGCAACCATTCGGAGCAGATGCCAGCAGTTTAACTTTAGGCTTATTTCCGTAGAGACAATGAAAACCCTCCTTAATGATGTTTGCAAGGAAATCGGAGTAGAGGCCGAGGATGAGGCCCTATTATGGATTGCAAGGGAATCCACAGGGAGCTGCCGCGATGCCTATACCCTCTTCGATCAGGTACTCTCCTTTTCGGAAGGGAAGATTCGCATGGATTTTATTAAGGAAAAGCTTGGCCTTCTTTCCCTGGATGAATTAAATGAGTTTGCTGATAGCTGCGCCGCAGGGGATTATTCCGGCTCCCTTTCTGTCCTTGATAAAATAATTTTAGGGGGGATTGCAATCGAAACCTTCATCACAGGCCTTGCCTCCTACTACCACAGCATGCTCCTCCTTAAGGCAGGAATCAAAAAGGATACCATCCTTGGTCATCCCTCTGAAAGATTTTCTAGGCTTGTTTTGGAAAAGTATAATGAGGCTCAGCTTGAGAGGGCAGGGGACTTGCTTTATTCCCTTTATAGGGATGCACGATATTCGGTATCTCCAAGATTCGAGCTTGATAATCTTGTTTCCAAATTATGCTGGCTCGATAAATGGATTTCCCCTGCAGATCTAAGTGATGTAGTTAATAAGGCCAGGGATACCTTAAAGGGAAGTCCCATAAAACAGGAAAACCCCGTTATAAAAGAAGAGACTTCGCTTACTGAAGAGTTTCAAAGAAGGCTTGCGGCTAAGGGAAAACCGGTTCAAAGAGAAGGAGAGCAGCTTGAACCTGAAGTCCGTAATTTCCTTTCCGTAATTGACGGTACTATAGTAGAGGAGGACAGGTAATGAATATTAATCCCCTGGATATCTTAAAGAATGCCAAGATGATACAGGAGCAGATGGGTAATTTTCAGGATAAGCTCGGGGCGATAAAGGTTACAGGTACCTCAGGGGGCGGGATGGCTGAAGTTGATCTTAACGGAAGGATGGACGTGCTTGCCCTTCGCATTTCCGATGAAGCAATGGAAGACAGGGAAATGCTCCAGGACCTGATTGTAGCTGCATTTAACAATGCAATGGAGAAGGTTCGAGAAAAAATCAACAGTGAAATGGGCGGAATGATTCCGGGTATGCAAGGCCTAAAATGAACTCCCTGGATAGACTTATCACTCTTTTTTCAAAGCTCCCCGGAATCGGGAAAAAAAGTGCAGGCCGCCTTGTATACCATATTCTTGACACTGACCCGGTATATGCAAGAACCCTTGCAGAAGAGCTAAACGCCCTGCACAGTGCAATTAAACGCTGTACCCGCTGCGGCAGCTTTACCGAAACCGACCCCTGCCCAATCTGCAGCGATCCCGGCAGAGATACCGGTCTTTTATGTGTGGTCGAGCGGGCACAGGATGTGCGCGTAATAGAAGAGTCAAAGGAGTATAGGGGACTTTTTCATGTGCTTGGAGGGCTGATTGCCCCGCTTGAAGGAGTAAATCCCGGGGACCTTGCAATAGGCCGCCTTTTTAATAGAATTAAGGATGATGGAGTAAGGGAAGTAATTCTAGCCCTGAATCCTACAATAGAGGGAGATACCACCGCCCTTTATATACAAAAATTCCTTAATGAAAAATTTTCCGATAATATAAACGGGAATAAACTTGAAATAAGCCGCCTTGCTCAAGGTCTCCCCGTTGGTGGGGATCTTGAATATGCAGACAGACTTACCCTGTCTCGCAGTTTGCGCGGCCGAATTAGGATGTAAGAAAAAGGAGAAAAAATGAAGACATTAGTATGGAAGATGACAGAGCCTCCTAACTTTAAGAATGTGCCGGAAAAGCCCGGCATTTATATTATTTCTACTGTTCAGGAAATTGATCATGCATTTGAAGCAAAGTATGTCGGGCAGGCAGAGAACCTAAGGGCAAGGGCAAATGAGCATTGGTCTAAGAACGAGACGAATAAAAAACTTAGGGATCATATAGCAGAAAATTATATAATGAAGTTTAATTATTCTGAAATTGCTTCAAAAGATGACAGGGACGGAATGGAACAATACTTATTCGATAAGTTAAATCCCACTTTTAACGAGAAAGATCCGGAATGTGAAGAAATCGTAAAGTGTACCCTCCCCGGAGTGAGAAGGTCAAAAGACCAAAGACAGTAATTGCCCCTGTTTAGTTTATATGATAGACTCATTCCCATGCGAAAAATACTTTACGGAATTCTATTTCCTGTTTTAATGATGGTTTTTACCTTCTGTGCCAGGGGAGACACTAACCTTGGCGATGGCCTCTTTGCTCGAATTACCACTAATAGGGGTGATATTGTTGTAAGTTTAGAGTTCGAAAGGACTCCCATGACAGTATCCAATTTTGTGGCCCTTGCCGAAGGCACTATGAACATTGCCGGCGGCAGGCCTTTTTATGACGGTCTTATCTTTCACAGGGTAATCCCCGATTTTATGATCCAAACAGGTGACCCCGAAGGAACGGGTGCAGGCGGCCCCGGCTATCGCTTCCCCGATGAAATAGTCCCTAGTTTGAGGCATGACGGCCCCGGAATTCTTTCCATGGCAAATGCAGGACCCGGCACTAATGGAAGTCAGTTCTTTATCACCCATGTTGCAACTCCCTGGCTTGACGGGGGGCATACTGTATTCGGAAGGGTGGTGCAGGGTCAGAATGTGGTAGATTCCATACAGCAGGGCGACAGGATTAATAGGGTGACGATTATAAGGAACGGCGCTCAGGCAAATGCCTTTAGGCCCACCCAGGCATCCTTTAATGCCCTGCTTCAGAGTACCCTCGAAACTGCCGCAGCAGCGGCTCGTGTCCAAAGAGAAGCTGACCTCGCAGAAATTGCGATACTCTATCCCGGAGCCAATCTTACCCCATCGGGTATTCACTATATAGTTCATACACCCGGAAGCGGCGGAAGACCCAATGAAGGGGATGAAGTATCTTTTGTATATAAGGGGATGCTTTTATCGGGCCATGTTTTTGATGATACCGAAATTCACGGAGAGACCCTGGATTTCTACGCAGGAATCGGGCAGGTATTCCCCGGCCTTGATGAGGCTGCAATGGACATGAGACTCGGAGAAAAGCGGACTGTAATAATTCCCCCTGAGCTTGCCTTCGGCGAGCGGGGAATTGATAATTTTATTCCTCCGAATAGTTTTCTTGTTTTTGAACTTGAGCTCCTCGAAATAAGGTAATTACGGAAAGTCCCAGTATAAGGGCAGAAACCCAGAATATTGCCCTTAAATCAAGTATCGCAACAAAGGAACCAAGCATTGGCCCGAGGGCTGCTCCTGCAGAAGCGACAGAGGTATTGATCCCGAAGACAGTGCCCTGCTGCTGTTTATTCGAGGAAACTGCAAGTATTGCATTTATAAGGGGCATACTGCCTCCAAGGAAGAATGCCGAAAGGGCCCTATACACAGTTAACTGAAACAGGTTTACTGCAAAGGCTTGGGGAATTGTAAGCACTGCACCGAGTGAGAGGCAGAAGATTAGACTCTTATGAAAACCTATGCGGCCTGCAAACTTCCCGACAAGCACTGCAGCAAGCGCAGAAGATGCAGCACCAATACCCATCACCATTCCTGTTGCAGAACCCAGCATCAGGATTTCTTCTCCCGCCCTCTCTGCAAGTTCCTTTATGTAGAGGGGAATCATGGGGGCTGCAACGGACAGTGCCGCCTGAACCACAAGGGTGACTATCATCATTTTTACTAATATAGAAGAGCCTGAGATAATCTTAAAATCAGGAAATAAACTGAACTTCTTTAGTTTTCTTTCCGGCGAACTTTGAAAGTCATCGTGCACAAATTTCAATACAATTAAGCTTGCAATGGCCATGAGTATTGATGTGCCGACAAAGGCAGCCCTATACCCTAAAAAGTCTGATATTACCCCGCCCACAAGGGGGCCGAGTGAGCTTCCCACAGCAATGCCCGTCTGTAAAAGCCCGAGGGTAAAAGCTATTTGGGCCGCAGGGGATATGCTTGCAACAAGAACCGTGGATGCTGCAACTGTCCCCGTAAGACAGCCCTGAAGGGTTCTTAGGACAAGCAATTGCCATGGTGCAGTCGTTAGAGACATTAGGCCGATTACAATTGCACCGCAGAATGTGGCCCTAAGGAGCATGAGTTTGCGGCTAAAGACATCTGAAAGATGGCCCCAGATGGGTGCGAATATTGCAAGGGTAATTGCAGCGCTCGCATGTATCAGACCCACCCAGAACTTCAGTCTTGCAGGGTCTGTAAGGCCTATATCTTCTTCCAAGAAAAATGGTATTATGGGGAAGGAAAATCCGAAGCCCATTATTGCAAGAGTTTGTGCAATTAAAATAGCGGTATAATTGCTCCGCCAGGATTTCATGATTTATACTCTCATAAATGAAGGAGAATTGCAAATGCATTTGGATGATGATGACGATTATATTGAAGAAGACGGGGAAGAGACCAAAGAGGCTTCTTCTGCTCCTGTTGACCCCCTTGTTTCAAAAATGCTTAAAACAAGGACCATACTGCTTTCGGGCCAGATAAATAAGGAACTTGCAGAAAAAACAATTCGCCAGCTCATTCTTCTTGAAAGCATGGGTGATGATCCGATAAAGATTTTTATCGATTCCCCGGGCGGGGATGCCGATGCAGGTTATGCTATTTTTGACATGATTCGCTTCATAAAACCCGATGTATGGACCATAGGCATGGGCCTTGTTGCAAGCGCTGCTGCGATTATCCAATTGGCAAGTCCTAAAGATAAGCGTATCGGCCTCCCGAATAGTCACTATCTTATTCACCAGCCCCTTTCAGGGATACGCGGAGTTGCGACAGATATAGAGATACATGCGAAGGAGTTGGATAAGCTGCGTGAAAAAATTAATAAGCTTATTTCCGATGAAACAGGTAATTCAATCGAACAGGTTGAAAAGGATACTGACAGGGATTATTGGATGAGCGCAGAAGAGGCTGTAAAATACGGCCTTATAAGCAGAGTCGTAACAAGCAGAGCTGAGCTTTAATTTTTATTTTTAATGATAGAATTAGTAACATTCCTTGGAAACCCCGGAAGGGAATATTCGGCGAATCGGCATAATGCAGGGTTTATGCTTGCAGAGGAATTATCATTTTACAATGAACTCGACTGGCAAAAAAAGTATAAGGGCCTTTATGCCGCCCTCGAGAGAAGCAGGCTGAGGAACGATGCGCCGGCCGAACTCCCGGGGAAGTTACACTTCCTTAAGCCCCTGACCTTCATGAATCTGGTAGGACAGTCTGTGTCGCAGGCCGCCGCCTTTTTCAAAATTAAACCTGAAAGCATACTCACAGTCCACGATGAACTGGAACTCCCCCTCGGCACCATCTCCTTAAAATTCGGCGGCGGCCTTGGCGGTCATAACGGCCTCCGCTCGATGAAGGCTGACCTCGGAAGCGCAGAGTTCTGGCGCATAAGAATCGGAATAGGCCGCCCTGACCATCGCCTCCCCGGTGAAGGAGGCCCCCCGGGTAGTGGAAGGGGCATTGTAGACTGGGTGCTCACAAATTTCTCTGAGGCAGAACTGCAAAGGCTCGGCCCGGTTTTGAAAACAGGAGCGGATCTGCTCCATAGGGCCCTCACCTGCGACCCAAAGACCCTATTAAAAGAATGGGCGAAAAAGAAAATCGAACTTGAAGAAGCAGAGCCCGATGGAATCTGACCCCCTTGAAGCCGGCCTAAAAGAGCTGGAGCTTTTTTCAGATGAGCGTTACACGCTATTGGTAAAATACATCGAAGAAATCGAACGCTTTAATACTGCCTATGGCCTTGTAAAAGTAAAAGATCGTAAGGAGCTGATCTTAAAGCATATCCTTGATTCCCTTGCTCCGATTAAATTTTTATTAAGTGTCCTTGATGATTTGCAGGTCTCGGCCCCCCGGCGCATTGCAGACGTGGGCTCAGGTGCAGGTCTTCCGGGAATCCCCTTAGCAATTTGCATGAGCGACGCAGAGTTCACCCTTATTGAGCGCTCCGGTAGACGTGCAGGTTTTCTGCATAATACCATAGCCGCTCTCGGTCTAAGTAACGTGGTCGTTGAAGAAGTGGAAGCAGAAAAAGCCGCACCCGGCCGCTTTGATTCAATTGTATTTCGCGCATTAAAACCCCTTAACAGTGAACCAAATTGCAAATTATTAGAACTATTGCTCAGCTTACTTAAGGAAGGCGGATTCCTTGCAGCATATAAGGGCCGCCGTGAGACAGTTGAAGAGGAAATGGCCGGTTTCCCCGGCACACCGTGGGAGCTTCACCCGATAAAGGTGCCCTTCCTCAATGATGAACGCCATCTGGTGGTGATAAAGGTTTAATTCTTCTCCATTATTAATCGGTGATCTTTCTCTACGATTTCCTGCATATTGCGAACAATAGCTGCGAGAGCAGCAAGGCGGATTCTCATGGTTTCCTGTTTAGTTGCATTACGGGTTTTCCCTTCAGCTTCAGCGTTATAGACTTCTTTGACTATTCTATCAACATCAATATTTTCCGGTTCCATTCAGTCGTTCTCCAGTAAATAATAATACTGCTTCTGCAGTTTCATTGCATGTATAACTACCAATCTCCACGTACATTGAATAAACAAGAGAGTATACTTTCTTCGGTTATCCCATGTTTTAACGCACTCTCCAGTATTATAATGTCCATAAGTTAAATTTACCATAAAAATAATGAGTTTATCAATAAAAAATTGTTGAATATGTGAATTGTGTCGAACGGAATTGATAAACACCGCCCCGGTGTAAAAAAAATGCCAAGCTTCCGGAAAAGTCAACAAATTTTGGCCTTGTCCATATCCCTTTTATCATATAAGCTATAGAGGTGGGTGGGTCTCCCTCATCATCATAAATTTTTTTGGAGGACGCATGAACGCGTATATTACAAAGGTTCTTGATGGAATCAAAGCCAAAAATCCATGGGAAACGGAGTTTATCCAGGCGGCGGAAGAGGTACTTGAATCTATTGCTCCGCTTATCGATAAAAACCCCAAGTATCAGGCTCAGAATATACTTGAACGTATAGTTGAACCTGAACGAAGTATCATTTTTAAAGTACCCTGGATGGATGATAAGGGGCAGTACCATGTAAGCCGCGGTTATCGCGTCCAATTTAACAGTGCAATTGGCCCGTATAAGGGGGGAATCCGTTTCCACCCGTCCGTGACCCTGTCTTCCCAGAAGTTCCTTGCCTTTGAACAGACCTTTAAAAATGCCCTGACAAGTCTCCCGATGGGAGGAGGAAAGGGAGGGGCCGATTTTGACCCATCAGGTAAGACCGAAAACGAAATTATGCGCTTCTGCCAGAGTTTTATTAACGAGCTCTTTAGGCATATAGGCCCCGATACAGATGTCCCTGCAGGAGATATTGGTGTTGGAGGCCGTGAAGTCGGCTTCATGTTCGGTCAGTATAAAAGGCTCGTGAACCATTTTACAGGGGTCTATACAGGCAAGGGCCTAACCTTCGGCGGCTCAATCTTGAGACCTGAAGCCACAGGCTTCGGTGCGATATATTTTACAGAAGAGATGTTTAAGTTAAAGGGTGAGTCTCTAAAAGACAAGACTATATCTGTTTCAGGATTTGGAAATGTTGCATGGGGCGCCTGCATTAAGGCGAGTGAGTTAGGCGCAAAGGTTGTAGCAATTTCAGGCCCTGACGGCTATGTCTTTGATCCTGACGGCGTATCCACCAAGGAAAAGCACGATTATCTTACAGAGATGCTCTTAATCGATCGAAATAGAGTCGAAACCTATGTGAAGAAATTCCCGAATGCGAAATTCTTCGCAGGTAAGAGGCCTTGGGAGCAGAAGGTTGATATTGCAATGCCCTGCGCAATTCAGAATGAAATGTCAGGTGATGATGCAAAGCAGCTCGTAGAGAATGGTGTTAAGGCCGTTGTAGAAGTTTCCAATATGGGCTGTACGCCGGAAGCATGGAAGCTCTTTATCGAGAAGAAGATTCCCTTCGGCCCCGGCAAGGCTGCAAATGCAGGCGGGGTTGCAACATCCGGTCTTGAAATGTCCCAGAACTCAATGAGGCTTTCATGGGATGCTGCAGAAGTTGATAAGCGTCTTCACACAATCATGGTAAATATACACAAGACCTGTATTGATACGGCAAAGGAATTCGGCTTTGACGGTAATTATGTTGTAGGTGCTAATATCGCAGGCTTTAAGAAAGTAGCAGATGCAATGATAGCTCAGGGACTTGTATAATACCCTTCCATGTATTTTGATGACCTGGTAAAGACCTATCAGAATGAAAACCGTGAACGGGAAATGTTTCATGACCTCATGCGCTATAGGGTGCGTGAGGTCCTGCTCGTTGCAAGCCTTTATAATTCTTTTGTAATTAAACAGGACGGTGCCCTCTCCGAACAGATTTACAGTGACTTTTTCAGTTTAAGCCTTACGACAATACCACGCGTGACCTGTGCATATACCTATAAATCCGCAGAAGAAATGTTCATGAGGTCCCATTATGATATGATAATTATCACTGTGGGTCTTGATTTTGAAGGGCCCTTGGAGCTTGCAAGAAACATGAAGAAGATAACGCCCGGAATCCCCATTTTACTTCTTGCAATGAATAATAGTTGTCTTGCAGGTCTTGACCCTTCAAGGCCTGAATGTAAGGAAGTTGTTGACAGGGTCTTTGTCTGGAACGGTTATTCAAAGCTTTTCATAGGGATGATGAAGTATGTCGAAGACATGCGTAATATTGACAGCGATACCAAGACAGGCCTTGTGCAGGCAATAATTTTAGTTGAAGATTCTGTCCGTTATTATTCACGCTTTTTACCCCTGCTTTACTCGGTTGTTATGCATCAGACAAATATACTTGTTGCAGAAGAGCGTTCTGTAGAAATGAATAAAGTAATTAGAATGAGATGGCGGCCAAAGATACTTCATGCAACAAACTACGATGATGCAATTTCTCTTTTTAACCGTTACGAGCAATATATCTTAACCGTTATTTCCGATATACGCTATCCTGTTAACGGCATCGATGATGCAGAAGCCGGGTTTAAGTTTATCTCAGAAATTAAGGAGAGAAGGCCTGAAATCCCTGTCTTGCTTCAATCAAGTGAGGCTGCAAATAGGGAGAGAGCTTACGAGATGGGTGCATCCTTTCAGGATAAAAACTCAAATACCTTTCGCCGCGAGCTCGTAAATTATTTTAAGAATCAGCTTGGCTTTGGCTCATTTATTTTTAAAATGCCCGACGGCACCGAGCTTTCAAGGGCAAAAAACATGGACGAGTTTGAAGCCCAAATTAAAACCATCCCCGAAGAAAGCCTTTTATACCATTCGAGCTTTAATCATTTTTCGACATGGTTAATGGCAAGAGGTGAGCTCAGATATGCAAGGGTTATACAGAAGTATAATACTGACGATTTTGAAACACCCGGCGAAATGCGGGAATCCATACTTGCAAGCCTCCAAAAGATTAAAGCGGCAAAGACGAGGGGAAGTATCCCAATGCTTGATGCAGAGGATTCTTATGCCCAAAAGCTGATACGCCTTGGAGACGGTTCCATAGGAGGGAAGGGCAGGGGCCTTGCATTTATTGACAGTCTTATTGACAATATGGCTTTTGCTAACCTATCCGAGAAAATCGAAATCCGCCTCCCCTATACTGCAATTATCGGAATAGACGAGTTTGACAAGTTTATGGAGCAAAACGATTTATGGGGATTCTCCTGGTTTAATTTAAGCGATATGGAAATAAGGAAGATGTTCTTATCAATGCCCCTGAGCAGGGAGCTTGTAGAACGCCTATGCCTTTTCCTGACTTCAACCGATAAACCCCTTGCTGTACGCTCATCAGGGCTCTTTGAAGATATGCTGATGGTTCCCTTCTCAGGGATTTATGATACTTATATTATTCCGAATGTAAACGATAACTTCCAAGTTAAGCTTTCAGAGTTATGCGACGCAATACGGCTTGTGTATGCAAGCCTTTATTCTCAATCTTCACGCCAGTACTTTGATGCAGCATCCTATAAAATTGAAGAAGAGAGAATGGCGGTAATTATTCAAGAGCTTGTCGGGACGAGGCAGGGGAAATACTTTTTTCCTCTTATTTCCGGAACTGCACAGTCATATAATTATTATCCTTTTTCATATCTTACTCCCGAAGATGGTTTATGCACTGCAGCAATCGGGCTTGGCTGTCATGTTGTTGATGGAGGAGCCGCCTACAAATTTTCTCCCCGTTATCCGAAGCTTGATTCGATTGGATCAACCTCGTCAATGGATGGCACTCAGCGCACATTCTTCGCCCTTGACATGGAGAGCCCCGAGTATGAGCTTGTTCTTGGAGAAGATGCAACCCTGCGAAGTCTTGAAATAAGCGAGGCGGAGAACTTTCCAAATTTCTCACTTACAGTAAGTACCTTTAATAGGGAGGATGACAGGCTTGAAGCGGGGATAGGAAATGCAGGCCCAAGAATCGTTAACTTTGCTCCAATATTAAAGAACGATGCCTTCCCCTTTTCAGAGGCCCTTGAAGCCGTTCTGGATGTCGGCTCAAAGAGTATGGGCCTGCCTGTCGAAATTGAGTTTGCGGTTAATGTAATAGAGGGCAGGGCAATATTTTATTTTTTACAGCTTAAACCCCTAATCCATAATACAGGAAAGGATGTAATTTCACTTGATACTATAGAAAAGGAAAGATGCTTTATTGTCTCCGAAAAGAGTATGGGAAACGGTATTGATGATACAATTCATGACATTATTTGGGTTGACCCCTCCTCTTTCAATACTGCTAAAACAGTTTTAATTGCCGAGGAAATAGCAAAGCTTAACGGAATGATAAAAGACGCAGATCTCCGTTATGTGCTTATAGGCCCCGGGCGATGGGGCACGAGGGACTTCTCCCTTGGAATCCCTGTAAGCTTCCCTCAAATTTCTTGCTCAAGAGTAATTGTCGAAACTGATCTTCCAAACTTCAGTGTTGAACCTTCCCAGGGGAGCCATTTCTTTCATAATGTTACAAGCATGAATATCGGGTACCTGTCTGTGAATACAGGAAGCAGTAAGACAATGGACAGCATAGACTGGGAATGGCTTAAATCCCTTCCCTGTGAAAAGGAGCTTGAGTTCTGCAAATGGAGCAGGGCAAAGACTCCGTTAAGCATAATCATGAATGGCAGAAGCGGTAATACCGTAATATATAAAGGATGAGAAAGTGTTAGAAAGTGATACAACAAAAGAATTATCGGCAGGGAGAATAATTCCCATTGCAATAGAAGAGGAAATTAAAACAGATTTTCTTAAATATGCAATGTCGGTAATCGTTTCCCGTGCCTTACCTGATGTCAGGGATGGCCTAAAACCTGTGCACAGGCGAATCATGTACTCAATGGGGGAGCTTGGTCTAAGAAACAATGCAGCAACAAAGAAATGCGCCCGTATAGTAGGCGATACCATGGGGAAATACCATCCCCACGGGGACCTTGCACTTTACGAATCTCTTGTGCGTATGGCTCAGGATTTTTCCCTTCGCTATACCCTTGTGGATGGTCAGGGTAATTTCGGCTCACTTGCACCTGACAGCGCCGCAGCTAACCGTTATACCGAAGCAAAGCTCTCGAAGTTCGGTGAAGAAATGCTTCAAGACCTCGGCAAGGAAACCGTTGACTTTATTCCAAACTTCTCCGAGGAGGAAACAGAACCCACGGTACTTCCCTCTGTGGTACCAAATCTTCTTGTAAACGGATCAACCGGCATTGCAGTAGGAATGGCAACAAATATGCCGCCTCATAATCTTGGGGAAGTCTGCAATGCAATCTGTGCCTTTATAGAAAACCCTGAAATTTCCATTGACGATTTAATGAAGATAGTGCAGGGGCCCGACTTCCCCACAGGGGGCATCATTTTCGGGCGAGCCGGAATAAGAGAAGCTTATAGAACAGGCAAGGGAAAGATACTTGTGAGGGGCCGCTTCACAGTTGAGACTTCAAAGTCAGGCAAGGAGACAATAGTCTTTACCGAGATTCCCTACGGCATTTACATAAAGCCCCTCCTTGAGCGTGTCGGTGCACTTGTCCGTGATAAGGTTATTGACGGCATTGCAAACTTTAACGATGAATCCGGAAAGGACGAACCTGTACGCTTAGTATTCGAGTTAAAGAAGGGTGCCATGTTAAAAGTCGTTTTGAATCAACTTTTCTCGAATACCCAATTGCAGTCAACCTTTGGAATTATCAACCTTGCCCTTGTAGCAGGAAGACCAAGATGCCTTTCCCTTAAGGAATTAATCTCCTACTTTGTTGACCATCGTATAGAAGTGGTCACACGCAGAACAAGGTATGAACTTAGGAAAGCCGAAGAGAGAGCCCACATTCTTGAAGGGCTTATCATTGCACTCGCAAATATTGATGAAGTTGTTGCGCTCATTAGGGCAAGTAAGGATGTGGCCGAGGCCCGCGAGAAATTGCAGGAGAGGTTTCTGCTTTCGGAGGCACAGAGCAAGGCCATAGTGGAGATGCAGCTCGGCCGTCTTACGAGTCTTGAAGTTGAGAAAATTGAAGAAGAGCTTTCGGAACTAAGAACGAAGATCGCCTATTATAAGGAGCTTCTTTCCGATGAGCAGAAACTCCGTGCAGTAATAAAGGACGAAACCACTGCCATCGGAGAGAAATACGGGGACGATAGGCGCACCGAGATTGTAGCAGGGGAAGTCGAAAACCTAAATGTTGAAGACCTTATTAAGAAAGAAGAGATGATGATCCTTATTTCCAATAGAGGTTATGTAAAGAGAGTACCTGTTTCAAGTTATCGTAACCAGGGCAGGGGAGGTAAGGGAGTGCAGAGCGCAAAACTTACAGAAGATGATTTTATAGATCAGCTCTTTGTTGCTTCCACCCATGACTATATCATGTTTATAACGAGTGAGGGTAAGGCCTATTGGATGAAGGTTCACGAGCTCCCTGAAGGAAGTAAAACAGGTAAGGGGAATCATATAAAGAGCCTTTTAATGGTTTCGCCTAACGAAGACATTACAGCAATTGTTGCACTCAAAGACTTTAATACAGGTGATAATCAAGGCCCCTATCTTTTAATGGGAACAGCTCGAGGAGTTGTTAAAAAGGTTGCAGTGGGCGAGTTTGCAAATGCGAAAACCAGGGGAATTATTGCTATTAAACTCGATGAGGGGGACAAGCTTGTCAGCGCCCTCCTTACTGAGGGGAAAGACGAAATTGTACTTATTTCCCGCAAGGGCAGGGCTTTGCGCACCCACGAGGAGCATATAAGGGCAATGGGCCGCTCAAGCCGCGGTGTTACCGGGATGAAACTCGCAGGTCATGATGAGCTTGCAGGTCTTTTGAGGGTATGCGAAACATCAAAAGAGAAAATGCTGATTGTATCAGAGAACGGCTACGGGAAAAGGGTGGACTTTAGCGAGTTCAGCTCCCATGGACGCGGAACAGGCGGGCAGAAGATCTATACAGTATCTGAAAAAACCGGAGAAATCGTAGGCTGTGTCAGCGCCCTTGATGACGAAGAAATTATGTGCATAACAAGTCAGGGTAAGTCAATCAAGTTAAAAGTTTCCACCATAAGGATAATGGGCCGAAGTGCCCAGGGAGTAAGAATCCTTAATATAGTCAAACCCGACTTTGTTATAGGCATAGACCGTATAGTAAGAGAGAGCGACGTTTAATCCGATTAATTTAAACCGTTCCCTCGTATATAAGCCTGTCTTTGCCGTCAATCGTAATGGTTAAGCCGCCTTCAAATGTCTTTGTGGCATTTGGTATGTCTGTAAGCCATACAAGGCGCGGATTTATGTACTTTAGCTGCTCGTCTGTAATTTCCGATACGCCCTCGCACATAATCCCGCTGACCATGCGAAGTATGGGTGTATAGTCTTCCGTAAGTACCTTACATAGGAGTATCTCTCCGCCGGATGATCGTATCCTATTGCGTGCATCAATCGGATCGGAGGAGTGGAAGATTCTGCCCCTTGCCCTCGGAAGTGCAGGATTTGCACAGCCGCCTGCTCCTGCACTTGCAAGAACAGTTCCCACGATTATGACTCTTATCGCGTTAATTACATGGGGGCTTTGCAGGGGAAGTCCTGCTACAAGGACAACCTTATCCGATATAGATGCAATCCCTGTATCTGTTACAAGTCCCATTGTGTGCTGGATCATGCTTTCAGTATCTTCAACCCTCGGTCTCAACCTGGTGCTTACGCCCCAGAATAACTGCATAAGGCGTTCTGCCCTTTGGTCGTGGGTTACTGCAAAGATTGGCTCGTTTGGTCTGAATGCGCTAAGGAGCTTCGCAGTATTTCCGCTCGAGCTTGGTGTGACTATCGCCTTTGCCTTTACTGCAGTTGCAATCTCTACCCCTGAGCGTGATAGTATAAGTCCGAGACTTTCATCTGTGTCATGGGCCTCAGAGAGACATTCATCGTGGAAGGCTCTCATTCGGGAGCGGAAAACATCAGACTTTTCAACGGTTTGGGCAATTCTTGTCATTGTTTTTACTGCTTCAACCGGATAGGCCCCGTTTGCAGTTTCGCCCGAAAGCATTATTGCATCAGTACCGTCAAAAATGGCATTTGCGACATCGGTAAGTTCTGCACGGGTCGGGCGCGGGTTTACAATCATGGACTCAAGCATTTGTGTTGCAGTTATTACAGGCCTTCCAACCCTGCGGCATACATTAATGATATGCTTTTGGGCAAGGGGAATCTCCTCGGTTGGGAGTTGAACGCCAAGGTCTCCCCGGGCAACCATCACCCCGTCCGCTAATAGAGCTATATCCCTGATATTATCAAGACCTTCCTGATTCTCTATTTTAGCAATAATCTTTAATGGAGAGTTTAGTTCTGCAAGATACTTCCTAATTTCGGTTATCTCATGGGGGAAGCTGACAAAGCTGGCCGCAATATAATCGAGGTCCATCTTAACGCCAAAGGCGATGTCCTTCTTATCCTGCTCGTTCATAATTGGAAGATGTGCATGAATGCCAAGGAGGTTGACGTTTTTCTTGCTTCCGATTGTTGCAGTATTATTTGCACGACAATTAATAGGGCCGCCCTTTGCATCTTCCATTACTTCAAGTTCCAATAGGCCGTCTGCCACAAGTACGCGATGCCCCTTTTCGAGCTTGTTTGTTGCTTCCTTCCAGGTGATGGAAACACGGGCAGGCTCACCTTCCTTAGAGGCCGTTACAAAGGAGTCATCGGTGGACACAATTACTGCATCGCCTTCCTTGATGGTCACCTTTCCGTCATTCTCAACCGTACCCGAGCGGATCTCAGGCCCCTTGGTGTCAATCATAATTGCAACAGGCATACCCAGCTCGCTGGAAATGCGTCTTACCTGCTCTATGGCAACACCGTGACTCTCATGTGTCCCATGTGAAAAATTAAGGCGCGCAACATTCATCCCCGCAAGGATGAGATCGCGCACAACCGAATCCTCGGACGAAGCCGGGCCAAGTGAGCATACTATCTTTGTTTTTCTTTCCTGCATAATATCACTTTACCGTATAAATATAAGTTTTAGCAAGACAAATAATGTTCTGCACTTACCAGTTTTGCCGAAGTACAGAAAACCTCCATTGCTGTTTTCAGCTCCTCGAGGGAGGGGAAGGAGGGAGCGATTCTTATAAAGCTGTCATCCGGATCATTCCCGTAGGGATGGGTTGCGCCTGCATTTGTCATGCTCACCCCTGCGTCCTTACAGAGGGCAATTATTTTTTTTGCACAGCCCTTTTCTGCCATAAAGGTGATAAAATACCCGCCGTCAGGTTTCACCCAGGTCCCTGCCCCAAGGCCCGTCAATTCTGCTTCAAGCTTATTTATTACAGCATCGAATTTCGGGCGTAAAAGGTCTGCATGCTTTTGCATCTGAGCCTTGATCCCCGGCACATCTTTTAAGAAGCGTACATGGCGCAACATGTTCAATTTATCGTAGCCTATTGCATGCATGGAAAGCTGCTTTTCCTTAAATGCAATATTTTCCTTAGCCGCTGCCATAAAGGCTATTCCTGCTCCGGGGAAGGTCACCTTATTTGTTGAACCGAAGAGGTAGAGCATATTCGCATTTCCGCTCTCTTTAAAAGCATCCATCATGCTTAAGAGGGGAACATCCTTATAAACAATATGCATTGCATAAGCATTGTCCGAGAAGACACGGAAATCTTTTGCGGCAGGTTTCAGAGAGGCGAGTCTTTTTATCGTATTATCGGAGTAGGTAATCCCGAGCGGATTTGAGAACTTCGGCACCACCCAAATTCCCTTTATGAGGGGGTCGCTTGAAACCAAGTTTTCAATCATGTCCATGTCAGGGCCTGTAGATGATGTCGGGATATTTATCATCTCTATGCCAAGGAATTGGCAGATTGCAAAGTGCCTGTCATAGCCGGGAACGGGGCAGAGGAACTTTACCTTCTCTTCCTTCACCCAGGGCCGCTCCGAGCCAAGAACCCCTGTAAGCATTGCCCTTGCAATACAGTCGTACATAAAGGTTAGGGAGGTGGAGCCGACGATCATTATTTCGTCAATTGCAACGCCCATATAATCTGCGAAAAGCCTTTTTGCTTCGGGGATTCCGGTTAATTCACCGTAATTTCTGCAGTCAATATTCCCTTCCGAATAAAGATTGCTTTTTGAGTTAAGAATATCCATCATCGGCATTGAAAGGGCGAGCTGATCATCGCCCGGCTTACCTCTTGCCATATTTAGTTTTAATCCCTTGGCCTTATGCGCATTAAACTCTGAAGTTAGAGCCTCTTTTTCCTTAGTGAGTTCTTCCTTTGACATTGTATTGTATGGTTTCATAATGATTAAGCTCCTTGGCATATATTTTATTAGATGATAGCATAAGATTAAAGAAATGTCCGTAGGCCCGATTGAAAACCATAGAAGACGCGAGAAAGGCGTTCTAGTTTACCCCGTATATTCCCGTAGGACCGGCGGCCTTTCAGTCGGTATTAATTTATTTCCCGAAAAAAAAATCTGCTCCTTTGATTGCCCGTATTGTGAGGTTTTCCCCTTCCGGACAGAGGCCCCCTTCTCAGTTAATCAAATGGAAGATGATTTAGGAGCGGCAATAATCGACGCAAACGAAAGGGGAATCCCTGTAAAGGATATTTGCTTTTCAGGAAATGGTGAGCCTACAATGTCTGATGATCTCGGCCCTGCTCTTGAAATTGCAGGAAGAGTTCGTGACCAAATGGCCGCTGAGGCAGCCCTTGTTCTTATCACGAACGGCACAGGTCTTCTGCAAGGAGATACTTTTAATCTGCTAAAGGATGCAACTAAGCCCCCCCTCTCTCTTGATATCTGGCTGAAACTCGATGCAGGAACCCTCGAATGGTATGAAAAGATGAGCCGCAGCGACATCCCCTTTGAAACCCTAATAGAAAAGATCAGGGTCTTTGCCTCCGGTTCACCAATCACGCTCCAGACCATGCTCTGTGCCATAGACGGTGAAGCCCCTCCGAAAGAAGAGGCTCTCGCCTTGGAAAACTACATCACCCGCATCGCCTTGGATACTCGGGAACATGCCTCAAAGGGCGCCCTCCTTCGCAAGGTTCAGATTTACGGCAAGGCGAGGCCTGCACCGGAAGACCCGAAGGCCTCGGCCCTTCCTGCCGAGTACCTCGAGGAGAGGGCCGCTTCTTTGAGAAGGGCACTTGAGGAGGCGGGCCTGCCGCAAGGTGCACCGCCCGTGGAAGTTTACCCGTGAAGGAGTGGTGGAAGGACTGCATAGCCTACCAGATTTATCCGAGGAGTTTTAAGGACAGTAACGGGGACGGCATTGGAGATATTCCCGGTATTATCGAAGGCCTTGATGATATTAAGGCCCTTGGTGTCGGGATCATCTGGTTGTCTCCTGTGTATAAATCCCCCGATGCAGATAACGGCTACGATATTAGCGATTATTCTTCGA
>WRKT01000021.1 GCA_009777995.1 Treponema sp. | reverse complement strand
GATGCAAGTGACATCATCGCCCCTGAACCACCGGCTCCGCCGCCATGCAGCCAAATAACAAATACATCTGATGCTATATTTCCTTGAACCCAGACAGGCATTACAGCTCCGGCATTTTCCAGATAAAACCAATCACCTTCCTTATATTCATCATTAAGAAATAAGGTATCGCAGGCTCCAAAGGAAGGTAAAGTACATATAATAATAAAGATAATTACACACCTTTTCATTTATTATTTCTCCTTAAAACGATAAATAATATGTTCCGCCAATATTAAATGCCATATGCGGCATAATGAAATTGTTAAAAGGATATCTCCCAAAAACGATTAAATCGGCGTTTAATCGCAGTGGAATGTCAGTATTATTCCTGAAATCCCAGCCAAGTAGACCAAGTTTAACTGAAGGCATGAAGTGTGGGCGGCCAAAATTACGTTTTATTGAAACATCTCCTGCATCATCGACAGTATATATACTTCCGCCATGTGCCCATGCATGTAAATACCCAAGGCCCAATCCAAATTCCATGCTATATCCTATTGGGAATGTATGACGCCAGTTAAGTCCTGCATTAAAAAAAAGACCGGTATGATTACGTTGATGAATATGAGTACCCATAGAGACTGTAAAGATAAATGATCTGTAAAAAGTGTTTTCATAACCGATTGTAATACCGGGGTGAACAAGTGTTTCTCCAAAATAGCTTATGTTTATTGGCACTACTTTTTTAATCTGCCCATATACTAAGTTTGTTGATAAACCTACAAGTGCGATAAGTAAAATTAATCGTTTCATTCCTATGTATCCTCTAGAATCAGGACTTTTGCACATTCAAGCTGCTCAACTCGGCTTGTTTTATACCTACTATACGAATTAGAATTTGTTTTGGGAATAGAAAATACGTAAGATGCAAGAATTTGTTATTAAGATGCAATGAAAGTGCTGCTTTCGCTGCGCTCTTTTTTACGTTTTTGAATGGATTCGTTTATCTTATTTACATCATCACGGTTTCTAGCCGCATTCATAAAAAACATGAATGAATAGATTGCTATTGCCATTACTACAAAAAGCCATCGTTGGCCTGTAAGTTGATCAAAAATTGCCCCGTAAATAAGGAGAACGGCAACAGTAAGACCCATATCCAGTAAAATTTCAAGAATGGCATATTTACTTTCAAACTTGTATGTAAAATACAAGCCTAAATTAATCATGAAATTTAGTCCAAGTAACTGGAGGAAAAATGGAACAGAAATAGTGCTTCTTATATCTAAAAGATCCAGAAAAGATTTGCCTTGAATTATCGTTTGAATAATCAGCAGAAGAATCAAAGCTGCGCATGTAGTGGTCAAAGTATTTACAAGTACTTTTTTCATTGTTCATCCTTTAGGAAGACCTGTTTTATGCATTCAAGATACTTCCTGGTAACTATTAGGCGTTTTCCGTTTGACAAGGTAGCTTCCATGCGGCTGTTGAATAAAGATTTTACCTTTTCCAGCTTATTAGCATTTATAATACAGTATTTGCTGATTTGAATAAAGTCATAATTCGCTAACTTTTCTTTAAGCCGGTATAAACGTAATTTGCTATGATAGTTTTCATTCTCACTGTGGATAATAGTCTTGTTTTGCATACTTTCAACAAAGTAAATCTCTGAAACAGGAATTATCGTTTGATTACTTCCCGAGAAACACTCAATTTTTGCAGTAAATGAATTTAGAAACGAAACAATATGCTCTATGTCCTTGTTTCCTTCAGGATATTTAATATGTACTTCAATGTCCTTCTGTCCAAGAAGTTTTTCAAGTTTAATGATCATCTCTGTCTTTTCACATAAAATTCTTTAAAAATATTAATATAATCCTTAATATGTTTAATTTTTGGGATTTGTAAATGTGAATACATAACCACATTTTACTCCATTATCTCTAATAAAAATTCTTGCTATCACTTTTTTCTTTCTTGAATAAATTACCATATAATGACCCCGGCAATACCCATCTCCAATTGATCTATTAACATACCTCTCTATTATATACAATTTCTATATTATGTCAATATATTATCGACCGATTAAAATGAGTTAAGCATAACTAACGTTATGTGCAATTCTTACTAAGATGTCCCAAAATATCAAAAAATTTACTTGACATAAATTATTAAGAATGGTATCTATTAACGAAGTAGATTGTTTATATTGTGATATAATAAAATTCTATAATTTTGTTTTTTTGGTGATTTTTCGAATAAAATACGGGAGGAACGGCGTTGAACAATAGAATTAAACCTGATGTACTACATAGTGAACAGTTCCCTCGTTCAAATGAATATGATCCTACATGGATTTTCGATAACGAGATGGGTCCTCACCCGCTATGGTTGGCAGAATATTTAACTCTGGCCTTTGACTTAAAACCAGGTATGCGAGTTCTTGATCTTGCTTGCGGAAAAGGTATGACAAGTGTTTTCCTTGCCCGTGAATTTGTCGTTCAAGTATATGCCGTTGATTTATGGGACGACCCGGAGGAAAAATGGAAGAACGCTAAAGCTTTTGGTGTCGAACATCTTATTTGTCCGATACAAGCTGACGCAAAAAACCTGCCTTTTGCACAAGGCTTTTTTGATGCCATTATCTGTATAAACTCTTTTATGTACTTTGGTTTGGATGACGCATATTTAGAAAACATTTTGAAGTTTTTACGACCAGGCGGTCAACTTGGCATGATTGTAACCGGATTTATGAAAGATGTTACAAACGGCGTACCCGAGTATCTTCAAAGGTTTTTGGGTGACGAATTGTGGACATGGCAAACTTTACCGTGGTACAGAAACCTATGGGAGAAAACCGGCCTTGTATCCATAAACGCCGCCGACACTCTTCCTAATGGCTGCGAACTGTGGCTGCGCTATGATAAAGCATTGTTTGAATCCGGTAAAAGCCGATGGAGTGATGAATCACATTATTTTCTTACAGACAAAGGGGAGTATATGGGGTTCATCCGCTTAGTTGCGACAAAGAAGTAATATTAAGTACAAAGGGGTTGTTTGTTTACAACAGCACGTAACGTTATGTGCAATTTGTCCTAAAATGTCCCAAAATATCAAAAAAATTTCCTAGATATAAATTATACTTTATGATTATCTATAAAAACTAAGGAACTTAGAAAGAAAATCAACTTGCTTGGACTTGATAATTGGGCATCAACCTCACGCAATTTACAGGTTTTATTTGATTTAATGGATAAAGGACATAGACCAAAACTATAGATTATGGAATTCATAGACGCCAAGACAATTGTAACAAATGGAGGTCCCAACAATTACTACCTGAAATCAGAATATGTCATGAATATATACCGTGGCTGCAATCACGGTTGTATATATTGTTATGCCAGAAGTAATTATTATGAAAAAACCGGTGATTTTGATTGTGTAAGGGCAAAAAAAGATGCATTACGAATAGTCCGTGACGATCTCCTCAAAAAAAGGAAAACAGGGGTTATATTAACAGGCGGTGTATCAGATCCGTATAACTTTGAGGAAAAAGAACATAAACTGACGAGGAACGCTTTAGAATTAATCAACGCATTTAGATTTGGAATAAGTATTATTACAAAAAGCGACTTTTTAAAAAGAGACACGGATATTTTATTAGACATAAAAAAACATTCTCCTGCAAGTGTCAACTTTTCCATTACCTGTTCTGATGATGAAACGTGCAGGAAAGTAGAGCCGTTTGCATCAACGACAACACAACGATTTGAAGCCATAGAGCATTTATCAAAAAACGGAATAATAACAGGTGTATTAATAGATCCTGTAATTCCGCATATAACGGACACCATTGTAAACATACAAGAGCTTGTGAAAAAAGCAAAGGTTCATGGAGCAGAATATGTATACATATCCACTCTTATTACTATGGCAGATGTACAGCGTGACTATTTCTATCAAGAGGCAGAAAAGCATTATCCCGGGATCTCTGAGAAATATAGGGAAAGGTTTAAAAATAATTACCGTTGTTATTCACCTTACAGTAAAAAATTATGGAATATATTTGTAGAAACATGTGAAAAGCAAGGGATAAACTATGATATGAGGGTAGCTAACCAAATGATCAGGCGTGGTTATGGTATTTTTTCAACATTAAAACAACAAGAACTGCCTCTTGAATAGTAAAAAAGATAGATTAAAATTTTAAAATGTCCGTTTTTGTTAATTTATTTTTTTGCATTTCTGCTAGGGTTAATCAATATGGAGGACAAAGGCATGAGCAAACCATCATTCGTGACATTCCAAATGCACTTGGATGAGTATTCAATTCTCGGCAACGAGAATATCCTTACAGAATCCCCGGATTTTGGCACTATTTGGGGTAATTTTTTCAAGAAGGGCGGATATGACCCCATCCTTCCCTTTGCAGCTGATCCAAAGCCCATAAACGTGTGGTACACAAATAAAGCGGGAGAAAAAATCTACTTTCAGGGTCTGCTGGTTAATAAGGTTGACAAAGTCCCCGAAGGCTATACATTGGTGAAATTTCCTGCGAGCGATTTTCTTGTAGTAACCTATGAATGGGTTCCCAAACAAGATTATAAAGAGATGGACGAGATAAATGGCGGATGGAAGTACATTGAGACTTTACAGATACCGAACGGATATGCCAGGTACGACGGCCCCGGCAGCCCGATAACAATAATCGAAAAGGACAGTTCAGATTCTCCTGAAGGAAGCAGGTATGAATTTTGGGTGCCTATAAGGAAAATCGGCTAATTCCGGGCCGGGAGAAAAAGGAAATGCCTGAGAAAGCAGCAAAGCCGGAAATAGAGGATATAATCAGGGACGTACTCACAGGCAATACGCTGAAGAACGCATTGCATTTTATTGCGTATTTGAGAGAAAACAAGTTAAACCCTCAATGGGCAGCCACTAATTTTTGGAAGATTAGTTATAAAACATTCAGTGTGTGTTTTATACGGTTGCATGGGGCTGCTAATTATCACGACCTAAAACCGAACTCATGGCATATAATACCTTTTATCGGCGAATCCGATGATTCTACTCTGCCTGATGATTTTAAGGAAATCGTTTGGGCAAACCAAAGAATCTGCAAGAATTGCGGAAAATGCGCCTTGCCGGTCAGTACGGTTTTTGGGAAAAAATATGACTATGCCTGTGAAAAGTCCATTGTTTTTACCAATCCCGGCACAAAGGCTATTGAATGTATAGAAAAACTGATAGAGCTGAGGAAGAACACAATAAAAGAGGGAAAGGCAAAAAAGCATAAATACATTCCAATGAGAGACAGATGATCAAGAAAAACTATTGAAACATAGGAATTATATACTATATAGTGATTATTAATGACATCATATATGCGTCATATATACGTCATATATGCGTCGTATATGACGCATAGAGACTTAAGTGATAGCAATAAAATTTTTCTCTACACATTTTTATTTTTAATGGTATAATTTGAGCATGTTTCTTTGATATTGCAGAGTTGACAAATTGGCATTATTAGATATATTAGAGAAAATAGGAGTTATACTATTCCAAATTTCTTTGTAGGATTAATTTCCTCTATAGGATTATACGCCCTTTTCTACAAGCTGAATAAACCTCAGTCCCGGTTGCGGTCTATTGCCCTTTTGACGGTGCTTGTTCTGGGACGCCCTCTTTCACTGTTATGGCAGAGATTATACATGTTTGAACATGTACAGGAGCCTACATTCATAGATATTACCCTTATCCATATAGCCGCTTATCTTCTTATTCCTGTTTTATTAGGTGATAACCGTCAAAGGGCGCTTATTTCTGCCACCTTTACTTATGCACTAATTAATTTAGCGCACCTGCCATTCATTTATTTTTTCCTTTTTTTATTTCATCCTTTTATAGGTTCGTTAAGCTGGCCGCAATTTTTACAGCAAAATACACATATATACTATAGTTTAACTGTTTTTAGCAATAGTTTGATTGTTGTTTGCTGTATTTTGGCTGCGCGATGGCTCCGTGAAACCAAGTTAAAACCGCCTCTAAAAATATATGTGTTTTTCAACCTGGTGTTTATTCTATTCCCTACAATGGTTCTTACGTTGTATGAAGAAATACTGGCAGTGTTGTCTATACCTTTTTTTATCCCGGCTATTATGGGTGCGTTTATAGTGGGATTAATGCTGTTTTTATTTTATCTGTATTCTCGATTGGCTGCGGATATTCCGGCTCCGGGTGTAAATGAAGTAAAGCCGGCATACGTTGGCAACTACATGAAGTTCATTGAGGTTTTAAGCAGGCGTGAGCTCGAAGTTGTTGAAGCTGTGCTTGCAGGTAGTTATAGTTATAAAGAACTTTCGACAGTCCTTAATGTTTCCGGCAATACAGTGAAAGCCCATTTAAAGAGCATCTATAAAAAAACAGGCGTTTCCAATATTAATGCCCTTACAGCCCTTTTTCGCGGGTATAAACCGCTTCAATAGCCGTAACCACCCTAAAATTACCCCAAAACTACCCCGAAGGGTGATGGTTAAAAGACGGGATTATATTATATTCTAAATCATAATGTTTTTAATTATGTGCTTTATTCTCTTATTCAGTGTTTCATCATGTGAAATTCTTGATGATGATTATATTTTCTCCCCGTTTTCACAGCATTTGAACTCTCCAAAGGAATATGATGACAGCGGAGCAACAAGGATATTAAATGTAGCATCTGTAAGCCTTATTTTAGACCCTGTGCCGGATGTAAACCGGAACAAGATTATAGCCTTCATTGAAAAAATCGTATCGGAGCAGCCTGCTGTCAGGCTTATTTTATTTGGAGAAACTTCTCTTGGATATTATTATAGGCCATCAAACCCGTCAGAATATCAAAACTCAATAGCGGAAACCATTCCCGGCATAACTACCGGTTTAATTTCGCAAAAAGCTATAGAACATCAGGTTTATATTTCCTTCGGTATGGTTGAAAGATCAGGGGATAATATTTACAATTCTCAAATCTTAATTAATCCGGATGGTGAAATTGAATCGGTTTATCGAAAGCAGTACTTAAACCGAGAAGATAAAGAAAGCGGATTTTCAACAGGAAACAGCATTTCAATAGATATAGTTGATAATATTAAAGTTGCTACGATTATTTGTTACGATTCTGCAAGTAAACGTGTAAACGGGCAAATTCAAGCATCAGGTGCAGAACTGGTTTTATTCCCTGCGGCAGTAAACACCGGAATTCCGGCATTTTTTTATCCCCTTAGACCCCGGCATATAAAAACATGGCTACTACTTGCCAACCGTGCAGGCAATGAGGATGGAATCGAGTATACAGGCTCAATATATCTAAGTACCCCAACCGGCATAAATAGAGTAGAAATGACCGGAAGGGAAGGTTATATCTTCGCTCAAGTTAGGTGCAGGTAATGGCAGAGGAAATGATGAAAAACAGAAATCTTGCAAACCGGTTTTGCCTATCCGGCATAATCGGACTTGTATTTTACATACTCCATGATCTTGTCGGAGCAATGTACTACCCGAACTATAACCGGATGAGTCAAGCAGTAAGTGATTTGACAGCGATTGATGCGCCGTCTTTCGTGATTGCAAGCGGGCTTTCTTCTATATATGGTATATTCAGTTGTTTGTGCTGTTCAATGGTTTGCATTGTTGTACAAAACAGAGCTAATAAATTTTTACGGCTTGGTGTTTATTTGTTCACTGCAATGAATTTCATATCAGCCATTGGCTATTTGCTTTTTCCTTTATCGGGAAGCGGATATGCAGGTAATTTTCAAGACATTATTCACCTGTATGTAGTGACTGCTTTGGTCGTTGTTCTGTCAGTCGCTTCACTTGGCTTGATTGCTGTAGGCGGATTAAAAAGCAAAGGCCATAAACCTTTGGCTATAATAGCGTTATTCTCTTTAGGGTTCATGGTTATGGGTGTAATCGGAGTAAATACTGTACCACCTGTTTATTTCGGAATCCTAGAGCGTTTTTCCGTGTATAGTGCCGTTGTCTTTAACGCTGCCTTGGGACTATATGGCTATTTAGAAAGGTAAAACACAATAAGAATGGGGTTAGATATAAATAAAATATGTGTTAAAAGGCGGGAAGGAAGATGAACAAGCATTCAAATAAATTGATAAGCGAACTCGAAAGGCTTGTCGAATCAAGCAAAAAAGGTGATTTTGACATTGTCTTAAGTGAGGATTCTTTATATAATGAAGACAAAGAGATAATTCGTTTATTAAACGAGGTTAATCGTAACTATAAAGCAGCGACGGATTACGACTTGATGAAGTACAAGCTTACATGCGATGCCCTGAATATTGCACTTTGGGATACAAATATAACTGGGAAAGATCCTTTTAATCCGAATATCAAGTTTTCTTGGTCGCAGGAATTTCGCGATATGTTGGGCTTTACTGACGAGATTGATTTTCCGAATGTGCTTTCAAGCTGGAGCAATACAATCCACCCTGATGAAAAGGACAGTGTGTTTGCTGCAGTGGCAGTCCACTTGGACAATCGTACCGGAAATACTCCTTATGATATTGAATGCCGTCTTATGATGAAAGACGGGCATTACAGACACTTCCGTACATTTGGCACATCACAGAGAGACAGTGAGGGGGTTCCACTCAGAGTTTCAGGCGCGCTCATGGATATAACCGAGAAAAAGCAGATAGAAGAAGCTCTGAAGCATGCCAAGGAGCAGGCTGAGCAGAATAGCCAAGCGAAAAGCACTTTTCTTGCGAGGATGAGCCATGAAATTCGTACCCCTCTTAACGCCGTAATCGGCATGACAAATATGGCAATGAACACAGACGATTCCGCTAAAATTAAAAATTGCTTAAAAAAAGCAGATAACGCTTCAAGGCACCTCCTTGAGGTTATCAATGACATACTTGATATCTCCAAAATCGAAGCGAATAAATTTGAACTGTTAAATAACGGTTTTAATTTGGATGTAATGCTGAACAAAATTATCATGGTGGCTAATGTACGTGCCGAAGCAAAGAATCAGAATCTTGAAGTTCATTTTAGCACAAATGTTCCTTTATCCATATATGGTGATGAATTAAGGTTATCGCAGGTTATTACAAACTTGCTTTCAAATGCTGTTAAATTCTCGCCTGAATATGGAATAATCTCATTAAATATTGAAAAAATAGATGAGGCAGGTGATGATATCACTCTAAAGATGGAAGTCGCAGACTCCGGTATCGGGATATCCAAAGAACAGCAGAAGCATCTTTTTAATTCTTTTGTACAAGCCGACAGCAGTATCTCCATGAGATTCGGAGGAACAGGTCTTGGCCTTGCCATTTCAAAATGCATAATAGAGATGATGGGCGGATGTATTTGGATTGAGTCTGAATTAGGTAAAGGTGCAAGGTTTATCTTTACGGTAAAAGTAAAGAAATTAAAGGAAAAACCGGAATTTAATTTTGATTCTCCAAATCTTTCTTTGGATGATCAAAATAATTTGGACTTAAGCGAATATACGATCTTGGCAGCAGAGGACAATGAGATAAACAGGGAAATATTGGCAGCTACATTAGAAACTACCGGAGTTTCAATTGACTTTGCTGAAACAGGAAAAATCGCAGTTTCAATGTTTAGTGAAAATCCATTAAAATACTGCCTGATTTTTATGGATATCCAAATGCCGGAAATGAACGGATATGAAGCTGCCAGGACAATACGAGCTCTTAATATTTCCCGGGCAAAGGATATACCCATAATTGCAATGACAGCAAATGTTTTCCGTGAGGATATTGAAAACTGCCTTTCCTCCGGAATGAATGATCACATTGGAAAACCGATTGATATTGGAACAATTTATGGGAAATTGAGGAACTATATACGCTGATGATTTGGCAAAAGAACCATCTATTTGATGAAAATAAGCTTTTTTATGAAATGTCCGAAAATGTTCATTTTCTTTGTCTTGTATTATAGTATAAAAAGGAGAGCGATGGATGAAAAAAGATATTCTTGAATTGAGCTTTACGACCCGCATTGACTTTCGTAAGTGGTTACAAAAAAACTGTGAAACCAGTGATGGCGTATGGCTGGTATTCGGAAAGACAAAAGAGCTAATTACTCTCACTGCAAATGAAGCACTGGAAGAAGCACTTTGTTATGGATGGATAGATGGTCAAATGAAAAGCATTGACGGTACAAGGTATGTAAAGTATTTTACTCGCCGCCGTATAAAAAGCGTATGGTCTGAAAAAAATAAAAAGCTTGTTGAAACGCTTCGTGAAAAAAAGTTAATGACAGAATTTGGAGAAAAGGCGGTGAAGGCTGCTGTTGATAATGGTACATGGAACGCTAGAAAACCTGACCCTATAACTGACGAACAGATTGAAATATTTGCCGGAAAACTGATCGGCATATCGCCGGCTTATGAAAATTTTTTAAAAATGCCCCCGTCTGTCCGGCGTATATACACCGGAAGGTATCTCTCTTTTAAGAGCGAAGAAGCTCGACAGAGAGATTTTGAAAAGATTGTTGTCAGGCTTAATAATAACTTAAAGCCTATGTAAAGTAGGTAACCTGTGCTATAAACCTTCCTTTTCCAGCACAGGGCTAAACCATTCCATTTGGCAATAGGTACCATCATACAACCCAATGTCTATTTTCTCAAAGTGAACCCTATTGTTCTGTAAAACGTATTTTGTCGGTTCCGAAGAGACGTATCCATCCTGTTCAAATTTTCTAATAGCATTATACATAGCTCCAGCTACATGACTGCTTATGTCATAATAATGATGCTGCCCGATATAGCGGAACCTGGCGCACAGCGAGGAATCAAAGGTATAACCGTTTAACCCGGGCGGAATATACTTCAAATTTTTTACCGGAACAGACGGCATATATTCAGAGGAGGCAGTTTCCCGGTCAATTTTACTCGTAAAACCAATATATACATTGGAGTCTGCTATAGACTCTATAAGTGAACGCTCATTATGCCAGAACTCTTTAGCCAGATTCGGTGCCAGTTCATGAGGTGCAGAAAAAGGAATCCGGCTCGGTTTCCCGATAAAATGAAACTGAGGAACCATTACAATATCGGGCCCAAATAAAATCCCATCGGGTAGTTTATTCTCGTTAAACAGATGAATTGGAGGTTTAACCTTAACAACTCTCCCGGTTTTACGCAGTCCTCCCGGTGTTAAGCCAAATTCTCGTTTAAAAGCCCGGATATAGGACTGCTCATAATCGAACCCGTATTTTAAAGCTATATTCAAGATAGTTTCTTCAGGCTTTAGCAGATCATCAAGACTTGCAGCCAGTTTTCGGGAACGTATATATCCACTTATAGTCAATTTAAATGAAAATTGGAACAGCCTCCGTAAATGCCGCTCTGTAATCTTGTGTTTCTTTGCCAAATCCGGGGCACTGATGCCCTTCTTTATCCCTTTTTCTATGTCTAATAGCACATTTTTCAGTAAATCGTATGGTCTAAGCACGTTGTACCCCTGTTTTATGTGCTTGCAGTATACACTTTCTATGTAACTAAATGTCAAGTGCATTGGGAGAAAATGGAGTTAAGTCGCTATCCTATCCATCCTCATCCCAAAAAATGTCCGAAAATGTTCACTTTCTTTGGGAATAAGAAGTTACACTCAGCAAATGACAGCCATGAAAAGAGCCATAACTCTTATCACCATTA
Source organism: Treponema sp. (assembly GCA_009777995.1). Taxonomy (GTDB): domain Bacteria; phylum Spirochaetota; class Spirochaetia; order Treponematales; family Breznakiellaceae; genus WRKT01. Next base: position 31,071 of record WRKT01000021.1, on the reverse strand, counting down.
TTACCCTGCTCTTTGCAGCCTGCTTAAGTCAAAAGACTGATGATCAAGGTCTTACCTGTGCTCATTTCATTGAAGACTTGGACTATATGCTTAATGTTCTTGAGAATAATTTTTCCCTCTACGATCTTGCAAACTGGTCTAAAGGAATTGATATTAATGCCATTTTCGACGATTTAAAAGCGATCGTTCTATCAGACCCTAATATGGAAACAGACACTTTTTTTGAGCTCCTTTGGCGAAGTTTTTATCCTTTGCACAACTCAACGGGACACTTTTCTGTAATTTCCCCAAACGACCATTATAATCGTACACAGGGGAACATGATTGCTTTAAACCGGGCTTTTCTTCCTGATAGTCCCCATTTTCCCCTGTCCTCCCCTTTGCGGCTAAGGGAGCCGAAAGTACTTGGTTTCTATGAACCGAGGTATTCTAATACACTTGCAATTGGAGAAGCAATAGACATTAGCGAATGGGAGGATTATATTTATGAACAGTTTATATTTAGAGCAGAAAAATATGGAGAAAAAGAACTAGGCAATAGTTTTAAAAGAGCCATTCATGAAGAAAATTATACTGATGCTTATCGTTACCTTTCCCAAATTCAGAGTCTGATTCAAAGTATACCAAATGTTCATACAAATATTATCGAAGAGGGAAGAATAGCATATTTATCACTTGAAAGTTTCATGAATTTACCCGGAAGCATTGCAGGAAATTTGGAAAGAGCGCAGATCATTGACTTTATATCTTCTGTTAAGGACTATGATCACCTTATTATAGACATACGTACAAATGCAGGCGGCAATGCATATTACTTTTTTGACCTGTTTATAAGTACCAATATTTTAAGCCGTCAAGCAATCGAAGGTTTTGCATTTTTTACACATGGTGACTATACAGACGAGTTTTTAAACGCAAGGCAATCAGGAGTAATCGGCAGAACTGTTTCACCCATATCAAGACTTAGAACTATTGATGATGATCTTCTAACTGTTCCGGAAATTTTATCCGGTTATAACTTACCTGAAATAAAACTTTCCGATATGGATCGTATGGATTATGGTTTTCCCGTAATACTTGAAATTGGAGCTAATCCGGGCACGCTAAGTTCTGAAATGGAAATCAACAGTAAAATCTGGTTATTAATAAGTGAATATTCCATGTCAGCAGCTCACATAGTTCCCTGGGTTGTCAAGGAAATGGGCTTTGCTACTTTAGTTGGCAATACCACAGGCGGATATTGGGGCGGGTATCGATCATACTCTTCACTGCCAAATACAGGAATACTTTTCCAGTTCGACATGCTTTATTTAACAGATCGTACCGGATACCCTCTTGAAGCAGGTATTAAACCTGACCATTTTAACCGTGAAGGTATGAATGCCCTGGAGACAGTTCTTGCTCTAATATATGAGGCGAGTAATAATTGACAAAATAGGCAATCCAAAATAAAATGTGTTGAACATGATAATTATATATTTTTCGGGGACAGGTAACTCTAAATATATAGCAGCATTATTACAATATACTTTAAAGATAAGGTTAAAATGCAATATAAAGGGTTAGGTAATTAGTATGGACAGTAAATCAATACCTACAGTTCCTGCAAAAAATATAGTATTTAAAACTAAAAGCCCTGATGCATGGTTTGGAATTGACTATAATATGAATATTTATCGCGGTTGCTCTCACGGATGCATTTACTGTGACAGCAGGAGTGATTGTTTTAAGAACACTGACTTCGATACGGTGAAGGCTAAAGAAAACGCACTTCAAATTGTCCGCGATGATCTAAGACGAAGGGTCGTGACAGGTGTCGTAGGAAATGGCGCAATGAGTGACCCCTATAATCCCCGGGAAAAAGAGCTTAACCTTACCCGAAATTCTTTGGAATTAATTAATGCCTTTCGTTTTGGTGTATCACTTTGCACTAAATCCGACTTGGTCGCACGTGATGCAGACATACTTTTGGACATTAAGGCCCATTCCCCGACTATAGTAAAGTTTTCCATCTCGACTGCAGATGATGAACTATGCAAGAAACTGGAGCCTTTTGTGTCTGTAACATCAGAAAGGTTTGAAGCAATGCGCCGGCTTTCAAGCAAGGGGATTTTTTGCGGAGTCCAAATGATACCATTATTACCATATATTAATGACTCTGAAGAAAATATAGTAAGAATCCTAAACATGGCTAAAGAGGCAGGGGCCAAGTTTGTCCACACCTATATGGGTATGACCCTAAGAGCGGGCAGCAGGGAATATTATTACAAGCATCTGGATAATATACTTCCCGGAGTAAAGGAAAAATATATCAAACGATTCGGATTTCGATATAGCTGTATATCACCAAGATCAAAAAAGCTATGGGATGTATTCACTGCTGAGTGTGCACGCCTTGACCTATTATTTGATATGAGAAACATAATACGACACTATAAATACGGTTATGAAAAGCAGCTTTTATTTAATTTTAATCATTAATAATGGAAAAGCAGAATGACAGATGCACACTGCCATCCTTGGAATCTAAGGGAATACATTGATGATCCTGAAAATGAACGCAGAGAAACAAAAACTGCAATAGCGGCAAGCTCCTGGAACATTGAACAGTTTGAATACCATGAGGCACTTTCAAAGAAGGCCGCGGAGGATGGCGCTCCGCCGGTTTTCTGCTGCTTCGCCCTGCACCCTGAATTAACGGGTGATGAAGATTTTTCTGCCTTTAAGAATGAAGGCCTTGAGCTGCTCATTTCTCTTGCTGAACAAGATCGCCTTGATGCCGTTGGAGAAGCAGGCTTTGATTTATATAACGAAGAATATAAGGCAGGTGAGAAAGTGCAGGATGAGATTTTTTCCTGCCATCTGGAAACTGCAATTAAATACGAACTCCCGATGGTCATTCATGCACGCAGGGCAATGCATAAAATATTTCCCCTAACAGCAGAACTAAAGAAAGTCCCTGCCATAGTTTTCCATTCCTGGCCGGGAACAAGGGCCGAAGGGGAGGCCTTATTAAAGCGCGGGATAAATGCCTACTTTTCCTTCGGTACTACAATCCTAAAAAACCACCGCAGGGCAATTGCTTCGGCCGCCCATTTCCCCTCTGAAAGGATACTCCTTGAGACCGATGCTCCGTATCAGAGCCTGCGAGGGAAAAGTTTCTCTTCCTGGCGAGACCTTAAAGAAATATGCTCTTGTTTGGCACATTTAAGAAAAGATGCGGGGAGCACCGGCTCCTCCAAAGAAGAGCTGGAAGTAAGAGTCGAAAAGAATTTCTTTCAAGTTTTCGAGTCGCATCTTAAGATGAAGCTTCTATAGAAGCAGCCCTGCGCAGACGGTCGTTGATGGCTAAGCCAAGGCCATAACCAGGAGCTTCTTCTGCTCTAATTAGTTTTAAATCAAGAGCATTCAATTCGTGCAGCATATCGAAAAAGTTTGCGGCAGCTTCTATAAGGTCTCCGCTCAGGGAAAGTACCTTTATTTCAGGAGAAATATCATTATTTAACGAAGGAATATTTTTGGGAGTGCAAAAGTAAAGCCGGCCTTCTCCATTTTCTTGGAGCAGACATGCAAGCTCACCGTGTTCATGAAGAAAAAGAGGAATACCGGGAGCATAGTGACTTTTTAGCTGACCCGGAGAATTGGGTTTGCCTGAAGATGCGGGGAGTTCGGAAGTTCCAACTCTGACAGGACCTATAACTGCTTCAATTTCTTCTATAGATATACTCCCCTGCCTGAGTATTATAGGAGCAACGCCCGATGGGTCGACCAATAGGTCGCTCGTTAAATCGACCACAGTTGACTCAAGGCCAAGCTCTGTCTTCCCACCGTCAACAATAAAATCCACCCTATTCCCGAGTTGATCCCTTACATGGTCTGCTCTTGTGGGTGAAAGAAACCCAAAGGGGTTTGCACTTGGCGCAGCAATGGCTCCCGTAGAAAGCCGGATAAGCTTTTGTGCGACAGGATGTGAAGGGAAACGGACAGCAACAGTGGGAAGGCCTGAAGTAACAAGGTCGGGCACTGCCTTCTGTTTCGGCAAAATCACTGTGAGCGGGCCGGGCCAGAATCTCTCTGTCAGAATCGCAAGCCGCCGGCTTCCGACACTCCCAAGAGAGGCGGTGTCGGCAATGCGGGTAAGAGAGTCAATATCGGCTATGTGAACGATTAAAGGATCAAAAGCCGGGCGGTTTTTTGCCTCGAATACCCTTGCAAGGGCGGCTGTATTAAAGGCATCTGCACCAAGACCGTAAACGGTTTCTGTAGGGAAGGCGACAATTAAGCCGGAGGCGAGGGCTCGGGCAGCTCTTTCGAGATTGGCATCGGAGCATGACAGCATTTCCATATAATAAAGATACTATAAAATCCTGTTGCTATAGAAGCTTTTTAAGATGTAAAATTAGGAGAAGGCCATAGATAAAGGAGTGTTTAATATGGAAGGAAATGAGATCTCTCAGGTAATACCTAAAGTAAAACTTAAAGAAAAAATGGGGTTTTTAGCTTTCTCCGGCTCAATAAATATTGTCTACCTTTTTAGAAGCTCATATTATCTATTCTTCCTTACAGAAGTCTTAAAACTGAGCATGGCAACTGCAGGGGCTATTGTGGCTTTGAGCATGGTATGGGATGCGGTAAACGATCCCTTAATTGGTTATTGGGCACTAAACCGAAAGTTTAAGAATGGCGAAAAACTGCGGCCCTTCGCCCTTTGGCATTCTGTTCCCTGGGCAATAATCCTGGTACTTGTTTTTACTGACTTCGGAGTAAGTCAAACACTAACGATAGTCCTGGCCTATATTTTTTATATGACCTTTCAGGTTTTTAATACAACCGTTGTACTGCCTTATAATGCAATGGCCGGCCTTGCAACAAATAACGATATAGACAGACGTTCAATTAATGTATTCCGCAATATTGGCGCATGCCTTGGCTCAGGTATTGGCGCAGTGGCATGCCTGCCCCTTTTAATGCTATTCGGAGCACTGAACTCAGAAGGGAACTTGAATCCCGAGGGTGCCTCGATGGGCTTTTTCCTTGTCTCCTGCATTATGGGTTCCATAGTGATTGCAGGGAGCATTATGCATTATGTGACAACAAAGGAGAGGGTTAAACAGGTATCGACAGAAGAGACAAAATTATCGTTTCAAAAGGTAGTACGCATGCTCATTAAGTGCCGATCCTGGCGGTTTAATACTGTTTATGTCATCTGCTATGGTCTTATAAACATGCTTCTTATGCAGAGTCTTGCATATCATGCAACATACGTACTTGGGAGAACTGCAGCGGTTACAATGATACAGGCAGCATATCTTATTGCAACATTACTTGCTTCTTTTATTGTGAGTCCCGTTGATAAAATGCTCGGAAGACGCAGGGCAATGATTCTAGGCCCTGTCATTGCTCTACTTGGCAAGGTATGGTTTGTGATAAACCCCTTCTCTCTTGGAGCAATTTACATGAATGCAGTCTCGGTAGGAATTTCTGTTGCATTCTGCTTTGTGCTCTTTAATACAAACCGCAACAGTATAGTCGACATAATTGAGTCGAAGGAAGGCCGCAGGATAGACAGCATGATTGCCACTGCAGACGGGCTTGCAGCGAAATTATCAACTGCCGCCGTGACAGCTCTTACTGCATTTATGCTTGAGTTTGCAGGTTACGATCCGAACTTGACTGTTCAACCTGATTCAGCCATTCGTATAATCAATATGATACTTGGCTGGATGCCCGGTTTCGTAGGATTAATCATGGTTGTTTTTGCCTACTTCCATCCTATAGAAAAGGAATATGAGGAAGCAAGGAAAAAATTGCAGGGAAGTTAGCTTATAACGGTCTTTAAGAAGCTGTCGTTTGACATAAACTTTAGGGCCCTGTCAAAGCTCTTCTCTTCCGATAAGACCGTATAGAAATTACTCTTAATTGAAGGAGCGAGCTCCAGGGCCCTTACAAACTCATCGTGCCGGAAGGGCTCTTTCTGCACATGATGCAGGAAACCTGTTTTCTCAAAAACTTCTTTTATGTTTTCTACGTTTTCATTTTCCTGTAAAAGTGCGCATAGATAAGTTGCCACCCCGACTTGAATGCCGTGCATTTTTGGTTTTTCGCAAATTGCATCAAGGGCATGGGAGATTAAGTGCTCAGAGCCGCTTGCGGGTCTAGAAGACCCTGCAATTTCCATTGTAAGCCCGCTCATCATTAGGGAGGATGCGAGGGAGCGTTGGAAGTTCTCGCAGTGAATGTCAAAAGAATGTTTTAGGAATAAAAGGTCGAGGGACCTGTATGCAAGCAGGGCTGAGAAGTCGACAAAGCGGTCGAGGCCCTTGTCGCAGGCCTTCCGCCAATCAATCAGGGCCGTAATTTTAGAAAGCATGTCGCCAATGCCTGAGTATAAAAACACATCGGGGCTTTTCTTTATTACATCAAGGTCTATGACAATTCCATAGGGGCTTCCTGACTTCACCGATTTCTTTTTGCCAAGCACCGTTAATGATGATAGGGGGCTGCCAAAGCCGTCATTGGAAATGGCAGTGGGAATGCTAATGAATGGAATTTTTAATAGATGGGCGGAGTACTTTGCAAAGTCCAATGCCTTTCCGCCTCCTACTCCGACTATTGCCGCTATGGGCGGGACAGAAAAGGCGGAATGGGTAATATCATCAATATCAACTGTAGTGACAGTTTGCTCATGGACAATTTCTATGCTCCATTCACTAAGGCCCTCTCTTAGGGGTTTTCCCAATAAAGTATCAATACCTTCCCCCCAATAGAGGGCAATCTTTAGAATGTTTTTATCATAGAGATACTTCCCCACCCTTGAAATTTTGCCGTTTCCGATTTTAAGGAGATAGGGAATCTGTATCTGTCTACTTGTATTATCACCTAATTGACTTCGAGGTTTCATTTAACACTCTCTTTTTCAAAAAATGAATAAATATCCTTAAAGGAGGAAAAGTTTTGAGTTTTGATTCCTTCAGCTTTGCATTTCTCAAGCAGTATTTTCTTTGCAAAAACTATGTCTGCTATTCGTGCGCTTTCAATATCAGGCGGACCGTCTCCGGCAAAAATGACACGTTCCCCCTTCTCTTGAAGCTGCCTTACAATTTCCCTTTTGGATATTCCTACCTTTTCATCATAGTATGGGCTTTCTTTGGAGGGTCTTTCCATATAAAGCCCTGTTGCAGGAGAATAGGAGCTGCTGTTTGTTACGAGGGTGATATCATACTTTTCTATATAACTTCCAATTAAAATATTGATATAGTAATCGCAGCCTGCGCTTGCAATATAGATGGGAATCTTAGCTTCATGGCAGAGATTGAAGGTGGGAATGACCCATTCATCAATCTTTACTTGATTGATAACTTGTCTTATCTCCTCCTCGCCGGCCCTTAAGGTGCCGTAAATCTGCTTTAGAGCTTCAAAATGAGAAAGTTCACCCCTGCGATACTGACGCCAAGGCTCAAGCACATCATCATCAAAAAAAGCCTCTTTGACATACTCAAAGAAGTCATCATCACTTATAGTGCCATCAAAATCAGAAACAAATGTGGTTTTCATAGGTATCAGATTATAGCAGAAAGAAAAAAAATGATATATAATCGAATTATGGTAAGGCACATTCTCTTTGATCTTGATGGCACACTATACCCGATGCATTCCGGCATGCAGGAATTCTTCAGGGAGAGGCTTTTAGGGTTTACATGTGATTTCCTTAAACTGACTAAAGAGGAGTGTACGCCCCTATTAAACGGGGTAAGGAAGCGTTACGGCACCACCCTGGAATGGCTTATGAAAGAGAAGGATTTTACGGATATTAATGCTTTTATGGCCTATGTTCATCCGGAAAATGAAGTGGATTTTGTGCCCAAAAACCCTGATCTGCGCTCCCTAATAGAGGGGCTTAACCTGCCCTGCTCAATACTTACAAACTCACCCCTATTCCATGCCCAAAGGGTAATAGATTTTCTTGACCTCAAGGGCATTTTCCAAAATATTTTTTCAATAGATAACTTCGAGCAATTGGGCAAGCCTCACCCTTCATCATATAGACGGGTGCTGGATAATTTAAATCTAGGCCCAAACGATGTACTGTTTATAGACGATTTCCCGGAATACGTGGAAGGTTATACTGCCATTGGAGGCAGGGGAATACTTCTTGATGAAAATGATGTTTATGAAGACTACCCCCACTGCCGTATTAAGAGCCTTAGGGAACTCACCGGTTTTCTGTCATAGGAGGACTACTGTATGTCAATTAGACTAAGAGCTATTTTGCTTATAATTCTTACCAATCTGTTTATCATTATGTTCAGTGTTTCGGCAGGTATAATCTTTATTAGGGAGAGTATTAGAAGGTCGCAGGAAACAGACCTTGCAGTCGTTGCAGATATTGCAGACCACTTCATTTCAAGTGAGATTGAAAACATTAAATTGAGAGCGGCAATAATTGCACATCATCTTGAAGATGCAGAAGAGGATGAATGGGGAAGCATTCTCTCCATACAGGAAGGGTTAAACCCTGAATTTTTAGGCATGACTGTAATTAGTTCAAGCGGGCAGCTTATGACAAGTGTCGGAGAGGTTCCGTCTCCTTCAAGCATAATAGACAATATCCATATACGGAAAGCTTTTTCGGGCATTACGGCATTCTCTTCCACCCACCCCTCCGATGCAGGTATGGTATTTTATCTTGCAACTCCTCTGCCTAATTCAGACAACATACTGGTGTTGACATTGCCCGGGATGTATTTTAGCGAAAGGCTTTCCACTTTTGTAATTTGGGATACGGGCCATATCTTTATGATGGATGAAAACGGGCATATTATTGCAAATATCCGCGAAGGATGGGTGCAGAACCGCATTAATTTTATAAGAATGGCAGAGAATGATGAATCATTTTATGCAATTGGAGCAGTTTCAAGCAGGGTGGTAAATCAAGAGACCGGAACCGGGTATTTTTCCACCGACGGCGTTCCAAGGCTTGCTTCATTCAGGCCGGTCACTGCGTCGGAAAATGGCTGGGGCATGGGGATTATTGCGCCGTTGCCCGAGAGTCCTTTCAGGGATTTGGACAGGGGGCTCCTTGTCGTGGGGATAGTTGCTGTGGTCTTGAGCATAATTGCCGCCTTTATTGCATCCACTTTTGTGAAAAAACCATTCGTAGAAATTGCCAACCTTAAAGAAGCTGCGGAGGCAAACTCCCGTTATAAGAGCAGCTTCCTTGCTAATATGAGCCATGAGATGAGAACTCCCCTTAATGTGGTTGTGGGCCTTACCGATCTTAGGATGGAAGATGATGGTCTTCCGGGAGAGGTACAAGAAGACTTAAAGAAGATAAATGCGGCAGGAGAGCTGCTCCTTGGCATAGTAAATGATGTTCTGGATATCTCCAAAATTGAAGCAGGCAAGCTTGAAATAATATCTGTGAATTATCAAACTGCAAGCTTATTTAACGATATAATATCCCTGAATATAATACGCCTTGAGAGTAAGCCAATCAAATTTATTGTAGAAATTGACGAGAATTTCCCCGAAGAACTGCAGGGCGATGAGCTAAGGGTAAAGCAGATTTTCAATAATCTCCTTTCCAATGCATTTAAGTATACGAGGGAAGGTACGATTAAGTTTATCGTAAGCAGTACTAAGTTAAGTGATAGCGAAATTCTGATGAATGCCACAGTAAGCGATACAGGTATTGGCATTAGAGAAGAAGACATTAAAAAACTCTTTTCCGAATATAATCAGGTTGATACAGAGGCAAACCGTGAGATTGAAGGGACAGGCCTTGGTCTTGCAATAACAAAAAGACTTATCGATTCAATGGAAGGGGAAATCTCGGTTGAAAGCGAATACGGTAAGGGTACATCCTTCCGGGTATGTATAAAGCAGGGTCTTAAGAATGATAAAGTCCTTGGCCCTCAGCTTGTTGAAAATCTGCGATCCTTCCGTTATATCGATCATAAGCAGAACAGCTCTTCGAAGCTTGTGCGCCCGGACTTGAGTTATGCAAGGGTTCTTGTCGTTGACGACTTCCCTACGAATCTGGATGTGGCATCGGGATTATTGCGTAAGTATAAGATGCAGGTTGATTGTGTTCTGAACGGGCAGGCAGCAATTAATTTAATCAAGGCAGGGGAGCCTGTATATGATGTGATCTTTATGGATCATATGATGCCTGAAATGGACGGAATCCAGGCAACAAAATTGATCCGAGAGCTGGATTCAGATTATGCAAAAAAAATACCGATTATCTCACTTACTGCAAATGCCCTTGTCGGAAATGAAGAAATGTTCTTAAGAGAAGGGTTTAATGCATTTCTATCAAAGCCGATAAATATTTTCCGGCTGGATTCCATTGTAAAAAAATGGGTTAGGAAAAAAGAGAACCATATTGAAAGAGTTGTAGAAAATAGCGCCCCGGCTGATCCTGCGATACCTTCGGGTGAAATTCCGGGTGTTGACATGGATGCCGCCCTTGACCTTTACGGAGGAGAGATGGACATCCTTATAAGCGTACTTGAATCCTTTGCGGCTAATACTCAGGGGGTTTTAACGAGGATGCACAGTGTCACAACAGAAAACCTGTCCGATTATGCTGTTATTGTTCACGGCATTAAAAGCGTATGCGGAACCATTGCCGCAAAGGAAATAAACAAGCGGGCCCTAAAGCTCGAAATGATGGCGAAGGCAGGCGACCTTGAGGGGGTTTTAGCCGAGAATGATTCGTTTATTATTGATGCAGAAACCTTGGTGAACGAAGTTCAAAAATGGCTAAAAACTAATTCCGGTATGCAGCCATAAAGGCATTTACTTCTTCTTCGCAAGCACGCATTGCATTAAGGGTCTTTTCAAAGAGTGTATCAAGTTCCCATTCAAGAAGGGCCGCACCCTTTTCGATCACTTCCCTATTACAGCCGGCAGCAAAACTTAAAGTCTTGAACTTCTTTTTTAAGGATTTTAGCTCCATGTCCATCACACTTTTTGATGGCCTTATAATTGCCGCCGCCCAGATTAGCCCTGTTAGCTCGTCTACGGCGAAAAGCACCTTCTCCATAAGATGCTCAGGCTTATGGCAGGCAGGAATCAGGCTCCAGCCGTGGCAGCATATTGAGTTAATTACTTCCTCGTTCACCCCGCCCGCGGAAAGCAGTTCGCGGCATTTAACGCAGTGCTCATCGGGGAATTGCTCAAAGTCTATGTCGTGGAGCAACCCGACAATAGACCAGAAATCGGCTTCCGATTCATAGCCCAGCTCTTTGGCGAACCACTTCATCACCGCTTCAAGGGTGAGTGAATGCTGGATGTGGAAGGGGTCCTTATTATAGGTCGTAAAAAGCTTCCAGGCTTCTTCCCTGGATAAATGTGATTGATATGCCATGTTTTTTATGCTACTATGATATAACGATACAATCAATATACAAAGTGAGGTAAATAATGGTTATTTTAACATTGAATTGCGGCTCTTCTTCGGCCAAATATCAGGTTTATGATTGGGATAATAAGGATGTACTTGCAGTTGGCGTAGTTGAGAAGGTTACCATTGGGGGTTCTTTTATCAGCCATAAGGCCAAGGGCAAGGAAGAATATACAGTAAATCATGACTGTCCAACCCATACAGACGCTGTGGAGCTCATCATAAAAACCCTAACTGATCCGAATACAGGTGTCATCAGCGATATGAGCGTGATCAAAGCCGTTGGTCATAGGACTGTACATGGCGGAGATAAATTTACAAAGAGTGTTATTGTTGATGATGCAGCGATGGCCGCGTTTAACGAGATGAAGGACATGAGCCCCCTGCATAATCCTGCGAATATCATGGGAATAGAGGCGGCAAAGAAGGTACTGCCAAACGTGCCGCAATGCTCGATTATGGATACTGCCTGGCACCAGACCATGCCGCCCGAGAGCTTTCTCTATGCTGTTCCATACGAATGGTATCAAAAGTATTCGGTAAGGCGATACGGTTTCCACGGCACAAGCTATCTTTATACTGCTAAGAGGGCTGCCGTGCTCCTTGGCAAGGACCCTTTTAAGACGAACCTTATAATCTGCCATTTAGGTAACGGCGCATCGGTAAATGCCGTCAAGGACGGCTGCTCCTATGACACCTCCATGGGAATTACACCCCTTGAGGGCCTTGTAATGGGGACCCGCTCAGGGGACATGGACCCCGCCCTGCCCTTCTATGTAATGAGAAAAACCGGCATGAACGAGGCAGATGTGGAGAGTGCATTAAACAAAAAGTCGGGCCTTATCGGTATAACAGGAGGTCTTGCAGACAGACGGGACATTCAGGCCGCCGCCCTCAAGGGAGATAAGCAGGCCCTGCTTGCACAGGACATGGAAGCCCATAGGATAAAGAAGTATATTGGCGCTTATGCAGCCATTCTGGGCAGGGTGGATGCCCTTGTCTTTACCGCAGGGGTTGGCGAGTTTGCCTTCTTTATTAGGGAGAAGGTGCTTAAGGGCCTCGAGGAGATGGGTATTGTATACGATCCTAAGAGAAATGAGCTTTCCCGCACAAGGAATGCAGAAACCATTATAAGCAAGCCGGAATCAAAAATCCCGATTTACATTATTCCTACAGATGAAGAGCTTGTAATGACAGAGGATGCATATGCACTTATGGCAGGAAAGTACGATATTCACACGAAGTTCACATATACCTTCCAGAGCAAGGACTATGTGAATAAGAGCAGAGCCGAAGGGCTAAAGGGCGATTTAGCAAAGACACCTGAATTAAAGGATATAATTGCAACGCCAAAATAGTTTCTTGCTTTGCATAGGGAATGCCATAGTCGACGTTTTTGCCCCTGATAAGGGGTACCTGATTTCCTCGAAGTACGGGATAGAAGACCCTGTTCAGCATGTGGATATAACCAAACTTAAAGCGCTTAAAAATGAGCTGAACGACTATACCCAAGTATCCGGGGGCGGCTCAGCAAATGCAGCTAAAATTGCAGGCTTTATGGGGATAAGGACCTGCTTCATAGGCTCAATCGGAGAAGATGAAGAGGGGGAATTCTTCGAGAGAAGCCTCGCTGAATCAGGGGTGGAGCTTCTCTTAAAAAAAGCCGGCCTTCCCACAGGGCTCTGCCTTTATCTTGAGGGTGGAGAAGGACGCACTCGCATTGCAGCATCTCCCTCGGCAGCTATTGAACTTTCCCTACAGGATATTTGCGAAGAAGCCATAGCGAAGGCTTCGATTGTACTCATAGACGGCTTCATGCTGATGAGGCCCGGCCTTGTTGAAACCTGTATCGAACTTGCGGAGAAAAACGGGATCATCTGCGCAATAGACCTTAGCTCTAAGGAAATTGCAGAGCGATATGCCCCTGAAATACTCGAAAAAACGGAAAACGAGCTGATTCTTTTTATGAACGAGGATGAGGCTGCCGTATTTGAAGGAAAAATAAAAAGCTCTTCCTTGCTTTCCCTAACCAAAGAAAGGCCCCTCCTAAAAATCACAGTGAAACTAGGGCCCAAGGGGAGTATAGTATATTCGGAAGGTGAATCATTTTTTGCAGAAACAAAGGCAATAATTCCGAAAAACACCGTTGGAGCAGGAGATGCCTTCTGCGGAGCCTTCCTTTCAGGCCTTCTTAGGGGGAAGAGCCTTTATGACTCTGCGGCCCTTGCAAATAGGGCCGCAGGTATGGTACTGGGGGTCTATGGTACCGGAATCAATGCCTTATATAATGGAGGGGAAAGCCTATGGCTGTAAGCCTCTGCCTCGTAATTTCAAGATCAGCTTGGGGAACCCCCGGGATAAAGACCCTGTGAAAATTACCAAATATATCCATTGAAGGTCTAAAACCTGCATCGTACAATTGATTAAGTGCAATACGCGCATTTTCAGTGCTGTGAAAGGCTCCAACCTGAATGATGAAGGATGTGGGTGCAGGCCTTATGGGTTCCGCTCTCGGTCCCGGGGCCGGGGGCCCTGCCGGGGGAGACACAGGGGTGGATACGGGAGGAGACACAGGCCTTGTTGTTTGTGCCGAACTTTCGAGGAATTCGACATATACCGGGGTCCTGTCATCGGCTACCCTGCCGGGTATATGCCTTGTTAAAATTGGAGAAGTGTCATGCTCAATGGCTATCATAAGACGGGTTGGTCCCTCTGCACTTTCTCTTACCCTATAATCAAGGCCCCAATAGCTCGTCATTCCGTTAACGGTTAACAGATCAAAGTATCCCCCTGCGGTACTGCTTTCAATAAAGCGGAGGACGGGATTATCATTGGGCAGCTCGAAAACTACTTCAAGAACCCTTCTATTCCCTGTACTGTCAATATTTATAACCCTGCCCGGGGTAATGGCATCTACTGTCAGAACCCGGGCATTAAAATCGGTGGAAAGTGAAAGGGCTCCAAGGTTGTTTACGCCTGTAGTTACAGCTCTGCCCTCGCTTATCATTAAGAGGGGACTTGAAAGATAGTATTGAAAAACAGATACTGCCCCTTCCCTGTCAAAGCCGTTTATCATTTCTGAAGTTACCGGCTGAAGGTTGGCAATATTCTCTATGGTTGCACCCGGACGGTCGATATAAACATACTCCGTCACTGTAACAACATTGGGGAGCGGCAGTGGGAGTGGGAGCGGGTCGTCGTCGCCGCTCGGGAGTGTACAACAACCGGTTAATAAGAGAGCAAGAAAAATGCCGAGAAGCATTTTCATAAAGGATCCTCCTTTTTAATCCCCCTCCCCTGTTTAAGTCTATTCGATAATGGCAAGAATATCGGACATTTTCATTATGAGGTGTTCTTCACCGCCAATTTTTACTTGGGTCCCTGCATACTTGTCGTACATGACCTTCTGCCCTGTCTTGACCTTAATCGCATCTTTATCATCCCCAATTTCGACCACTGTTCCAATCTGGGTTTTTTCCTGTGCAGTATCGGGAATGATGATTCCTCCTGCCGACTTTGTCTCGCCTTTGTCCAGTTTTACGATGACCCTGTCTGCTAAAGGTTTCACTTTCATATCTTCCTCCGTTGTTAATATTATTTTAGATAATACAAATCTTCTTCCTCTGGGTCAAGTACATGTAAGAAAACAGGAGTATTTTTGACCCTGAATATTCAAGAAGCAAGGATGGTGGGTCATTCGGGATCAGGGAGGTTTTTATCATCATCATTAATAATATAATTCATTGTATTGTAAAGAAATAAAAAACTGAAATTTCCTCTGATTTTGGCACGCATTTTGCAGCTATAGGGTTAAGAGGAGATTAAGAAAATGAAAACAAAAAAGAACAAAACCGGCTCGGCAGGAAGACCAAACAATGCCGAAGAAAATACCCTGCTCCTTTACTTAAAGGAGATAAATAAGATTCCATTACTGAAAAAAGATGAAGAAGAACAGTTTGCGAAATTGGCTGCAAAGGGCGATTTAAAGGCAAGAGATAAGCTTATAAACTCGAACCTTCGCTTTGTGGTTTCAATAGCAAAGCAGCATCAGGGAAAGGGCCTCCCGATGGAAGACCTGATCAGCGAGGGCAATCTTGGTCTTATGCATGCGGCAAAGCAGTTTGATGTTGATAAGGGCTATAGGTTCATCACCTATGCAGTATGGTGGATTCGTCAGTCCATTATGAAGGCCATTTTCGAGAAAAGCCGTATCATCCGTCTTCCCGGGAATAAGCTCGTTGAATTAAACAGGATTGACAGAACCCGCCAGATAATTTCAGGCAGGGTGGGCATAAACAGCAGTGATGAGATAAGGGAGATATCTGAATTCCTTGACTTCTCGCAGAAGAAAACTAATGAGTTGATGAAGATTCGAAGGGATGTTCTTTCCATGGATGAACCGGTAATCCCATCCGAAAATGCGGCTGTAATTCGAGACTTTATCGAAGATGAATCGGGGAAGGGCCCTGTAGAACTCGCAATAAACAGCGTTCTAAGAGATGAGTTAAGGGAAGAAGTGGCAAAACTTGATGAAAGAGATGCCGAATTAATCCGCTGCCGCTATGGTTTAGAGGGGAAGTACCCGATGTCCTTAAAGGAAATCGGTGCAAGCCATAATTTGAGCAGGGAAAGGGTGCGCCAGATTGAAAAAAGAGCCCTAAAACAGTTAAGGCAGTCCGCAAAATCAGAATTGCTGAGGAGTTTTATCGCCTAACTAAATCTTTTTAATTAAAAACCGATATTTAAAGTACCAGGAGGAGAAGTATGGTCCATAGTGTATCAAGTATGTCTATACCCGGTATTCACTTTGCACAAACCGGCAGCGGAAAAATGCCCGTTCCGGTAGACCCCTCTTCCCTGATGTATTCCAATTTTGAGCATGTTGCAGGTATACCTGCACCCGAGGGGAGCAGCGGGGTTTCAATCTCGGCTCTTCATATCCTGGACGTGCTTATCGGAAGATTGAATCAAGCGGAGGAGAATGCCGTTTTTTTTGACGGTATTGATTCAATTGTTGATGCAAGCAGGCTCCAATACCTTGAGGCAAGCAGAGCTCATCAAGAAATGCCCTATCTCCCGGTTCCTCCTCCTCCGATGGGCCTCTTGTTTACTCTAAGCGCTTAGAGTAAAATTAACTCATGAAAAGAAAATTTCCCGTATCAAGTGCATGGATAATCCCCATTGTTTTGCTATATGTCGTATATATCGTTTCAATTGCTCCCCGGGTTTCTGCCCAGGGGAGGGAGCAGGCCCCTCCAAATAGGCATGTATCGGTAATCGGGACTGTTTACGAGTTCATACAGCGAAACTTTGTGGAGGAAATTGACACGAATATTCTTTTTGAGGGGGCTATGACAGGAATGTTGAATTCCTTAGGAGATCCCCATTCAGCTTTTCTCCCCGAATCGGAAATGAGCAATCTCTCTAATACCACCCAGGGCAATTTCGGAGGCGTCGGGCTCTATGTCTTTAAGCCTGCACCTGTTGACGGAAGGCCAAGCTTCCTTGAAGTGTCTTCCCCGATAGAAGGGACCCCGGGTTGGAGGGCCGGTATAAGCCCCGGAGACCAGATCATACAGATTAACGGTGAAAATACCGACGTGCTCTCCTCAGACGAGGCTGTGTCAAGGTTAAGAGGCATCCCGGGAACCGATGTGGAGATCCTGATACGCCGCGGTGAAAGGCTTGAGTTCCCTGTCGTTTTAACAAGGGCAATTGTAGAAGTTCCGACAGTAAGATTCTCAATGATAGGCAATGATATCGGATACGTAAGGCTTATCACCTTTACTCCTATGACCGTTGACAGGACGAGGGATGCGATAAATGACTTTCAGGCCCATGGTTATAGGGGGCTTATTGTTGATTTAAGAAACAATGCAGGGGGCCTTTTAAGCTCGGCAGTTTCTGTGAGCAGTCTCTTCCTTGACGGGGGGGTCGTGGTAAGCACCAGATCCAGGATACCCACGGAAAACCAGGTCTTTCAGGCAAGGGGCCGTCCTATAGTACAGGCTGATATTCCCATAATAGTGCTTATAAATAGGGGATCGGCTTCTGCATCGGAGATTGTTGCGGGTGCTTTGAAGGATAGGGGCAGGGCTTTTCTGGTCGGAGAAAGAACCCACGGTAAGGGCTCGGTTCAGCAGGTATACCCCCTGGACAGTGTCGGCTTTAAGCTGACGACGGCCCGCTACTATACCCCAAGCAATGCAAGTATAGACGGTGTCGGAGTACCCCCTGACAGGGAGGTACATTTCCCTGACTTCACGGATACGGATGCAGAGCAGTTAGGCGAGCTTATTAATTCAAGAAGAATCATCGATTTTGTTGCAGAAAACCCTGATGCAACTGCATCACAGAGGGAGAACTTTGCAAGGATTTTATCGAGGGATTACGGTCTTGATGTGGTCCTGCTCTCGAGGTTAATCCGAAACGAGCAGAATAGAACTGCCATTGAGCCGGTATACGATCTTGAATACGATGTGCAGTTACAGGAAGCGGTAAAAATTCTAAGAGAAGAAAATTTCAGGGCCCTGATGCAGAACTCTACCACTCTTAGGGAACTGCAGGAGAGGGAGGAAGAGACCTTCCTTATAGCCTCATAGTATAGACGATGAAACAATTTATCCTGCCCCATGAACCTGACTCAAAGGGAATGATTCGGTTAAATGGGGAGGATTATCACTACTTAATTCGGGTAAGACGATTAAAAACGGGTGATTGCTTTGAAGCACTGCTTCCGGGAGGAAAGAAAACTACTGTTCGTATTCTTTCCATAAAAGGGAAGAGCCTTAGGGGAGAGTGTTTTGATGAAGAGGATACTGTAAGTGAAGTCGGAACGGAGCCGGGACTTTCGCAAATAGCTCTTATCCAGGGCCTTCCCAAGGGAAGCAAAATGGATTTGATAGTTCGGCAAGCTGCCGAAGCAGGTGTCAACGAGATAATTCCCTTTCTTGGGGAATACTGCGAAGCAAGGCCGAATAGTGAAAAACACAGGCGTTGGGAAAAAATAGTCAGGGAGGCAAGGCAGCAGAGCGGCTCATTGACAGAGACCGGAATACGGCCATCTGTGGACTTGAAAGAAATTGAAGATTATTGGACACAAATGAAAGCAAAGTATAAAAAGCCCCTTGGAATAATTCTTCATCAACAACCCCTTGAAAAAGGATGCTTTCATGACTATCTTGGTAATAGGCCTGACTTTACTGCACTGGCAGTGGGCACTGAGGGGGGATTTTCACCCCAAGAGCTTAAAGTCTTTTTAGCGATAGGATTTAAACCGCTGACTTTGGGCAAAACAATTCTAAGAACGGAAACAGCCGCTGCGCATGGCATAGCGGCGATTCGTATTTTACTTTTGGAGAGCGATGCATGGACATCGAGCGCGGGGATAACGAGCGCGGGGACTTGAAGAGCGAAAGAATTTTGTTCTTGAATGTTCCGCTTGATATTCTGCCCCGGGAATTGCTTTCGGATATAATTTTAGACTTTAAATCAAAGAGACTCGAGAAAGCTCCATTTCATCAGAGTCCGAATATCATCCTTCTTTCTCTTTGGGACCTCCTAAAGGCACGCAGGAACTCCGAGTATAGGGAGTATGTTTATAAGGCAGCTCTTGTTATTCCGATTTCCAAAAGCATTATAAGCGGGGCGAAATTTTTAACAGGGAAGAAGCCTGTTCGCTATATGCCATTCGATTTCATAATTAATGTCCTTTCAATTCTTGAAAAAAGGGAGGGCTCCCTATTTTTACTTGGAGGCTCGGGCAGCGTTCTTAAAAAGGCTGAAAAAAATCTGCGTACAACTTTTCCGCATTTAAATATAGTGGGAAGATCAGATGCAAGGAATTATAGAAAAGATGAGACGGCAGTTATTCAGGCGATAAGAAAATCTTTGCCTGATATGCTTCTTGCAGGTAAGGGCGTAAGGGGGGGAGAGCTGTGGATTGCAAGAAATTCCGCAGAGCTAAACTCAGGCTTTCGCCTCTGGTGCAGCGATCTTTTTGATATACTTGCAGATAAAAGGAAGCGCCCGACAGATGCTGTTTTTGATAAGGGACTTGAGGGTATAGGTTTTTTCCTGCGAAACCCGCTCAGGATCTTGAAAATTTTTCCCTTTATGTATTTCGGCCTCTTGCTCCTTGTTTACCGGTTATTTAAGAGGTAAGTTTGAATAATGCTGTTATTTTTAACATAATGCATTACTCGGTTCATGACGGGCCGGGGATTAGGACTACGGTTTTTTTCAAGGGCTGCCCCCTGTCCTGTATTTGGTGTCATAACCCGGAAAGTCTTGATTTTAAACCTCAACAGGTGTTCTATCCGCATAAGTGCATAAAATGCGGGAAATGCGCCGAGGGCCTCGAAGGACACGGCGAAGTCTGCCCTTCAGGCGCAAAGGAAACAATCGGTTATGAAGTAACTGTGCCCAAATTAATGGAAGAAATAAAGAAGGATTTGCTTTTTTTTGAGCAGTCGGGGGGTGGAGTTACTTTTTCGGGCGGGGAGCCGTTTTTTCAGGGAGACTTCCTTTATGAGATTCTGGAAAAATGCAGAGACGATTATATAAACACCGCCATAGATACTTCCGGCCACTGTGATTCCGGCCTTCTCTTAAAAGCTGCAGAAATGGCGAATTATATTCTATATGATGTCAAGTTCATTGACAGCAAAAAACACGAGAAATACTGCGGCGCTCCGAATGACCTTATTTTGGAGAACCTTAAACTCCTTTCGGGTATGAAAAAAGGGAGGCCCCGTATCTTAATCCGGATACCCGTGGTTCCCGGCCTTAATGACGATCCGGCTGAGATGAAAGGTATCTTCGATTATATTAAAGGCTTAAACGGCATTGAAATTGTTCACCTTTTGCCTTACCATAATATTCAAGGCGATAAGTATAAAAGGCTCGGAATGAAGTATGAGTTAGATGAGCTTCCCGGGGATGAGAGCCCGAATATGAAAGAACTATTAGAAATATTCAGCAAAAAGTTCCGAACAAAAGTAGGAGGCTAAAATGACTGAGAGGGTGAGCAAATTAAGGCAGGAGAGCCTTGATACAGTTCCAAGTCTGTCAATCGAGCGGGCTTTGATCATAACGGATACTTATAAGCAATATGAAGGCAAGGTTTCAATCCCGGTTTTAAGGGCTCTTTCATTTAAGGCCCTCTGTCAAAAGAAGACCGTTGTAATTTATGACGGGGAGCTTATAGTCGGGGAGAAGGGCCATAAGGCAAAGGCAGCACCCACCTACCCTGAGCTTTGCTGTCATACCCTTGAAGACTTTAAGGTTATTAACGACAGGGAAAAGGTATTCTTTAGGGTTGATGATGAAACCCTGAAAGCCCAGAAAGAAGTCATCATCCCGTACTGGAAGGGAAAATCGATTAGGGACAAACTCTTTAATTATGTTACCACCGAATGGGTCTCCTGTTATGAGGCAGGCATCTATACCGAGTTCATGGAGCAGAGGGCCCCGGGACATACTGTTTGTGACGGGAAAATTTACGAAGAGGGTTTCCTTGATTTCAAGAAAACAATAAAGGCCGAATTAAAAAAGATAGACTATGTAAAAGATCCGAATGCCTTTGACAGGCAGGAACAGCTCAAGGCAATGGAAATTTGCTGCGATGCGATTATCATTTTTGCAAAGCGCTATGCAGAAGAAGCCGAGCGCCTTGCTAAGATCGAAAAAAAACCGGGGCGCAAGGCAGAACTGCTTGAAATAGCAAAGAACTGCCGAAATATCCCCGGTAACAAACCGGAGAACTTCTTCGAGGCCCTGCAGATGTACTGGTTTGTTCATATTTCTGTAACTTCAGAGCTTAATACCTGGGATGCATTTTCCCCGGGCAGGCTGGATCAACATTTATATCCCTTCTATAAGAAGGAAAAGGAAGCGGGCACCTTAACCGAAGAGAAGGCGAAGGAAATGCTCCAATGCTTCTGGGTAAAGTTCAATAACCAGCCGGCACCTCCGAAGGTGGGGATCACCCTTGCAGAAAGCGGCACCTATACAGATTTTTGCAATATCAACTCGGGCGGCCTTACCGCTGACGGGAGTGACGGCGTTAACGATGTCACCTATCTTGTCCTTGATGTAATCGGTGAAATGCAGCTCGTCCAGCCAAGCAGTAATGTCCAATTGAGTAAGAAAAACCCGGATAAGTTTTTAAACCGCACCTGCAAGGTAATAAAACAGGGCATGGGTCAGCCATCGGTTTTTAATGCGGATGCCGTTGTCGAAGAGCTCGTTCGCCACGGAAAGAAGATCGAAGATGCAAGGGATGGCGGGACATCGGGCTGCGTAGAAGCAGGGGCCTTCGGTAAAGAGTGTTATGCGCTAACAGGTTATTTTAACCTGGTAAAGGTGCTGGAGATTACCTTGAATAACGGTTTTGATCCAATCGCTAAAAAGCAGCTTGGACCAAAGACCGGCGACCCGGCTAAGTTTAAGACTTTTGACGAGCTTTTTACTGCTTACGAGAAACAGGTTAAGCACTTTGTCGATGTTAAGATCGCAGGGAACCATGTGATTGAAACCCTATACTCAAAGTATATGCCCTGCCCCTTCCTTTCTACAATTATTGACGACTGTATTATAAAGGGCCGGGATTACAATGCAGGTGGTGCAAGGTATAATACCCGTTATATCCAGGGGGTCGGAATCGGCACCCTTACCGACAGCCTCTCTTCGATTAAGTACAATGTTTTCGATAATAAGAATATTACGATGGCTAAGCTGCAAGATGCTCTAGGTAAAAACTTCAAGGGATACGAAGCTCAGCGGCAATTATTCAAGAATAAAACACCGAAGTACGGCAATAATGATAAATATGCCGACGATTTAATGGTGCGTGCCTTTAATATGTACTTTAGCATGGTCGACGGGAGGGACGCTGTAAACGGCGGAACTTACCACATCGACATGCTCCCGACCACCTGCCACGTCTACTTTGGCTCAGTCACAGGCGCAACCCCTGACGGCAGGGGGGCCCATGAGGTCCAGTCCGAAGGAATCTCACCTGCCCACGGTGCTGACAGGCTCGGCCCTACCGGGGTTCTTATGTCCGCAGCGAAAATGGATCACCTCAAAACAGGCGGCACCCTTCTGAACCAAAAGCTCACCCCCTCCCTTCTAGCTGATGAAGAGGGAATCGAAAAGTTGATGGCACTTGTACGCACCTATTTTAGAATGGACGGTCATCATATTCAATTTAACGTCTGCAATGCGGACACCCTAAGGGAAGCGCAGAAGAACCCCGAAAAGTATTCTAACCTGATTGTAAGGGTTGCAGGCTACTCGGATTATTTCAATGACCTTGGGGAAGCCCTGCAGAACGAGATTATCAATAGAACCGAGCATAGGGGCTTTTGACAGGAATTATTAGATCCAACCAATATTGGTAGGCATAAATTGGCCAAAAACATGCAAAGCTACCGGGATTTGTAGGTAGCCGGCAAGTATTCCTCACCGTAATATCTGAATATATAGATTTTAGGAGGAATACTTATGAAAAAGTATGCAATCATTTTCGTTTTGGTCTTGCTCATGACAGCTACACTCAGTGCCCAGCAGGGCGGGTTTACAGGGCCAATGGCATTCGGACAGCAGCCTGCCAGCTTTGCGGGCCCGAATTTTATGGGATTCATGGGACCCTCATCCCCGATATCCGTACAGCAAGTGGTCATGACATTCCCAAATAAGGCACAGGCTGTTATGACAGGGCATATTGTCCAGCACCTTGGAAGCGACAGGTATTTATTTCGGGATTCCACAGGAGATGTAGTCATAAAGATCAAGCACGACAGATGGTGGGGCTTGTCTGTAGGCCCGAATGACCTTGTTGAAATAGGTGGCGAATTAAAGCGCGAAAAAAACGGATGGATTAAGTACTTTGATGCAAAGGCCATCAGAAGAGCTATTTAGTCATAAGGGAATAAACTGATACAAGGGGTTTAGCTTATGAAGAAGTACTTTATTTTATGTATTTATAGCTTAATTTTAGTATTAATACCGGCTTATGCACAGGGTGTTACGATTAATAGCCCCATAACAGTTAACCAAGCGACACAGCTCCCTCACAACTCCTGGGTCATTCTTAACGGAAACATCATCAATGCGCTTCCCGGTGGGATAAACTTCACCTTCCGTGATCCTTCAGGTGATGTTACCGTTGAAATTGACAGGAGGGTCTGGAGGGGGCTTAATATCGCGCCATCGGAGTTGGTGCAGATTCACGGTGAGTTAAACCAAAACAGGGGTTTGGTTTCGGTTAGAGCAAGGGTCATAGTAAACTCGGAAACGATAATAACAAGACCGGGGCAGACAATTGTATACACCTACCCTATTCCCATTAGCGAGGCTAGAACCCTCCCCCATGACTCATGGGTAATCCTGTCAGGCAACATTATCAATGTTCTCCCAAATGGCAGGCATTATACTTTCCGTGATTCCTCAGGGGAAATGGTAGTTGAAATTGATCCGAATGTTTGGCGCGGTTTGTTTATTAACGAATCCGACACAGTTCAAATTACCGGTGAAATCATCGCAAACAGAGGGCAGCCTTCACTTGTTGCTAGAGTCATCAGAAAGTAAACACCCGGGGATCTTTTTCCTGTGCATTTTTATACTGTTCCCTGCATCTGCCCCCGAAGTTTTCGCCGAACAGCTTGTCACGGCGGCACATGCACAAACTTTGCCTCATGACACTCCGCTTGCCTTAAGGGGGAATATCATCTTCGGCCTTGGAACTGACAGATACCTTTTTCGTGATTCTTCGGGAGATATGGTACTTAAAATAGAAGAAGAATTATGGAACGGAGTAAATATAGGCCAATTTGATCGTGTTGAGGTAACCGGCGATTTAAAGAAAGATGACAGAAATTGGACCATGGAACTGGATGTAAAAAGCATCGGAAGACCGGGTACTGCCCTTGAAAGAGGGGCCCGGGAACTGGAATACCTGTTTATCTGGCCTGTGATTGGCCGTGTCTCATCGCCCTTTGGAAATCGCAGGTCACCCTTAACCGGCAGACAGCAATTCCATACCGGCATTGACATTGTTGCCCCCATGGGAAGCCCCGTATGGGCGGCAATGTCCGGCAGGGTGAGCATAGTGAGCCGGGATAATATCTATGGTAACTATATAATGATAATTCACCATTCGGGCCTTAGGACCCTGTATGCTCATTTAAGCGCCACCGGTGTCAGTGCAGGAGCATACGTGGCAACGGGTCAGCAGATAGGCAACGTCGGCAGTACCGGTCTAAGCACAGGGCCTCATTTGCATTTTGGCGTTTTTAGGAATGGTATGCTGATAAATCCCCGGGAATTACTCAGATAAACCGGGGGAAAAATAAAAACCTACCCACTTTAGTAGGTAGGCACCGGTCTTTATGTATTATAATATAACTGTATGGTGAAGAAAATGAGCTATTTATGGAAATGACCGGCTTTTCTGACACTTATAACGATTCTTACTGCCTCCTGCTCCGTAAATAATTCAAATATTACCTATGAATTCGCCACTGTGCGCCGAAACACCCTTGAACGCAGCGTGCTATCCTCGGGGACCATTCATCCTGTTTCCGTTGTCAGGATAATTCCCCAAATGAGCGGCAAAGTCGAAAGGGTCTTCGTAGATTTTAATGATACTGTCCGCAGGGGCGATTTACTTGCAGAGCTAAACACCGATATTCTAAGGCTTAGGAGGGAGCAGCAGCATGCGGCAGTTTTGAGGGCAGGGGCAAATTATAGGCTACAGTTAATCAGCTATAATAACCAACTAGCCCTTGCAGAGAGAAATCTAATTTCGGACTTTGAGCTGCTGACAAGTCAAACTAACCTTGAAAACCTTGAAGCAGACCTCGCAGTAGCAGAGGCAAACTTAAGATCGATTGACACTGAAATAAATCAATTTGCCTTTATCACTTCTCCTATAGACGGGGTAGTCCTTGATCGCAGGATTAATGAGGGGGACACTGTCTCTGACAGCTCGGCCACGGGGACTACCGGCATTTTTACCATTGCAGAGAATGTAACAGAAATGCGGATCGAGGCGAATATCGGGGAGCTGGACGTGGCCTCGATTTATAGGGGGCAGGCAGTCCGCTTTACACTTGAGAGCATGCCCGGCCGCCGCTTTAACGGAGTGGTTGAAAATATCCGAATGGTCCCTGTGATGATAAACAATATCGTAAATTATACGGTGATAATCAGGGTTGATAATCCTGACGGCTCCCTATATCCGGGGATGACCTGTGCGGTTGAGTTCATCGTGGCTCGCTCGGAGAATACTCTTGTTATTCCAAACGCTGCCCTGCGCTTCCAGCCCTCGAGCTTAAGCAGGGAAGAGATTGAAGAAAAGGTATTTTTCGCAGACCTTGAATTAATGGACTACGAGCAGCGAGAGCGGGCCCTTGCAGAAAGGGAGCAGGAGCAAGCAAACGGCAGTACACGCACAAACGGGAATCAGAGGACAGGTATAATCGCCCTGCTCACAGGCGGTACTCGCAATGTAAGAGCTGTTGCGGTTCAGGCTCAGGCCCGTGCCATTGGTTCACAGGAGGGTATACGATACCTCTGGTACTTCAACGACTCAGGCAGCTTGGAAGTAATGCAGGTAAGGATAGGAATTATAACGGCGTCTGCAACGGAAATTATAACAAGTGCAGACCTTGAAGGCAGACAGTTTATTTCAAGGGAAAGGCTTTAATGAACTTAAGTCAGTTGTTCCAGACCTGTTTACGCTCAATTTCCAAGAACCGAATGAGGAGCCTTTTAACTTCAATGGGCATAATTATTGGAGTATGCTCTGTCATTATAATGGTTGCAATGGGAGAGGGCTCGCAGAGGCTGATTGAAGACAGGATCAACTCAATGGGAGCCAATGTGCTCCAGATTCAGTATCGGAGGCCGGCCGCTCGCAGCGTTCAGGCAGCATACCCGAGGAGAACGGGCTTTACAAAAGAGGACCTTGATTATTTAAGGCAGGAATCAACTTATGCCATTGCCATATCGGGGTATATCCAGGGTAATCATGATATAACAGGCAGGGAAGGAAATGTGAGGATTCGGGTTCAGGGAGTTGAACCGAGTTTCAGCATCGCGAGAAATTATGCCGTTGATGCAGGATTCTTCTTCGACGAAGATGACATTACTGCAAGAAACAGGGTAGCAGTGCTAGGCCGCACAACCGCCGAGAACCTGTTTGGTTACGCAGATGATGCCCTCGGGCAGCAGATAAGGATAGGTACAAATTATTTTATGGTGATAGGCCTTCTTGAAAGGAAGGGTGCAGGTCTTGACGGAAACGATCAGGATGATATTGTCCTCGTTCCGCTGGATACGGCAATGACAAGATTACAAAATACTAGGGAAGTGAGCCATATTTTTGTTAATGTTATTGGCAGAGAGTTCATGGATGCGGCAATAGAGGAAACCAATTTGATCTTAAGAGAGGCAAGAGGGATTCCGGATCGCATAGCATCGGATTTTTCGATTGCCAACCAAGTCGATATGATTAGCATGGCCACGGATACATCCAGAACCCTAACCGGCTTGCTTGCGGCCATTGCAGGGGTATCTCTTTTTGTTGGCGGCATCGGCATAATGAACATCATGCTGGTTTCGGTTACCGAGCGCACAAGGGAAATCGGCATACGCATGGCTGTCGGGGGAAGGAAGAAAGACATCCTATTACAGTTTCTATCAGAGGCAATGATATTGAGCCTAATGGGGGGTGTTTTAGGAATTTTCATAGCATTTTTAGCCTGTCACCTCCTTTCAAATGCCGGAGTTCCCACGGCAATAAATCCGGTAATAGTGACAATCTCCGCCATGTTTGCTGCTTCCGTAGGTATTATCTTCGGCTTTTATCCGGCCCATAAGGCGGCAGGCCTTTATCCCATAGATGCCCTAAGGTATGAATAATTTTGAAGGCAGTAATTTCTAGGCTTTTTAAATCAAGAGACGAGCTATCTTTCGGCAATATTCGAGGCAGCCTTTGGGCACTCGTCCTTATTTTCCCCCTTTCAGTCATTGCAGGGAACCTGCGTTACTTTGACCATAGTATTGCACTTTCAGGTATCAGATCTTCAGAGTTAAGCTTTTTTGCTCTGGGATTTGGCTGGCTTATATTAAGCTTTATCCCAAAAAGGTTCATTATTCCTTCCCTTTTGTTTACAGCCATAGCCTGTGCAGCTCTTACAACATTTCAGGTTTTCATGCCATTTGGCCCGGGACGCTTTACGATTTATCTTGCCTTGAAGTTTTTTAACGGTCTAAGTGCTGCCTGCGCATTCTATATATTCTGCTTTACATTAAACAATATAGAAAGACTCTTTGGCCTCGCCCTTATTCAGCTCTACTATGGCTTTTATTTTTCCACAATGTCCCTATTCCCTCCTGTTCATACATTCATAAATTTTCAAGGAAACATTGTAATAAGCCTTGTATTTCTTTTGCTTGCCGTCATCTGCCTAAGAAAGCCTGTCCCGGAGTCGGAGAGAAATGAACCGGAAGGCGGTAAGGACTCAAGAGTTCCCCTTATTATTGCTCTTTGCATCATTTATTACGTGATAACCTATATGAGTAATCAGATCGAATGGGCAGAAAGCAGTGTCTCTTCCCTGGCCTTTGGGCTTGGCAGTTTTACTTCGATTAGCCTTGTGGTAATCATCCAAATGCTGAAGGGTCGCAGCGCTCTGTATATCTGGCTCATGTTCCTGGCCTTCTCATTACTTGGCCTTGGAGCCCTCCTCTACGATGCCCCTATAACAGCGATTTCCGGCTCATTCGCCTACGGCCTCGGGGACGGCCTTGGTTATATCATCATTTATTATATGTGCTCAGGAGCAATTAAACTTAGCAGGTCTCTTCGCATGTTTAAATTCTTCTGCCTTGCGGTTTTCATTCAGTATTTTGTAATTTCAGGCATTTTTTCCTTCTACTTTAGCTATTTCGAGGCCCCTGACAGATTCCTTGCCTTCGGGGTAGTTCTTGTTTTGGTAAGCGGTTGCCTCGTATTCATGCCTTTTATTCAAAAAAGACTCTTTGAACAGGATTGGACAGACGGGCTCTACCTTAAAGACATCGAGGAATACTCAAAGCCCCTGGCTGAAACCGCAGAACTTAAGGCAAGAGAACATCTAAATCTGACAGCAAGGGAAGAGGAAATTTTTACAATGCTCTTAAGCGGTTCAGCACCAAAGGAAATCGCCTATACCCTTAAGATAAGTTACGACACGGTTAACTTCCACCAGAAAAATCTATACAGGAAGCTGGATATTCAAAGCAGGGCAGAGTTGTTTGCAAGGTATTTACATGTAAAAAGCAATAATTAATGTAGAATTTCGGAAACCTACCGGATTTTGTAGGTAGCCGGAGTGTTTTTCATGCTGTAGTATTACGATGAGATAAGAGAATTTAGGAGGAAATTTATGAAAAAAATTAAGGTTTTGGCAATTTGCAGTTTGATTCTGCTCTTTTCGGCAACTATGGTCCATGCACAGCAGGGCGGATTCACAGGGCCCATGATGTTCGGACAACAACCGGCAAGCTTTGCAGTGCCGGGCTTTCAGGGATTCATGGGGCCTTCATCACCTGTCTCCGTTAATCAGGTGGTCATGACCTTCCCAAATAAAGCACAGGCAGTTATGACAGGAAATATTGTCCAGCATCTTGGCAGTGACAGATACCTGTTCCGCGATTCAACAGGGGAAGTTATGATTAAAATCAAGCATGATAGATGGTGGGGCCTTTCTGTTGGTCCGAACGACCTTGTGGAAATCGGCGGTGAACTAAAACGTGAAAAAAATGGATGGATAAAGTACTTTGATGCAAAGGTCATCCGAAGAGCAATTTAAGCACCTCCTTTTTGGCGCTTGCGCTTTAATACTTTTCCTCTCCCCGGTAGCTGTCGATGCACAGTTGGTCGCGGCAAGAAGTCCCATAACAGTCAGTGAGGCAAGAAACCTGCCGCAGAACTCGTGGGTGGTGCTTTCGGGCAACATCATCAATGCCCTTCCCGGGGGAATAAACTATACCTTCCGTGATTCATCGGGAGATATTACCGTGGAGATCGACCGCAGGGTCTGGAGGGGAATGTCCGTGGGAGTTTCCGACCCGGTAGAGATCTGCGGGGAACTGCGAATGAACAGGGGGCAGATTTCCATTAATGTAAGGGCGATTACAGGTAACGGCAGGTCAACTAACAGGAATGGGCAGCCTATTACCTTGACTGCCCCTGTAACGGTAACCGAGGCCCGAAATCTCCCCCACGATTCCTGGGTTATACTCGTAGGGAATATCATCAATGCCCTTCCCGGGGGGAGTCAGTATACCTTCCGGGATGCATCGGGTGAAATTATTATTGAAATAAACCAAGCTGTCTGGCGGGGCCTATACATAGGCCCCGAAGACAGGGTTGAAATTAACGGCGAGGTTCATGCAAACAGGGGCATGAGCCAAGTTGAAGTAAGGGTTATTCGAAGGTTTCCGTAAACCTGTCGGACTCCCGGCACTAATTCCTATACACGATCAACTCTGCAGACCTATATGTTTCCCAGTGGCCAACTTCAACATGAGGAGACAACCTGAATGAGCCAAAGGCCTGATAAGTTATCCTGTCTGCATCAATACCAAAGTTTTGAATAAAATAATCTTTGCAAAAAATTGCCCTGTTCTCGCTTACGGCATATCTGCCGGGCTCTGTACGGAAGGGAGCAGCAAAGGCCTGAATTTGCAAGCGCAATTCGGGGTCTGAAATCAGCTTCTGCCCTACCAGCTCAAGAACCGGACGATATATTTCTATTAGGACTGCTGTATCAGGCTCGAAGTATACAGGCCTCATAATTCCTTGAGTCTCAACTCCCTGCACATATACAACATCGACAAACTCATTATGATCCGCTTGTAAAACCTGTACCCCTTGAGCTTCAATTTCTGCCATTGCCGCCTGTGCCTGTATCTCTTGTTGAGCAGTCATAAGCGCCGGTTCGGGATTCATCTCTGCCAGGGCTGCCAAAACACCATCTGCCTGTATTGATTGTTGCCCAACTGCAGGTCTTGTAACTGCCGCGGCAGTTTGCCTTGTCTGCCGAGCCCCCGGCTCTCTGCGAGGGAAGCGCAGGCCTGCCTCGAAGACAGGAATAATATCCGGCTCAATTGCAGTCGGGTGTGCATCAAAGCCGCCTGTGATAAAAATACCCAGAGGCCAGGAAGGGGGCCTAAGCTCGGCTTCAAGCCGTGCCCCGGTCAGGAGAAGCAGCCTGTTTCTGTCAGGGCCCAGCATACCCAAAGCGCCCAGTTTAACACTCGGGCCAATATAAAAAGAATTAAATACCGGATACACCCAGGAACTTCGAATGTTCACAGGGATTTTATCTACATGTCTGCCGCTAAAAAGGGTTGAACCGTGACTGTATCCGGCTTCAAGACCGATAGTAGCGTAACCAATACCGAAGGGCCATTCCCAATTACCGCCAACTATAAGGTAGTCAAGCTTTGTTGTATGTAAATGATCGATTAATTCCAGGGTTCTATTTTCCGAGAAAAAAACCCTGCCAAAGGCAGCCGAAAAAAAGAGGTTTCCGTCGCTAAAACTTTGTGAATAAACGGGTAAGGAAAAGAGTAGTAAAAATACCGAAACAAGAAGGGATTTA
>WRKT01000020.1 GCA_009777995.1 Treponema sp. | reverse complement strand
CGTGTGATTAAATTTAAGTGTTCTTTATTAAATTATATTTTTTCGATAGTATTTAACAGCCATGCCTATAAAGATACCGAGGAACCTGCCTGCCTATGATGCCCTGAAAAATGAGCAGGTTTTTGTAATGACAGAAGAGAGGGCAGAAGGCCAGGACATACGGCCCCTAAAGGTTGCCATTTTGAACCTTATGCCCACAACCATAGACACCGAGATACAATTGCTCCGTCTCCTCGGGAATACCCCCCTTCAAGTCGATATTACCTTCCTTAGGATGGGCAGCCATGACTCAAAGAATGCCCCGCCCGGGCATCTTGAAAGATTCTACGTCAGCGCCCGCGATGTAATAAGGCAGGGCCTTCGTTTTGACGGCCTAATCTTAACAGGGGCTCCGGTCGAGACCCTGGACTTCGAGGAAGTAGATTATTGGGACGAGTTAATAGAGATGATCGATTACTCAATTAACAATATCTTTTCTACCATGCATATCTGCTGGGGTGCGCAGGCAGCCCTTTACAGGCATTATAAAATTCCAAAGCACGGCCTTAATAAAAAGCTCTTCGGCATCTTCCCCCACGGAGTAAGCGAGAGTTATTCCCCGCTTTTTAGGGGTTTTGATGATGAGTTTCTCGCGCCTCAGTCCCGCCATACCGCGAGTTGCAGGGATTCAATCGCAAAAGAGCCCCTCCTTACCATTCGCTCAGAAACAGCCGAAGCAGGCATCTTCATAGCAACCGCAAGGGAAGGCCGCGAAATTTACGTAACAGGTCACCTTGAGTACGACCCCCTGACCCTCGACAGGGAATACCGCCGCGACCTCGGCCGCGGCCTCGCAATAGAAGTGCCGAAAAACTATTACCCCGATGATGACCCCGGAAATCCACCTGTGGTCCGCTGGCGCGCACACGCGCACCTCTTTTTTTCAAACTGGTTAAACTTTGTTTACCAAGAAACACCATATAACCTGAAAGAGCTTTAATGGAGAATATAATGA
This sequence comes from Treponema sp., assembly GCA_009777995.1. GTDB lineage: Bacteria > Spirochaetota > Spirochaetia > Treponematales > Breznakiellaceae > WRKT01. The sequence continues at coordinate 42,183 of WRKT01000020.1, read as the reverse complement.
GTAATTACAAGTTTGAGACAATTCAAATCCATGCAGGACAGGAAAATCCCGACCCTGCAACAGATGCAAGGGCAGTGCCGATTTACCAGACTGCTGCCTTTGTCTTTCCTTCTTCGAAAAATGCGGCAGCACGTTTCGCATTAACAGAACCCGGGAATATTTATACCAGAATAATGAACCCTACCTGCGATGTTTTTGAAAAGCGCATTGCGGCACTTGAAAACGGTGTCGGAGCCTTATCAACTTCATCGGGGCAATCAGCTTCTCTCTATGCAGTGCTTAATATAGTGCGGGCAGGGGAGCATATAATTACCGACAAGCAGGTTTACGGCGGCACTGTTGCATTATTTACCCACACCACAAAGGACATGGGAATAGAAACCACATTTGTCGATATGAGTATTCCTTCCCATGTTGAAAATGCAATTAAGGAAAATACAAGGGCAGTATTTTTCGAGAGCATGGCAAATCCAAGCTCAAACCTTGTCGACATTGAAGCAATATCTGCAATTGCACATAAACACGGGATCCCCGTAATCGTAGACAATACCTTTGCATCACCCTACTATTTAAGGCCCCTTGATATGGGTGCAGACATAGTCGTACATTCTGCGACAAAGTTTATCAACGGGCATGGCACAGGTATAGCAGGTGTTATAATTGATGGCGGCAAGTTCGACTGGGCAGCAAGCGACAAATTTCCGGGCCTCACAAAACCCTGTGCTGCGTATAACGGCATAGTCTTTACCGAGATTGCAGGAAATGCAGCTTATATCGTAAAAGCTCGAACAACCCTTTTAAGGGACATCGGCGCCTGCCTTGGCCCCTTCGATGCCTTCCTCCTCCTCCAGGGCCTTGAGACCCTCTCTCTTAGAATGGAGCGCCATGTAGAAAACGCCTTAAAAACCGTAGACTATCTTTCAACGCATCCGAAGATAGAAAGGGTGAACCACCCTGCAATGCCCGGCCACAGAGACAATGCCCTTTATAGAAGATACTTCCCCAAAGGCGCTGCCTCGATTTTCACAATCGATCTAAAGGGAGATAGGGATACCACAGCCGCTTTTGTTGAAAGGCTAAAGCTCTTTTCCAATCTTGCAAATGTTGCAGATGTTAAATCCCTGATAATCCATCCTGCAACAACAACACATTCTCAGTTAAGCGAAGAAATGCTTAAGGGTGCAGGTATTACGCCTACCACGGTAAGGCTCTCAATCGGTACAGAGCATATTGACGATATAATCGGAGATCTGGCTCAGGCCCTTGGTTAGTCGATAGGGATTATAGAGTGAAGTTCATCGATTCACATGCGCATTATCTTGTAAGGCAGTTTAATAAGGATAGGGATAGGCTCTTATTTAATATGCATAAAAACGGGGTTGAGTATATTATTAACTCGACAGGTACGAATGAGTTAAACGAAGGTTTAAAACTATCAAGGAAGTATGACTTCATTTACCTGAGCATAGGTGACGGTTGTGCCATTACTCCTCCCGAAGGTGATGAATATATAAGTGATGATATCATTAAAACTATGATTAAGCTCTGCGCTGAAAACAAAAAAATAGTTGCCTGGGGCGAAATCGGAATCGGACTTAATAGGGATGAGCTTACCCGAAACAATGGAAAGGAAAAGCAGCTTTACTGGTTTAAAAAACAGCTCGATGCTGCAAAAATGGTAAAGCTCCCCGTTGTAATTCATTCAAGAGATGCCTGTCAGATCGTTTTTGATACCCTAAGGGAAGCCGAAATGCCCGACTACGGCTCCGGCAGAGGCATGCTGCACTGTTATAGCGGAAGTCCTGAAATGGCTCTTGAGTATGTCGAAATGGGCTATTTAATCAGTATTACAGGTGTTGTAACATATAGAACTGCACAGAACCTCGTTGAAACAGTCAGGGTAGTCCCAATCGACAAACTCCTAATCGAGACCGACTGCCCCTACCTGTCACCTGAGCCGATGCGCGGAAAGAGAAACGACTCGGGCAACTTGAAGTTTGTTATCGATAGAATTGCTGAAATAAAAAGGATAACCCCCGAAGAAGTCGCAGAGCAAACAACTGCCAACGCAAAGGCCTTCTTCGGCATCAAGTAAATGATAATCAGCGCAAGCAGGAGAACCGACATTCCTGCCTTTCATATAGATTGGCTCTTAGACAGGCTCAAAGAAGGGCATGTAACAGTAAAAAACCCCTTCAATCCCGGTCAGGTTAGACTCGTCGATCTTTCTCCCGATTCTATCGAATGCATCGTATTCTGGAGCAAGAACCCCGCCTCCCTTCTGAAAGAGCTCAAGTTTCTTGCTCAATATCCCTACTATTTCCAATTTACCCTAAACCCCTACGACAGCGATATCGAAACTAACCTGCCCGAAAAAAAGGTATTAATCGAAACATTTAAAAAACTCTCAGATACCGTGGGCCCTGAAAGAGTTATTTGGAGGTATGATCCTGTTTTATTAAACCCAAAGTATTCTGTTAATTATCATATAGAAAAATTTTATGCTCTTTCCCTGGAACTTTCAGGATTCACAAAAAAGGCAGTATTCAGTTTCCTGCATCATTATAGAAAAATCCTAAAGCAAATTAAGCTCCTTGGCATTACCGAAATAGGCAATGAAGAAAAGCAGACCCTTGCAGAGAACTTTTCAAGAGCAGCAAGAGAAGCCGGCTTAATAATTGAAAGCTGCGCAACAGAACCGGGCCTAACAGAGCACGGCATTGCACCCGGGCGGTGCATAGACGATAGGCTAATCCGGCAAATAACCGGCCGCGACTTATCGGTTAAGAAAGACAAAAACCAGCGCCCCGGCTGCCTCTGTGTTTCGAGTGTTGATATTGGCGAGTATAATACCTGCTCAAACGCCTGTCTTTACTGCTATGCGTAGAGTGTAGTATACTATTAAACAGTGAAAAAGGGTAGTTTTGTTTCAAAAATCCGCAGTATCATTTTTGCAAACAGGGTAAAAAACGAATCAGCACCCCATATCTTCGTAATTCTTTGTGTATATACGGTAATTACCTCCCTTTATACCTGGGCCTTCTTCTCGACACAGTCGATGATTATACGTTTCGGCCTTTCTCTCATTATAGTCTTTGCGTATGTAATCATCGAAAGGAGCTCCCTCGGGAAACGTTGGACATCTTTTCTCTCGCCAATTATTTTAATCAGTGTCCTGATTTTCGGTTCAATTTATTTCGGGGGAGATTTCCTTATTTTCACCTACAATACCGCAATTGCCATGATCTCCATGACCTATTTAAGACCAAAGGGTCTTCTTGCATATATTGCACTTTCAAGTGCCGCATTTACAGTAGTCTTATTTGTTCTCGGTATTAACCTGCTTGGCCCTGCCTTTACTGCAATTTACAATATCTTATACTTCATTGTTTCTGTTGCCCTAAATATACTCATCTATATTTTCTGTAAATCCTATGTTCAGGTACTCGAAGACATGACCAATGCAAAAAACGAAGCGAGCCATGCCGCAAAGGCCAAGGGGAGCTTCCTTGCGAACATGAGCCACGAGATTCGCACCCCCCTTAATGCGATAATCGGCCTAACAGAAGCAGAACTTCGCCGCAACTTACCCGAGGAGAGTCATGAAAACCTCCGTAAGATACATACATCCGGCAATCTATTAATGGGGATAATAAATGACATACTCGATATGTCTAAAATTGAGTCAGGGAAGTTCGAGCTTCTTTCATCAACCTACGACATTGCAAATATAATCTACGATACTGCAACACTTAATATGGTACATATCGGCTCAAAGCCGGTAAAATTTATTCTTGGCGTAGACGAAAATATCCCTCGTCTTTTAATCGGAGATGATATTCGAATAAAACAGGTGCTTGGCAATTTACTGAGTAATGCATTTAAGTATACCAAAGAGGGAAGGGTTGAGCTTAATGTAAAATTGGTTCAGGGCATGAGCGAACCGGAAAAGGTCTTATTAAGTTTTGAAGTCAGCGATTCCGGGATGGGCATTAAAGAGGACGATTTAAAAAAGCTTTTTTCCGAGTATGCTCAAGTGAACCAAAGAAGCACTCGCGGAATTGAAGGGACAGGGCTCGGACTTGCAATTTGCCTTGGACTCGTAGAGCTCATGGGAGGAGAGTTAACTGCAAGAAGCGAGTACGGCTCAGGCAGTACCTTCTCTGTAACAATTCAGCAACAGATAGCAGAAGAAAAACCCATCGGCCCTGATATTGCAGAGGCTCTTAAAAACTTCACCTATACCCCCGAAAAAACCGAGTCCGCAATCGAGTATAGGTCCCTGCCTCAATTCAGGGTTCTCGTTGTTGACGATGTGGAAATTAACCTTGATGTCGCTGCAGCCTGCCTCGAGCCCTACGGTATGACTGTCGACTGCATCATCACAGGAACCGAGGCAGTCCAACGCATGAAAGATGCAGAGCCGCGCTACGATCTAATTTTCATGGATCACATGATGCCCGTTATGGATGGCGTTGAGGCAACAAAGGCCATTCGGGGACTCGGAACCCGGTATGCAGATACCATTCCCATTATCGCACTTACTGCAAATGTTTTTGCAGAGAAGGATAATATTTTTATTGATAACGGTTTTCAAGGCTTTCTTTCAAAGCCGATTGATCTATTAAAGCTGGACAATGTTCTGCGAAAATGGCTGGGGTAAGATATGAGAATGATAAAAGTTTCAATTATTGGTTTAGTAATTTTATTGCTTGCTAGTTGCGATGTCGCAGGTACGGGTGCGCCTCCTGCATTCGCCCAATCAAGTATCACACTTCCGAACAGACGTATTTCAGCACCCGAGAGAAGTGTCTGGATCGAGGACTATCGAAGGTTTGGCGGCCCCACAGTCGTGGAACTTGAAGTTATCAGACTTATTAACATCGAAAGGACTAACCTGAATCTAAGCAGGGTAACAAGGGATGATACCCTGATGATGGCCGCAAGGTTTTTTGCACAGCAGGCCCATGATCTTCGCGGTTTATATACAGGCACCCATAACTTTGGTCCCTATGCTGATGACCCCTCCGCAAGTCATGGTGCCTCCGCAAATGTCGCAGCATCCTTTGGCGGGCGTCTTCGCTGGAACGGCGGTAATTGGTATAGCAGCGGGAACTTGTCTGCAGAATTTCTTGTAAACGGCTGGATGAACTCTCCCGGTCATCGGGCTTATATAGTATCACCCGAGCATAGGTATATCGGAGTCGGGCATTTCCCCGGCGGGATTTCGTACATGTACTTAAGCGATCAGAGAAGCAGATAGAAAGACCCTATTTCTTAAAAACATGCTCCTTAAATGCAAGGTCCTCTACACGAATATGGTTTATCCACCATTGTTTTAAGAAATTCATGAACTCATGTGAATCTTTATTGAAAATACTGTCTCTCCCAAGCTTCTTTAGGTTTGTGAACAAGGCTTGATGCAGCTCCTTATGTTTCTTTAAATTAGGAAAGCCGATTTTTTCAAGAAAATCTTCTTCAATCTTAAAATGTATCAAAGAATAATCATTCATCATGTCTACTATCGGGGAAAGTATCTCTTTTACATAATTATTCTGCATCCCAAAATGAAGTGAATTGACGATTGAGACTATCCCCCTATGATGCTCATCAATTATAGGAATGCCCAAATTATACTCAGGCTTCCAGACAATAAGGACATTGTGTTCTAAAAAAAGCCGGTGTGTATCGCTTGACATAGGTTTAACCCCTTTTTTCGATATTTCTCCATAATACCGGATTTTACTGCAATTGTATACTATAAAAGGATATAGACCGTTTACGAAAAAAAATGACATACTAAAGCCCTATGAGCAAGAAGAAAAAAACCGTTCGTTATTTGGAACTCAATCTTGGGAAAAGTGCAGGCTCCTTCGGAAGATTTTCAAGTGCAGGTACCAATACTGAACTGGCCATTTTAAGAGTCATTAAAAAAGCCGCAGCGGATAAGAAGCTCCATGGCATCTTCGTGAATACTTCCGGTTTTCCTTCAGGGGATTCCTCCCATAGCGCTTATCTTTGGGAACTGCTGAAGGCCCTTGAAGAGTTCAAGGCAGCAGGGAAGAAAATTGCAACATATTTTGACAATGCAGAGATGGACCTTTATTGCCTGCTTTCCCTTTCGGATAAGATAATCATGGACGAGGCAGGAAGCTTAAGCCTTACCGGCTATTCCCGGGGCCATCCCTTTGCAAAGGAGAGCCTTGCAAAGCTTGGAATCGGGTTCCGCGAGCTTAGATACTTTGAGTTTAAGTCTGCCAACGAAATCTTCAGCCGGACTTCATTCTCCGAGGCGAACAGAAAACAGTACAGCGCCTATCTTGACGATATTTTTGAAGTAAGCAAGACTGCAATTTTACAAAATAGGAAAATTGGCGAAGAAACCTTCAATAAAATTCTCTCCCAAGATTTCCTCCTTTCTCCTATAAAGGCAAGGGACCGGTCCCTGGTGGATGTCATCGGCAGGGAAGCAGAAATAAAGCAGACTATTACAATGATGGAATTCCCCGATTTAACCTATCCTCTTGATGATAAAGATGATGAGGAAAGGGTGGAGTTTGTTTCTGCAGGGAACATGCATTTCAGCTTTTTTAACCCCGGCCAAAAGAACCCCGATTATATTGAAAAAAAGGCAAGGGGATTTCTCCTTCCTGAGATCGCCATAGTTCACGCAAAGGGCGCCTCCGATATGGAGCGAGGAATGAAGGCAAGAACTGTAGCAAAGACAATCAGGAAGCTATTAAAAAAGAGCAGAGTAAAGGCCCTTGTATTAAGAATAGATTCCCCCGGGGGATCTGCCGTTGCCGCAGACTTTATTGATGCGGCAGTCCGCGAGGCAAAGAAGAAAATCCCGGTCATCGTCTCCTTCGGGCAGGTCGCTGCCTCGGGCGGATATTGGGCCGCAATGAACGCAAGCCATATTTGTACAACACCCTATACCCTGACAGGCTCTATCGGGGTAATATCAGCCTGGTTTTATGATAAAAGCCTTAATTCAAAGCTTGGCCTTGATTTTGACATCATTAAAAAAGGTGATCATTCTGACCTTGGAGCAGGAGTTATTCTCCCGAAAAGGGATCTTACTGATGAGGAAGAGGGACGCTTTAAGGCAAATATACTAGACCTCTACAGTACCTTCGTAAAAAAGGCGGCGGAAGGACGAAATATGAAAGTTGAAAACCTTGAACTTCTGGCCCGGGGCAGGGTCTATTCGGGTATTACAAGCAAGGCCTTAACACTAACCGATAGTCTTGGGGGCTATCTTGACGCACTTAGTATTGCAAAGGATCTTGCTAAAATTTCCCAATCAAAAAAAATCCGCATTAGGGAGTATCCAAAATTGAGTTTCTCGGATAAAATGAAAGCCAAGATTTCCCCTGCAGCGTTTCAGGGCATTTTCAGTGAAGTGACCGATATCTGGGAGGAATTAAACTTCAGATTCGATAATAACGGTAAGGCGATGCCTATTTTGCCATTGGATTTTAAACATGAAAGAAGTTTGTATTAATCTCCATATCGGGGACGATTTTGACTGTGAGATTTGCTCGGTAATCCCGGATTATTCCATAGTGCATGCATGCCAGACCTGTCATGAGCATGGCATAAGGCAGAAAGGCAGAATCTCTTCTACTTCCCCTCTAAAACTTGTGTACGAGACTGATTCGCATTTATACCTGAATCTACTTGATGTTCCCCAGGAATATTCACCCGAGTTTGCAAACCCGATTTTTAAGAGGACAATGCAGTTCATCCACCGTGAAATTCAACATAAACAGGTGCTCATTCACTGCAATTGGGGCCTTTCCCGTTCCCCCTCATTCGGACTTGTATACATGGCCATAATTGGTGCCCTTCCGAATGCCTCTTTAAAGGATGCTCTTGCACCATTCATCAAAATATATCCCAAGTATGCGCCGGGTACGGGAGTCGGCTATTATATGGAACATAATTGGGACTTTCTGATGCATAAAACTATAAAACTATAGTTAAAACTCAAATAACTCGGGCTGTAAGACCTTCTCGTCAGACAGAAGACTGCGTATATACCTTGGGTTATCGGGCTTATCCAGAAATGCCCCGCCTGCCGTTATAAAATGCCTTGCCCTCTTTAAAACTACCCCAAGACGGCGCAGATTATCGAATGTAAGTGATCTGGAACGCCTTGTTTCTATAATGTGGCGGCCTGTTTTTGCACCAATGCCCGGAACCCTAAGCAGCTCATCATAATCTGCCTTATTCACCTCCACAGGGAAGAAATCAAGATGCCGCAGGGCCCAGGCCGTCTTGGGATCGAGGGCTGTCTCAAGGTTTTCCCCCTCCTCAAGAACCTCATCGGGGGTGAACTTATAGAAGCGAAGCAGCCAGTCGGCCTGGTAAAGGCGGTGCTCCCTGAGCAAAAGACCCTTCGGAGCCTTATTCGGAACGAGGGGAGGATGGAAAATGTTTGTCCTTTTTGGCTGAAGATCGGGGAGCCTCGGGTCGGGTATCCCGTCCCCGCCGGGAAGGCCCACGGGGAAAAAGGCTGAGTAGTAGACTCGCCTTAGGCCGTACTTCCGGTAAAGGGCCCCCGTCAGGGTCAGGATGGTCTTATCGCTCTCGGGCGATGCCCCGACTATGAGCTGGGTGCTTTGCCCTGCAGGAGCATAGACCGGAACGAAGTTCCTGCTCCCCGTATTAAACTTCTTCCTGTCTTCCTTATTTTCTTCCCCCGCATTAAAGGTCTCGCTCATTGCCCCAAGAATTTCCTTACCCGACTTTTCCGGTGCAAGATACTGAAGGCTCTTATCCGTTGGAAGCTCAATATTCGCGCTAAGCCTGTCCGCCCAAAGGCCCGCCTCCCTTATAGTCTTTTCCCCTGCGCCCGGGATTAACTTCATGTGGATATAACCGCCGAAGCCGGCCTCCTTCCGTAATTTCTTTGCCGTTTCAATTAACTTTTCCATTACTATGTCCGAATCTGCAAAGATCCCCGAAGAAAGAAAAAGCCCTTCGATATAATTCCGCCTGTAAAATTGGCAGGTAAGCTCCACCAGCTCATCCACCGTAAAGGAAGTCCTCCTTGTATCTGCAGAGGCCCTGCAGGCACAGTAGGCACAGTCGTAACGGCAGACATTCGAAAAAAGCACCTTCAAAAGACTCACACAGCGGCCGTCTTCGGTCCAGCTATGACAGACCCCTGCAGGCACTCGCATCCCAAACTTTGCGCTATTGTCCTTTACCGTATCCTGCCCGCTCCCTGCCGATGTGCAGGAGGCATCGTATTTTGCCGAGTCAGAGAGCGTAGAAAGTTTATCCATTAATTCCATCGAATAACTATACACTTGTATAGTTATTTTTGCAAGCCCCTATTTGCTCCCGAATTTATCCTTGATAATGGGGTATTTAAAGGATACAATCAAATCTTGTATATGGCCGATTTAACAAGCAACCCCGGTTTCTATGTCCCTTGGAAAAAATCCCTCAGGTTTCGCATAATGGTACGAATGGCTTTCGTAACTCTTTTTACCGGAGCTATAATGATGGTTTTTATGGCCAATATATATCAGGCCCGTATTGATTACGAGTTCATATTTAGAGCTGAATCCATAGTAAAAACCACCGCTTATTTATTGAATGCAGAGGATATAGACCGCTATCTTTTAACAGGAGAAAAAGATGATGAGTACCATCGCATGCTCGACCTTTTACGCTTTAAAAGCCAAGAGACCGGAGTCAGGTATATAACTGTTTCAAGAATATTTGAAAACGGCGAAACCTTTGTTTTTGACACAGACGAAGATGAAGTGAGCCATCTGGACTTAGGGGAAACCATTTTCTGGAAGGAAGGGGAGACAGAACCCCATTTAATCCCGCAATTTCTATCAGGAGGGCCAGTTGAAACATATACCCATAGAACAAGGTGGGGCTGGCTCTTAACCGCCCATGAGCCGATTTTAAGAGAAGACGGAACCGTCGCTGCCCATGCTGCAGTAAGCCTTTCAATGGACGAGCTTTTAAAACAGCGCAGGAACGGTTTCCTTATGCTCGGGGCAATTATATTATTGATTCTGTTTTCCTCTACGATGATAATCCTGCATATAACCCAAAAGTTTATGATTTCCCCGATTAAGAAACTTTCCATAGGACTTGATTCATACCTGCCCGGTGCAAAGGAGCAATTATACAATTGGCAGAGGAGAAAGCCGATCATGCACCATGGGGATGAGCTTGAGCTTTTTGAGCGCGTGCTTATGGAGATGGAATCCCGCGTGCATCTTTCAATGGAAGCAGAGCGCAGGGCCTCAGGCGTAAAAAATGCATTCCTTGCAAATATGAGTCATGAACTTAGAACACCAATGAATTCCACAATTAATATGATAAAAGAAGCAATGACCGGAAATGAGCAGATAAAGATAATGGAATCCTTACAACAGGCCCTTGCTTCTTCAAATGACCTTATGTCGGTCTTAAACACAATTCTTGAAATTTCAAATATTGAAAGCGGCTCACTCGTTCTATCGAATGCTCCATTTAAACCTGCTGATGTTGTAATTGACATAAATAATATCATATCCACCCTTTGCAAGGCTAATAAAATTGAATGGGTTCCTCCCGGCAAAATTAACGAAGATTTATGGGTAGAAGGTGATAGAATCAGAGTGATGCAAGCTCTGACAATTCTATTAAGGAATGCAGTTAAGTATGCGAGTGAGCAAAACGGGAGAGTTATTTTTTCTATTGATATTTTGGAAGACAGCAACGGGGTAACTTTTTACTTTAAGGTTTCAGATAACGGAATCGGCATGTCTGATAATAAAATTGAAGAGTTAAGGATGATATTCTCAAGCGATAGCAGCGAGATTCATTTCCATTCAAGTGAAATTATGCTCTCCGCCTGCAGCAGCATAGTAAAGGCTATGGGTGCCCTTATTATGGTAGAAAGTGATAATGAAACAGGCTCCATTTTTTCCTTCTCCCTCACTTTAAATAAAGCCGAAGCGCCTAAGCCTGTAGAAGTGATCGATCCTTCCGATTTTGATTTTTCAGGGAAGAAGGTTCTTGTTGCCGACGATGTTGCAATAAACAGATCAATACTCGAAATGATCCTTGGAGAAACAGGAATAAAGACAATTGAAGCAAGTGACGGAAAAGAAGCAGTCGATATCTTTCTTTCCGAAAGCGACAACATAGACTTAATTTTAATGGATATAATGATGCCGAATATGGACGGCTATGAAGCCGCAGGTGCAATAAGGTCTTCCGGCCTTCCTAGTGCCTCCACCGTTCCCATAATCGCAGTAACAGCCCTGTCTTATAAAGAAGATGTTGACGCTGCAATCAATGCAGGAATGAACTCCCATATATCAAAACCGGTAGATCCCAATATAGTTTTAACCACCCTAAGCCGCTATTTTATTAATTGATATTTTGACTAAACCGGAGTAAAATTACAGCATGAATTTAAGAGTAGGATTTTTCTTATCTTCTATAATCGTCTGTTCATTACTTTTATTTTCCTGTGTAGGCCCCGGTTCAGACAGTGAAATGGGCACCTTCACCATCAGCTTTGCTCAGGCGGGCGCAAGGGCATCCTACCCCCCGAATATTCCACCATACAGCGTTAACCCCGACCCTGAGGCCCCGGGTCTTGAAGACTTAAAGTTCGTCGTATACTTTTTAGATCTGGATGGGGAAGAAATCCAGAACTTTACTTTCGAAGGCAATACCCCGCTTCGGGGCGCGGTTCCCGTTGATGAGTATTTTATTGTAATGGAAGTCTTCCTGCTTGATGATGATTCCATTTTCGCTTCCGGGGAAGCCATTGATAACCCCATTACCATAGTCAGGGGCCCGAACCCTACGATTATGTTTCAGTTGTATGAAGGTTCTTCTTGGAGTAACCCCTCACTGCCGCCGCAGAGGACATTGACAGGTATGGAAGTGCTTGACCTACCGACAGTACCTTCCTATCAAGGTGACATCCCCAATCTTACAGGAATTAGAGTAAGAATTACTTTTATCGACGATGATGGTGTGCCGGGAACGGAGATAATTGAAGATCCCTCTTTATTTTCTAGTTTAGTCTATGATGTCACAGGTATCTCGAGATCGCCCATTATTGAACAGGCTATCGCGTCTCAGCCCGTAACTATTTACTATCTAGAAGGTGCAGTGCAGGTGTTAGCCCCTGATTTCAATATTGATGTAATTCCTTTGCTCTCAGTAAATTTTACAGGCACTTTGGCTAATCCAAATATGTTCATAGACAGTATTCCCGATTTTACCGGTCTTACCCTGCAAGGAACTTATCCCGGTGGCATTACAAGAGACCTCCCCATGCTGCCTTTTAGGGAAGAAAACTGGCTTGGAAGCAATACTTACTACCTGATGCCCGATGGAAGCCCCCGCCGTTTAATTGATATTGGCCCACCTCCGATAGTCTCCTACCGCGTTGCAAGCGGAGTTGTTCCGGTTCCGATCTGGGGACAATCTACCGGACAGGTACCGCGAGATCCTGCGCACCCGACCGGCACTGAGTTTTTTATTGAGATTCCATATAATAATATTTACTATGTAACTAGTTTAAATTATACAGGAACGCTTACTAACACATACCCCGCAGGAGCAGATGCAACAGATTATGATTGGGCAGATGAGTTACGGCAGGCAGGTATAAATTTGATTGTAAGTTATGCAGATACACCACTTACAAAGACATTTAGCATAAATGAATTTCTAATGTACACATTTGATGCAGGGACCGCAGTTGCAGCCGCCATAATCCCGTCAGACCCTGTCCTTGCACCCGGCTCATACCTCACCCTTTATTATATGGGTGTCACAGACCAAATCCCCCTCAACGTAGTCCCATAGGCCCCCAGTGAAAAGGAAAATCATCACCCTGTTAATCATCATTAAGATCCTCTCCCTTCCCCCCATGCTCTCCGCAATCGACTTTGGCTTCACCTTCGATCAGAACCTTGATATCGGCAGCCGCGGATACGAGACGATCCTCAACTACGGGGGCATCGGCATACCCCGACTCTCGGGCCTAATCGGAGAGCAGAGCGGCTTCTATGTTTCCCTCGGGTTTAACTACGAAAACGACCCCTTCGGCTTTGTCCCCGAAATCCTAAGAACAGAAGTTTCTCTGCGTTCGGGGTTCATGGAATTAAGAATTGGCCGCATGCATTATCAGGACCCCCTTGCCTTCATCGTTACAGGCCTTTTTGACGGCCTTAGTTTTTCCTACAATACATTACTCGGCAAAGTAAGCACAGGGGTTTGGTATTCAGGCCTCCTCTATAAGGGCAGAGCAAATATCGAAATGACCTACGACGAGTTCGAGCATAACTTCGCCGATCTCGACTATTACGATTTCCTTAATACCTACTTTGCCCCACGCCGCCTCCTTGCAGCCCTCGAATGGGAGCATCAGGGAATCGGGGAGCTGGTTCTTGCACAACTTTCCCTTCTAACTCAATTTGATTTATCCGGAGCCGGGCTTAATACCCAGTATCTTACAGGCAGGGTCTTCATCCCCATTTGGTGGCCTGTCGCTTTTAACCTTGGTGGTTCTTTATCATCATTCCAAGTATCGAACCAAATCTATATTGCCCACGCAGGAGAAATCGGTTTTTCCTTCCAGGATCAAATCCGGCGTTTCGCATTTACCTTTCGTTCTGCAAGCGGTCCAAGTGAATACTTCACTTCCTTCCTGCCAATTACAACCATCTCTCAGGGAAATATTCTAAAGGCAAAATTATCCGGTATTTCCCATATTTCCATGGACTATACCATGAGGCTTCACCGTACCTTCACCTTCAACTTTTCCGGTTTCTACTTCTTTGAAAACGGCCCCAACGAGCGTTGGCTTGGCCCCGAGCTCAGTGCGGGGCTTTTCTGGAACCCGATTTCCGACATTTCGATTAACCTTGGAGGCGGCATCTTTATACCCGCCCTCGGCGATGTCAGGCCCGAAAGTAATAACTATTGGCGCCTTGACCTAAGGCTAATTCTCTCGATTATATAGAAGAATAGAGGAGTGTATAGAAGATAATATGATATTTAAAAGACACTTCGCCCTCTGCCTCTTCCTCCTTCTGCTTACCGGCTTCGCCGGAGCTCAAACTTTTCAGAATAGCGGAATAATCAGGGAGCTTAGCGGCACTGTGGAGCTAAGGGCATCGGGGGCTGCGCAGTATGTCCCTGCAAGGGTGGGGGACAGGGTCGCCGAAGACACGGTGGTCTCAACCGGCTTTAGGAGCGTCGCCCTTCTGGAAATCGGAAATGCCCTCTTTACCGTAGAGCCCCTTACAAGACTCACCCTTTTGGAGATTCAACTCTTCCAAGGCAGCGAAACAATCAATACCTTTCTCCAAACAGGAAGGATCAAGGTTGATATTGATACCCCTGCAGGGGCCAGAACCTCTATAGACGTGATAAGCCCGATGATAGTTGCCTCGGTGCGCGGAACAAGCTTCGAATTCGATACCCGAACCCTAAGCGTGGACAGCGGGAGGGTGAGCATTGTGGGCAGTATCGGGCAGAGAATCTCTGTCTTGCCCGGGGTAAGCATAACCATCGGCGATGACGGCAGTGCAAGCAACCCCGTAAGGGCAGATGCTTCAGCCCTAATGCCCCAATTTCCCGTTGGAACCGAGCAAAGCTCCAACCCCGTAACCCTCTCCTCAGGTGCCGACAGCGATGATGGCCGTGCAGACTTCGGAGTTCTTTGGTAACTTCGCTGTCAGTTGTATTTTTTTCATAAATTTGTTGCTTTTCCCGGATTACGCTATAATTATATTAAGGTGAATTTACGTAATAAGGCTTTTATCATTCTTATCCCCCTCTTATTATCCTGTTTTAATACGGGCCGGGATGAGAGTGCGCCTATCACCCTGAATCATTTTTCGGAAATTCCCGGTATTACAGAGTCGGAAATCAGAGCAGTCGAGGCCCTTCAGCAGAGAGACACCCCCCTGATTTACGCAGCTTCCCGCAGCACCGAGCTTTTTGAAATGCAAGACGGCTCACTTGCAGGATATACCGTCCTCCTTACCGATTGGCTCACATCAATGTTCGGCATTGAAATAAAGCCCGAAATTATGAGCCTTCCCGAAATGCTCGAAAATCTTAGTAATGGCGGTATTGCCTTTGCCACCCTTTCTGCAACGCCTGAGCGCCGCCAAATCTACCGCATGGTGGACATCGCCCAGCGCTCGATTATCATGCTGCGCATTGTAGGGAGTCAGCCCTTAAACATTATCAGGCAGGAAAGGCTGCTGCGCCTCGTTTTTACTGAAGGGTCTGTAATGGCAGACCTTGCCATAGAAGCTCTTGAGCCCGGTTCCTATGAATCATTCACGGTGCCTAATGAAAATGCGGCCTATCTTGCACTTGCCTCGGGCCTGGCTGATGCATTTATTGCAACAACCAATATGGAAGCGGCCTTTGACGAATACGGCGACGTCTATGCCGAAGACTTTCTGCCTCTAATCTTCCTTCCCGCAGCAATGAGTGCTGAAAGTCCCGAATTGCAGGTGATCATTTCCCTTATCGAAAGGGCAATGGATAATAATGCGCGTGAGCACCTTGCAGATTTATACAGGCAGGGGTATCAAGACTATAGAAGACATAAGTTTTCGATACTCCTAACGGCAGAAGAGCGCCAATACATGCGGGAAAACCCGGTTATCCCCTATGCAACCCAATTTATGGCATATCCCGTAAGCTACTATAATACTAATACTGGAGAATGGCAGGGCATAGTCTTTGAAGTAATGGAAGAAATAATGAGCCTGACCGGGATGGACTTTGTTCTTATAAACGATGAAACGATAGAGCTGGCCTATGTTATGAATCTGCTTGAAGAGGGAACAGCACATTTTATGCCAAATATCATCCTTAGCCCTGAAAGACTTGAAAGGTTTATTTTCTCTTCGCATATGTATCTTACAGATCATTTTGCCCTGATCTCGAAAAGAAGCCTTCCAAACATCGATTTAAATGATATTCCCCACGCTAAGGTCGGCTTTGCGAGGGCCTCAGCATTCACAGACATGTTCAGGCGCTGGTTCCCGAATGCAACAAATGCAAGAGAGTATCCGACAACCGACGAGGCCTTTGCAGCCCTCGATAGAGGCGAAGTTGACTTGGTGATGTCGAGCATTTCAAGGATAACCGGACTTACAAATTACTATGAACTTTCCGATTATAAGGCAAATTATACCTTTGACACGGCTTTCCAAGCAACCTTCGGCTTTAATAAGGAACAGGAAATCCTGCGTTCTATAATTGATAAGGCCCTCCCCATGATAAACACCGAAAGAATTGTACAGCAATGGTCGAGCAGGACTTATAGCATTGAGGCAATGCGCCTTCGCGCCCAGCGCCCCTACCTGATAAGCGCGATAATCCTGACTCTGATCATCCTATTCCTGGTTCTTATCCTCTTTATCAGAAATAATTTGATGGCTTCACGGTTAAAAACGAAGATTATTGAAGTGAATCAGGCAAAACTTGAAGCAGAAATTGCAGGCAGGGTAAAGAATGCCTTCCTTGCAAATATGAGCCACGAGCTAAGGACCCCACTAAACAGCACGATTAATATGATAAAGGAAGCTATTTTTACTCCCGAGCCTAAAAAAGGCTTGGATTCCCTGCATCAGGCTGTGGCCTCCTCGAACGATCTGCTTTCGGTTTTAAATACCATACTCGAAATCTCCAATATTGAAGCAGGCGAACTCATTCTCTCGAACTCACCCTTTATCCTCGGTAAGACTGTGCTTGATATTAACTCCCTTATTTCCGGCCTGTGCAGGGCAAAGGGCATATCCTGGGAACCCCAAGTTAGTTTTGACAGCAATATTGCATTAGAGGGTGATAGGATAAGGTTGATGCAGGCCTTGACCATTCTGCTAAGAAATGCAGTTAAATTTGCTGATGAGCAAAACGGGAAGGTCATTTTTGTAATTGACCTTCTTGAAGAGAGTGAAAATACTGTATCTCTCCGGTTTTCCGTCAGGGATAACGGCATCGGAATGACAGTCAAGAAGCTCGAAGAGCTGGAACTTTTGTTCAACCCCGAAAATAAGGATATAATCTACAGTTCAAGTGAAATCATGCTTACAGTAAGCAGTAATATCGTACAGGCAATGGGTTCAAGGATAAATATTGACAGTAAATTGGACGAGGGTTCTTCATTTTCCTTCGTCTTGCACTTGAATAAGGCGATAATGCCCGAAGTTTCCAAGGAAATTGATATAAGTAAACTGGATTTTTCGGGGAAACGAGTCTTAGTCGTTGATGATGTTGCAGTCAATAGAAGGGTTCTAAAGAATATTCTTATCCCAAGGGGCGCCGATATAATTGAAGCAGGTGACGGAAAGGAAGCCCTGGACATATTCTTGGCCGAACCCGGCGGAATAGACATGATTTTAATGGATATAATGATGCCGAATATGGACGGATACGATGCCACAAGGGAAATCAGGTCCTCGGGCCTCCCAAATTCCGAAACCATACCTATTATTGCAATAACTTCCCTATCATATAAGGAAGACGTTGAAGCCGCAGCAAATGCAGGCATGAACCATCACCTCGAAAAACCCGTCGAACCCGGCCTACTCCTGATTACGTTGAAACGCTTTTTGCTTGACGAAAGAGTTTAAGCAGTTGCCGTGGATGGGAGGGTTTTGACTGTTTCGAGGTCGAGTCCTGTCAGGGAGGCTATTGTTTCGGGGGGAAAGCCTGCGTTGAGCATGTTTTGGGCTATGTCCAGGGCCTTCTTTGTTTCAAGGGCTTCGCTTGCAATTTCTCTCCATATTTCCCATTTGTCGTTCTCCAAAATGATTTCTTTTAATACTTGTTTTAACAGACTTGTTTCACTGATCGTTTTCATATTTTTTGCCTCCTCTACGGCACGGAAATTTGCTCCTGTAACGCCCTTAATATAAGTATACATCATAGGATAGTCTTCATAAAGCTCTGATTTATTACCCATTTTTAATAATATTGACGGGTCAAGTTTCTTACTTAAGCCCTTGAGCCATAGATTGTCTTCAATATGTAGTTTCCTATTGTCAATAAACTGCATAGGCAAAACCTTGTTTTCAATATAATGAATCCCTCGTTGAACCTTTTTAATCGTATACCCTATTTCTGTATGCAAGTATTTAAACAATTTCTTAGGCACATGACTATATACAAAAGATATTGTTATATCCTCTATGCGGAAGTGCGATTTTGCTTTAAAAATTGGGAACTTTTTTGACTTTTTTTTAGAAATTTTTACCTTCTTTGAATTTACGCTCTCAGCGTACAGCGAACCTTGGTTCGCCGGCACCGAGCACAGCGAGTTTTTCTGTGAGCCAATTCTCTAGCTGAAAATTATCATTGTATTTTTGGCTGTAATATAGTAAAATCCCGGTTAGTTTTCTTTATCATTGCCACACCACATATAACGTCCTGTTTCTCGAAAAGGAGTAGAATGTGAAATCGATTATTAACCGCCTTATAATATTTTTTATTCTCTGTTCAGTTTTCTTTATTACCTGCTCCGACATAAATAAAGACCCGGAGATGGGCATATTCACCATCAGCTTTGACGACGAGACTGCTCGCATGGCTCCATACCCTCCCCATATCCCGCCCGGAAGCATTAATACCGATCCGGATGCTCCCACTCTTGCCGACTTAAAATTCACAGTAACATTCACAAGGGTTGGGGGCTCATCGCTCCCTCCCTTTGAATTTGAAGGAAATGGGCTGCATCAAGGCTCTGTTCCGGTTGGGACATATAATATTACGGTGGATGTCCATATTTTACCGGACGATTACCTTTATGCACGAGGGGCCGCAGTATTAAACCCGGTTCAAATTACGACCGGGAACAATGATCTCATTACAATCCGGCTTTTTTATTGGGGTATTTTAATGAGTATGAATGGCGGGCCGGATATTAACTTCAATAGCCTGCAAGATGCTTTGGATTCAATACATATAACCGGCCTTGGAAATTATGAAATTAAAATTGGCTCAAACCAAGAGCTTCCTCCCTATACTCTTAACTTTCCTGCCGGCACAAGCGTAACCCTCAGAGCACTTACTGCACCGATAACGGTGCAGCTTTTAGCCGATGGGAACTTATTTACAGTAAGTTCGGATAATACCTTGGTACTAGATTCAGGTATTACTCTGCGAGGTCGAAATGATAATACCACATCATTAGTGCTGGTGAATGGCGGTGGAACGCTTTTTATGAGAAGTGGTTCGATAATTACAATGAATGAAAGGGTTGCTGCCGGTTTCTTTGGATCAGGCAGTGGGGTGATTGTAGATTCGACTGGAGTGTTCACGATGGACGGCGGAGAAATCACCGGGAATAATGGATTTGTCGGAGGCGGAGTATATGTTTTCGGAACCTTTACTATGAATGGTGGTACTATTTTTCAAAATACAGCTTCAAGTGCCGGGGGAGTTCGTGTGGAAGGCGTGGGAGCCAGCTTTGTCCTGGATGGTGGAACTATCTCCGGAAATATAGCATCCAACGGCAGTGGTGTGGATGTAATGAATGGTGCAGACTTCACTATGTTTAGTGGAACCATCTCCGGAAATATTGGATTATCCGACGGAAGTCATGGCGGTGCCGGGGTATTTGTAATTGATTCTAACTTTGTCATGAATGGTGGGACCATATCAGGAAATTCCACTCCTAATAATTCCGGCGGTGGTGTGCATATAAGTTCCGGGAGCTTTACTATGAATAATGGAAACATCTCCGGGAATGATGCATTTTCCGGCGGTGGTGTGATTGTAGGAACAAATTCAGTAATTGGCACTCCCGGAACCTTTACAATGATTGGTGGAAGTATCAATGGGAACACAACAGTTGGACGGGGTGGTGGAGTTCATTTGATTGACAATGATAGTGTTTTCATCATGCAGGGTGGGATAATTACAGGAAATACTGCGAACCAGGGAGGAGGAATTTATGTATCTCAAGGAAATTTCAACATCGAATCTGCAGCAGTAATATCTATGAATGAAGCAAGCAGTGGAGGCGGAGTTTTTGTGAATCAAGGTACCCTCCAAATGACAGGCGGGAGTATCAATGAGAATGATGTAGCCTTTCATGGCGGTGGAGTATATATACAGGATGGCATATTTATTATGACAGGAGGAAATATTACAGAGAATACAGCGGGACATGTAGGAAATGCAGGGGAAGGCGGAGGCGTATTTATCGGTGCACAGCTTTTTCACATGCAAGGTGGAATTATTTCCGGTAATATTGTCAATTATGATGGAGGTGGGGTATTAGTGCTACAAAGTGCAACCTTCTTAAAAGATGACAGTGGGGGGATTATTACCGGCTATACAACCGACCCTATTAACGGCAATGTAGTTATAGATGTTTCGACAGGTGTTATACAAAATAATAGGGGACATGCTGTATTTGCGGTGAATGTAACTCCCTACCGAAGAGAAACGACAGTAATTGCCGGTGAAACATTTGGCTGGGATGGAAATACTAGTTCTCCAATAGGCTTCTGGGAATTTTAAAGAAACATTAGTGAACATGGTACAACAGCCAAAGAATATGTGCAAACTCCTCCCCTTGCTAATCCTCACCCTCTGCCTTATCACCATCCCCTCGCTTCCTGCCCTCGACTTCGGCCTTGTCTGGAACCAAAACCTGCAGTACTACGAAACCGGAAGTGAAACCGTCCTCGATTACGAAGGCATCGTTATTCCCCGGCTTACGGGTATTTGGGGAAGCACCGGAGCTTTTCACGTTTCTCTTGGTCTTAACTACGAAAATGATCCTTGGGCCTTTGTACCTGAGCTGCTCACGGCAGATATTTACATGAGGGGAAGCAATCTTGAGCTAAGGCTTGGAAGAATGTTCTACATAGACCCCCTAGGTTTCATCGCAGGCGGGCTTTTTGATGGCGGCAGGGTTTCATTTGACATGCAAGCAGGAACCTTCAGTGCCGGAGCTTGGTATACGGGGCTTGTATATAAAAAGCGCCTTAATATTGAAATGACAGGAGAAGAACTCGAACATAACGATGCCGGACTTGACTATGGAGATTTCCGAAATACCTATTTCGCTCCCCGCCGCCTCCTCGCTGCTCTGGACTGGGAGCATCATGGGCTTGGCTCACGGAATAGGGTTGCAGCAAGGGCAGCTATTTTTGGCCAGTTTGATTTCTCGGGTGCGGGACTTCATACTCAATATCTTAGTGCAAAGCTGACTGCCCCAATCACAGGTTTAATTTTTAACCTTGGTGCATGCCTTGAACTAATACAGAACGCCGGTGGTTTTAATACAGGCTTCGCTGCAGAACTTAGCACTGCTTGGCAGAACCCCACCCACAGGCTGGAGCTTTTAAGTCGTTTTTCCACGGCAGAGTTCCTGCCCATAAGCAGTATTGCTCAAAGCAATGTCCTAAGCCCAAAACTTTCAGGTGTTTCCTTTATTTCACTCGATTATACTGCAAGATTTCATCGGGTTCTTTCGGCAAGCATTTCATCATTTTATTTCATGCGCAGTAATGCAGAAAGCTTCCCGTTTTACAACCCGAACGGACGTTTTCTTGGGGCAGAAGTTTACGGCGGCCTTTACTGGAGCCCTCTTTCAGACCTTTCTCTTAATGTGGCAGGAGGAATCTTTCTTCCCTCCCTTGGAGATATAGCACCGGATGCCCGAAACCTTTGGCGAATCGATGTCAACCTTATTTTATCATTGTACTAGGGGTAATATGATGAGTTTCCTGCGACATTTGCTTTGTTTTTTATTGATTGCACTCTATTCCCTTTCAAGTATTTATGCTCAAAGTGCAGATTTCGGGATAATTCGAGACTTAATCGGCACTGTAGAGTTAAAAACATCCGAAGATGCGCCTTTTATACCTGCAAATATACTCGATCAGGTATGGAATGATACAATAGTCTCCACCGACTTCAGGAGCAGCGCACTTATTGAACTTGGAAGCATTGTTATTGTCGTGCGACCCCTTACACGGATGACTTTTACAGAAATTCTCACTTCCGAAGGCAATGAAGTCCTTAATATAAATCTTCAAGCAGGAAGGATTAGGGTTGATATTGATGCTCCTGCAGGAACAAGGACATCACTTGATGTGGTAAGCCCCATGGCAGTTGCCTCTGTCAGGGGAACCAGTTTCGAGTTTGATACAAAAACCCTTAGTGTAAGTTCAGGATTTGTTAATTTCAGGGGAAGTGCAGGGCAAGTAGTTTCCGTATCAGCCGGTTTTAGCACTACACCGGCAGAAAGCGGCAGGGTGTGGAACCCCGTTACTGTTGGATCTTCAGGTCATAGGCCAAGTCCGCCTTCAGGAGTGCAGCCAAGCTCCAATCCTGCTCCCCTTGGGGTTAGAATCTCGGGAAGCCCTGACTCGGGTCCTCCCGGCCAAACTCCAAGACCGCCTTCGAGCCCAAGCTCCCCATCAGGCCCGACCACAGGTGGCGAAGTCGATACCAGCTTTGACTTTTTATGGTAAAATTTGCTACTTCCACTTGACAATTTGGATTAAAATAGGTATAATTAAATAGGTATAAATTAATGCCTATATTTACATGGGACGAAAACAAAAACCTTGCTAATATAAAAAAGCATGGAGTTGATTTTAATGATGCAGTTCGAGCCTGGTATGACTTTAACAGGATCGATTTCTTTGATGATGAGCACAGCTCTGCCGGAGAAACTCGTTGGACATTTCTAGGCTCTTCAGCCGGAACAGTTTTATTTGTCGTGGAAACTGAGCCTGACAAGGAAACTGTGCGAATTATTTCCGCAAGAAAAGCATTAAAGCATGAACAGGAGGTGTATTATGGCAATCGTGGTTAGAACTCTTGAAGACTTACCCCCTATTGATGAAGAACGCATGAAAAAGCTTAGTGAGATGAAGGATGAAGACATCGATCTCTCGGATATGCCTGCTCTGACACAGGAACAACTTGCCAGGTTTATGCCTGCAAGACTGCTAAACCGGGGGATTTACCGACCGGTAAAGGTTCCTATGAAAATGAACTACGATGCTGATGTTCTTGAATGGTTTCGCTCCTTTGGCAAAGGTTATCAAACAAGAATGAACGCCGCATTACGCGAATACATGCTGACACATTGCCGGGAGCGCAAATAGATAACTGCGAAGCATTTGAATCTCAGTCCGCGTTAGCGGACAATTAAATAAATTTCCACTATGATACAACGGCGAAGCCGTTGACTCTTTTTGTTAAAATTGTTAAACTTTCTTAACGTTGTATCATCAGCGTAGTGTGCCCTTATAGCTCAGTTGGCAGAGCATATCCATGGTAAGGATAAGGTCATCAGTTCGATTCTGATTGAGGGCTTGTTTTTGCCGAAGGCAAAACAGCTCGCAAGTCAGCGCTGCTTCGCAGGTCTGATTGAGGGCTGACAAGAGGGCTTTTGGGGTAGAGGAGATGGATTATGGCGAAAGGAAAGAAGCAGGTGGTTGAACTTATTGCTCTTCAATGCAGCGAATGTAAGAGAAAAAACTATACCACCAGCAAAAACAGACGAAATACCCAAGAAAAACTGGAATTTAACAAGTATTGCCCCTTTGACAGGAAGCATACCTCCCATAAGGAGACGAAAATCAAGTAAAAATCCCAGGCGTATAGCTCAGTTGGTAGAGCGGCGGTCTCCAAAACCGCAGGTCGCGAGTTCAAGCCTTGCTGCGCCTGAAAGCGGCTTTTCTCCGGGCCTTTTACCGGGATTGGCGCAGCTATGACATATATAGTAGGTGCATTATGAGAAAGATTGTTCAGTTTATAAAGGAATCTTACGCAGAACTACGGAAAGTAATCTGGCCCGGACGGGACGATGTAATCAGCTCCGTCAAAGTTGTTATTATTTCAACTGCCATTATTGCCGCAGTCTTAGGTTTAATTGATGTATTGCTGCTTCTTGGGGTGCAGGCTATTTTTTAGCCTGTTGAAAGGAATTTATGGCTACAGGCTGGTATGTTCTCCATACTTATTCGGGGTATGAAAATAAAATAGAAAAAACTATCCGCATGATGATAGAATCCGGCGATCTGGACAAGGAAGTCGTCAGAGATATAAAGGTTCCCTCAGAAGAGGTAGTGGAAGTAAAGGACGGAAAGAAGCGCACACAGACAAGGAAGTTCCTGCCCGGCTATATCTTGGTCGAGATGGACCTTCCAAACGAGGAGCAGGGCTGGAAACTCGCCTGTTCCAAGATAAAGAGAATACAGGGAGTTACCGGCTTCGTCGGAACCCCTGCAAACAGGAAGCCGAACCCCCTCTCAAGTGATGAGGCCCGCGGCATCCTACAGAAATCCGGCGAGATGAAGGGTGAAAGGCCGGTCAGAACCCGTCAATCTTTTATGGCAGGCGAGCAGGTCAAGATAATTGACGGCCCGTTTGAGTCCTTCACAGGTACCATAGAAGAAGTGAATCAGGAAAAGAACAAACTTAAAGTAATGGTCGGCATTTTCGGCCGAAATACCCCTGTAGAAGTAGACCTTCTGCAGGTAGAAAAAGTGTAGGAGTCTCAAATAGAGACGCACCGGAGTTTTACGAAGTAAAACTCCGCCGACAAATGTGACAAACCGAAGGTTTGCACATTTGTCGAGACTACAAAGGAGTTTTTATGGCAAAGAAACGAGTAACTGCCATGATCAAACTGCAGTGCCCTGCGGGGAAAGCCACTCCGGCCCCCCCTGTCGGCCCTGCATTGGGACCACACGGTGTCAGCGCCCCCCAATTTGTCCAGCAATTCAACGACAGGACAAAGAGCATGGAACCCGGCCTTGTAATACCTGCGGTCATCACTGTTTATGCGGATAAGACCTTCAGCTTCATCCTTAAAACCCCTCCCGCCGCAGTATTAATCAAAAAAGCTGCAGGCCTTGAGAAAGGATCACCTGAATCCCATAAAACAAAGGTTGCAAAGCTCACCAAGTCCCAATGCGAGGAAATCGCAAAGACTAAAATGGTCGATCTTTCTGCCAACGATCTCGCAGGAGCGGTTAAAATCATCGCAGGCACTGCAAGGTCCATGGGTGTGGAGGTGGAAAAATGAAAAGGGGAAAAAAGTATACAGAAAACTTCAAGAAATACGATGCATCAAACTTCTTTGAACTGCCCGAAGCCCTCGGACTCGTAAAGTCCCTCGCCTTTGCCAAGTTCGATGAAACAGTTGACCTTTCCGTAAAGCTTAACCTAAAGAAAAGCCAGTCGGTCAGAGATACAGTAGTACTGCCGAACCAGTTCCGCGGAGACAAAAAAATCCTTGTTTTCTGTAAGCCGGAAAAAGAAAAAGAGGCTCAAGATGCAGGCGCAGCCTTTATCGGAGCAGATGAACTCATCGAAAAGGTAAAGGGCGGCTGGACAGACTTCGATGTCGCCGTTGCAACCCCCGACATGATGAAGGATGTCGGAAAATTGGGTATGGTACTCGGCCGAAAGGGCCTTATGCCGAACCCGAAGACAGGAACCGTTACATTTGACATCAAAGGCGCATTAGCCGAGCTGAAAAAAGGCCGTATTGAGTTCAGGGCAGATAAGACAGGGGTTGTTCACCTTGCTGTCGGAAAGGTTTCCATGGAGAAAGAGCAATTGGAAGAAAATGTCCAGGCAGTTATTTCCGAAATTAAGAGGAAAAAACCTATCGATGCCAAGGGCGAGTTCATTCGCACTGTTTCGGTTTCATCAACCATGGGTCCCGGTGTATGGGTCAACATCAAGGAGTAATGCATGAGCATAGTAGCAAAAAAGATACAAGATTATAAAGTAAAATCCATTGATGAAATGAAAGCAGCCTTCTCCGCTTCGCAGGATTTCATCTTTACCGACTATAGGGGACTTACAGTAGAGCAAATTACAAATTTGCGCAAACAGCTAAGAACAAAGGGCGCAGAGTATAAGGTCATAAAGAATAACTTTGCAAAGCTCGCCTTTGAACAGCTTTCAGCACCCGGGGAAGTTGCCGACTATCTTACAGGCCCCACCGCTATTGCCATTGCCACAAAGGATGCAAACGAAGTTGCCAAAATCCTCGTTGACTTTGGCAAGGAAGCCTCTGTTAAGGTAAAAGGCGGACTCCTTGGCAAGGATATTTACGATGCAAGGCAAATAACGGCATTCTCGGCCCTGCCTTCGCGTCTTGAATTGATTTCCATGCTTATGTCCGTAATGAATGGCCCGATAAGGAACCTGACCGCAGCTCTTAACGACATTCCGTCAAGGCTTGTGCGCACGGTTAAAGCTGTCGGCGAAAAGAAATAAGGAATTAAAGCCCTTCAGGCTTCTTCGGTTTTACCACGGTTAAACCGAAGGCTGCTGTCCTGTCGGGCCGGTTTTACTCTTCGTATGAAGGGTGCAGTAAATTTTAAGGAGAAGATAATATGGCAGCCATTAAGAAAGAGGATATTTTAGAAGCGATTGCTTCCATGACAGTTTTGGAAGTCTCGGAATTGGTTAAGGCAATGGAAGAAAAGTTCGGCGTTTCTGCCGCAGCCCCTGTTGCAGTCGCCGCTCCCGGCGGTGCCGCTGCCCCTGCAGCCGCTGCAGCCGAGGAACAGACAGAGTTCAACGTAATTCTGAAAGCCTTTGACGAAACCAAAAAGATCGCTGTTATTAAAGAGGTAAGGGCAGTTACAGGCCTTGGTCTAAAAGAAGCCAAGGACCTTGTAGAAGGCGCACCAAAGCCTCTTAAAGAAGGCGTTTCCAAGGAAGATGCAGCAAAACTCAAAGAACAGATTACAGCCGCCGGCGGTACTGTTGAAATTCAGTAAGCGGTTGTTAGATCGAAGACAGTGCATTTTCTCGTAGTTACCCCGTTCGGCCGAATTGTGTGCAGAGCGGGGTCTTTATCAAATTTATAATGGGGGGAGGAATGGCAAAAGTAAAATCCGGTGGAAAGAGGATCTTTCTGGGTAAGGATATCCAGGATGTTATGAAACTTCCGGCTCTTATAGATATTCAGACCAATTCTTACGAACGCTTTCTTCAGCGCGAAGCTTTAAGAAACAATGAGAAACCTGATATCCAGGGTCTGGAAGAGGTTTTTAGATCTACCTTCCCCATAGAAAGCCCGAATGGAGATATGGTTCTTGAGTACGAGTACTATACCCTGGACGAAGACAATATAAAATGGAATGAGCAGGACTGCAAACAGAAGGGCCTCTCCTATGCAGTCCCATTAAAGGCACGAATAAATCTGATTTTCCAGCAGACAGGTGAAATAAGACAGAAAGATATTTATATGGGTGATATCCCCATCATGACCGAAAAGGGCACCTTTATAATTAATGGGGCTGAGAGGGTGGTTGTTTCCCAAATTCACCGCTCCCCCGGTGTCATTTTCCGTCACGAAAAGGGAATTTATTCTTCAAGGATTATCCCTTATAGGGGTTCCTGGCTGGAATTTGAAATCGATAATAAAAAAGATCTTATTTTTGTCAAAATAGACCGTAAAAAGCGCATTCTCGGTACCGTCTTCCTTAGGGCACTCGGTTTTGAAACAAGGCAAGACATAATCAAGGCCTTCTATAAAACAGAGATCCTCGAAATTAAGGATGATAAAGAGACAAGGGAATTGTTCTTTGGCCGTGTTCTCGCACAGCCGGTCTGGGTAGACGATGAAAATAATTTGGACGAGGAAGGGAACCCCCAAAAGAGGAAGCTCTATAGGGCCGGATATAAGCTCCTCCTCCACGATGTAGACACATTGCTTGTAAACGGCATTAATTCGGTCGAAGTTATAAAGTTTGTTGAGCGTGAAGACCCGGAAGACGATAAGTCTTCCAATACATCACTTGATTCTGTTGTATTGCTCAACTGCTTTGACAGGGAAGAAATCAAGTTTGTAAAGGACGAGCAGGAGAGGGACGAGCCTTCAAGGGAAGATGCCCTTTCGGCAGTTTTCGCAGTGCATATGCCCGGCGAATCCATCACAGTGGATGCCGCAGAAAAAGAACTGAACAGCATGTTCTTTTCACCAAGGCGCTATGACCTCGGCAGGGTCGGCAGGTATAAACTCAATAAAAAGTTCGGCTTTAACCCCCCTCTTGACGATTCCACCCTTGCAAGGCAGGACATAATCGCCGCAATGAAGTTCCTTATTAATGTTCACTCAGGGGTAGAAAAAATAGATGATATCGACCATCTGGGTAATCGCCGCATACGTTCTGTCGGGGAGCTCATGGCAAATACCATGAAGACCGCCTTTACCCGCATGGAAAGAATCGCAAAGGAGAGGATGAGTCTTAAGGAAACTGATACCATTAAGCCTCAAGACCTTATTTCAATAAAACCCGTAGTTGCAGTTATAAAAGAGTTCTTCGGCTCAAGCCAATTATCCCAGTTCATGGATCAGGTGAACCCGCTTGCAGAGCTAACCCATAAGAGGCGCCTCAATGCCCTTGGCCCCGGCGGCCTTTCAAGGGAGAGAGCCGGTTTTGAAGTGCGAGACGTTCACTATACCCATTACGGAAGGATGTGCCCTGTTGAAACACCCGAGGGACCGAACATCGGCCTTATAGTATCCCTTGCAAATTATACAAGGGTGAACGACTACGGCTTTCTTGAAGCACCCTACCGCAAGGTCGTAAAGGGCATTGCGACAAAGGATATTAAATACCTCTCTGCAATGGACGAAGACCGCTACTTTATAGCCCAGGCTTCAGCACGCCTTAACAGCAATGGCAGCTTCATGGACGAGCAGATATCCTGCCGCAAGCAGGGCGATTATACGACCCGAAGCCCGAACGAAGTTGAATACATGGACGTTTCTCCAAAGCAGATTATCTCTGTTTCTGCCTCCCTTATTCCCTTCCTCGAGCACGATGATGCAAACAGGGCCCTTATGGGTTCTAACATGCAGAGGCAGGCAGTACCCCTTGTCTTCCCCGAGGCTCCGCGAGTCGGAACCGGAATGGAAGGAAAGTGTGCCTACGATTCGGGCGTCCTTGTAAAGGCAAGGAGGGGCGGCACAGTCCTAAGGGTGAGTTCCCAGGAAGTTGTAATTGACCCCGACGAAAGTGATACCCGAATCCCTGAAACAAGCGAAGAAGGCCTTGATGTCTATAAGCTCATAAAATACCAGAGAACGAATCAGGACACCTGCTATAATCAGAGACCCCTTGTAAGACAGGGAGAGAAAATCGTTTCAGGGCAGGTCATAGCTGACGGGCCCGCTACAAGGAACGGAGAACTTGCCCTTGGCAGGAATATCCTTGTGGGCTTCATGCCGTGGAACGGTTATAACTACGAGGATTCCATCCTTATTTCCCAGAGGGTTGTTAAGGATGATATGTTTACTTCCATCCATATAAAGGAATTCTTTACCGAGGTAAGGGAAACAAAACTCGGCCCTGAGAAAATCACCCGAGATATTCCCAATACCTCCGAGAAGATCCTCGATAACCTGGACAGCGAAGGCATAATCAGGGTAGGTGCAAAGGTTCGCGCACAGGATATTCTAATCGGGAAAGTAACCCCAAAGAGCGAAACCGAGACCACCCCTGAGTTTAAACTTCTAAACTCAATCTTCGGAGAGAAGGCAAAGGAAGTAAGGGACACATCATTAAAAGTACCCCACGGAATCGAAGGGACTGTCATCGACATCCAAAGGCTCAAGCGGACTGAGGGCGATGACCTTAATCCCGGAGTTGACGAAGTTGTGAAGGTTCTTGTTGCCACAAAGCGAAAGCTTAGGGAAGGTGATAAGATGGCAGGCCGCCACGGAAATAAGGGCGTTGTTGCAAGGATCCTCCCCGAGGAAGACATGCCCTATATGGAAGACGGCACGCCCTTGGACCTCTGCCTGACCCCCCTTGGGGTGCCCTCCCGTATGAATATCGGTCAGCTCCTTGAAACAGAGCTTGGCTGGGCCGCCTCCACCCTGGATGAGTGGTACTCGGTCCCGGTATTCCAATCCCCCTCAACCGAGCAAATCGAAGACAAGCTCAAAGAGGCGGGGCTTCCCGTTACAAGCAAGGCAAACCTTCGAGACGGAAAGACCGGAGAACCCTTCTTAAATCAAATTTTCTGCGGAATCATCTACTTCCTTAAACTGCATCACCTTGTTGA
The DNA here is from genome assembly GCA_009777995.1 of Treponema sp. Classification (GTDB taxonomy): domain Bacteria; phylum Spirochaetota; class Spirochaetia; order Treponematales; family Breznakiellaceae; genus WRKT01. Next base: position 12,093 of record WRKT01000020.1, on the reverse strand, counting down.
CGATAAAATGCATGCCCGCTCGACCGGCCCCTACTCACTTGTAACCCAGCAGCCCCTCGGCGGAAAGGCACAGTTCGGAGGTCAGAGACTCGGTGAAATGGAAGTCTGGGCCCTTGAAGCCTATGGCGCAGCCCATACCTTGCAGGAACTTCTTACAATTAAGTCTGATGATATGTCAGGAAGGTCAAAGATTTACGAGGCAATCGTAAAGGGTGAACCCTCCACAACGGCGGGGATCCCTGAGTCCTTCAATGTTCTTGTTCAAGAGCTGCGAGGCCTTGCCCTGGATCTTACGATTTATGACAGCAAAAATAAGCAGATACCTCTTACCGAGAGGGATGAGGATCTGATAACCAAGAGCGGCTCTAATTTCTAACGGAGGAAAAAGTGCGGGATATACAGGATTTCGATTCGATTATGATACGTTTGGCTTCCCCGAACATGATAAGGGACTGGTCCTACGGGGAAGTCAAAAAACCTGAAACCATCAATTATCGTACTCTTCGCCCCGAGAAAGACGGCCTTTTCTGTGAAAGGATCTTCGGAACCACGAAGGAATGGGAATGTTACTGCGGTAAGTTTAAATCCATCCGCTATAAGGGTGTAATTTGTGATCGCTGCGGCGTTGAAGTTACCCACTTTAAGGTTCGCAGGGAGCGCATGGGTCATATTGAGCTTGCAGCACCCGTCTCCCATATCTGGTACTATCGTTCTGTGCCGAGCCGTATGGGGCTTCTCCTCGATCTGCAGATGGCAGCCCTTCGCTCGGTGCTTTACTACGAGAAGTATATAGTGATAGAACCCGGCGAGACCGACTTAAAGAAGATGCAGCTTCTAAACGAAGATGAGTATAACGAGGCCCAGGATCGCTATTCCGGAAGTTTCCAGGCAGGAATGGGTGCAGAGGCCATTAAGACCCTCCTTGAAAATATCAACCTTGATGAAATGGCAGCAGAGCTTCGCGTCAAAATGATCGAGAAGGGCCCGAAAAGTGATAAACGCCTTCTGAAACGCATCGACATAGTTGAAAACTTTAGGAATTCCCGCAATAAACCCGAGTGGATGATCCTCGATACAATCCCGGTCATTCCCCCCGAACTGCGCCCGATGGTTCAGCTTGACGGAGGGCGCTTTGCAACAAGCGATCTTAACGACCTTTATCGCAGAGTCATCAACCGAAACAATAGGCTCAAACGCCTTCAGGCCCTGAATGCGCCTGATATCATCATTAGAAATGAAAAACGCATGCTTCAGGAAGCAGTTGATGCCCTCTTTGATAATTCAAAGAAGAAGAGGGTGGTGAAGGGCGCTTCTAATAGGCCCCTAAAGTCAATCTCGGACATGCTCAAGGGCAAGCAGGGCCGCTTCAGGCAGAACCTTCTTGGAAAGAGGGTTGACTATTCAGGCCGAAGCGTAATAACTGTCGGACCCGATTTGAAAATGTGGCAGTGCGGCCTTCCTACGAAGATGGCCCTTGAACTTTTCAAACCCTTTATAATGAAGAAACTTGTCGATAAGGATGTGGTCTACAATATCAAGAAGGCAAAGATGCTTGTCGAGCAGGAGACACCTGAAGTTTTTGCGATCCTTGATGAAGTTGTGAAGGAGCACCCGGTTCTTCTTAACCGTGCGCCAACCCTGCACCGCCTCGGCATCCAGGCCTTTGAGCCCGTGCTTGTTGAGGGCAAGGCAATAAAGCTCCCGCCGCTTGTCTGCTATGCTTTTAATGCAGACTTCGACGGGGACCAGATGGCCGTTCATGTCCCGCTGACCCAGGCTGCTCAGATGGAATGTTGGACCCTGATGTTAAGCGCAAGGAACCTGCTTAACCCCGCAAACGGAAAAACTATAGTATTCCCCTCCCAGGACATGGTACTCGGTATAAACTTCCTTACCCGTATTAGACCCGATGCAAAGCGGACAGGTATGGATAAGGCAAAGTTATCTGCAAAGGGTAAGCCTAAGAGTGAAAACTGTATTCAATGCAATAAGGAAATTCGCAGTGAATGGACTGCATGCCCGGCTTGCGGAAAGTCTGTTGGAGCTGCTCCCCGCTATTCCTCCCCCGAAGAAGTTTATCTTGCAATCGAGACCAAGGTTTTAGATTGGGGCGCAGTGGTCCGCGTAAAGCCGCCAAAGTTCCCTGTCTGGAATAAGCTGAGAAACGCAGAAGAAATCGGCCCTGACGGCCTTATTGAAACCACCGCAGGGAGGCTCATCTTCAATGAAGAGCTCCCCGATGATATTCCATACGTCAACTACGAGTTTAGGGATAAGGAGCTCCGAGATCTTATTGAAAATGTTTTTGCAGAGAAGGGCTCCTGGACCACTGTAAAAATGCTCGATGCAATTAAATCTACCGGTTATAAGTACTCGACAATATTCGGGGCCACTATCGGTATTGATGATATTGTAGTACCCAAAGAAAAGGTAGATATCATTGATAATACCAATAGGGAAGTGGAAGCCTTACAGAGAGAATTTAACGGTAAGCTTATAACCGAAGAAGAAAGGTACGATAAAGTTACAAAGGCCTGGAGGAAAACTGCTTCCGATCTTACGGATATTATGTGGAAGGCTCTTGAAGCAGACAGAAACGGTTTTAATTCGATCTTCATGATGGCCAATTCAGGTGCAAGGGGAAGTAAGAATCAGATAAGTCAGCTTGCCGCAATGAGGGGTCTTATGTGGAAACCCTCAGGCGACATGATTGAGCTTCCCATCCGTTCAAACTTTAAGGAAGGCCTTTCGGTTATTGAGTTCTTCATTTCGACTAACGGTGCACGCAAGGGTCTTTCGGACACGGCGCTCAAGACAGCCGAGGCAGGTTATCTTACCCGCCGTCTTGTTGACATAGCACAGGATGTCGTTGTAAACGAAAATGACTGCGGCACAATTAACGGAATTGCACAGTCGGCATTAAAAACAGGTGAAGACATAAAGGAAAGCTTAAAAGATCGCATCATAGGCCGCTATACCCTTGAAAGAGTAAAGCATCCGATAACAGGTGAAATTCTAATCGATGTTAACCAGAAAATTACCGAAGAAGTTGCAAATGCCATTGAAGAGGCAAGAATTGAATCGGTATTGATTCGCACAGTACTTACCTGCGAAGCGGGCCACGGAGTATGCCGCCTTTGCTACGGAACAAATCTTGCAACTAACCGCACCGTAGACATCGGAGAGGCAGTCGGAACAATTGCAGCACAGTCAATCGGTCAGCCGGGAACCCAGCTTACAATGAGAACCTTCCATCACGGAGGTATCGCATTAAGCATGAGTGAAGAGAATAGAACCTTCCTAAAGTTCCCTGTTTACATAAAGGATGTGAGCGGAACCCATATCGATAAGGTCGATGAGACAACAGGAGAACCGACAGGGGTCAAGCTCTTTACGAGAAAGGGCACCATGATTGTAAGTATGGTCATGGGCCAGTATAAGCTTGAGCCGGGTGATGAGATGCTTGTTCAAAACGGGCAGAGGATAGTCCGGGGTGCGCCGATTATAAAGCGCGGAAGGGAAGAAATTCTTTCCCCCGATATTGCCTACGCAATGGTAGTGAATAATAACGAGAACGAAAGCACCCTATACCTTATCGGTCAGGATCGAAAAGTAGAAATACGCAACGGCTCCGATTTCGTTGTTAAAAAAGGTGATGTGGTTGAAGCAGAAAGAACAATCGCAACCTTCGATACATCATCAGATCCGATTATTGCCGAGTCAGGCGGAACCGTAGTCTTCGAAGATATTATCGAAGGCACCACCCTAAAAATTGAAGTAGATAATGAAAGGGGTGAAGAAAAGCGTATCTCCGAAGTACAGCACATGGATAAGCAGCCGCGTATAATCATTGTAGACGAAAACGAAAATCAATTGGAGTCTCACTTCCTCCCGGGCGGCGCCGTTCTTACTGTAGATGAGGGCGAGAAAATAAGGGCAGGCAGAACCATTGCCAAAACCTTTAAGGAATCCACCTATACAGGTGATATTACATCAGGTTTGCCCCGGGTAAATGAGCTTTTCGAAGCAAGGAAACCGAAGAATCCTGCAGTCCTTGCAGAAGTATCGGGGATTGTGCGATTCGGAAGCATTCTTAAGGGTAAGCGTATCATCTTTGTTGATGATGCCTTTGGCAAAGAGTATAAGCACTTAATTCCCATAACAAAGCGGCTTTTAATAAGGAACGGCGACAGCGTTGAGGCAGGGGAACCCCTATGCCTTGGCCCGACTAATCCCCATGACATCCTGCGCATCTTAGGTGAATCCCGCCTGCAGAGATACTTAATGGATGAAATACAGCATATTTACATTCATCAGACTGTCTCCATTAGTGATAAGCATGTCGGTGTCATTATACGCCAGATGATGAGGAAGGTTGAGATTGTCAGAGTAGGGGACACACGGTTTATTTACGGTCAGCTCGTAGATAAGTATCGCTTTAAGGAAGAGAATGACAGGGTAATGAAGGAAGGCGGTCAGGCAGCAGTTGCAAGACCGGTATTCCAGGGAATTTCCAAGGCTGCCCTTAATATCGACTCCTTCCTTTCTGCAGCAAGCTTCCAGGAAACAACAAAGGTTCTTACTAACTCTGCAATAGAGGGCAAGATTGATTATCTTCGCGGCCTAAAAGAAAATATTATTATTGGTCATCCGATTCCTGCAGGTACAGGCATGAAGCGTTATCGCGACATTAAATTATACGATGAAGAAAAGCGTGATTTGGATGAGTATCTTAGTGAAGTTCTGGAGAAGCGCAGGCTTGCGAAAACCGCAGAGCTTGTTTCCGAAGACTATTCGGCAGAAGACGCAGAGGTTGATGTCGAAAAAAACGAGGACGATGACAATGCTTAATACTTTAGACGAAGTTTTATTGATGGGCCCCGGCCCCTCATCGGTACATCCGAGGGTCTATAAGGCCCTTGCGATGCCCACAATGGGTCATCTTGATGCCCAGTTTTTGGCATTAATGGACAAGCTAAAGGAAAATCTTAAAGATTTGATGGCGACAAAGAACGAGGCGACCATCGCTCTTTCTGCAACCGGCTCTTCGGGAATGGAAGCAGTGCTTGTAAACCTAATCGAAGAAAATGAGCCAATGCTGATAATCACAAACGGTTTCTTCTCCGAGCGAATGGTCGATGTTGCAAGCCGTCTTGGTGCAAAGGTTGATGTCCTTGAATTCCCCTGGGGCAAGCATGCAGATCCGGGTGAAATCACAAAAAAATTAAAAGAAAAACCGTATAAGCTCGTAGGCATGGTTCATGCAGAAACTTCCACAGGGGTGCTTAACCCGATTGCCGAAATCGGACCCCTCGTAAGGAGCATGGGCGCTTACTTTATCGTAGACGCAGTTACAAGCTTTGGCGGGAATGAGCTTAGAGTCGATGATTTCTGTATTGACGCTCTTTATAGCTGCTCTCAGAAATGTCTCGGCTGTCCTTCAGGTCTCTCCCCTGTGAGCTTTTCTGACAGGGCAATGGAAAAAATTGCAGCACGCAAAAAGAAGGTTCCGAACTTCTACCTCGACATGACCCTTCTAATGAAGTATTGGAGCGGCTCCCCAAGGGCCTATCATCATACTGCCCCCGCAAATATGTACTTTGCACTTTACGAGGCCTTAAACCTCATTCTTGAAGAGGGGCACGATAGGGTGAAGGCACGCCATATCGAAACACACGAATACTTGGTGCAGAGCCTTGAGAAGATGGGCCTTTCAATGCTTGTCGAAAAACCCTGGCGCCTTCCCAACCTGAATACAGTGCTTATCCCTGACGGCGTTGAAGACTTCGCAGTCCGCAAGGAGCTAAGGGCAACTCATAAAATCGAAATCGGAGCAGGACTTGGCAGCCTTGCAGGAAAAATTTGGCGAATCGGCATTATGGGTCATACAGGCAGGAAGGAGAATGTTGACACCCTTCTTGCCGCATTGAAAAAGATACTCGGGTAATGTTTTGTAAATGCCCCGAGTCTTTAAGAAACCCATAATTAAAGCATCCCCTGATATCAGCGTGGGCGAGCCCCGCATTTCTAAACTTGTAATGGTTCTTTTACGGATTCTCGGAAGGCTATATCTGTTTTTATACTACGGCATAGCTTTTATGATGCTCCACGGAGACGGCAAGGTCATTATCGATGCCTTTAGGCGTGCAATGGCAGGTGAGAGCCGCTTCATCATTGCATTTCGTCACCCTAACGGAGGGGAACCCCAGATCATTTCCTGGTATATTCTCTTTAAGCTAAGAGCGAAGGCTGCCTTAAACGGAGTGCGCTTTGCCCGCTCCCCCCACATGGTCTGCGTCTATAGCTACGAAGTTGTACGCTGGGGGGGCTGGGCCGCCCGCTTTGTTATGCCAAATATCGGAGCAATGCCGATTCATCATACAAAAATGGACAGCCCCGGCATGGCAAGGATTCATAAGGCAATTGCTGAGGGACCCTTCCCTGTTGCAATTGCACCCGAGGGCCAGGTTTCCTATACAACCGATGCAGTTCCGAGGCTTGAGCCGGGCGTTATCCGCATAGGTTTTCAGGTTGCAGAGCGCATGCAGGAAAGCGGGAATACCATCCCCGTAGAGGTGCTCCCTGTCTCGGTTTATTTCCGCTTCGGCTCCTGGGGTAAGGCGACAACCGAAGGGCTCCTAAAGAAAACAGAAAAAGTTGTAGGGTTGAATACCCCCGGACGTAAGAACCTTCCCTTCGTTGAGCGATTACGACAATGCAGGGAACATATTTTATCTGTAAACGAAGAGCGTTATAAGATTGATAGCGACCCCTCCCTGTCTTTCGAGGAGAGACTTGAAAGGGTGATAAATGCAGCTCTTGATACCGCAGAGAGAATGCTCGGACTAAAGAAGGACGGAGACTTCTTTTATAGAATTTATCGCCTAAGGCAAACTTGCTGGGATAATATTTATTTGCCGGGCCTTAAAAATTTTGATGATCTTACTCCGATTCAACAGAGTGTAAATAATCTTAGGGCAGGGGAGGCCTGGTATATCGGAAGGCATCAGGAACTCGTGGACCTGAGCCTTTACTTTCGCATACCCCTTCCCGAAGAGAATGACTCCCTTCATAAAAAGATCGAATATGTGCAGAACCTATGGGACTTTGCAAGCAGAACAATGGGGGGAGCATATTCAAACAGGGTGAGTATTTACCCGAGGAAGGTTTTAATTCAAGCCGCCCCTCCAATTAATTTAAGTGATAGGTTAACTCAATATAAAACCAATAAAAAATCCGCCATTGCCGATGCCATGACGGATTTGGAAAATGCCTTTCTTTATAATATTAGCGAATCAAAAAAGGCTTAAGGCAGGCCGCGGGGTCCTGCACGCGGCTTCACTCTCCCGGCGGGCCAAACACACCTGCGTAAACGCAGAACTCGTTTTCGCCATCCACTCCAAGAACCTTATCAATCTCCTGTAAGTATGCACCTATGGTACAGCAGCCAATCCCAAGGGCCTCTGCTCCAAGATAGGCATTCTGACCAATATGCCCGACATCAATAAGCGAAATCTTATGCGAATGATGCGTATAACGCCACTCACAGCGATACGGTATGAATACCCAGAAAATTGCAACTGCGCAGTTAAACCACTGCCCCTTGATGCCCGTATTAAGCTCGTCCTTTAGGCCCTCTTTTTTTGAAACAAGGATGACAGAGTTTTTTGTTGCGATATAGCGATATAGGCCCTGCTCAAGACCTGTTACCTTATCCGCATAAAAGTAAGTTTCAAATGGGTGCCGTGAGCCGCCCGAGGGAACAATTCTTAGAATACGGCCGTTAACGATATCTCTCTTGCCGAAGCATGCCCATAGAAGGAACGAAAGGTCTGCCATTGAAATCGGCCCACCTCCGAGCTTCCTCCGGCTTTGGCGCTCTTCAAGTACCTGAAAAATATCCCTTTTCTTTAGATTGGCAGTCTTTGGCTCAGGCAGGGCAATCAACTTGCTCTCGTCAAATGCATTCTCGATGGGCGGCATCGGCACTTCCCGAAGCTGATCGGTATCAGACATCGGGTCCGTAGTCCAAGCGCTCTTCATAAATCCTCTTCCTTCTTTAAACATCACTTTTCTCCTTTATACACTGTGATTAAATACACGGTAATTAATTTTTTATCCTAATCTGTTTCCACTGGCTTATCAACATACCTAAAAGCATTAAGGTGAAGCCGATCAGGGTTCTCTGACCGAAGGGCTCGGAGAGGATTAGGATGCCGCCAAGGGCTGCAAAGCTGCCCTCAAGGCACATGATGATCGTCGCATGGGCAGGGTGGGCATAGCGCTGTGCCACCACTTGCAGGGTATAACCGACCCCCACCGACACAAGCCCCCCGTAAAGAATCGGGATAGCCGCGCTTGAGATAAGCGACAGAGGGATACTACCGTTCGAGAGCCCGCTGATTAGAGCGGGCAGGCTATACCAATTGAAGAGGCCCCCACTGCCTGCGAGGAGTTCCGGGTAGCTTCTTAACCAGTTTGAAAGACCCGGCTCTACAATAAAGGCCGAGACAAGGGCGAAAAGCCCTGCCACTGCAAACTGCCCCGATGAAAGCTCAATGGAATCGGTTTTTTTAACGAGCCTGTCAATTATGTGGACGTGAACAGCCCAGAAAACAGCACTTACTAAGACCAAAGCATCTCCGATATTAATCGTGATGATGGAACCGGAGCCCGATCCGGGGCCCGACCCTGCTAAACTAAGGAAGTAAAGCCCCGCAAAAGTGATAAAGGCTCCCGCCCAGGTAGCCTTCCCTGTGCTTCTGCCAAGAAAAATGCCCAAAATCGGAGTGAAAACCACATAAAGCCCTGTAATAAAGCCCGCATTACCCGCCGTGGTCATCATTATACCCAACTGTTGCACACTTACAGCAACAAAAAGACAGGTCCCCGCAATAATCGAGGAGCGAATAAGGCCCTTTTTACCTCTTACGCCCCCCCTATAAAGAATAATAGGCACCAGCGCAAGACTTCCAAGCAGAAATCTTATCCCATTATAGGTAAAGGGCCCCACATATTGCATCCCCGATCTCTGGGCCACAAAGCCAAAACCCCAGATAGCCGCAGTAAGCAATAAGAGTAAATCCGCCCCAAGCGCACGTTTATTCATGGTTGCCTATTCTAGATCATAAAATGATTATAAACAACGGCTTCTTTTCTCTTGAAATTTCTCTAAATTTTGTGTATATTTAAGATGGGTAGGTGTTTTTTATGAAGAAATTGCTAATATTTGCTTTAATAATTCTCCTCGCCTCCTGCGATGTCTTTTTCAGCAACCTTGCAGGCAAGGACGGGAACGGAAGCCGCGCAACAACTGTAAGAACAGTCAAGTTCAACTACAATTACAACGGAGAGGAGCAGACAATTGAACTGCAGCCGGGCGAGTTGACTGTACCGGCCTTACCCGCAAGGCCAAGCCGCCCCGACTATGTCTTTGAAGAATGGAATACCAGAGCTGACGGAAACGGCAACACTTTCACCATCAATACAGAAGTGCTAAATAATATAACAGTCTATGCAAAGTGGCTGGAAATTCCCGAAGGCTCATTTGCTGTTGAATTTGATGCAGGCCCCGGGGCTGATGATCCCGACCCGCAAACTCCCAAAGAAGGCGAAAAGGTTACAGAGCCAATTGCCACCCGCACCGGCTATACCCTTAACGGCTGGCATACAACAGAAAACCCCACACTTACTTCCCCGAAATGGAATTTCGACACACCTGTTACAGGTAGAATGACCTTGTACGCAAGCTGGATCCCGATTAAATATAATGTCGTTTACTTTGATGATAATGGGCAAATAATGGCTTTGAATCAAACTCATACTTATGATGTGGATGAAAAGCTTGCTGATGCTCCAAGTTCAGCTCCCACCGGTAAAGTTTTTAGCGTCTGGCGGCGTAATAATACTACAACAGATTACCAAGCAGGTCAGACAGTTAGAAATTTGTCCACGAGCAGTACTCCTGCTGTTCAATTTAATGCCGTTTGGATTGATGCACCGGTCGAGGTAGCGATTAAGTTTGACTCGTTTGGAGGGGCGACGGTAGATGAAGTTGATGTTAAGGTTGGAGAAACGATACCTCCGCCTAGTATAGAAACCACGAGGACTTTAAATAGTGGTCATACAGTAAAGCTAAAGGGCTGGTACCGGGTAGGTACTCCTAAACCATGGGACTTTGAAAATGATACTGTTCCAGAGGGAGTTGCCGAGCTGAGTTTTTATGCAGTGTGGGAATTAGATGACCCGGGCCCGGGTCTCGGTACCGCAAGCAGTCCTTTTTATGTTTATGATATTTATACGCTTCAAAGAGTCGGTAAAGGAGTAGGACCTTTAGAAAAATGGGATCTTAATGCTCATTACCGGCAGATTGCGGATATAGATATGTCAAGCGTTACCAACTTCATCCCCATTGGCGATAATAATACTAACTCTAATGCAAGTCGTTTCGCCGGCAGCTATGACGGCAGACACGAGGGAGTGGATTATACTATCTCTAATCTAAGTATTACAGGGACAACCGACAGCACAGGGTTATTTGGCTATATCAGTTCTGGAGAAGTCAAAAATGTCCGTCTTAATATCGCTACTGTAAACGGTAACGATAATACCGGTGGTCTGGTTGGTAACCTTAATGGAGGAACGATAACAAACAGCCATGTCCAAATCACCGCCATTGTCACCGGTTCATTGAATGTCGGTGGCTTGGTTGGTCGGCTTCAGCAAGGCTCAATAACCTTAAGCTCAGTTAGAGGAAACGGCACTGTTAACGGCGACAATAATGTTGGTGGTTTGGTAGGTCTGAACAGCGATAATATTTCTCGAAGCTTTGCCTCAATTGATGTAAATGGTGACAGTATTATCGGAGGCCTTGTTGGCTTCAACTCCGGAACCATTATTAATACTTATGCTACCGGTGATGTGACTGGTGTAAGTTCCGTCGGTGGCCTTGTGGGGCGTTTTGAGGGATCGGATACAGTGAGATATAGCTATGCCACAGGCGAGGTCGTCGGAACCAGTAATTATGTTGGAGGTATTGTAGGTCAACGTTCCGGCAATGGTATAATACGAGACAATGTAGCTCTTAATCCAAGTGTATCTAGTCCTGGTAGTGATGTTGGGCGTGTTGTTGGAGATGGCAGTGATGGTGTTGTTGTAGGACTATTTAACAATTATGGTAGATACGGTATGGAGGTTACAAGGGGCGGAGGTTCTTCTCTTTTAGATAGTATTGTAGATGTTCTTGACGGCCGTGACGGTTTTGGTGTTTCAAATGATGGCCTAGTTGTTAAATACACACCATTAATGGGAAGCCCAGTTGAATTTTATTCTGAATCTCCAGCACCGGGACTAGGTGAATATGTGGTTAATTCCTTACTATCTACTATACTTGGAAAGATTGGATATTATCAAGCTGATTGGTGGGAAGAAACCGAAAATCCGATTCCTGGTGGTAGTGGTTTTGGTAGTCTTTTAAGTACAGGCCCTGGGTTTACAGATACATATTGGAATTTCTCAAATCTTGGGCCGAGCAGTTCACCTAATGGCGCTTTACCTAAACTTAATGCTATACCGTTAGACCTACAAGCTCCGGTGATCAAGACTCCGTAGAAGCGCACTCTATAATACCCTCTGTGTTCTCCGTGCCCTCTGTGAGCTCCGTGAGAATAAAATCACCGTGAAAGAAGATTTCACACAGAGCTCACAAAGACCACAGAGGACACGGAGGGAAGAAAGTATAAAGCACACCACCCCCTGAATACCTCTGTGTTCTCTGTGCCCTCTGTGAGCTCCGTGAGAATAAAACCACCGTGAAAGAAGATTTCACACAGAGCTCACAAAGATCACAGAGGACACGGAGGGAAGAAAGTATAAAGCACACCACCCTCTTGAATACCTCTGTGTTCTCCGTGCCCTCTGTGAGCTCCGTGAGAATAAAACCACCGTGAAAGAAGATTTCACACAGAGCTCACAAAGATCACAGAGGACACGGAGAGAAGAAAGTATAAAGCACACCACCCTCTTGAATACCTCTGTGTTCTCCGTGCTCTCTGTGCCCTCCGTGAGAATAAAACCACCGTGAAAGAAGATTTC
>WRKT01000019.1 GCA_009777995.1 Treponema sp. | reverse complement strand
GGGATCAGCAGGCTGAAGTAAATCAGCTGATGGAGGAGGAAACCAATAAGGTTCTTCATCACCTGACCTCAAAGCTTCCCAAGGACGTTCTTGAGCGTCTTGATGTAATGGGCGGCGTAAAGGAAAAACTGTACAACTACTTTAATCAGAACTTCCAGAACATGTTCAATCGTTATATGGTAACGGCTGAAGATGAGATGACCAAAAAGATCCGTAACTTCCTTGACCAGGAAGAAACAATGGTTCTTGCAAGATATACTCCCACAGAGATTGCAAAACTACTTGATGCCATTGGCGGCGCGGATAAGTTCAATTCGGGCGAAATCGAGAAGTCAATCGTCAATATGTACGGACACCTTCAGGGCCATGTCCAGAGGGGTGTAAACGAGCTTGAAACCCTTACAAACAGCCTTTTAAGGCAGAAGATGGACACAGGGGCCTTTGTTCGCGGAGAGAATTCCTATTCGATAGTAAAGTGCGCATTTAAAGACAATGTGGTAAAGCCAAAGAATGTAACTGACGTAAAACTTTCTATTAACATTCTTGATTCAGAACTTATAAGCCCGATTTTCCATTACCAGGTGACACAGGAATACCTTGTAAAGGATATCTTGAGCAAGCACATAATCGAAGCAATTGATAAAGAGCTTGAGAGGGCAAAGGATGAAAGGATAGACAAGGGCCTTGAAGAGCTTACAGACAGCGAAATCCTCTTTACCAAAATTGGAAAGGTTCCGAACTATACCGACGACGATAAAGAGAACGAGAAGGCCAGGCGCTATAATCTGGTATCAAAGGGCATAATGGACAGACTTTCCACCCTCAGGGCGGAAATTGATCCTGAAACCTTCGATCAGATGAACATAAGGGAAAACCTAAAGAAGATCATCGACATCGAAAATATCAGAAGCCGCGGTTTTAACACTGCCATCAACTCCATCACTTCGATCCTTGATACCTCAAAAATGGGTTATCAGTATATCGAAAACTTGAAGAATGGCCGCGAAATCATCATTAGGGAATATGAAGATACTGATGTGGCAAATCTTCCCGATGAGCGCTATCAGATTAAACTTAAGTACCTTGATAATGCCCAGCTTATCGAGGAAAGAAAGGCTTACGATGTGCAATTAGCAAGCCTTGAAACCGAGATTCAGCATGTATGGGACATAGTCCATGTCATCTACGAAGATTCAAAGCCGATGGGCAAGGTAATCGACTTTAATGACCTCGCAAAGAAACAGCGCAAGAGGATTAAGATTCTTATTAAGGATAAGACAAGAGATCCTGCTTACGAAGATATCGACAAGGTATGGGATGAAATTACCTTTGTTAAGTCTGCAGAGACAGAGGTTGAAAGGTCCAACCGCACCCATCTCTATGAAAAAGAGAAGATGCACCAGAGGATTATCTTGATGAGAAGGAAACTCCAGGGAATGTACGATTATCAGTACCCCGTGGAGCGCCGTGTAATCGAAGAAAGGCTTCAGTTCCTTGACAGGGAATATAGCCGCTTTGACTATATGATTAATCCCTATCACTGCTTACCCGGTATTATTCTTGATGTGGATATCACATCCATTAAGAGGAAGAAGAAGACCTTGGACGGAATGGCAAATGTGCTTAACGAATTCCTCCACGGCGTTTCCAAGGGCTTCCAGGATGCAGCCTTTGCAGCCTTCAGCCGCCGCCGCTCAACTGTCCGTGCAGACCTTGCCCAGTCCTTCACATCAGCCGAAGGCATGGTACCAAGCGTTCCTGTAACAGCATCTCCCGCATCAGCATATCTTGATATTCTGAACGTGGATAAACCCGCTCCTGCAAAACCGGCTCCTGCAAGAGGCCGCGCAGCAGCCCCCAGGGGAGGAAGAGGCGGAAGAGGAAGAGCAAGAACCAGATAAGGTTTAATTCTTAGAGATTTTTCAAAGGCAGGAGTAAAATCCTGCCTTTTTTATTGTTCTGTTTGCTCGGAGGGCAAAATAGACTCAAAATGGGGCGGCAGGGGGGCTGTTATATCCAGGCCGTCGGGGAGGCAGGGCATACTCTGAATGACAAGCCTAGCAGCATGGAGCATCAGGTTTTTTAGGCCAAGTTCCTTACGGAGTTTTTTATTTAGGGGGAAGTCCCCGTACTTATCGTCGCCGAGTATGGGATGGCCGATTAGGGCGAGGTGCCTTCTTAATTGGTGCATACGGCCGCTGCCCGGTTTCAGTTCCAAGAGTGAGCAGGGGATGTCAGTTAAGTCTAGTTTTACTATTAAACGGTAGAAGGTCCCGGCCTTCTTTGGGGCGGGTTTACCCTTCCTTCCCTTCGTTTCAAGGTCATAGTTTATTTCGCCCTCCGCCTTTTCAGGTATTCCTCTGCAAAGGGCAAGATAAGTTTTCCGGAGGCCCTTATCACCTGAAAAAAGGGAAGTGAAACTAGCCGCTGCCTCCTTTGTCCTTGCAATAAGGATAAGGCCGGAAGTTTCTTTGTCGAGTCTGTGAACCAATAGGGGCCTTGGATTAAAGCTTTCGGATAGTATGGAATCCAAAGAGGTCTTGACCCCCTCCCCTCCCTGGACGGGCAGGCCTGCCCTCTTATTCAAAACCATGCAATGATCATTACTGAATAATATATTTATGTCCTTCAAACTTCTAAACCTTTCGCATATAATATATACCATGAAATCGAAAAAGATCCTGCTATTAGTATCAATGTTTCTTTTGATTAACCGGTTAGTCATTTCTGCTCCGATGTACTCCCAGCTCTGGGGGTTTTCGGTTGACCTGCCTGTCTGTTACGAGTTTGTAAGCGGGAATGCAAGGGATACCTTCTCATTTGAAAGTCCCCTCGGTGCAAGGTTAGATTTGATTGTATATCATCCTGAATCTTCAAGGGATACAATTTATGTAAGCATTGAGGCTATGGCTTACGACATTCAGGCAAGACTTGGGAATAGGGGTGATATAGATTTTTTTACTTTTGATGATAAAAGAAGCTTCATAATGGAATTAGTTTTCCAGCTTCCCGGGGAAGGAACCATGGCAGGCTGGGCTCTTGGGATGGAGCTTGCCGAAACAGCTCAAGGCATTCCAATGCTCTTTGCAATGGCCTATGGTCCTGCAGGGCATCCGGACCTGGAACTATTCCATGTTTCTGCCTTGGATTCTTTGAGTCCCTTGATGGGGAAGCGGCTTATAGTGGGGCCAATGACTGAATATGCATATCCAAGGGATACGCCGGTTTTGGTAAGGATTTTTGATCTTGATGCAATTGCAATTATTTACGATTCAGATGCTGAAGCGGCACAGGCCCTAATAGACAGGGAGTTTGAGGTTCTTCGCTTTTATGAGCATGCGGATAATTGGCAGGAAGCCTGGGCACGATTTTACAGGGCTATATACCGTGATTCCTTTGACAGGCTTGCAGACCTGGCCTTTCAGGTTGAGAGGACTTTTAATGTGCCGCCGACCGATAATAGAAATTTAGCAGAGCAGGTGCTTACATGGGTTCAGGGCTTTGAATACGAGCGTAATTTTTTTGGAAGCGATTTCTTAAATCTTATTACCGCCTCAGTTCATGGAAGAGGTGACTGTGATAATAAGGCAATGCTTTGGGCAATAATCCTCGAACAGGCAGGCATAAGGTCTGCAATTATGGTTTCAAGACAGCATAGCCATGCAATGGGTCTTGCAGATTTGCCGGGCTCGGGTGCCCGTTTCCCGGTTCAGGGCAGAAACTATCTTGTTGCAGAGCCAAATGCAAGGGTATCAATCGGTCTTATTGAGCAGTCAATGAGCGCTATTGATCAATGGCTTGGGGTCGTTTTTGAATAAATTCAAATTCGAGTGAGCTTATTTTGAGCCAAGGTCATGCAGGGAATCAAAGGGATATAGCTCACCGACAGTGGTTATCACCTTCTCCTTCCCGCTGCCTCCAAATATCACCTTTGCATCCGGAGCCATAAACTCGCTTAATACCTGCCTGCATGCACCGCAGGGCCCTACAGGGTCAACAGAATCGGGGGTTGAAACCGCAAGGGCCTTGAAAGAAGAGAGCCCAATGCTTATCGCCTTAACGACAGCACTTCTTTCTGCACAGATAGTCAGACCGAAGGAACGGTTCTCTACATTAACTCCTGTAATAATAATGCTGTCACCTTCTCCGTCATCTGCCAGGAGGGCTGCGCCAACCCTGAACTTGGAATATGGTGCATAGGCAAAATCCGAAGCCTTTAGGGCTTCAGAAAACAATTTATCCAAATCTATATCAACCTTACTCATTACAGCCTCCTTAACAAATATGCTCATGATGGTTATACTTAAATAATTATACAGCTAAGGCAGGCAAATGGCAAAGGGAAAAAGAAAATGGTGGTTTATCCTCGGCCTTCCGGTTTTCATAATATTTGTATTTACAGTTCCGCACCCTGTGGAGGAGGAGACTGTTCTTAGTTCCCTCTGGATTAACTCCCCTCTTTCAAGCTCTGAAAGTTCAATAATGAGGGGAGAGAGCCTAATTCCCTTTATTCTGGGCGACCGTTTCGGCTATGTTGGGGAAAGCGGAAGATATACATTAAACAGAGTGCGAGACGGGTATGTATCAATCTCCGATAACTTCTGGACCGAATACGAAACCCTGCCCTCAAGGATCAATATAATGAATCCGGCAGGTGACAATGTTCTTTCAATTGACGGGCCAAGGGGGTACCCGCTTTTTTTGGATAATAGAATCTTTATTGTGGGGAGCGAGCAAAACTCCGTAATGGAGTTAAGCAGGGATGGGAGAGAACTCTGGAGTTACGACTTCCCCGGCCCCATAACCTGCGTTGATGCCCAAGGGGGGTATTTTCTTGCAGGGACCTTAGACGGTGCTGTGATTCTTTTGGATTCAAGGGGCAGGCCCGTGTTCACCCCCTTTGAGCCGGGTGGTTCAAATCTTCCGATTATCCTTGGCTGTGCCATTTCCGAAGATGCATCTTTACTCGCTATCATTTCAGGGATAAATGAACAACGCTTCCTGCTTATGGAGAGGACAGGAGACAATTTTAGGGTTGTGTATCATGAGTTTCTCGGCAGCGGGTTCAGAAGACCTGTTCATATAAGTTTCATTGACAATGACAGCAAGGTAGCCTTTGAACGTGAGGGGGGCATGAGTATTTATACGATAGGCACAAGGAGAAGTATCAATATAAATATTAAAGGAGAAGTTGTGGCTCTGGATAAATCAGGCCTTGACGGTTATCTTTTTGTGATTACTTCCGGTGGTGAAGAAGAAAAGAGCCTTGTTACAATAAGATACCCGGGTCAGGTTGTAGGGGTAGCTCCTTTCTATGGAAGAGACATTTTTCTTTCAAGGCAGGGTTCGGCTCTTTACCTTGGAGGAGATTCCTTAATGGCAATG
Organism: Treponema sp.; assembly: GCA_009777995.1. Lineage (GTDB taxonomy): Bacteria > Spirochaetota > Spirochaetia > Treponematales > Breznakiellaceae > WRKT01. The sequence goes on along the minus strand of WRKT01000019.1, from coordinate 40,081 downwards.
TTTGAGATAAAGAGAAGATAGTGAAAAAATTATTATTACCTCTATTCGCATTATTTACCCTGATTAATATTCCGCTTTTTTCAATAGACTGGCCCTCGCGAGAGGGAGTTCTAAACAGAAACTTCGGTGTAAACAATAACGGGCTTCCGCACCTTGGTCTTTCCTTTGATACAGCCGAGGAAATTTACGCCGCGGCAGGTGGAGAACTTCTCTTTAATCGCAGAAGGGGAGATACGGCCTCCCGCTTACCCTCGCCTCTTGGAGCATGGATTGCTGTGGATCATGGAGACGGGATAATAAGTATCTACTCAAGGCTGAGCGACAGTACTCAGGATCTAATGAGCGAGACCGAAGGCAGGGTATCGAGGGGCATGCACCTTGGGACTTCAGGCATTTCCGGCTGGTCTAGCGGAAGGGGGTTTTACTTTAAACTCTACGACAGGGCTGAAAGGCGCTGGATAAACCCGATGGTTATTGCAGCTCTCCCTGCCGATACAAGACTGCCTGACATTCTTTCAATAAGACTTATTGACAGTGAGGGCACTGTGTACCTTAACCCCTCCCAGGGAAGAAACCTGAATCAGGGGCTTTATACAATAATTGTGGATGCCTTTGACACAATAAGAACTGCAAATGAAAGCCCCCTTGCACCATTTAGAATCACCTGTATCTTAAACGGGAGGGAGGCAGGGACACTAAATTTCGAAAGTTATTCTGCAAGGGATGGTTCCCTAACAGTTCAAAGGAATGGATTAATTCCTGTAAGACAGGTCTATGCGCCTTTTCCTGCATACGAGATTGCAGAAATTTGGTTGTCGAGGGGACAGACAAGCTTAGAGATAATTGCACAGGATGTGAGCGGGAATACAAGGAATATGAGCTATAGGTTCATAGTAGAATGACAGAAAATAATTATTCAAAACCATATTCAACCCCATTTATTAATGAAGAAAAAAGAGTTATTCCCTGTGCCCTCTGTAAGGGCACTGTATTTAAACCTTCAATCGATTGTCTAAGCTTCTCCTATGTATATTGCATAAAATGCAGTTTAGTGCAGATTAACCCTCAGCCCATTGCAGATGATGTTAGAAAGCGTTACGGAGAAAATTGGGGCTCCGATTATCTTGCATACGAGCTTGCAAACGAAGAAAATTTTTTTAACTTGTCACAATTGGCTCTTAAAGACATAAACTTTAACGAAGTTGAAGAAGATTTTAAGAAGAGCGGCACCATGAGGATTTTGGATATTGGCTGTGCAACAGGTGCCCTGCTTGCAAGTTTCAGAGAAAGGGGCTGGGAATGTACCGGAGTAGAGATTAGCGGCCCACAGGCAGAGTATACGAGGCAGAAGAAAAAACTGGATATAAGGAGCCTTCCCCTTGAAGAAAATAACTTTCCTTCTGCTTCTTTTGAAGTTATAACTGCAAGCCATGTAATAGAGCATTTAAATGACCCCGCTTCTTTCTTTAAAGAAGTGTATCGCATCTTAGTTCAGGGCGGCACCTTCATTGTTATAACCCCTAATATTGCAGGTTTTCAGGCAAAACTCTTCGGGAGGAAGTGGCGCTCAGCTATTTTTGATCATCTATATCTTTTTTCTGTTAAGACCTTATCTGCCTTTTTAAGAGAAGCGGGATTCACTATAGAAAAAATAGGAACATGGGGAGGCCTTGCAATTGGAACTGCCCCGCTTCCGATAAAGCGCATTTTTGACAGGGGAGCAAAGCGTTTTGGTTTTGGGGACGTTATGGTAATGCGGGTGAAGAAATGAAACAAAAGTATAAAGGCATTATTTTTGATCTTGATGGAACCCTGGTTGACACTATTGAAGATATTGCTGCTTCCATGAACTTCGCTCTTAGTCACAGAGGTTTCCCTCTGCTTCCAATAGATGAGTATAAGGATAAAGTAGGCTGGGGCATTGAACGCCTTGCATTTCTGGCCCTGCCCGATGAAGAAAGAAGTAAGGAAACTGTAGCCCTTATTGCAAAGGATGCTGTCGGATATTATGAGGAAAACCCTTTGAACTTTTCACGTCCTTATCCCGGGATACTGCAGATGCTCAGTTCCCTGAAACGTAATAAGCTAAAAATGTCTGTATTAACAAATAAACCTGACTTTACGGCACAAATAGTAATTTCAAAACTTTTCCCTCCTGATACTTTTGATTACGTACAGGGCGAAATTTCGGGGAATCCATTAAAACCTGATCCTGCAAGTGTTTGGGAAATTTTAGTTGAACTTAACTTGATACCTTCCGGTATAATTTTCGTCGGAGACTCGGAAATTGACATGGAAACAGCCATTGCCTCAGGCTGTTATGCCCTTGGCGCTAGCTGGGGCTATAGGTCACGGGAGGCTTTAGAGAGGGCAGGTGCAAAGCATATAATCGATGAACCTAATGAGTTATTAAACTTCTTTCCTTAAGATACTCGTCCTTCTCTCTTTCGTTGCATAAAACAAAATGCCCGGTATAGATTTCATTCCAAGATGGCGGTTCATTACTATAATTATGTTTTGAAGGATCATAAGCAACAATTTTCTTACTCTGCTCATAATCAGGGTTGGGTTGAGGTATTGCAGAAAGCAAGGCCCTTGTATATGGGTGCATCGGATAAGCGAATATTTTCTCCGTTTCGGCAAGCTCTACAATACGACCCTTATGAATTACTGCAACCCTGTCTGTAATAAACCTTACAACAGAAAGATCGTGGGCGATAAACATATAGGTTAAACCCTTATCCTTTTTAAGATCGCTAAGAAGGTTTAAAACTTGAGCACGAATTGAGACATCGAGGGCAGAAATAGGCTCATCTGCGATAATAAGGTCGGGTTCCATTACAAGGATGCGTGCAATTCCTATCCTTTGCCTCTGTCCACCTGAAAACTCGTGGGGGAAGCGGGATGCGAATTCAGGGAGCAGTCCTACTTCCATCAAAGCCTTCTCCACCCGCTCTTTTCTATCACTTGTATTCTTATGACTTTTCAGATTATAAAGACCCTCTGAAACTATATAATCCACCTTCGCCCTCTCGTTTAGAGAGGCCATCGGGTCCTGAAAAACCATCTGAATCTTGCGTATAACCTCGTTGTCGAGCTGCTTACTTATTTTCCCGCTTATTTTCCTGCCGCGATAAAGGATTTCCCCTTCCGAGGGTTCGTTTATCCTTACAATTGCACGCCCTATTGTGGTTTTCCCAGATCCTGATTCACCTACGAGGCCGAATGTTTCTCCTTTATAAATCGAGAAACTTACATTATTAACTGCAATAAACTTTTTCTTTCTGCTTCCAAATACTACAGTAAGATTCTTTACATCAAGAAGAATATCTTTAGATGAATAATTGACATCATCGATTGTGCCAACTTCCTGTATGGAGTTCATCTTTGCTATGATGTCGGGCATTTCTGCCTTTGGAGCTCTTTCATCCAAGAGCCAGGTTCTTGCCTTATGGGTCTTGCTTATTTCAAAGTAAGGCGGTCTTTCCATAAAGTCAATTTCGAGGGGCTGAGGATTCCTTGGAGCAAAGGCATCCCCTGTAATCTTTGCAAAAAGATTCGGAGGGGTTCCCTTTATCGAGTAAAGCGGCTCGCCTTTTTTACCAAGCTGAGGAAGAGATGAAAGAAGAGCCCAGGTATACGGATGTCTTGGGGTATAGAATACCTCTCTTGATAGACCTGCTTCGATAATATCTCCTGCATACATAACAACAACCCTGTCGGCAACATTTGCAACGACTCCAAGGTCATGTGTTATATAGATAATCGTAAGACTGTATTTCCTCTGCAATTCTCTTACCAGCTCGAGTATCTGTGCCTGGACAGTTACATCCAATGCCGTTGTAGGCTCATCGCAGACAAGAATGTTTGAATTACATGCAATTGAAATTGCAATTACCACCCTCTGTCTCATTCCGCCTGAAAATTGATGAGGATACTGTGAAAATCTGCTTTCAGGGTTATCGATTCCTACATCTCTAAGGATTTCTATTGTACGATCCTTCGATTTCCTTGAGTCTAGCTTTTGATGAAGCATAACGGCTTCCTGAATCTGCTTGCCTACGGTTTTTAAGGGATTTAAGCTTGTCATCGGGTCTTGAAATACCATGGATATTTCCTTACCTCGGATTGTGAGCCATTCTTTTTCGGTTCTATACTTGGCAATATCTATGCCCTTATAGATAATTTCTCCGCTGTCAATTTTACCGTTAATATCAAGGAGGCCCATAAAGCTCTTTGTGAATACGGTTTTACCCGATCCTGATTCTCCGACTATTGCAAGACTTTCGCCCTTATATAAATCGAGGGATATTCCCCTAATTGCTGTTAATATACTTCCGCGCAGGGTAAAACTTATTACCAGATCCCTTACGCTTAAGATTATTTCTCTGTTTTCATAATCCATACGCGCCTCCTTATAAATGGGTTCTGGGATCTGCCGCATCGGCAAAGGCATTACCGATAACGTAAAAAGAAATTGTTACCACTGAAAGCACTATTGCAGGGAAAACAAGCTGGTAACGTGCGGCTGCACTCATCATAACAGAGCGCCCTTCGTTAATTAAATTGCCAAGGGAGGGCATTGCAATCGGGAGTCCAAGTCCGATATACGTTAAAAAAACTTCATTTCCGATTGCTATTGGGATAGAAAGTGCAACCTGCATTACAATTACCGATACCAGATGGGGCAGAAGATTCTTTGAAACCACGCGATATACGGGGGTTCCAAGACAGCGGGAAGCTAGATTAAACTCCCTGTCGCGAATAATAATAATCTGGTTACGGATGAATCTTGCCATGCTTAACCATCCTGTTATACACATGGCGAAAATCATTGTGGAGAGTGCAGGCCTAAGAACGTATGCAACAAGTACGAGTATAATGGTATTCGGTATATTATGAAGAACATTGTAGATTTCTGTAATAATGGCATCTGCCTTCCTTACATAACCCCAAAGTGTGCCTATGAACATGCCGAAAACCACGTTAAAAAGTCCAACAGAAAAACCAATTACTAGGGAGGTGCGAGTACCGCTCCATACCCTCGCCCAAAGATCCTGGCCTATGCTATTCGTTCCAAACCAATATTCATTGTTTGGGGGAACATTTCTGTCCTGCCTCCCTGTTTCTTCGTTTAAATTAATTGTAGTCGGGCCTTTCTGATTTGGAAGGAATGGTTGAATTAGGGTAAAGGCTAAAATAACAAGAAGCAAAGACATGAAGAACATTGCAGCTCTATTCTTACAGAACATGCGCCAAGTAGAGCGCCAATAAGAGTAATTTGAATATGCCACCTTTTCGGCAGAATCTCTTTTTTGAGTAGAGAATTTGAAAAATTCATCCATGCCATCGGTTACTTTACCAATCTTTGAGTGCATCATCTTGCACCTTCTTTTTTGACCAATTTAATTCTTGGGTCAAATAGGGCCATTAATAAATCACCAAGGAATAAACCGATTACACCAACTGTAGAGTAAATTAATACAAGAGCCTGGACCACTGTATTATCCTGCCTCTGTATTGCAGTTATAAGAAAACCTCCCATACCGGGAATTCCAAACAGAGACTCTACGAAAATGGAGCCTGCAATGGTTAATAAAATATTAACAGGGAGCTGTTGCGAAAGGGGAACAAAGGCATTTCGTATAACGTGTCTTCTCATTACCTTGGAGTTTTTTAACCCCTTAGCCCTTGCAAGCTTAACATAGTCCTTATTCAGCTCGTCAATCATAAAACGCCGCATCCACATTGCATAAGTTCCAATGCCGCTTAAGGACATGCAAATTGCAGGCAGAATCCAGCTAACCGGGTTTGTCTCCCTGAATAACATCGGCAGACTTAAAAGGGAAGTGACATAAATCTGTAAAAACAAAAAATAAACAGGGGGCGGAACCGATTTAATAATTACAACATAACCTGAACCTATTTTATCGGGGAGCCTCCCCTTAAATTGAGCCATTAAAAGGCCAACAGGCACACCCACTGCAATTGCAATGGCTATGGAAGTTAACCCAAAATAAACTGAATAAGGTATTTTAGGAGCAATAATTTCAGTTATTGGTACATTTCTTAAAATGATTATCGAGCTTCCAAGATCGCCTCTTAATAAACCTCTATAGAAATTAAAGAGCTGAACATGTAATGGATCAAGTAACCCCATGACTCTTAATTGCGCTTCTATTTGCTGATCGGTTAAAAGGTCAAAGTTTTCAGCGAAATACCCTTCAATCGGCATTAGTCGTAATAGAAGAAATACCACTGTTACAATGATAAATAGGGTTAATATTGAACGGGTAATTCGTTTAATGGTATAACGAAGCAATGCCGACCTCCGGCTATAGGGAGAAACCTAAAAATAACCGCAGGTAAATGAACCTGCGGCCGGTAAAACTATCTTCTTGGTGCGTTTCTATGTGCTGCTTCCCTTTCGGCATTATACCTGGCATAAGCGGCTGCAAGCTCATCGGGGTTATATGGTCTTGTAAGCATTACCTTACCAAGATGCTTATTGCGTACAAGTCCGTGCATTGTATTATTTCCGCTAAAGGGGTCAAGATAACTCACATAGTACTCAAAACCGGTACGATAGAAAGGAATCACAAGAACCATGTCCAATAGGTATTGCTCAGCTTCGGCAATCATCCTATAACGCCGGGCAAGGTCGAGAACCTCCGCATGTGCTGTATCTATCATCTGCTGATAAATGGGAAGACCCCTTGAGTCAAAGGTTTCTTCTGCCATAAATACCCTTCCGTATCTCCAACCTACAGGATTTCCTCCGTTGAAGGGGTCAAGGGCAGATACCGGGTCTGCGGCATCGGGGCCCCAGCTTGTTTCAAGAAGGGAGAAAATACCGGTATTGCGAACTTCAATCGAGAAGCCCGTATTCGGATGGGGAACAAGAACTACATCCACGAAGTTATTCCCAAGATTGCGCTCATACTGTTGTTGCAGGAGCTGTACACGCTGGGTCATTCCGACACTGCCTGTATTATAGGGAAGAACAAGTGTTACAGGGAATGTAACTCTTCCCTGCAGTTCCCTCATTGCGGTTTCCATGTATTGTCTTGCAAGTGCAGGGTCATAGGGAATTACATCGGTATAAGCGGCAAGAGGCGCCTGATCTACATAGTCAATTCCTCCGGGTGTGGTTATAAAACCTCTTCTATTGATTGTTCCAAGGAGTACCTGCTCGGGATTATACGGGTCTATTGTCATTGCTAAAGACACATAGTCAATTGCATGATAAAGGGCCTTGCGGAAGTTGATATTATTTACTGCCACCTGCCAATTTGAAGGATTATACTCTTCTCCATAGCGGGGATCGAAATTGATCGCATAGAACATTGCAAACTGTCCCGGGGGTGTATTATAAAGCATCCACTCACGCTCGTCGTTTCCTATCCATTCGGCTATCTGATCGGGTCTTATGTCGGCCTCGTAGATTTCACCGCGAAGAAAGAGCTCCGGAGCGATGGTCTGTGCTTCCCTGTTAAAGATTCTTTCAATTCTGTCAATTTGGTTTTCAGTCGGGTCCCAGTAATTTGGGTTTCTTGTATAGACCTGCCTGACTTGCGGGTCAAATGTTGACATGATATAGGGGCCTGAGTAAAGCATTGCATCGTTGGAAGTGCCGTAGCGAACGCCCATCTCATTTCTAAAGGGAACATGGGAGGGGAAATAACTTCCGTAGGTGAGCATTGACATAAACCAGGGCACAGGGCCTGTAAGCGTATACTGTACGGTATAGTCGTTAAGGGCCCTGACTCCTACCCGTGAAAAATCGGTAATTTCCTTATCAAGATACGCTTGAGCATTAAGAATTACCGCTGTAAGATTATTATTGATGATGCTTGCATTCTCGGCAGTGAGCATCCATTGGGCAGTCTGCACAAAATCGTGCGCTGTCATTTTTGCATATTGAGCACCTGCAAGTGTATACCAGTAAACATCGTCTCTCAGATCGAAGGTATAGACAGTCCCGTCGGGGGAAACCCTCCAGTCAGTTGCAAGCCTGCCTTGAATTACGCCGTATTTATCGTAATCAACCAAAGTCGCCACTGTCATAGAGCCGTGATAGGCCACGTTAGCAGTTGATGCATTATTATAGTCAAGGGTTGTGAACTCTGAAGAGTATACCTCCCTAAACTCCACCATGCCTGTTCTGGGGACAGCCTGACCTGCTGTATCGGTGGCTGTGCCACCGCCGCAGGAAATGAAAATAATCATGATTAAAACCAAAAGAAACCCGAATTTTTTCACCTAAACCTCCATTTAACGTAATTCTAACACAATTCTAACAAAAAATTAACAATATGTATAGTGCTAAGTTCAAATTGCCATGCAATTTGAACTTAGCTTAGGAGTTTGCTAAAGCAAACTCCACTGCTGGTATAAATTAATAGTTTTGTATAGAATGAGGCATGAACTCATCCTTTGTACTAACAGAAATAGATATGATAATACGCCTCTGCCTTGGGTTTATTGCAGGGGCAATAATAGGTTTTGAGCGTTCAAGCAGGAGACAGGTAGCCGGCTTAAGAACACATATTTTGATTTCTACCGGTGCGACATTATTAATGCTTCTGTCAATTTACGTGCCTCAACAGATAAACCCGGAGAGAATGGGGGACCCGGGCCGTATTGCAGCTCAAGTTGTTTCGGGCATGGGTTTTCTTGGAGCAGGAGCCATCATTCGCCTTGGGAACAGCATTCGCGGCCTGACCACCGCAGCTTCCCTTTGGTTCATTGCTGCTGTCGGCCTTGTAATAGGGGCAGGCATGTTTACGGTTGCGGGAACAGCGGTGGGCCTCGGCCTTATCACCCTGCTCTTTCTTCATAAAATCGAGAGAAGGATCTTCCCAACCCTTCGCTTTAAGCTACTTGAAATCTTCTATAAGGATAATAATTCAAGCACAAAGGGTGCGTTAGAGATAATCAGGTCAAGCGGCATAGAAGTTCAAACCATGGATGTGGACCAGGGATCAAAGGAAAGGGGAACAAAGCTGAGATTGCTTGTCAGGGTATCGGGGAAAATTGATATTGCAGAAGTTGCAAGATCAATAAAGGCATCGGGGCAGGTAAAGAGAGTGGAGATTAAGGAGAAGTATTAAGAGATGGAACGTATAGGTGAGCTTGCAGCTTTTTCTGCGGCAGCAGCGATGTCAACAGGGGCACTATTCTTCGAACGCGGAATAAAGCATATTGGTGTTCTTTCGGTTAACTTTATTAAGGTGGTGGTTGCATTCATTTTACTCACAATCACCGCTACAATTACACGGGGAATGCCCCTGCCAATTGATGCCTCGAACCATGCGCTTTTATTGCTTTCAATTTCGGGGATTATCGGATTCCTTATTACCGATATGTTTCTTTTCTCGGTATACGCCACAGTTGGCCCAAGGATTGCAATGCTTTTTATGGCCCTATCCCCCCCTGTTACTGCCGGCATAGCCTATATCTTTCTTGGGGAAACAATAGGCCCAAGGGGCGGAATAGGTATGGCCCTCGTTATTACGGGGATCTTCATCGTGGTATTCGCAAGACAGGGAAGCATGTCCTTTTTAAAGATAAACTCGAAGGACAGGCTTGGATATATTTTCGGGGTAATTGCCTGCATAGGCCAATCCGTTGGAATGGTTCTTACAAAGGCAGGGATCGGCGACTACGATCCGATATCGGGAACACAGATAAGAATTTTCGCGGCTGTTATAGGATATGCAATTGTTTCCTTTATATATAAAAGGGGAGAGGGAATAAAGAAGGCAATAAGGAGTAAGGAAGGTTTAAAGTTTACCCTTGCAGGCTCGGTCTTCGGTCCCTTCCTTGGTGTTTTCCTTTCACTTTATGCCCTTCAAAGAATCAGTACAGGCATTGTAAGCACTCTAATGGGTTTAGCCCCCATAGTTATAATAGTGCCCGAGATACTTATCTTTAAAAAGAAGATAAAACCTCTTGAGATTTTCGGCGCACTTGTGGCAGTTGCAGGGACTACAATATTCTTTACCTGATTAAAACCGAAGGCAGCTCGTAGACATCTTCTACACCGTCAACAAGAATTCCTCCAAAGCCAAGAGCCAAGGGAATGGCAAGGTCTATGTCATAACGGTCTCCGATAGAGACAGAGTTTTCCTTAGGGCAGAGGCTGAGTTCTGAGAATTTCAGGAAGGGTTTTTCATTTGGTTTACTCACCTTACAGGTATCAAGGCCGACAATCACAGAAAAGCAATTTTCAACACCGAGGGCTTTTAAGGTTTTACGGGCAATTAAGACAGGATTATTTGTGATAACACCAATTGTAAAAAAACGGGAAAGCACTTCAAGGGTCTCTTTCAAAACAGGGTCTTCTTGCAGAAAATCGCTTGGCTCATAAGACTCTTCCCTCCATCTGATATTTTCTTCGATGCTGATGCCATAACTTTTTATTATATCTGAAAGACTCATCACCTTTCCGCCCGAAGATTCTGCATACCTTTTTCTTATAAGCCGTACCTCCTCGTTCATTTCGTCAAAGCTCAAACCTCGTTTTTTACCAAGCCTTTCAATAAGACTGTCAACTTGAAACTGCCCGTAAACACTGTGGGTATAAAGCGTAAGATCCATGTCGAATGCAAGGGCCTTAATGTTTTCGGGTAGAAAATAAACTTTCAATACTAGCTCCCAATTTTATAAGCATCATCCCAAAATGACTTAGATTCGATGTTCGGTATAATTTCTTCCCTGAAGCGAATAATATTATCACAAGGGATACCAAGGGCTCCGAGGGCAAGAATAGCATTTCCCATAAGCTCTGCATCAGATATTTCAGGGATCATTAGGGGGATGCCTGTAATATCGGCTTTAAGCTGATTCCAGGATGAGTTTATACCCTGCCCGCCTGAGACCCTCATCTTTTCGGGGGTTATACCGGTAGTCATAAGAAGTTCCAGAGCACGGCGCACGGAGAAGGCCATGTTATAGAGTATGGCTCTGCCACGCTCAATATAATTTCCGGGTAATGAAGGGTTTGGTATTTTCTCTCCGGTATATCGAAAATCACTCGGGATTAATTCGGAGAGAAGCTCATCATAAGATCGGTCTAAAAGACCTGCATCAACCCTATACTGCTCAAAAAGAGCGCCTGAATTAGGTATTATATAACTAAGATTCCAGAGCTCTTCCTTGAAATGGGGAAGCAGCCTAAGGCCCTTAACTTCGATTGGACTCGGGAGACAGAGGTTGATTCCCTCCGAAGAGCCTGCCCTGTCGCAAATATCGCCCGGCCTTGTTGTATCCGTCCCAATCAATGCGCTTATGAAGTCAGGCGCCCCTGCTATTATGGGGGTCCCGCTTTTTAAATCGATAAACTTCCCGAAAAATTGAGCACTCTCCTGTGAGACCCTTCCCATTACTTCTCCTGATCTAATGAAGGGGAGGAATTTGCTTTTATCAAGGCCGAATATTTCTATTTGCTCATCATCCCAATAATATATGGAATAAGCCGGACGGGGAAGGACAATAAGGGCAGAAGCACCCAACCTGTGGGCAAGCCATTCATGTGAGGAAATAAAAAAGGCGGTTCTATTGTAATCACCGGGTGCGCTATTCTTAAAAGATTTTAGGAGAGGCAGAAAAAGTGATGCTCCGGGGGCTTTTTCAGACTTTGCCCTATTCCAATAAATCGGGCTAAGGGTCTCTCCACCGGCTCTTACAGGCACAATGGTTGGGCCGTTACCCGAGAAACAGATGGCTTCGATTTTTAGATTAAGCTCCTGCGTTTTTAAGGCAAGACCCTGTAAGGCCCTTAAGAGTGCACTCTCCCAATCATCGGTGCCCGCAGGTATATTATCAAAGGGCTCCCTATGCCCTGCAAGGAGTTCTCCTCGCTCTGAAATAAGGGCTGTCTTTAAAGAGGAACTTCCAATATCAGCCGATAGAATTATGCCTGCCATCAGTTTTCTAAAATAGTAATTTCAACCCTTCTGTTTTGAGCCATGCCCTGCTCTGTGCTATTATCGGCAATGGGCCTCTCGGCTCCGTATCCCCTTACAACCATGCGGCCGCTCTCGCGGACATTATGCAGAAGGAAGTAATCGGCAACAACCTGGGCCCTTTCAAGGGAGAGCCTCTGCCTGCCCTCGGCAGTGCCTGCAAGGGCAGTATGACCTCCCACATGAATGTCCCTGTCGGCGTATCTGGAAAGTATTTCCGCCACGATTTCGAGTTTCTGCATTTCACCGGGAAGCATTACGGCAGAGTCAGCAATGAACTGGATGTTTTCTAGGCTGATTACTATCCCTTCATCACTTATCCTAACCTGCACATCATCTATATCGCTGAGGTCCCTTGCAATTTCCCTCGCCATATTCTCCCTGTCCATCGGCAGAGACTCGAAAATCTCTGCCTCTGCCCTGCCCCTTGACTCCCAAGTAAAGCCGTCTGCAAGGGTTAAGATGGTCCTAAAATACTCTTCGTAGGCAACAACGGTCCCAAGTTCGGTATTAAAGTAAATAATTTGATCGGAAGCACCCTGAATACGCCTTAGGGACATCCCGGGCGGAACGGAGGGGCCCGGGCCGGGAGTGCGGGCCGCAGGTGCGGGAGGAAGCTCATGAAAGATCCTATAAGAAACCGAAAAGGCCTCGTAATTAATACCCTTCCAGGGTCTAAGACCGAGGTAGGTATAGTTTGCAATAAACGGAAGGTGGACAGGCTCTTCGATGCCAAAGCCCTCCCTAAAGTCCTGCACTTCAATCCCGTTTGATGTCCAGGTATCACCTACTTGAAGGAGGCGGCCGGGGAAGACAGGGACATCCCTAACCATCGGCTTAAAGAAGCGATCCTCCACTGTCATATACCCGAGGGAATCCTGCCAGTACTCGGTAAGATAATCGTTATCCCATTCGTAAACCCTTGTGCGAATATCACTGTCGACATCTGCTATCGGAATGGTCATCTGCGCTGTCTGCAGGGTCGCCTTATGGAAGGCCCTGTCCCCTAGAACTTCAGCAACTTCAACACTTATTCGGTTTACGGTTTCGCCCCTAAAGCTCAAAACGCGGTCAATAAAAATGTCTGCGCTTACTGTGGATAAAATTCGATACCTGTCCCCGGCACTAAACTTATAAGCAAACTCCGTAGCATAAAGGGGAGAAATAAAGATTAGTGCAAGGGCAAGTATTAATTTACTTCGCATTATTATCGATAAGCTTTTCGAATACTGTTAACTCTTCTCCCATTCCGGGTTCAATACTCAATGAAAGACTCTTGATATCACCCTTTAAATCTAGGTCAAAGGATACAAGCAGCAGCCTCGGGTATTTTTCATCCTCGCCAACCCAGGCCTCGAATACATTATAATTATTGCAGACCAGCTTTAATGAAAACTCATTATAGGCAGCAATCAAGCCTTTCTCACTGTCGTATGTAACGGTTACTTTACCGTATCCCTTATGCTCGTAAGTTCCTGCATAATTCTTAAGCTCGTGTGTGGGTTTTGAGTCAGGCTTTCTAATGGCGATGACCTTATTGTTCATCTCATTTATGCCCTCGTTCAGCTTATCATTCCTTTCCTTAATCCTTGTTGCCCAGTCAAAGAACGGAAGACCCATAACCTCATCGAAGATAACGTAACCGATTGCGGTATTCATAACCTGTCCGCCCGAGTTTGTAAGCACAACAACACCAAGATTCTCCCCGGGCATCATCCCTACAAAGGTGCTTATTCCGTCAATTCCCCCTGTATGAACCTGGGCAAACTTTCCCCTAAAGGGAATGGCATTCCATCCGTATCCATAGGTTGAAATGGGAATTTCAGGCATTGGCGGCAATGGGGGTATAGATACTGTAACAGGGGTATGGAGTTCCTTTAGAGTGGCCTCTGCTACTATTTGCTTCCCTTCGAATTTCCCTCCGCTTAAGTTCATGATCAACCATTTGGACATATCTACTACGGAAGAGTTTCCTGTTCCGGCGCCGCCCATGCCGTCAAAGTTACGGAAGGGCATCTTCTCTAAGCTCCCGTCCTTATTTTCCTTATAAGGGAAGGCCTTATTTGCTGTTGCCTCGATCCCTGCTATAGTGGTCGATGAATCCTTCATTCCAAGAGGGGTGAACAGGCGCTCTTTAATAAATTCATGCCAGGTCTTTCCTGATACCTTCTCTATAACATAACCTGCCGTGGCAAACATAAAATTATTGTATTCAAAAAGTGTCCTAAAAGGCTTATTGGGCTTTAAGTATCTGATTTTCTCGACAAACTCGGCAAGAGTGCCGTTTACTCCGTACCAGGCAAAGTCATGCCTGGGAAGGCCTGAATTATGGGAAAACATGTCCCGCAGGCAAAGATTTTTAGTGGCATAATCATCGAACATCCTGAACTCGGGTATATAATTAATTATAGGAGTTCTAAAGTCTAACTTTTTTTCGTCTTTTAAGATTGCGGCACATACTGCCGTCATTGCCTTTGTGGTAGAGGCAAGGGGGTAGACCGTGGCAGGTTCCACAGGAAGCTTATTTTCCACATCCCTAAAGCCAAAGCCCTTTTGGTATACAAGGGCACCGTCCTTTACAACACCCACGGCTATGCCGGGGACGTTTAACTCGGCCATTTTTTCATTAATAAACTTTTCTGTTCTCTCGGTTACAATACTCATGATCCATACTCCTTTTTCCCTTAACTCTGGTTTTAATATTCTTAATATAATTGAATTTAGTCAAGGTACCCGAAAAAGTCAGCAAAATGTCTGTTAAAAATTTATTAAAAACTGTGAAACCCCTAGACCATTATTTATTCGATATGGTATTATCGAACATGGAACCCCTGATAAGTACCCTGGTGTTTGATTTGGACGGGACTTTATATCAGCATATGAGCTATCATAGGGATTATATGGCAGCCCTGCTTGAGGGTTCTACCTGCGTACAATATACAGAAAAAATTGTGAATTTACTCGATGCTGTCCTATGCGGCGATGTCTTAAAGATGAACGCTTATTATAGGGTAAGTGAGCAAGATTTCACGGATATTGACTCATTCATTAATCATCTTAAGGCGGGGTATCTGGGCTCAGATGACGGGCTATTCGAGGAAGCCAAGATTGATAAAAGCATACGTTATCTGGGAGACCCCTGGTTTCTCTGTTCCTATTTTGCATCTGCTTTGGGTATAAAATACGAGTATAATAATGATAGTTTTTTAAAGACCCGTGAAAAAATGCTGAAAGAGGGTCTTTCCGGTTCACAGAGGCTTTTGGATCTTGTCAAAAGTTTAAGAGAAGGGTATGAAGTTTTTCTTCTTAGCAATTCGGAAGAAATGACAGCCGCGTCCTTTATCCGGGCTCTGGGTTATGAAGGGGTGTTTACGGGCGTAAGTTACGGCAGCAGGAAACCTTTCGGTTTTATGGAAAGTCTTGAGAGAATTTGCCCCGGTGTTTCACAGAGGCCCCAAACCATTTTATCCATAGGGGATCATGCCTATAACGACCTCGAACCTGTAAGGAGGGCCGGGGGAAAGACCTTATGGGTTGACCCGTATAATAGCAAGCACCCCTACCCCCATGGGGAGATGGTGTCCGGCTCTGAGGATTTGGCAGAATATCTTGAACAAAATTTTTTAAGATAGGCAGGGAGGTTTAATTGTCTAAAACCAAGATAGTTTTTTATTCAGGCATCCACACGATAGGCGGTGTTGTAATGTCCATTCAATACGGGAAGGACAGGGTGATCCTAGAGATGGGCAGTGCTTACGAGCCCGCAACCGCAGTTTATGACGGCACTGTCTTAAAGAGGAGCAGGAACTTCTTAAAAGACTCTCTTATCCTGAGCCATGTCCCTGCAATCCCGGGCCTCTATAGAAAGGAAGATCTGCTTGACTATCCCCTATTGAGCGCAGAAGAATGTGACTTGAATACCGGAGTTTTTATCACCCATTTGCATTTGGATCACATGGCCTGTATGGGACTTGTAAGTGACCTTGTGCCTGTTTATTTAAGTGATGCCGCCTGGAAGCTTGAAAGGGCCCTAAACGATATAGGACAGGGAGTTGTGAGCGTTCGTAATTCATATACGAATTTTAATGATAAGAAGCCTATTAAAATCGGCGAAATAGAAGTTATACCGTTTTTGCTTAGGTCGCAGGACAGTTATGAGGATTACTCCTTTTATGTAAAGACTCCCGACATGAAGCTTCACTATACAGGAGATTTACAGCTCCACGGAGAAGAAGAGGAAAATATAGTTACCATTAAAGAGATGGAATATATTCGGGATGAGAAAATTGATGTTCTTGTCTGCGAGACTACCAGTTTCATGGATGAGATAATGAAGATGATATACGGCTCGACCGATGCCGAGATAATAGGAAGCTTAGAGACACCAAAGGGCATGCTGGATATCCCGGCTGTATCGGAGGGCCTATTTTCCTTCCTTAAAGAAAAAAAGGGAGCCGCTGTTGTAAACTTCTACGAAAGAGAAATCGGCTCAGTACTAGAGTTTACAAGAAGGGCAGAGGAATGCAAGAGGCTCTTTATAATGGAACCTGAAACCGGCTACCTTGTATACAAGTTCCTTGATGTAAAGCCAAATGTATATGTGCCTGATGCGCCTCATTTCACAGTACCCGGTTTACAGGAGCCCTGGTTTAAAACACTTCTTGACAATTGCAAGATTATTACAATTGATGATATAAAAAATAACCCCGGCAAATATCTTGTTCAAAATAGCTATAAATATATTTTAGAACTTCTCGATTTTCCCGAAGGCACCGCATACCTGCATGCCGAAGGAATCCCGATAGGCGCCTTTGACCCTGCGTATCAAAACTTAATGAGGGTGATTAAGTTTACTAAGGCAGACTATATTACATATTTCAGCAAGAATTATTTTTCACACTCATACCCGAACCAGGTTAAGTATTATGTTGATACAATTGACCCAAAGGTATTAGTTCCCAGCCACGGCTTTAACCCCGAGCGTCTTAAGGCGCCTAAAGGAAGGTCCCAATTAATTCCCGTCTTAAACAAAGTATATGTTTACGACGGAGATAAAGGTATATTAACGGAGGAAAAGAATGCAAATTAGAAAAGCAACAATCGCAAAGGCCGGTATCATCCTGATCTTGGCCGGTACCCTACTATTTACCGGCTGTCGCCGAGGTGATGGTGCGCAGGCAGGTCAGAGAGACCTTTCGGGCGGAGTACCTGAGCTGACAAGCCCTGTCGAAATTACTGTATGGAATACCTGGTCGGATCACCATGTGACGCAGTTCCAGCAAATTATCGACGAGTTTAATGCGGCAAACCCGATGATCACGGTAATTCAACAACCCCAGCCCCTTGCCAACTTCATACCGAATGTGATACAGGCAGTGCGAAACAGGGTGGGCCCCGACTTTATCAACACCTTCTCTTCGGAGGCAGTTAACTTTGTGGCAGAAGGCCGCTTGGTTAATTTAACGCCCTACCTGAATGACCCGAGAGTTGGCATCCCCAACTTCCAATCAACCATTCCTGCAGGTATGTACGGTGATATTACCCAATTTGGAGACGGCAATGTTTATATGATACCGATCATGTCAACAGGTCCTATATTCTTCTATAATAAAACACTCTATGACAGCCTCGGCCTTTCTGTTCCAAGAACCTGGTCTGATCTTGAGCGTAATGGAAGAATAATTACTGCACATACAGGAAGACCTTCTTTCGGAACGGACAGTATCGTGGACCTCTTCCAGAGTTTAATAATGCAGGCAGGTTCAGGCTATCTTGATGTTAATACTAAAAGCGTTAGTTTCAATAACCAAATCGGCTTAGACAGACTTACCTGGTTTTCAGGCCTGGTACAGGAAGGGATATTCCGCCTTGTAGGAGCAGATAACTTTTTCTCAAATCCCTTCGGCTCAGAGGCTGTTGCTTCTTATATAGGCTCAAGTGCGGGGATAGGCTTCGTTGCTGCCGCAGTGGGCGACAGGTTCGAGTTTGCTGTTGCACCGATGATGCAGGAAGGCCCTGTTGACTTTGTGCCAAACTGGGGCGGAGGCTTTGTGGTATTCACTTCCACACAGGCACGCGAGCAAGCTTCCTATGAGTTCCTGCGCTATTTAAGCAGGCCTGAAATTGCAGCAAGGTGGTCAATGGAGTTTGGAGCTACACCAATTCCTTATGCCGCACAGAATTTACCTGCATTCCAAACCTTTATGCAGCAGAATATTGCAGCCCGTGCTCTTCAGGAGCAATCAGCACGGATCGGCTGGCTTCCGAGCATTCCCGGTGCAGCAATGGTTCGCACAGAAATTGATAAGATGATGGAAGTTGCTTCCCTCGGTCTTATGACTCCTACACAGGCACTTGCCGAAGCGGAAAGAGCCTCAAACCAGGAGCTTAGATCACAGTGAGCAAAAAAAAGCTCCTAGTTTTCAACATTGATGCTCTTTGTACCTGTGACATAGAACAGATGAAGACCCTGAAACATTTTGCGCCCTTCTTTGAAAGGGGCGCTTATGTCAGGGTGATAGAGCCTGTCTACCCGACAATGACATATACCTGCCACACTTCCATCCTTACAGGGACTTATGTTAATAAGCACGGGATACCTCAAAACGAAGACGTTAAACGAGGTAAACTGCAAAGCCCCTGGTTCTGCATGAAAGCTGATGTAAAGGCGCCAACCCTCCTTGATTTTGCAAGGGAAGCGGGGTATAGCACTTGCTCCATAAGCTGGCCTGTAAGTGGCGGTGCAGATTACAACTTTAATATGCCGATGATAGTTCCGTATAATTATAAGGGCTGGGAACCTGAGCCCTATCTGCGAGACACTGCAACGAAGAAACTTATGGAACAGTATTGGTGGAAGTACGGAAGATTCCAGATGGGTGAAGGCAGGAGCCTTGACCATTATACTATGTCTATAGCCCCTGATCTTTTAAGGGACTTTGGTCAGCCGGATGTAATGCTTGTAAAGATGTGCGATCTTGACAGCGCCCGCCACATGTATGGAGTATACAGTGAAGAAGCAAGCGAACAGCTCCGCCGCCATAACGAAGAATTCGGCGTATTGCTTGAATGTGTCAGGCGCTACGGGGACTACGAGAATACCAATTTCGTAATAATGGGAGATCACGGACAGACTGACGTTGAGGATGTCTTAAACATGAACATCCTCCTCCGCGACAAGGGCTTTATCCGGGTAAACGAAAACAATGAGCTTATCAGTTACGATGCTCTTTGTCATTCACTTGGAATGTCAGCCTGGATTGAGCTGTCAAACCCCGAAGACAAGGAAATGTACCGCCGTGTTCATGACTTCCTGCTCTCCCTTGCAGATGACCCGACTATTCAGCTTGCCCATGTATTCGATAAGGAAACGGCGGAGAAGCAGTTCGGCCTGACAGGTCCCTTTGATTTTGTAATTGAAAGCAGACGCAATTTGAGCTTTTGGGAGGGTCTTAAAGAGCCGGATATTTTCAAAGAAAAGATACCCGGCCATAAGCATATAGGAAGAGGTTCACACGGAGGTCTGCCCGATCGCGTGGAAACCACCACCTTTATGGCCTTTGGACCTCGTGTAAAAAAGGGAGCCATCATCGAAAAAGCCAAGATGGTAGATGAAGCACCAACAATGGCGCGCATGCTCGGGCTTAATATGACCGGCACAGACGGAAAAGTACTTGAAGACTTAATAGAGGGATAACAATGGAAATAACCCTTGAGAAAATTAGAAAGGACTTCGGCACCGTAGTTGCGGTGCGGGATGTGTCCCTTACCTTTGACAGCGGAAAGCTGGTGGCCCTGCTCGGGCCAAGCGGCTGCGGAAAAACAACCATCCTGAATCTCATCTCAGGCATTCTTCCCGTGACATCGGGGAGGATCCTCTTTGATAATAAGGATGTCACTAACCTTACCCCCGATAAAAGGGGTGTCGGGCTGGTTTTCCAGAACTATGCCCTATATCCCCACATGACTGTGCTCGAAAATATTTCCTTTCCCCTAATGGTAAAAAAAGTACCAAAGAAAGAACGGAAAGAAATTGCAGAGAAGTTTGCAGAGCTGGTTCGTGTTAAGGATTTGCTTGCAAGGAAGCCGGGGCAGCTTTCAGGGGGGCAGCAGCAGAGGGTTGCAATTGCAAGGGCGCTTTCCAAAGAGCCAAGCATCTTGCTCCTTGACGAGCCTTTGAGCAATCTGGATGCGAGGCTTCGCATAGAGATGAGGGAGGAGATTCGCAGGGTTCAGAAGGATACGGGCATTACCACCGTTTTTGTTACCCACGATCAGGAAGAGGCTGCAAGTATTTCTGACAAGGTCGCATTATTACAATTAGGTGAAGTTCACCAATACGCCAGCCCCAGAGAATTATATGATAACCCTGTAGACCTTTTTACTGCGGGGTTTATCGGAACACCGACAATCAACCATTTGTCAGGGATTATAAGAGACGGCCTATTTTACACAAACAATAAAAACATTCGCATTCCGAATAAGGGAAATGCCCCTGAAGGAAGGGACCTTGTTCTGGCCTTCAGAGCCGAGGGCCTAAGGCCTGTAAAGGAGAATGAAGATTTTACAGCCATTGTGGATGAAGTCTATATAATGGGAAGAGACAATCTTGCCCACTTTAACCATGAGGGCGGAGAGTTCAGAGCCTTTATCGAAGAGAGCAGTGGTATTGAAGCAGGCAAGGAAGTAAAGCTCTCCTTTAAGGATAAGGGTGTCTTTCTTTTTGATAAGGAAACAGGGGAAAGGTACGCATGAGGGAAAAGCTAAAAAACCTAAGGGTAAGCGGCCTATTCCTTACATGGAAGGACCCCGTCTTATTCCTGCTTCCGTTTTTTATAGGGCTTGCAATTTTTACGATATATCCCTTTATTAATGTTTTAATTCTATCATTCAGGGAAAATTATCAGATGCTCTCGGGCAGGAGCGACGGGTTCGGTCTTGCAAACTATAGATTCATTTTTGAAGACAGGAACTTTACAAACGCTCTTCGAAATACGAGCCTCTATGTATTGTTTGTAGTACCAATATCAACGGTGCTTTCACTTTACTTTGCAATGATGCTGAACATAAAAACCCGCCTTCGAAGCCTTTTTCAAACTTCCTTTTTCCTCCCTATGGTAACGAGTATAGTTGCAGTCGGACTTGTCTGGAGATGGCTTTATAATTTTGACTATGGGCTTTTCAACTTCCTGCTCTCCGTCTTTGGAATAAGCCCGATTCAATGGCTCAGTCATCCCAATTATGCTCTTACTTCACTTATTATTTACGGAATATGGAGCACAATGCCTTTCACAATAATAATTATCCTTTCGGGCCTTCAAAGTGTTAACCCCCAGTATAGTGTTGCGGCAAAAGTAGACGGAGCAAGAGAATGGCTGATCTTTTCAAAAATTACCCTGCCCCTCCTTGCACCGACAATCGGCCTTGTGCTTATTATTAATGTTATTTCAACCTCAAAAGTATTCATGGAACTTTTCCCGCTCTTTAACGGAAGGCCGGGCCCCGGGCATTCCTTATACACTGTAGTGTTTTATTTATACGAGGCCTTTTATATTAGATGGAGGCTCGGCCCTGCAGCAGCATCGGCAGTTATACTCTTTCTTATAGTTTTTGCATTTACACTTTTGCAATTATTTATCCAGCGCAAATGGAAGCATTATTAAGGAGACCCGGCAATGAAAAAAACAATTATTTATTTTTCTCTTGTAATCGGCTCCATTTTGGTAATCTTCCCGTTTTTCTGGATGATAATTTCCAGTTTAAAAACTGCTGTCGAAGTTAACTCAACTCCCCCCACCCTATTCCCTGAAGTCCTTACATTCGAGAACTATATCTATGCATTCAGAACAGCACCATTTGGCCGGTACTTTCTCAATTCCCTTTTTGTAACCCTTAGCTGTGTAATTCTTACAGGCTTTACCACAGTACTTGCAGCCTTCGCTTTTTCAAGATTAAAGTTCCCCGGCAGGGACATTGTTTTTGTACTTTTATTATCATTAATGATGATACCCTTCGAAATGCTAATCATAACAAACTATAGCACGATTGTCTCGCTAAGGCTTAACGACAATATAATTGCCCTTATCCTGCCATTTACTTCAAGCATCTTTTATACATATATACTTCGCAATAGTTTTCTAAGTATTCCCGACAGCCTTTACTATTCTGCAAGGGTTGATGGTGCAAGCAATTGGCTTTATATGTGGAGGATAATGGTGCCGATGTCCTTCTCGGCAATTGCTACGATTATGCTATTAAATGCAATTGTAAGCTGGAACTCCTTTATCTGGCCCCTGTTAATTATTAACTCAACAAATAATCGCACCCTGCCCTTCGGGCTCTACGCCTTTATAACAGAGGGAGGTGTACGGTACGAAAGGCTGATGGCAGGAGCAACGATAGTGGTACTGCCGATGATAATCCTATTCATATTTGCACGCAAACATATTGTCACAGGGATGGCAAGGGAAGGAATTAAAGGCTAGTATTAGTGCTGATAAATCAGCTATGATACTTTGCCTCTTTCATTTCCTTTACGACATCTTCAATGTTAATCCTAGAGCCGCATAAGATCATTAGAAGAGATACTGCCATCGAAGTCCAGCCCACGATAATGACCATCGCAATAATTACAGAATGACTCTGCTCGGCTAAGCTTGCATCATAACCCGTAAACTGCAAGATAAGCCCTATTGCAAGTGTTGTAAGAGAAGTCCCGCACTTATTTATGAAGCCCATGAAGTTTACAACCATGCTGTCGATCCTGCGATTATTAACATACTCAATATGGTCTGCAACTTCCGCCCTTGTGGTACTGAATGTAACGATATTAAGAGCCACCGATAAACCCATTGTAAGTGCAGCTATATACATGGTTGTCATATTATATGGAAAAATAACAAATGGGATTTTACCTATGAAAACCAAAAGACCGCCAAGCATCATCGCCTTTCTTCTTCCGATTACCAGGTCTATCTTTTTAATGAAAGGCAGGGCAAGGAGGGAGCCGATTGCGAAAACGGCCATAATCATGGTCGCCGCAGCAGGCCTCCTATAGACATAGGTGCAATAATACACAAGGGTGGCCATCATAAGGGTATTATTAGAAAAATAGAGGGTCGAGAAAGCAGTATTCCAGCGGAAATTATGGTCTTTAATGGCAATCTTAAAAGACCCAAGAATGCTTATCTTTTCTTCATTGGATTGCCTTGGGAACACCCTTTCCTTTGAGTTAAAATAGCTGAAAATTGAGGTTCCAATAATGATGAGCCCGATTACCCCCGCGGTCATTGGGAAGCCCCGCTCGGGGTTAAGCATCTCTCCCCCTGAGTCAAGGCCCGAAAAGAGCCTAACAAGGGGCCAGCACATGACGCCTGCGAGCATCGCTCCGATAGTGGCACCGCCTGAAACAAAGACATTTATACTCAGGCGATCTTTCAAGTCAGGCGTTGCAAGGGTCTGCATGGTAAAGCCCGGGAGCCTCCAAAAGGTGGTAAAAGAATAAAAAATGAGATAAATCAAGATGATATAAGCCACTTTCATGTTCTGGGACAGGGCAAAAGGGCTGAACATAAGGACAGTGGCTATTGCAAGGGGCATGCAGAAGTAGAGCATATATGGCCTTGAACGTTCCCCGTTCTTGAAACGATGATTATCCCCGTAATGGGCAATCAGGGGATCATTTATCCCGTCCCAAATTAGGCCGAAGGCAATAACGGCACCTGCCACCGCAGGCGAAATACCGAAGACATCCGTGAAGTAGAACAGGATGAGCATGTTCACGAAGCTTACAAGCAGGTTTGCTGAAAGATGGATTGAACCATATCCCAGCTTCTCGATTATACCAACTTTAATATCCTTCATTCTTCTATTATATAATAAAAATCCAAAAAATAGAAACCCGTGCGTATTTACTCATGACAACTTACATATTTTCATGATATAATCCGCTATAAGGGGATGAATGTACTCTATAAAGACCAAATTGCTTGCCATTTTCCTTATTCTACTATCCTCTATGGCTGCGGCCTTTGCAATTTATTCAACAATAATTACAACGAGTTATAGAAGACAGCGCCTCGACGGCATCAGGAAACTTGTTGAATTAAAGGCAGAAAGGGCAAATAAGGCATTTTCCGATTCGGGGCAGAGTACCATAAACCTTGATGAGCTATTACTTTCGTTATCCGACATAAAACCTACTGAAAACAGCATCTTCTTACTATACGATTCTGAGTCTGATATGATAATGTCAAATACCTTTATATACATCGATTTTTTTAACAGAGTAATACCGGTACATACCGCGATGGGGCGTATCAATGAGCTTATCTATTCGACAAGCAGAACCTGGCAGAGCGACTATAATATTACCGCCTCATTTGTATTTATTAACGGTATCGAGTACCTGTCTCTAAACAAGGTAATGGAGAATGACTGGTATCTTCTGGTTTATGCCCCTGTTGACGAGCTGTTTTTGGAAACAGATCGCCTAAACACACAGTTTACAATGATCTTATTAATTATAATGATGATAATACTCTGCCTTGCCTATTTCCTTGTTTCCAAAATTATATATAAACCGATTAGAAAATTGATAACAGGCGTTACAAGGGTTTCTTTAAACAATCTTGATATGCGTGTTGATATTGTTTCAAATGATGAGCTTGGAATTTTCGCAAGGGCATTTAATAAGATGACTGCCGACTTACAGGAATCCATCGAGATTTATACAAAGACCTATGCCGAGAAGGAAAGAATAAGCTCTGAGCTAAATATTGCAGCAGAGATACAGGCAGGAATCCTTCCATGTATTTTTCCTGCATTCCCCGACAGAACCGAGTTCGACCTATATGCCACAATGCACCCGGCAAAGGAAGTTGGCGGAGATTTTTATGACTTTTTTATGATAGATAAAGACAATCTTGTAGTCATAATTGCAGATGTTTCAGGGAAGGGCGTTCCTGCCGCACTCTTCATGGTTATAACAAAAACATTAATTTCAAATAAGGCATTTTCTTCAACGAGCCCCTGCGAAGTTTTTGATGCAGTAAATAAAATGCTCTGCGAAAATAATGAAGCTGCAATGTTTGTTACTGCATTCATTGGCTACTATAATATACCAAGCGGCAGGCTTAATTTTGTAAATGCAGGTCATAATCCGCCCTTAATTAAAAAACCGGGGAAGAACTATTCATTTCTAAGAACTGAACCTTGTTCAATACTCGGTTGGGAAAATGACGCTGAGTATAGGGAAGAAGAAATATTATTGGAGCCGGGAGATCTCCTATATCTATATACAGACGGTGTAACCGAAGCAATGAATGATGACGGACACTTATTTACTGAAGAGCGGCTCCTTGAAGTATTGAACGAAGCCCTTCATTTACAGCCAAGGGAGTTACTGCCCTTTATAAAAGAGCAGCTTGAATATTTTTCTGAAGGAGCAGAGAAAGCAGATGATATTACAATGCTTGCACTTGAAATTAAACATTAATGGACAAGGATAGATAGAAAAGATTAAACTAAAAGGAAAGGGGAATTAATTAAGAATGGAAAACAAAGTAATAAAAAACAGTGTGCTTATTGTAGACGATGATAATCTTAATATAGTTGCCCTAACACATATTTTAGGCCCTGACTATAAAGTATATTCCGCTTCCAACGGACCTGACGGAATTAAGATAGCAAATGAGCATCTGCCTGATGTAGTTCTCCTTGATATAGTTATGCCCGGCATGGACGGCCATGCCGTTTTAGCCGAATTAAAGAAATCTCCTAAAACCCAACAGATCCCTGTTATTTTTGTGACTGCTATTGATTGCGAGCATGAGGAAGAGAAGGCATTGACCTTTGGTGCAAGTGACTATATAACAAAGCCCTTTGTTTCAGCAATTGTAAAATTGCGGGTGCAGAATCAAATGAAGATAATTAATCAGATGCACCTTATAATCGAAAAGGAGATTGCTGAAAAAAGCAGTCATGCAAAGTTTGAATTCCTTTCAAATATGAGCCACGATATGCTTACCCCAATGAATGCAATTGTTGGATTGACACAGATACTTAAGTTGACCCATACAGAGGGCCAAACAAGGGAGTATCTTGATGATATTGATAATGCTTCCAAGGAGCTGCTTGGATTCTTAAATAAACTATTAAACATTACGGAAGACTAGGCACTATCGGGTGATAAAGCCCAGCTTATAGCCTAGACCTATGTGAATAAGATAGCGCCTATAGGTACTTTCCGATTCATGGAGCCTTGATAGTCTTAAATCGATGGAGAGGCGGGGATTTACCACGAAAACACCCGGGCCCATCTTTACTCCGTATTGAAAGCCTGCCATAGCGGAAATAAGGGAGGGGTCAGTAATCCGGTGCATCAGGGGGAAGTTCAGCATAATGCCGCCATAGGGTTCGAGCATAAAGTGAGTCGAAGGCTTAAAGACGAATTGCAGGGCGACAGGGACTTCGAGGATCAGGTCCTGATAACCTTCCTGGTTTGTAACCCTTACCCATTCAGGCGCTATTCCTGCACCTGCTTTCAATGCAAGAAAATTCGTAAAATGCCATTCTGCAAGCAGAGCACCGCCAAAGTTTCTATAATGGAATGATGAATCAAGACCCATATAAATACGGGGAGTCCAATAGGCAATCGCGCTTAAATAGATATGCTTATTCTTCCAAGTATCGTCAATCGGCTCAAATGCACCGGATTCAAGCGATTCCCCAAACATACTCATCATATTATGCATTAGAAGGGGGAAGAAATAACCCAGATCTTCAATAGTGGAATAGACAAGCTGCTGCTCAAGGAAATTCATCCCTGTACCCGGGTTTCTAAGCTCAAGGACTAGAATGAAAGAATCCCATAATTCGGGGTCCCCGTAATAATCCCCTGCATTCTCGATGCGCCCTGCAATGACATATTCTGCATCGAAGACAGAGCTGGTTATTATATAGTCCCTTGCACGGATCTCGTTCCCAACATTTACGACAATAAAATTATTATCCCCGGGTCCTGTCCCCTGCCCTTCTATCGGACTAATGAAAAAAGACGGGGGCGGATTTGACTGCGCGGATATGGAAAGAGTTAAACCAAACAGAAGGAGCGCAAGGAAACTCTTCATACATATAGTATCGGCTTAAGGGGCTGAAACGATGACCCGTGATATTAATGAACGGACAGGGTTCGTAGTATCACTATCTTCCAGTCTAACCTCTGCCAAATAATAATGGGTACCGGGTTCAAGATTTGTAGGAATTGTGAAGGTACTGCTTGTTGCACCGGGTATTTCGGTACTTATGCTGATTAAACTGTATGAATAGGTAATCAGGTACCACTGGAAGCTCAATTCTTCTGTTAAATCTTCCAGAATAGTACTCCCGTCGGTGACATGAGCTTCTACCGAAAGGTTCCCTGTAATTGCGTTTTGGGTGACATTTGTCTGCCAAACAGGTTGTTTTCCAATAACAATGTAAGGTGCCCATACTATGTCTATACCCTGCCCTCCTCCATTACTTCCATTTCCATTCCCTATTCCGAGTGGGTCTCTTACTTCTATGGAATAATGCTGTTCTTCCAAGTTTTCATAGGTTACAGTGATAAGCTTTCTGCCTGTAGTATCCAATGGGAAGGGGTCATCAAGGGGTATAATTACCTTGTCTTCGGGGACCAATGGGTCTGCAATAAAGCCTATTTCGACAATTCCTGTGGAGATTGAAAGAAGGACACCTCTTGAAACCGTATATACAGAAAGGTCTGCATTCCTGTTAAAATTCTGGCCAATATTATAGTAAACCCTATGTGGTACAACAAGAAGACCGTCGAATTCATTAACTCCGGAACCTCCAATTGTCCCAATCGGAAGCCCACATGCCGCATAGTAAAACCCGAGAAGAAAAATTATGAGAAACCCGGTAAAACGGCTCATACTATGCGACAAACCTTATGCGAATCAGGGGCCATCAGGCTCGATAATAAATACCCTTGACCTATACGGACCTACACCAAGTAGAATTGCTCCCCCAAGTGAGTTATTATCGTCACTTTGTGTAGTACCTGTGCCGGAAGCAGCATCGAATTCCAAGTTATTAAAGCCACCCTGTATATACCAGGTAATTCCGGGGCTGTTTACATCGCCGCCTATTGCTCTGACCGGAATATTCATCCTCAGCATTGATAGACCCGGATTCAGAGAAGTCGAACTTGTATCTAGGGGAATCATGAAGCCATTACCGGTTCCTTGTGTTAAGCTTGGAATCATATTTTCAGTCGCTGTAAATTCACCATATGTAGCAGTTCCAAAACTGGGGGTCGCTCCAACTGTAAATCCAATTCTATATGCTCGTCCTGTCGGTACAACTACTCCAATATCAATACCGTTTGAAAACCCGGTGGTAATGAAATAATTTCGACCCAATTCTGTCGTACCTGATGCCATCAGCATCATGACAGCACTTGAGAGGGGAACACGAATCCCATAAACTGCTGAAAGGTTGGTGGCATTGTCACCAACATTAGCAGAGCCTGTTGTTCTGATAGGGATATCAAATACAGGTCTCATTACTCCCCCGCCAACATCAAGCTGAGGCAGGTTTACAGGAGTGAAGTAACTAATTCCGGTAGGAGTAGGAACCGGACCTCTAATTAAAAAAGTATTGTGGGCTCTTGTAGTCCTTATATCATTTGTAATTGCCTGAAGAGTAAACTGAATATATCTTGAATCAAGTCGAATATCAGCATTAGCTGTAGTAGGTGCAGGTGTTTGTTCAGCATTATTAATATCTCTAATTTGAGTGATTCTACCAACTGCAAGCAAGGACCTTGTTCCTGCAAACTCGCGCCCTGCGAAAATCACAGCCATATTGCCACTCGTAGATGGCGTACCATATGTATCGTTCGGAGCATCGTAAACCCCAACAGGTATTGATACCCTTCCCTGGCGGTCGGCAGGCCAAGATGCACGGTAGTATCTGGTTCCTGCTGCTGTCGTATGCCTAAAAGTAACCTCGTAGAAGTTTATACCGCCTCTTGCAAGCTCTTCAGATAGGGCACGGTTAATTGCATTCGTATCAATGTCAATTGTGACCATTGGGGTACCGTCTTCGGTGAACATTGGTTCTTGGTCTAGGTGGTCAAGCGGTGCATCAAATCCGTCGCAGGAAAATATAATCAACGCAAAAACCAGCGTTATAATTCCAAATAAAGTCTTTCTATTCATAAAAATTCTCCTTTATGCTTTATGTGAATTAGGGAGTAGTAGGCCAAATATGCTCAATAATAAATTCCCTTGACAGGTAAGGGCCTACACCAAGCAATATTGCACCGCCAAGTGAGTCATTATTTGAACTTTGCCCGGCACCTGTGCCGGAAGCAGCATCAAATTCCAAATTGTTAAAGCCGCCCTGTATATACCAAGTAATTCCGGGGCTTGCTGTATCTCCACCTATGGCCCTTACCGGAATATTCATCCTCAGCATTGATAAACCGGGTTCTGTCATTGCACTTGTATTGATAGGTATCATAAAGCCACTAGGTGTGACAGCACCACCTACAGTTGCTGTTTGTAATAAACTTGGGATCATACTATTATCTGGTGTAAATTGAACTATACCGGTTCCGAAGGTGGGGGTACCGCCTGCCCCGGCAGGGGTAAAATCAATTCTATGAGGTAATCCAAGTGGTACAACTACACCAATATCTATACCATTTGAGAAACCTGTAGACATGAAAAACCCGGCACCTGCTTCAGCTGTAGTGCTTGAAACCAGCATCATTACAGCATTTGAATAGGGAACCCGAAGCCCGTATACAACTGAAAGATTAGTAGTACTATCAGTACTTGTTGTTGTAGAAGCCGGTACTCCAATAGGAATATCAAATACAGGTCTCATAGCGCCACCCCCTACATCAAGACGAGGCAGGGCCGAAGGAGTTGAATAATTTACCCCGGCAAGTGCAGTTGGACCTCTAACAACAAAAGTATTATGTTCTCTTAGAAGCCTAATATCATTTGTAATTGGTGAAAGAGTGAACTTGATGGTTCTTGTGTCAAGTGCAATAGACGCTGCAGTGGTACTTAGTGCACTCGATTGAGGATTATTTGCTAGATCCCTAAGTTCAGTGATCACTCCGACTGCAAGCAAAGACCTGGTTCCCGCAAACTCACGCCCTGCAAATAATACTGCCATACTTCGATTTGATGTAGGAGCGCCTTGTGCTGCAGAGAAAACAGTACTTGGCAGATCATATTCACCAACAGGAATGGATATCCTTCCCTGGCGGTCTGCAGGCCAGGATGCGCGGTAGTACTCGGTTACTGCCGGTGTGCCTGAAGTAAACCTGAAAGTTACCTCGTAGAAGTTTATACCGCCCCTTGCAAGCCCTTCAGACAGGGCACGGTTAATTGCACCTGTATCAATGTCAATTGTGACCATTGGGGTACCGTCTGCCGTAAACATCGGCTCCTCACTCGGCAGGTCGTTTTCCGGGATGTCAAATCCATCACATGAAAACATAAATAGTGCGAAAAACAGCGTGAGAATTCCAAACAAAGTCTTTCTATTCATACAAAAAATCTCCTTATATGTTTTTCAGGAAGATAACGCACTCCTCCCGAGTGGCAAACACTTTCCCTCAATAATCAGTTTATCCCCCGGTTTCTAGTCTGTCTTGAGTAAATCACGCACGATTTCATAATATAGAACAAAGCTGCCTAATCCGGTAAATTTTCATCGATTTTTCCCCAAAATTTAAAGCAAAAACGCGTTTTTACCCCGTATACAGTAAAGGCGGGTAAAAATGGACAATACAGAAAACAGAAAAATCATTGAACAGCTTGACGAAATAATAATCTTGCTTAAAATGATAAGTAAGCCACCATCGGCGGGAAAAAGGGTACTTGATGGTATTGCAACAGGAGCCGGGATAATGGGAATTATTTCCGTTATTGATGTTTTAAGAGGATGGTTTGGGGGTTAAATATGGCTATGCAAATTGTACTAACGGTTACACTTTTTATCATATCGGGCACATTATTCTATATTTCGCATAAATATTTTAGATAAAAATGAATTTTTTACGGTGGATATTAGGAGGGTAAAATGTATTTTCAATTAATCATGGGAATTTTACTGGCAGTATTAGGCTTTTCTATGTACTTTATGTTAAGAAAGCGCAGATTGAGGGGTTAATCATCTTCAACAACAAGCAATAAAACAGCTCCGCCCATGGAATCGTCGCCTAAATCGGGGGCAATATTGTTAAAACCTCCGCGGATTTGCCATAAAAGCCCGCGGTTTAAAGGGTCCTGGTTAATAAAGGCCCTTACGGGAACCTGCATGTAGAGCATGCTAAGACCCGGCCCTGAGCTTAGACTTATCAAAAAAGCACTCTGTTCAGAATCCGACACCCCTGTAAGCCTTGGAACGGGATGACCTTCTACCCAAGATTCGGTCGCAACCGTGCCCATGGGAAGGACACCCGGAGAAGTTGCGAGTCCTCTGACTATTTCGACTCCGGTTATTTCAGGGGTTACAGGGGGATGGCCTCCAATGGGGTCGGGGGTCCCGATAGAGACAAAGGCGCCTTGATAAGTGCCTGAGAGCCTAACGGCATTGCTGTGGGGAATCGTGATTCCATAAACTACGGTTATATTAACGACAGGATCAGCAGTGAGAATGCTGTATGCCGGAACCGAACCACCGTCTATGGTAAGTGTTTCAATCGTGCTACCGGACGGGGTACTTATAAGAAAGGTGCTGTCGGAATCATTACCTGAAATATTATTCGTCAAGGCTGTCAGGCTAAAGGTCATTGCTGTTGTATCAAGGGAAATAGTGGTAGCGTCCCCGCTACCGTTCGCACCGGTGAGTGCACCTACTGCAAGCAGGGACCTTATACCGCCGGATAGCCTTCCTGCGAAGAGAACGGCAGTATTATCGGGGAGATCGTCGCTATTACCCGGGGCATTATTGCCCGGGGTATCATTGCCCGGAGCATGATAAGTGCCTACGGGTACAGAAATGCTTCCAACCTGATCTGCAGGCCAGGATGACCTAAAGTATTGGGCAGGGCCTCCGCCGAGCGGGGTATACTTGAAAGAAACTTCGAAGAAATTGATGCTATTCCTTGCAAGATTTGGAGAAAGGGCGCGGGTAATATCACCCATATTAATAATGACATCCACCATTGGAGTGCCGTCTTGGGAATACTGGGGCGGTTTAGTTATCGGAGGGTCAACGGTTCCTATGGGGCTATACTCTTCGCACGAGAATACTAGTAGTGTAAAAAGTATTGCGAGAACCTTAATGAACATACTTTTCCTTACTATAGATAGTATCCCCATGGGATTGGCCTGTCATGAGTAATTTACGCACGGTTATACAGATTATAGACCGTGGAGTTCGCGGCGGGATGAAATGTTCAATTTTACATATATGCGCGCAAGATGATTTTCCACTGTGCGAATGCTCAGCCCGAGCTGCTCGGAAATCTGCGGATTACTCATCGAGCGTCTTACAAGGGTGACAATTTCATTCTCCCTTCGCGTAAGGGAACTCCACATATTCGGGCTTGGGATCTTGTATTTCTCGTTTATCCGGATTTTCCCTGCAAGTATTGCTTCAATTGCAGAGATTATTTCTCCTGATTCTTCAGATTTTGAAACATACCCTTGAGCGCCCGCATCAATGGCCCGCTGAACAAGGAAGGGGTCCTCGTACATGGAGCATACAAGGATGCCGGGGGGCGGAGTTTTTTTATCATCACATATCTCTTTAATAATCGGGATAAGCTCAAGGCCATCCTCCTTACCGAGGGATAGATCGAGGATGATTATATCGGGCAGGGGGTCGAGGTATTCAAGGAGGCCGCGGGCATCTGCAAGATTTCCTGCACTCCCAATAACTGCAAAGCGGCTGTTTCCCTCCTGTTCGATTCCCCTAAGCCATGCACCGATTCCGCGAATTGCAAGAGGGTGATCATCGATTAAAACTATACGAATCATGCCGGCTCCTCCGTGAAGGGAAGCTGCAGGGTTATGATTGCACCTTCTCCGACACTGCAGTCAAAGTCCATTTTCCCCCCGATGAAACCGATGCGCTCGTACATGCTCCAAAGGCCGAACTTCCCCTCTTCGCGTAAAGATGCGAAGGAATCTCTGCCGGGAGCTGTGAAACCTCTGCCGTTATCTGAAATGCTGATTACCAGGGTTTCCTTATCGCGGGTATGGACAAGCACAGAGACTTCATCTGCGCCTGAGTGCTTCCTTATATTTATGAGACATTCCTGCACGATTCGGAAAATCTGAAGTTGTGTGTCGATATCGAGAGATTTGAGTTCTAAACCTTTTTGAATTACGAGATGACATTCAATCTTCGTATGCTGCAGGAAGTCATGACAGAGGCTCTGAAGGGCGTTTTCAAGCCCCCTATTCTTGAAATCCGGGGGAATTAGAGAATTGCAGATATCTCTGATTTTCTGCATGATTACCTTTTGCTCTGTTACAGCTTCTGTGCAGAGGCGGCTTCTTGTTTCAGGATCAGGGGTCTTGCCGATGCTGTCGATATGGAAAGAAAGATGCCAAAGGTCCTGTGCAACGGTATCATGGAGTTCGCGGGCGATCCTCTCCCTTTCCTGCTCTAAAATTATTATGGTTTCCTTTGATAGGGCAAGGGTTTCCTTCATTCGGGTTTCGGATTTAATAAGTCTTATAGAAAGGATGAATAAAACCATTATAATGATGATGATAAGCATTGCGAAAAAGAAGAATAACTGAAAATACCGGAGCTGGCCCATATCGGAAAAATCAGTATCGATTGACTGGATTTGAAAAATAGCGCTGTCAATTTCAAGCATTGCCGAATAGATAATATGGGTTTCGCCTGATAATATGCCGGCTTTAAGTTTGCTTATTGCATTAATTATGTTTTCCTGAATATAGAGTTCCCCGCTGATATTAATCCGGTATAGATGGGCAACGGGCGAAGAAAAAAAACTGTCCAGGGTTTCAATAAAATTATCGATTAAATTTTCAAACCGAGCTTCAGACTCGGCTTCATTAAAAGATGCGGTACTATAGTACATTTTTATGTTAAGCCAGCTTCGGGAAATATCGGATACTGAGCTATAATCGCTTGAGGTACAACTTACTCCAAACATAATAAGAGTAAGGATGATGATAATCCTGTAAGCAATACGGGGTATTACTGTAATTCCCATTACTGTAATTCTCATTACTTGACAATTTAACTGAATGCGGTAGAATTTACAATAAGATTTTATGCAAATTAATGAAAAGAGGCCTGCGTTCCCGATTATACTGATTTTCTGTATAGCATCGGCTATGGGGAACTGGCTGCTAAGTTATATTATATTTCAAACGGCCGGGCTTCCATTATACCTGGATACAGTTTTCACGGCGGCTATTTGCTTTTCCCTCGGTCTTCTACCGGGCCTTTTCACGGGTTTCGTGCTGGGTCTTGCGACTACCTTTTTTAGGTATCATTTTATTCTTGGGCAAATAGAGCTTGCGGGTGCAAGCGCAGTTTTTACTCTTTGCATTGCTGCAGAGGTTTTGACGATTTGCTTTTTCCATAAAAAATGGCTTGGGGCAAGGGAGGCGGCCTTTCTTAGGAGCCCCGCGGTATCTTCGTTCATTGGCATTACTCCCCTGCTTCTGACCCTGGTGGCCCTCGTCTGCATCGTGGTTAGTTTTACCGGGGGGCTTATCGACTTTACCCTGACAAGCTTAACAACGCCGAGGCCCCATTTCCCCGAGGATATTTTCAAACTTGGGCTTCTGCGGAACAATGTACCTATTCTCGCATCGGCCATTCTTTCGCGCATCCCGATAAACATCGTGGATAGGTTCTTCGTGATCTTCGGCGGATACGGCATTTCGCTGCTGTACAGGAAGTGGTTCGGGACCTTTCAGTGGGGCCCTGCGGGGCGCTCATCATAAAACCAACTCCATACCATCCCAGGATGAAATAAACCCGCTCCCTGCTGCCAAACCGGAGAAATCATCATAAGTAACTAAACCATTATGAGAGAAATGATGTGAGATAAAAGTAGTAGTATTATCTGCTGAGCCTTGCTCGATTAACCTGTTTTTTGTTAGGAGGTTTTCGGGAAAGCCCATGTGGCCGCCATCCGCCGATATCTTCCCGCATGTACAATCGAGACTTACAAAATCTAGCCGTGTTCCTTTTAAGAAATTGTAAGTGGTATCCGGCAAGGGGCCTGAATCGTTAGCATAAAGGAGCTTTGATTCATTGGTTTCAATCAGGTAAATTGCACATTCTTCCTTGCTGTCATGCTTTGCCGCAAGGGGAGTGAATATTATTTCACCAAGTTCGATTTTCTTAAACAGCTCAATTTGACATAATGTTATACTGTCGTTCATACTGCCTGTGTCAAATTTATAGGCATCTTGAATGAGCTGCAGCACTTTTGCATTTCCAAAAATCGTTATACCGGAACCGGAAGTATCACGATTTGAATACCAATGATGATAATAACACAGTTCATTGGCTGCAAGATGGTCGATATGTGAATGTGTAAAGAGAATATATTTTATATTAATTAAATCGAGATTGTATCGGATTTTATAGGCAAGCATATCGGCAGGGAAATCTATCAATATATGCCCATCAAGCAGAGCGGCACTTCGCCCCCTGATATTCCTGCCCCCGGCATTCAAAGCCCGCTTACAGGCATCACAATTACAGAAAAGCGCAGGAAAACCTTCGGCAGCGGCTGTGCCCAGATATTTGAAAAGCATAGAATAACCCATTATAAAAATAACACAAAAAACATCATTTATCAAGCTAAAGGCCCTATAAAAAATATATTGACAGAATGCAATTTCCATAGTACGATGCCGTGCATGATTTTGTTTTCATACTGTAAAAACCGAAGCCGGGAGTAGCAAAGTGGTTGGAGACATTAGTTCCAGAAAAAATATACTTTTGGTTGATGATGATCAGGTACATCTTCATATCACTAAAACAGCACTTAAAGATGAATATGAAGTTTTTATGGTAAAATCCGGAAAAGATGCATTGGAATTTCTAAATAAGAAGCAAATCATTCCCGACCTAATTCTGCTCGATATTATGATGCCTGAAATGGACGGTTGGGTTGTGTATGAAAATATCCAAAATATAGCCGAGTTAGAATTTACCCCAATAATCTTTTATTCATCACTGGACGATGAGAGTACAATAGAAAAGGCATACGAACTGGGGATATTCGATTACATTACCAAGCCCTGCAATATGACAGTCTTACAGAACAGAGTAAAAGAAATATTATCAAAAGCAGAACTGCGAAAACAGCAATTCGGGGGGGCATTCTGAGCTTTTTTATGGGAATGGCTTATTTTTAGGCTATATCCATAACCAACTTGGAAATAGCCTAGTTCTGCTTATGTGGAGGCGTCCATCGTCTTCTTGTTCAAATTCTACGTCAAAATTCATTTATCATTTTCTAAATTAAGAAGCTCTAATTTCTTTCCGGTACAATGCAATAAGAGAATCTTGTAGAACTTGAGAGAAATTGATGTGTTTTTCTTCAGCAAAAGTATTAAGCCATGCAGGGATAGTCAGGTTTTTTCGTACAGCTTTATTACCATACTTCTCTGCGTAAGCATCCATGTCTAGTACCAGCATGCTGACAAAACCACCGGCTTCAGGGCGAATGTCCTCTATCAGACTTGATTTAGGAGCCGGTTTCCCATCTTCAAGTTCGGTGAGTATCCATCCTGAAGCAGCATCAGTTCCCATTATGATAGCTTCAGCAAGGGAAGCACCTCCGCTAGTACAACCGGGGAGATCGGGAACTTCCACGGCATAGCCGCCTTCACCTTTATAGAAAATTGCAGGATATGTAAGTTGCATAAATTACGTTTTATTATACGCATAATACGCATTACGTGTCAATAGGTATTTTGATTTTACTTGAATATAAAAAAAACCAACACTATGGGCCTTCTGTGACTTGACCCGAAGAGCCAAGGCCCTTGTGGCCTTGAACACAGGACCTACGGATTATGAGTTCGCTGAAAGTTTTAAACCCTGTATCACCGAGATGTATACAAGCCAGTTTTACCATGGAACCAGTGGAGTTTCAAGAGATTTTGGCAAATTTTGAGGTATTTCGGCCTACTGAGGATTATAGAGAACTATTTCTATGTACCACATTTATATACCACTTTTTTTGACTTATAGACTTAAATAAACGCTTGACTTCCAGAAAAATTTTGCCGTATAATAAGGTGTACCCGCAAGCACTATTGATGCTTGCCCCGCCGA
This sequence comes from Treponema sp., assembly GCA_009777995.1. Classification (GTDB taxonomy): domain Bacteria; phylum Spirochaetota; class Spirochaetia; order Treponematales; family Breznakiellaceae; genus WRKT01. Next base: position 2,795 of record WRKT01000019.1, on the reverse strand, counting down.
ACAGTGTGTTCGGCATTTTTTTTGCCCTAGCCTCAAGCAGTGTAGGGTTATCAGGAGCCGTCCGCATGACAAAGGCAAAGGTTAATGTTTATATTGACGGCTTTAACCTCTATCATAGCACCTTACAGCACACTCACCCTGATTGCCGATGGCTCGATCTATTGGAACTTTCTAAACGCCTGATCAATCCCAAAAAAGAGGAAATTCAGACCGTATATTACTTTTCTGCTCTTACAACTTGGATACCTGAACGCGCAAAAAATCACCTTTTGTACATTCATGCACTACGCACCGTAGGGGTAAAGGATATTTTAGGTAAGTTTTCAGTTCGTGAACGTAAATGCCCCAAATGCCTAAGCCGTTATCTGTCACATGAGGAAAAAAAGACCGATATTAACATAGCCATTACCTTACTAGCTGATGCAGTAGCAGGTTTGTTTGATACTGCCCTTATTCTGTCAGGCGACAGTGACCTTGCCCCGATAACTACAAAATTAAAACAGCTCTGCCCCGACAAGAAAATTGGTATAATCGTTCCAAAAGGACAGTCTGCTATGCACCTTAAACGAAATGCTGATTTTTTCAAGAAAATTCAGACGAAAGACCTAAAAAAATCACTTCTACCGGAGCAAGTTACCTACAATGGCAAAGTTATTAATGCTCCTGCAGGGTGGTTGCCTAAATCGCAAGGATAGTACTCTAAATGTTGACACAAGATACTAGGTTCTGCTTACCTGTAAAAATTTTGGAAAAGCAATGGGCAGAAAAACTTTTAGATGGTTCTGTTTTCATGCGTTCAATTTATGATTTTAGAATAATGGACAACTCATTTAGAGGTGATATTAATGAGGGCATGCTAAGGAATATTAATCCAAAAATAGGGGATTCCTTTTTTAATAACGCTTTTTCACAAGAAGAGAAAGATATTGTTCAAAATTTTTGGTACATTGATGAAGACTTACAGTTCTTTAAAATCTATTGTATGTATTGTCTAACATATAACGCAAGCAAAAAGGAATTCGAACGTCCAGATGAAAGAATCAAGAATTTCGGTGACACAGCAGTGATAATTCGTAATGGCAAAGAATTTACGCAAAGAGTGGTACAAGGGTTGTTTAACAGATTTGGAGATAATGTCAATTTTGATATGAAAGAAGTTTCATATTATGATATATCAAAAGATTTTGGAGATTTTGGCATCTTCTGGAAAGGAAAAGGTTATGCATGGCAAAGTGAATTAAGGATGGCGGTGGCCTTATTGGATAGTCATACTATAAAAATTGATGAGAATGGAGATAAACTGGGGTTGCTTGTTGATAGTACCGATCCAATCAAACTGGAAATTGGAAATATAAGAGACATTGCAATTGCTATTACAACCAAAGATTTGGTAAATTTAAAATTGCCTGCGGGAATGGTTTTACCTGATTTACAGGAGATTAAAAAGCAGAAGAAATAAAATGCTGAATATTAACTCTTTATTAGAAAGCCAGAGTCTGCATTCTCCAGTCGATCTGCTAAAACACTCAAAGCCAAAGCCCGTACTCTTGCCCCTGCTTGTAACGGGGTGACTCCATAGGCAAGGGCTCCAGGGATTTCTGGTATTTCAGCTATCCAGCGTCCATCGTCTTCTTGTTCAAATTCCACGTCAAAATTCATTATTTGGGCCTTCTGTGACTTGAACACAGGACCTACGGATTATGAGTAGGCCGAAACCTTTAAACCCTGTATCACCGAGAGATATACAAGCCTATTTTTCCATGGAATCAGGGGAATTGCAAGAGATTTTTGCAAATTTTGAGGTATTTTGGCCTACTGAGGAGTATAGAGAACCAGTTTTAGGTACCACTTTTTTATATAATGGGCTCTATAAAAACTGGTTTTTGGGATATACATTGATGTTTTTTCCGTTTGATAAAATGTCGAAAATAAAGTATATTTACAATGCCACTAGGGGAGGCGGCAACGGACGCGGACTTCAGTCCGAAAAATCCGAAATAGCCTCCTCTGCCACAATCCGGCTCCGAAAGGGCCGGGTTTTTTTATCCCTACTGAGGGTTAAATGACTCATGAAGAAACAAGAAATGAGAGACCGGTTCGGCAGTGAAGATTTCATCAAGTCTTCGTATTGACAAAAAAAAGTAATCAGATTAGATTGAAGATGGCGGGTTAAACTCCGTTCGTTGGGCTGGCCCCGTGGCTTTTTTCATAAGTCATGACGCCAGCCGTTTTTATTTTTTTAAGCATCTCCTGTTTTTTACGCTTATAAGTTGAGATAGCTATTTTACTTTTTTCTATAGTGACTACTACTGAGACGATGATGCTTGTTTTTTCATCTTTCTTAAATGATTTGATAAAAAGGTAAGCTCCTCTCCCTTCTTTTTCTTCCTGTATAATGATTATAGGGTCGGACAAGGTCTGCCACATTGCTCCAATAAGCCCCTTCCGCTTACCCTTATCCTTATCTGCCATTTTTTCAAACTGGTTTTTACCTATTTTTACTTCTCCGATGGGAGTGGTTACTGTTCCTTGAGGGAAAACCTTTCTGTATTCTTCTTTTGTGAACTCCCTTTCGTCCATGAGAACTGCCATTATTTCCAGTTTTTCTGTTATTCGACTTATTAAATCATCCATTGAGGTATCTTCACTTCTAACTCCCTACAACGTAAAGAATTAACACTATGGGCCTTCTGTGACTTGACCCGAAGAGCCAAGGCCCTTGTGGCCTTGAACACAGGACCTACGGATTATGAGTTCGCTGAAAGTTTTAAACCCTGTATCACCGAGATGTATAC
>WRKT01000018.1 GCA_009777995.1 Treponema sp. | reverse complement strand
CTTTTTAGCTCTTCCTATAAAATGGCGTGATCTTTTGGTTTTCCAGGTCCTTTATGATTTCTTCACCGCCCTTGCGCATATCGTGCGCATTATAATGCAGTCCGAATTGCCTTTGGGTACGGTTAATAAAACCGTTTTCGTCTGCTTTTTTTATAATGGCTTCGCTTTCTTCTTCCGAATAGGTGGTTCTTAATGCTCTCTTAAATCTTTCGAGGGCTTCTCCTCTCATAGGCTCTTCTGTCGGCAAAGGCACTTCGGTACTTCCATACTTTTCCTTGTAGCCTTCAAGTATCTCCTCATCACTCTGCTTCCTGTATTTATTCATGTGTACCATCATGTCAAACTTCAACTTTGGTGCTATAGTAGGTGAATCTTTTGGATAACCAATACTCAACATTAATACAGGAAAGGTCATTTCGTTTAAGTTAAGTAATTCAACCAATTTCGGTGCCCCATGATTAACTGACCCCACATAACAAGAACCAAGGCCGCACAGATGCACCGCTGTTTCTATGGTCTGGGCTGTACACATTACATCTTCTATCCCAATCAGATAGTGCATATAGCTGTCATTACAGGTATAGGGGGCCTTTTCATGCTTAGCCAATATGCTCATCCTGTGCAGGTCCAATAGAAAGACTATGTTAATTGCTGCCATCTTGATAAAGGGCTGCCTGTACATGTTGAAAATCTCATTGTTAATTTCCTTGTCAGAAATAACAACCATTGAAACAGGTTGAATATTACCGCCGCTGGCTGCAGCCAAACCCGTTTCCAAGATATTTCTTAATAGCTCCTCGGGGATTGGTTTATCCTCAAAGGATCTGCAAGAATAGCGCATTTTCATGTGAGTAAGTGCCTTAAGTCCATCGTTAAAATTCCATTCCATAGTGTTTTCTCCTTACAGGTATAATAATATCATTCTGTCCATAATGCTGCCATAGGAAAGGCCCACATTCTATTACAATGGTCTACTTGACTTTTTTGAAAATTTGCGCTATTTTTATGCTGGGGTGGTGTATACAAATGAGAGAAAGTGTAAAAAACTTCATCAAATTGCTGAATGAAAACGGGATTGATGCCTTTATAACGAATAAACCCTTTACAAGGCAATTATTCACGGGATATAGGGGTATTTCCTCTAAAATGGATGGGCAGGTACTTGTTGATAATACGGGGGTGAAGCTTTTTGTAAGCAGGATGAACTATGAGCATGCTGTAGCGGAGGCTGACGATAAGGAAAGCATTACCATCGTTAAATATGAAAGCGACTATATGGCGAGCCTTGGGCAACTCTTTGTCGATAAGGGCTATAAAAAGATGGCCTTCGAGGAAAACTTCCTAAGCGTAAAAGAGCTTGCAGGGCTAAAGTCAAAACTTCCAAACACAGAGTTTGTTTACGGGACTGAGCTTATAAACAAATGCAAACAGAAGAAAACTCAAGAAGATCTCATTCAATACCGGAAGGTATGCACTATTACCGATGAAATCTGGAAGCGCGTTCTTCCTGTAATAAAAGTGGGAGTCACCGAAAAAGAAGTTGAGGCTAAAATACTCATTTCCATGATGGAACTAGGGGCTGATACCACTTCCTTCCTCCCGATAGTCGTATCGGGGGCTCGCTCAAGTATGCCCCATGGGCGGCCATCGGAAAAGCGTCTTGAAAACGGGGATTTTGTCACGGTTGATATGGGCTTTGTCCTTAACGGCTATACAAGTGATTTTACACGCACGGTCGTCATAGGGAAGGCGAGCGAGAAGCATAGGCAGATCTATGATGCAGTCCTACGTGCCCAAGAGGCCGCTCTAAAAGGAATCAAAGCAGGCATGACAGGGAAGGCAGGGGATGAAATTGCGCGTAATATAATCGATGAAGCAGGGTATGGCGAGTATTTTAACCACGGCCTTGGTCACGGTTTTGACGATGGTGTATTCCTTTCAAAGTCCGGTAAGGACTTTATTTTAGAAGAAAATATGGTCTTTACGATAGAACCCGGGATCTACATCGAAGGCTTTGGCGGGGTACGTATCGAGGATACGGTTATTTTAAGTAAAGACGGCTGTGTCTCTCTGTTTAAATCAGGTAAGGAGCTGATTCAAATAGTTTAGGCTTCGATTAGTTAGTCCTATGCCAAACAGCCATTTCTCCCACTCCCCTATTTCCCCAAATGAAGTATGGCACTAAGGTGATGGTCTGTTCTATACTCTCAGGTTTCACTAGAGGATAAAGGGTTTCTCCTCTAGAGGCTGAACGGTACCCGCGGGCAGTCAGAGCAATGGATGAACTCGGCAATTCTATCGATGCATTTTCTTGTATTGGCGCTGATTCATCAAGGGATAAATTCCATAACTGAGCGCCATTATCAACTTCCTCTGCGCAATAAATCAGGGGGCCCCTCTGTATTGCTGCCTTGCCCGCGTTATACGGAACCCGGTCATCGCAGTAAGTAAACTCAGCCTCCATTGGCAGAGTTAATTTAATTGTGTCGCCTGCATTAAAGACACGCTTAATGCAGGCATATCCGTTTTTGATTGAATTATTTAAATCCGATTTTTCTCCGCATACAAGCAGAGTCACATTCGTACAGAAGCCCGGGATGCGAATATAAAGAGTGAATTCGATAGGTTTTAAAACTGAAATTAAAAATTCTATTTTACCGCTATTGGGATAGTCACAGTTTTGGGTGAGCTTTACGTTTTGCCCTGCAATCTCAAACTCCACTGTGGAAGCAATAAAGAGATTTACATAAATACTATCATCCTTATCATATGAATAAATATACTGCCCGAGGCCGAGCAGGGTTCTAAGGACATTCGGGGGACAGCATGCACAGCCGTACCAGCCCTGACGTTTCGGCTTAATCCACTTATAGTCATGACGACGCTTACTGCGCTCGGGCCAAACTTCTAACGGGTTAACATAAAAATACTCAGTCCCTGCCAAAGAAACCCCTGCAAGGACATTATTATAAAGCGCTTTTTCCATCACATCTGCATACTCGGCCCTTTGCTCGATATTAAGAAGACGGAGTGAAGCCATCATCAAACCGATGGAAGCACAGGTCTCTGTATACATTATGTCGTTAGGAATGTCATAGGGAAAGGTGAAGGCTTCACCGTCACCCATCGAGCCGATGCCGCCCGTGATATACATTTGGGTATCAACGATATTTCTATAAAGGGTTTTTGCAGCTGACAGCATTATTGGAGACATTTCCCCGCCGACATCAGCCATTCCCGTAAGCATGTAAACTGCACGTACTGCATGTCCTACGGCCTCACTTTGCTCGTAAACAGGCACATGCGCCTGCTGATAGGAATAGTTTAATACCCCATGATTCCGATAAAAGTTTGTATGTCTTCTTTCCTCTTCGGAGCGAGCGAGCCTTTCCTGCTCAAAATAGTTTGGCTCCCTCCCGCGCTCATCAAGGAGAAAATGTGCCAAATCCAGATAGCGCTTTTCTCCTGTTAACCTATAGAGTTTTACAAGTGCGAGTTCGATTTCCTGATGCCCCGGGTAACCCCGTTTTTTCCCGGTCTCAGGGCCAAATAAATTATCAATATGATCTGCTGCCTTTTTTGCAACATTCAATAAACTGTCTTTACCTGTTGCAGTAAAATATGCGACTGCAGCTTCAATAAGATGGCCGACACAGTACATTTCATGGGCATGGCAGAGATCGGTCCACCTATTTTCCATGCCTTTCTTCACTTTATAGAAGGTGTTGATATACCCGTCAGCGTTTTGAGCTTTTTCAATTAAGGTGATAACAGAATCTGCGCGATTTTCCAATTCTTTATCAGGGTGGGATTCAAGAGAGTAGGCAACAGCCTCTAGCCATTTATAAAGGTCAGAGTCCTGGAATTGATAGCCGGTAAACTCGCCTTCTTCCATTCCGCAGGCAATCCTAAAATTGCGTATGCAGCCGCTTGGCGGAATGTCAGGGATTTCATCGTTTAATGCCTTCCACATATAATCGATTGAAACTTCTCTTGCTATGCGGATGCGCTCCTGCCAAAACCCGTCGATGATCTTAATGCTTTTTAAAGGTAAGGAAGAAAGCATTGCGGCTAATTATTTACCGCTTTCTGTTTCAACTGCGAAAATTTCCTGCTCTTCTTTGGAAGCGGTTTTGGAAGCATCCTTGGATAGCTCCTTTGCAGTTTCCTTTGGAAATTCTTTTGGAGGGGACTTTTGCCCTGCTCCGCTCTTTCCTGAGCCTTGGTTCGGGAACTCCCTGCCCGGGAACATGATCTTCCGCAGCTTCTGCTCGATTTCTAAGGCAAAATCAGCATTCTGCACAAGATAGTCCCTTGCACTGTCCCTGCCCTGCCCTACTTTTTCTTCACCGTAGGAATACCAGGCACCCCTCTTATCAATAATATTATGCTTTACTGCTCCGTCAAGAAGGCTTCCTGCGGCAGAGATACCCTTACCGAAGATAATATCAAGCTCAGCCTTCCTGAAAGGAGGCGCGACCTTATTCTTTACGACCTTTACCTTAACCCTGTTTCCGATTGCATCGGTATCCTTCCCCGCTTCTATCGTTTCGATTTTCCGAACATCAAGGCGCACGGATGAATAGAACTTGAGAGCATTCCCACCGGTTGTTGTTTCAGGATTCCCGAACATTATGCCGATTTTCATGCGAACCTGATTAATAAAGATGATGATGGCCCTCGATTTGCCAATAATTGCAGTAAGTTTGCGCATTGCCTGGCTCATTAGGCGGGCCTGGAGGCCCATCTGCGCGTCACCCATGTCACCGTCAATTTCCGACTGGGGGGTAAGTGCCGCAACGGAGTCAACGACTATTACGTCTACTGCGCCCGAGCGTACAAGGCTTTCTGCGATTTCAAGGGCCTGCTCACCGGAATCAGGCTGGGATACCCAAAGATCCTCGATGTTTACCCCGAGATTCTTTGCATATATGGGGTCAAGGGCATGCTCCGCGTCAACAAAGGCAGCAATCCCGCCAAGTTTCTGCGCTTCAGCAACTGCATGAAGGGCCAGAGTGGTTTTCCCCGAGGATTCAGGGCCAAATATCTCAATGATTCTGCCCCGCGGATAGCCGCCTATACCCAGGGCCTCATCTAGCAGGATGGATCCCGAAGGAACGACTTCGATCCCTGCAACCGTCCCTGCCCCGAGTTTAATCAGAGAACCTTGACCATACTGTTTCTCGATTTGGAGCCTTGCCGCTTCCAGAGCCTTTTCTTTCTCTTCTGCTGAAGTTAAAGGATTAACCTTCGCTTTCTCTTCCGTATTCTTTGCCATAAAAATCTCCCTCCCCTTATACGGCACCGGCATGAATTATGCTTTAAATCCTAGAGTATTTTTTCGTTATTCTCGTATAAATTATCATATTCTACTTAAAATGTGAATAGTACTTTTGAGGAATTATCCATATATTTGCAGCAAATTGTATGATAGAATAACGAAGCGTTAAACACCCGGGCCGGAAGAGCCTTTAGAGTATTCTGATAACTATTATAACTACTGCAATCAATCCAATCAAAGCCAAAAGACCATATAACATAAAAATCTCCTCCATTAGAAACAATCCTGTTAATAATGAAGGAATTTTTGCAAAAAGTCAAGAATCTAGTATTGTCTTACCATAAAGTTCAAAAATAGTTACCTCAAACTCCTCCGGCAAGGGGGCTTCGATTAGAGGCGGGAATGGCGGAGGCAGTTCCATGCGAAAGGCATGGAGGAGGAAGCCGCCGGTTTTAGGGAAGGGTTTCCCTATAGGCTTTCCGCCATATTTCCTGTCTCCTGCAAGGGGGTGGCCCCGAGCGGCAGCCTGAGAGCGAATTTGATGTGTCCTGCCCGTTTCAATTTCAGCCAGGATTAGAGTGTATTCTTTGTTTCCTTGAAGCGGGGTTACCCTTGTCAGGGCCGTTTTGGTTGACTTTGAGTCAGGCAGTGAAGTAAAGGTCATTTTGCTCTCCGGATCCCGTCTAAGCTCATCTTGCCAGATACCGGCTTTCTTGATGCTTCCTTCAACCAAGGCGAGGTATTGTTTCTTTATCTTGTGATTTTGCATATACAAACTGAATTGCCTTGCTCCCTCAAGATTCGTTGAAAACACAATTATCCCTGAGCTGTTCATGTCCAGCCTGTGCAGGGGCCCCGGCTTAAACGAGAGAGACGCAGGTATTTTCGGCTTAAGGTATGTGCGTACAATACTTTCTAGGCTCTCACAACCATGCTTCCCCCCGTGAACGGGAATGCCCGAAGGTTTATTTACGATGAGCAGGCCTTCCCCCTCGTAAAGAATTTCCAAGCTTGTTTTAGGAGCTGCTTTCTCCTTAAGATTGTGGTTTTGTATATACGATTCCGAATCGGTATGACCTATGCTATTTATGTTGATTGTCTGCCCTGCCCGCACACGAAAAGATGCACCTTCCGGCTTTCCATCCACAAGGACAGCATTCTGCCGCAAGAGGCGGTGAATTGCAGAAAGAGGCAGATCCGGAAGGGCCTTTCTTAGAATACGGTCAAGCCTCCTCCCGTCATCATCTGAAGCAGCAGTCAAGATTAGGTATGGATTTATTTTTTAATTCTCTTTCTGCGTGATACATAATTATCAGCAGTACGGTGGAGTAGTACCTTCATATTCTATACTTACGTGATAAGAAAATTTTGTCAATAGCTAAATTAGCTGCCAAATACCCTGCGAATTTTTTCTTTTTGTTTCTCCCATATCCGATCGCGATAATCCCATACAGCACTTGCGACACGAAGGAAATCATTGGTAAGGATTGTATCTATCCCTCTTTTCAAAAAGTCCACAGCCTCCGCCGGGTTGTCCGACCAGAAAAGATTACAGCGAATTCCGGCAGCATTGGCCTCATCAATCATTTCTTGGTTGAAGTAATCCCGATCTTTACCGCGGACAAACTGTAGTTTGCTGCATTTGTATCTCTTTGCCAATTCTACTAGTTTAAAGTCTTTTTTTTCATCCAGTACACAACGTGGTAACTCGGGGGCGAGCTTAATTGCTGTGCGCAAAACATCTTCCCTGCCTGCGATATAAACATGCTCTTGGCAGTCGTATTCATAAATTGTTTGAACTATACGGTGAAAATCATCGTTATTATACTCCTCTGCCTCTCCTGACTTTATATGTAGATTAATAACTGCCCGGCGTGCAAATTTTTGGAGCACCTGCTCAAAAAGCACAAACCCAAGGCTGGTAAATTCAGGAGCAGATTTTCCCCCGATACTAAGATGTTTAATCTCCTCCCAGTTCAGATCGGATATTCTCCCGGTACCGGCAGTTAAACGATCCACAGAATCGTCATGACAAATAATCTGTCGGCGATCTTTGGTAAACCTAATGTCCATTTCAAGCTCATCCGCACCCAGAGCCACGGCTGCACCAAATGCTACCTGTGAGTTCTCAGGGGCAATTGTATTAAACCCCCGATGAGAACAGACCCGCGGGTAGGGAAGCTCTCTATCACTGCGAATAACACCGGGCCCGCAAGCACGATAAGCCCAGGGTTTTCTTCCCTGTTCTATGTACTTTTCATTGCGCATTGCAGAACGGTTAAATCCCCCTGAACGCTCATATTTCTTTTTCGGATCGATTATACAGGATAGCGCACCAACTTTCTGCCCATAATTCTCAATAACCTTCCCATCCGGTGCAACCACCATGGTACTGCCGCCCAAAAGATGTGTTTCATCTCCCATGCTGACGGAAGAACGTATCACATAGGCATTACAATTAAAGGCTATGTTCTTAGCTTCCATTTCAAGAATATCCATTCTTTCAGCTCTCTGATGAGTTGGAAACAAAATTATATCAAGATTCTGAGTTGTCAAGTGCGCAATATATTCATTAAAATAGCCGTCGTAGCAGGTCAAAAAACCGTATTTAATTCCATCTATCTCTATTGAGTAAGGCCTTTTATATGCATAAGAATAACTGTCATCTCTCTGCATCTCAGTATTAATTTGCGGCAAATTATGTTGTTTCAGGTATTTCCCTTTTATCTGTCCATCCCATCCAAAAACTATTGTTGTATTTCGGTAAAGCCCATCTAGTCCATCATTTAGATTTATTGCCACTATGGATTTACAGCGAATAGCAGTCTCCCTCACCTTGTTGAGTAAGGGCTCTGTATATTTTTCTGCATGACTTTGCACATCCTTCATGGAATGATAATAACTGGGGGCATTACAGCCTTCCGGAAACAAAATCAGATCTATGCTTTCATCGCATTGATCCAGGGTATCAAGAAAAAAAAGAATACATTCATCCGATTCTTCCTGCTTATGAGGGTATTTAGGCTGGATTGCACATACTTTCAAGTTTAATCTCCTCTTCGTTGTTTATGATTTGTTTTGCAGTTTTGGATCCAGTTTGTCGCGTAACCAGTCCCCGATTATAGACACACACATAACAATAATAACAATGACAATAATGGGAATAACCGCCAGCCACCAACTGTTTGTAAGCTGGTTACGACCCGTGCTTACCATCACTCCTAATGATGTATCCGGAGGTTGAATGCCTAAGCCCAGATAAGAAAGGGTACTTTCCAGCAGAATTATACTGCTTAAGTTCAGTGTCGATGTAATTATAAGCTGGGAAGAAATATTACTCATGATGTGTTCAAACAAAATACGTATTTTTGATGCACCCATGGCAAGGCTACACTCAATAAAGTTCTCCTGTTTGATCTTTATGATCTGTCCGCGCACCTGCCTGGTAAAACCTGTCCACTGTATCAGGGCTATCAGAATAATGAGCATGTTCTGTCCCGAGCCGAAAATGGTTGCTGCTACAAGACCGATTAGCAGGCCCGGGAGTGAAGCACGTATATTGACAAGAAATATGACCACATCATCAACAATACCACCGCACATGGCAGCTAATACACCTAATGTAATACCCAGAACAGCAGTAAGAAACAAGCCCACAAATGCAATTGTAAGTGATGTTCTGGTTGCATATATTAAGCGAGAAAAAATATCACGGCCAAGATAATCTGTTCCAAATAAATAACCTGAATCAGAAAATCCGAAAATAGAAGGCGGCATCAATCTTTCACGGAGATTAACCTCATATAAATCCACAGGGCTATGTATTTCTGCAGTAAAGGCATATATTAGTATTGCTGTAAAAAGCAACATTAAGAATAATATATATGGTGGCATAGGCAGTTTTCTCTGTTTCATCATTCCTACCCTTTCCTATTTATAAGTGTCTCTGATACGGGGATCAAGCCAACCGTAACTAATGTCCACCATTATCATGGCGACTGTTACAAATACAGATACAACCAATACGCCATACTGTACCGTCGGAAAATCGCGGCGGGAAGCAGCAGTAACCAGCAGGGTGCCGATACCGGGCCAGCCGAAAACGGTTTCTACTACAGCCGCACCGCTAATTATTTGGCCAAGCCGCATGCCTACGGAAGTTACAACCGGGATAAGTGAATTACGAAGAGCATGCTTGAGTACGACTACGTGTTCCTTTACCCCCTTCATACGAGCGGCATCCAGGTACTCTTTTTTTAGTGCATCTAAGAGAGAGCTTCTTGTAAGACGCGCCACAGTTGCCATTGGTCCTACGGTCATTGCAATGATCGGCATTACCATATGTCGCCAAGTACCCATATTACCGCTGGGTAAAATCCCAAGCCAAAGGCTGAAAAAAAGTACAAGTAGGATAGCAAAAGCAAAACCGGGAATTGTATAGAAGGTTATGGCAAAAGTCATTACGGATCGATCTATTATGGTATTATGCTTTACTGCAGCAAGGACACCAAGAAGAATCCCAAGAAATGTAGATAAAATAAAAGAAGGGATACCTATCATTAGAGTTGCCCCAATGCGTTGGGCATATAGATCAGCTACGGGGCGTCTAAAGAAATAGCTGGTACCCATATCGCCGGAAATCAGGTTGGTGAAACTCTTTATATATTGCTGATATAATGGCAGATCCAGGCCCAAAGAAGAACGCAGCTCATCTGCAACAGCCACTGATGCATTATCCGGAAGCATCCATTCTACAGGGTCTCCTGAGATACGAACCATTACAAACACAAGGCTCCAGATAAACCATATAGTGACAATACCTTTAAAGATCCTCTTGATGATAAAATTTCTCATTTGACCACCTCACCGGTATACAGGTGGCAGGCCACAAAATGTCCCGGCTTAACTTCGGAAAGACCGGGCCTTATCTCAGAGCACTCACGTAAAGCCTTGGTACACCGTGTACTGAATAGGCAGCCCTTTGGCGGGTTTATTGGGCTTGGGGGATCCCCCGTTAATAAAATCCGGCTTTTTTTATATTTAGGATCAGGAACCGGGATTGCACTCATAAGAGCTTCTGAGTAAGGATGTTTTGTATCTTCAAATAATGTCCGCTTCTCGGCCATCTCCATGATCTGTCCCAAGTACATGACGGCAATACGATCACTAACATGGCGTATAACGCTCATGTCATGGGATATGAAGATATAGCTTAACTTAAGATCGCGTTGCATTTGCTTAAGTAGATTTAAAACGGAAGATTGAATGGATACGTCTAATGCTGAGACAGGTTCATCACAGACAAGCAGGTCAGGTTTTGTCACCAACGCACGGGCAATTCCAATACGCTGGCGCTGACCTCCGGAAAACTCATGGGGATATTTTTTCAACACATCCTCGGAAAAGCCAATGGAACTTAATACGGGCAGAACAATGTCCAACTTCTGTTTACGAGAAAGGTGCTCATGAATACGTAAGGGTTCTTCGATGATCCGTCTAACACTCATACGCGGATCCAAGGATGAATAGGGATCTTGGAAAATCATCTGTACACGTTTACGGTAAGCTTTCATGTCATGTTTACTAATCACCTGACCATTATACAATACATGACCATCGGTCGCTTTATAGAGGCCCATAATCAGACGAGCCACAGTGCTTTTACCGCAACCGGATTCGCCGATTAAACCAAGAGCTTCCCCCTTATGTACTGAAAAACTTATACCGTCCACCGCCTTAACAATTGCAGCCGGTTTTCGAGAAAAAATACTCTTGCGTAGATGGAAATATTTTCGTAATTGTGAAACCTCAAGCAAGGGCTGATCTTTTGTCAATTTCTTCCCCCCTTGCCATTTTCTTCATACTTCCGGCAACGGACTCTACGACCTTCGGCTATCGAGATTAGTGGCGGTTCTCCGCGCAGACATTGCTCAAACACATCATGACAGCGACCGGAGAAGCGGCATTCTGTTACAGGTGGAGAGAAAGTTGGCACCATACCTTTTATGGTGTCCAGTTCTTCCTTATCGTCGGTGATACTTGGAATAGCGCCAAGGAGGCCCTGCGTATAAGGATGCATAGGTTCTCCAAATACTGATTCACAGGAACCTTCTTCCACTACTACGCCGCCATACATTACCAGCATCCTGTCACACATTTCTGCAATAATACCCATATTATGCGAAATCAGAATGATGCTCATAGACCTTTCATCTTTTAGTTTGTTTATCAAATCCAGAATCTGAGCTTGTACAGTAACGTCCAGGGCGGTAGTAGGTTCATCAGCCAGTAATATATCCGGCTTACAGGCAAGTGCAATGGCAATCATCACCCGTTGCTGCATGCCACCGGATAACTGATAAGGATAATCGTTCATCCTAAGTTCAGGAGATGGAATGCTCACCATCTTTAGCTGTTCCAGAACCTTCTCTTCCATGCGACTTTGATCTGCATTTTCATGTATACTTAATACTTCAAATATCTGGTTCTTAATAGAATATACGGGATTCAGGGAGGCGAAGGGATCCTGGAAAATCATGGATATTTTTTTACCGCGTATCTTCCTTAGCGATTCAGTGTCCATTTTGGTGGTATCCCTGCCTTCAAATAAAACAGAGCCTTGAACAATCCTTGCGTTTGATGGGTCAAGCAGACCAACCAGAGAACGGGCTATTGTACTTTTGCCACAGCCGGACTCGCCGACTATTCCAAGCACCTCACCTCTTTGAAGAGAAAAATCTACGCCATCTACAGCTATGATGGTTTTTGTTTTGGTGAAGTAGTATGTTTTTAAGTCATTAACATCCAGGATCGTATCCACAAACTACCTCACCTTTAAATTCTCACCAAGGATTTGTTATTTGGAGATGTTCCGCGCGGAAACTGATGGAAGAGCTTCCGCTATGATGGCTCCACCTGATACTGTCCCGCAATGCGTAGAAATCTGTTGAATGGTATAAAATAGTACCCACAGCCTCATTGTCCCACAATTCCATCATCCTGCGATTTGCGGCAAACCTCCTCTCGAAATCACTTGATGTTTCAAGGAGCCTTCCCAGTTGAACGAATTCATCCCATCCGTTTGCGTTTCTCCAGTAGTGAGATTCGGAGAGTGTTCCCGGTCCCCATAATAACCACAGGCCGGCGACCGGATCAAGAAAGCGCGGGCCATTCGCCCAGTTACGTATATGGAAGGCGTCATTATCAAAACTGGTGACAATTTGCAATGATGCATTAATACCGATGGAACGCCAATTAGAAACGATCGCCTCAGCAACCTCGACGCCCATTGGGTACATGCCGGCTATCAACTGAAAGATTATAGGTTCTCCATTGTAACGGGAAGCAGCAAGATATTGCCTTGCCCTTGCTAAATCATACGCATATTCCGGGTAATCCGGAAGATAATAAGGGCCGTAATCTCTTATGTTCCATCCATTAGGAGTGCTTGTCTGACCGTGCCAGAGCGTTTCCACCAACAGTGACCGATCAATTGAAATATTTAAAGCTCTGCGTAAGTTAGCATCGTCCATAGGCGCAACGGAGCTGTTGAAGCAAAGAACTTGCAAGCCCTCTCTTTCCTTGCGCTCAAAACGGAAACCCGGAGCAGATCTAAATTGTGGCATATCATCCGGTGTAAGTGCAAGGCAAATATCAATTTCACCTGTCCTTAATGCGGCAATACGTGTTGAGACTTCAGGATACAAGAGGAATTCGAGCCTGTCTGCAGCAGGACGCTGTCCAAAATAGCCCTCGTAATACTCTAAAACAATCCTTTCAGGGGCCATGGATACAACTCTATAAGGACCTGTCCCAATCGGAGCCTGACCAAAGGCCTCATTTCCAACCGATTCAATATAATTCTTAGGTACAACATGAATACCCAACGTGGAAGATAGACGGTTTAACATGACAGGATCAGGTGTTACGGTCTTTACACGGGCTGTATATCTATCAACTACCTGGACTTCTTCGATGTTAGGCAAAAGCGTTCTTATAGTGGCGCCGAAATAACTTGGGTCGCCAAATACAATACGCTCAATTGTGTATTTAATATCCTCAGCCGTCAGAGGATCGCCATTATGGAAAGTAATACCACTCTTAAGCCTGATTTCTGTGGTGAAATCATCAATCACCCTGTATTCTTCGGCAATATAGGTTGATAACTCACCATTCCTAGTGGAATCTGCGTATAAAATCATATCAAAAATGTTGAAAAGCACCCTATTGTTAACATTGCCAATTCCAATCCCGGGATCAAGAGTATCCGGCATATCCGGAACGCCGACTCGCAGTACCCTGACGGTTCCCGGACTCCCCGTGGGAGCCGAAGCGGCTCTGCTGCCTCCGGCAAAGATATTAGTACCTATAACTGAAAAAATTGCCAGAATTACCAATATAAACTTAACAGTTTTCATAAACGTCTCCTTTGGTGTCATTCTATGTTTCAGTATCTTTAATTGCAAACATTATTTTTTTATGGTATTATAAGTTTTACTTATGGCAAAAATTATTGTATACTTTAAAGGGGCTTTTTATAATGACTATTTTGGACATTAATAACGTCCTGGCTGTCCATGAGACGCTGAGTTTTACAAAAGCAGCCGAGCGCTTACACATAAGCCAATCGGCAGTCAGTCAATCCATTGCCAAACTCGAAAAAGAACTTAATATTTTGTTATTTGTGCGTAATAATAACAAATTGTACTCAACTCCTGCTTGTGAGATTTTCCTCGAAACAGGCCGGCAAATTCTTAAATTATGTCAAAAGCTTGAATCTGACATGGGAGAAATTTCCGGCAGATACAATTCTTTCCTGCGAATCGGAATATCTTCATTCTTTTTTTGGTTACTTTCCAACCGAAGCAAACTGATTAGGGAGTTGAAAAAGCTTGATTTTCAATATGAGTTTATCCAGGATAGGTCAGCTAACATCGAGAAGATGGTGGAAAACAGCCAGCTCGATTTTGGTTTTGTCCGGGCTCCCGTCCAGAATAAATTACTTGAATGTGAGCCACTTTTTACAGAAAAAATAATGCTTGCCGTTTCCAATTCACATCCAATTTGCAAATCCATGTCTGATATACAATTTCCTACAATTGACCTGAAAGAGTTTCAAAATGAACCCTTTATCATGATTAATAACCCTCGAATTACTCCTATTTGTATGAAATTGTGTGAGGATGCCGACATTAAGCCTGTTATTGCTTTACATACATCCAGTTGGGATCATGTTTACGATTATATAAAAACCGGTCGCGCAGTCGGGTTTCTTTCATGTTTGTATGCAGAGAAGGATGATGAAAATAGGCCGGTACGGCTCTTTAATACGAATTCCCCGCATGCTTATACAGAACATGTGGTTGCATATCTGTCCCAGACTATAATTTCACCAAACGCGCGTAAATTTATCAACATGACACGGGAATACATTGTTAAGATGTTACCTGTATAAACTCACTTTAAAGTCTAAATCCCCTGCCTTATTGCCTCATTGAATCTTGCAATGCGGAAGGTACTTGTGTCTTGCACCGGATATAGATTCACGGTTGTGCCTGCATTGCTGATCCTTTGAGCAGGGGTGGGGTGAGTCCTGCCAAAGCCCCTTGAAGTATCTTGTCCTCCGCCTTCGAGAACCCTGAGCATTGTAATTAGGGCACTCGGATTATAACCTGCGTGGGCCATAAGGGAGACTGCAAGATCATCTGCTTCGAATTCCTGAGTCCTGGAATAACCTGAATTAACAAGGGTTGTGACAATTTCACTTACGGATTCGTTAAAGATGTCGGTCAGCTCATTTACGTCATATCCTGCGGCAACCCCTCCTGCCGAAATGCCTGTAACAACGAGAGCCTGCATTATACGGTTATTCCTTATGGATTTAATTCCGTGTTGGAGTTGGATATGTGCGATTTCATGGGCAATAATTCCGGCAAGAGCATCTTCGGAATTTGCTGCAGACAGGAGGCCTCGAGTTATAAAGATATGCCCGCCGGGAGTTGCAAAGGCGTTTATCTCGTAGGTGTCAAGGATATTCACAAAATAGCCGCTAAAGATATCCGGCCTTGGGGAGTTTATAGCTATTGCCCTGCAAATAGAGTTTAGGTAAGAAGTTAGCGCAGGGTTCCCGTTCCAGACATTATAGCTGACCAAGAGATTTGCTGCCACAGCCCTTCCAATGAAGTATTCCTGCTCAGGGGTGATTTCCTCTGCTGCTCTTCCGATGGAATCGGCTGAAAGGCTGATTGCATCGGCAAGGTTCTGATCGATTACTCCGAATGCGCCTGCAACTTGTGCACCGACACTTGCAACAGCGGCAGCATGGGTACAGGAAATGATGAGAGAGGAGCTTATCAACAAAATAAAAAGAATGAGCATTATGTATTTCTTCGTTTTAATAGCATTCATCTATTGTCTCCTGTTGCAAGGCGGCCCTCGGTGAGGAAGCGAAGAAGTTCGCTTTCAGCTACGTTGAGCCCTTCTGTCCTGTCAACATCCGAGTAGTTTAGGTGGCCTCTCGCCCTATATGCATTTTCGATGTCCCTGTCAAAGCCTTTTCCTGCCAAAGCAACTTCAGATGCTGTTGCCCCTCCCGGGCCCTCAGTCGGGATTATACGACGGGTGCTTAGGTTTGCAGCGGCCATCCAACCGGTTAATGATGGGTTTGTCGTTGAGCGAACTTCTGCCCAATTCCCCGAGAGTTGGATTACGGAAACTTGATCGCCGTAGCTGACAGAACCTCTGTTTGAAGCGAAAAACCAGGTTGAAGATTTTAGTGTTACTGTTCTTGCGGATACCCAGGCTGTCGACCCCGTGCTTATCTGGGCAGACGTGCCGAAGCTTATCAGCAAAAATAAGGCGGATAACCCTATCATTCTTATAAAGAATTTTTTTCTCATACATCCTCCTGATACTTTACTTTTAGGTGTATCTTTTTATTTCTCTGTAAGATTATCAACTCCGTTATCCCACTTATCAGGCTGCGGAGGGCTGCTGAGATACCTGTTACACCTGTCCAGGTAAAGTTTTGCTACCTTATCACTCTGATTCTTTTGAAAAATTAATTCGAAAATATTTTTTGCAATAATAAAATATTTATTTTCATAAGCTGATATTCCCTCTTCCCAATTCTTTACCATTTTCAGCTTATCATCACTTGCATCTGCCTTAAAATCAAGTAGTTCAAAGAGTCTTAGAGGGGTATCGATCCCTACCACTCTGACTCTGGAAAGACCTCTAAGCAGAAACTCATCATCAATTTTATCTTTTGTATATTCGCTTATAAGAATGCCGCCTGTATTATACTGCTTATTCACCCCTTCAAGACGGGCTGAAAGGTTTACAGCATTGCCCATAATAGTATAGTTCATTTTATTGGGAGTGCCCATGTTCCCGACAACCATGGTCCCCGTATTAATTCCAAACCTTGTAAAGAGGGGCCGGCCGGGGCGAATTACACCTGCTTCGGTTAACTTTGACAGGGGAATTTTGAACTCACCTGCAGGGTCCATAATTTTATCATAGAGCTCCTCTTCCTGCCTCTTCATTAAAAGGGCACTGCGACAGGCCCTTGCGGCATTGTCGTGAGTCCAAACAGGGGCTCCGAAGAAGGCGATGATGGCATCCCCTTCGTATTTATCGATTGTACCTCCATGATCCAGGATGATATTGCTCATTTCGGTTAGATAAAGGTTTAAGAGGTTTACAAGGACTCTCGGACCTTCATCTGCGTATTCCTTCTGAAGGGCCTCGGAAATTGAAGAGAACTTCTCAACATCGGTGAAAATCGCAGTCATTTCCCTTGTCTCGCCTCCAAGGTTTAGCTTAGAAGGGTCTGCAATTATCTGCTCGATTACCTGCGGAGAGAGGTACTGACTGAAGGCAGACTTTATAAAGCGCTTCTTATGACCTTCTGTTGCATAATTATAAACAGCAGTTGAAATAAAGCTGATAATTACGGCGATAAGAGGGGCGGCCATCGGGAGCCAGAGAGAATTATTATAGGAGATAAACGCTGATGCAGAAATGGAAACGAAAATAAGAACTGTCCCTGTAACGGTCACTGTTATGCGATGACTATAGAGGGCAAGAACACAGACAAGAATGATAGCACCTATAATTATAATAAGATTAATAAATAGGGGGCTTTCCCTGATGAAATCTTGACCAAGGATATTATCAAGCATTGTAACATGCACCCCCACCCCTGCATAAACCGAGGAAATTGGGGTTGAATAAATGTCAAAAAGGCCTTGGGCATAAAGGCCGAAAAAAACATACTTATCTTTAAAGTCTTCGGGGAATAGAAGAGGCGGGATACCATGTCTATGGTTTTCAGCGCTTTGTAAAACCTGCCAGGCAAAATAAGGGCCATACCTGTCAAGGGGGCCGTGGTAGCGGAGTATGCTCCTCCCCTGCCTATCCACAGGGATTATAAAGTCCCCCCATTCAATCCGGCTTCTCTCTTCGTTATAAAAAATATTCCTGTCCTCCCCTGAAACCAAAAGGGAGGCGGCCGAAAGACCGGGTACCGCTTTTCCGTCAAAAATTGAAAAGAGATTGTTACGCCTGAATATATGATCGGGGTCTGCCCATCCTGATACATTGCCTATGATCCCTGCAGAATTTTTTAGCTCCTCTATCGGGAAAAGGGCGCGCATTAGGCCGGTTTGCTCGACATGCCGGTTTAATCTTTCAAACTCTTCTCTTATGCTTTCAAAGTTATGGAGCTCAAAAAGAGGTTTATCAAGGCCGGAAGGCCAGGATACATCCCTTCCGCTTTGGGCAGAGAACATTACAACCTGTGCAACTCTTCCAAAGTTTTCTGCCGACCTTGCAAAACTCTCGTCATCATCAATTAAACCATAGCCGGGGCCACGGTAAATCGAGGGCTCCGTGAACAGTACATCGAATGCAATTGATTTAGCACCTCCCAAGGCAAGGTAATCAATGATTTCACCGTAGGCAGCTCTAGGCCATGGCCAGCCCCAGCCCCTCTCCCTGTTTGCCCAATTAATGCTTTCCTGATCAAGAAGGATTAGAACTATTTCATCAGAGGGCCTTGAGTAAGGGGCAAAAAAATTGACCCGCATATCGAAGAGTCTAAACTCTATTGTATTAAGCAATCCCCCAAAATAGGCGGATAGTATTATGACTGAAATCGAGAAAATAATGATCAATAATGAAAAGAATTTTCGAATTACTTCACTCTTTATTTTCATGGCTGATTGATGATTCTACAAATAAAGAGTGCTGGAGTACAAGGTGGAAAATATGTTAAATTAATACCGAAGATGCCCAATAGAAAATTATCGATTTTATTCATATTAATCCTTCTCCCTGCCATGCTTTGGGCAAGAGAAGTCATAATAATTGTGGAAGATTTTGATTTGGAGATACCCCTATACGGGGCTGTAATACGCTCCTGGGATGGGAGTGAATATATATGTGATGAAGAGGGGTCTGCGATAATCACGGTTCCTGCTGACAGACAGGTTTCCGTGCAAATTACCTATCCCGGCTATGAGACAGGCAGGCTTGTGATCCCGCTTATAGGGAGCAGCTTTACTCTGGGCCTTCATCTGGGGAGCGGCATACAGAGCAGGGAACTTATTATTGAAGCTGCAAGGCCGGGGGTAAGTGAAACAAGAACCGGGAGAAGTGTTGCAATTTCGGGGGAAACCCTAGAGCGGAGTTCCCAGATTGGAATTATCGAAGATGTAATGACTTCGATTAAGCTCCTCCCCGGGGTGGGTTATACCGGCATGTTTAATGCCCTGCCTTCGATAAGGGGAGGAGACCCGGGCGATCTTATGGCTGTCCTTGACGGCTTTTATGTCGTAAATCCCTATCATTGGGGAGGCGGATTTTCCATTTTCGACCCTCACATGATTTCAAGCGCCCAGCTCTCCCACGGGATATTTTCTACCCGTTACGGGCATACGATTTCAGGGCTCTTGGAGCTTAGCTCTAGAAGGGTATCGATTGAGCATACGGAGTTGCAATTGGGTATCTCTACAAGTGCAGTTAACTTGAATGCGGCGATCCCCATAGGAGGTGCCGGGGGACTTATGCTCATGGGCAAGGTCACATATTGGGATCCCTTTGTTTGGACATTAAAGCAGTTGAACACTGTTTGGGATAATGAAACCCTGCAGTATATTAATGCAGTAACGACAGCTCCCTATATACGAAGCACCGCATCATCATTTAATTATAGAATAAACTCAAATCTTGAAGTTAGGGCAAACGCCTTTCTCGGGTTCGATGGGGCGGGAGCAGATTATTATAACGTGAGTCCTGATACTGCGCTTGTACAATCAAGTTCACATATGGTAATGAATTGGGATAATATCCAGACCTTCTTTATTTCAGGGCTCACCTTTAATCCGTTTCCGAAAATGGTGCTAAACGCAAACCTTGGCTTTGGTTATGAGCAGACGAAGGTTGATGCAAACTTCCTCTACGATTATCTAAGGGTTTATGATACGGGAAGCGGAGGAAGAACCCTAAGGTATGAGCTTGGGGGTGAGCATTTGGACTCATTCATGATGGGTACTCAATCTGCTTTTAATATTCAAGGCCGCATCGACTTGGATTATGAAATAGGAAACGGCTTTTTCATTGCAGGAGGGCTCCAGGAGCTTTTCAGTAATGATTCTTCCGAATCAGACGGCAAATTTTTTCTGGAAAGAAGAATCAGGGGCCCTTATCCCCTACCCCCCCTACCTCCGATTATTCAAGCAGGAGAAGAGAGATTTATTCGTTATCCGGTTTACGGTAATATGGGAGAGGCAAGTAATAAGCGTTTTAATACTTCTGCGTATTTGCTTTCAGAATACTTTAGCCCGGGTAATCGTTTCGGAGCAGAGCTTGGACTTAGATCAGATCATCTTTATTTCCTTGGAGATGGTTTTACCATACAAACAATGCCTGTTTTAAATCCAAGACTTAATTTGGATTTTAATCTTTTAAGAAACCGGTGGATTGCAGAGTCGGTGGATCTGACTCTTGGAACGGGTCTTTTTTCATCGATGAATAATGCAATAGCCGATATTAGCCTTGATGATAAAATAGGGGACTTTGTATTAAAACCTAACCGCTCATGGACTTCTGTAATAGGTTTAAGGACTGACTTTACCGGCGGCTGGAGTTTCAATATCGAAGGATACTTTAAATATGTTTTTAATAGAGCCTATCAGTATCAACTGCAAGAGCCGGGAACCGAACAGTTTAACAGGGTCTTTCGCTTTAATAGTGACGGTTTAATTTATGGATTTGATTTAATGCTGCAGAGACTTGAAAGCAGATATATTGACGGATGGCTCTCGTATACTTTTACACATGCAAAATACTATATACCTGAATGGCCTTCATGGCGGAGGCCATGGGAAACCATTGAATACGGATGGTATTTCCCGGGCTATCACCGTTTCCATAATCTTAATACGGTAGTAAATTTTAAGCCGCTTCGAAACTTTAATATCTATACCCGCTTTGGTCTTGCATCAGGGAGGCCTATGGCAATGGTGGGAGAAATTACTTCTTATGAAATTGAAGTATGGGATGAGAACGGCCCTGTATTGGGGGAAGACGGGAAACCTCTTGTTATTACAAGGTATAACCGTGATGCATTTTATAGCGATGATTCAAGAACAACTTGGTCTATTCCGTTGGATGTGAAATTTTCATATCTTATGTTTAATCCGGTTAATAGGGTGCGCACTGAACTTTATATTGCAATTGAAAACCTTCTTTCTCTTGTTTATGTCGCACAAGCAAATACGAGCTTTAACCAGTATACGGGGCAGGAGAATACGGGGAGTGATTCTGCAAACTACGAGCTGCCTGTGCCGATGGTTTCGGTGGGCATTCGGTGGAGTTTTTAATGCACTGTAAATTTTTAACACGGAGCTCACAGAGCTCGCAGAGAGCACAGAGGGAAGATAGGGTTGGGCATACTCCGGAATTCCTCCGTGTCCTCTGTGTGATTAAATTCACATTGATTATATTTTTTTTGTTTACAGGCTGCACGGGTTTAATTCATAGAGGCGGGGAGTTTCTTGAAGGTTCAAGGGATAGGCAGGTTCTGGTATATAGGGGGGAGCAGGTACTTGTTAGAGAGATGGTTTCAGCAGAAGGGGCAAACTTTATTGAAGTGAGTCATAGAGATTGGCCGGCTTTGGCTTTTAGGGGGAGCATGCCTGACAGTTCCGGCAGGGTGCATTTTACGGAAATCAACTTTCTTTCGACCCATGTTCACGGTTGGAACGAGTTTTCTCTTGATGTCTTGGGGAGTGCTGTTTTTCGTGTAACACCCGGGGGTGACCTTGTGTTTTATATGGAAGGTGATATTGAGCGGGTGCAGATAAGCGGAGGGAGGATTCTTTTAAGGAGCAATCTTCTTACAGGAACTTCAGCCCTAGTTCCCCTAAGAAACAGGCGGGAGCGGATACTTGCCCTTATAGAGTGGATGGAAAAACTTGAGTTTGAAAGCCAAAGGGATTTTGAGAACCATTTTAAGCCAATACTATTCCCTGAGCTCATCTTACCGCGGAGCAGGCCGGGAGCTTATACTACAGAAAATGCCGAGCGAGCATGGGCTGACAGCGTCAGGTGGAATCATACCTATACAGAAAATAATTTCCCGTTTGAATTATGGGAATATAGGAATACAGGTGCAATGCTCAGAGACTGGGAAGAGGCACTTCCCTGGATTTTTATGGAATACTCTTTTGACAGCATAGTAAGATCGTTCGTTAATTAATGGAGGAATGAAATCTAATGGATAATTCAACTGTAGGCTTTACACTTCTTGAACTTTTCCGGTTGGGCGGGGTCTTAATGTGGCCCCTGCTTGTCTTTTCAATAGCTGCTGTTGGAATTACTTTGGAAAGGGGGATCTATCTTTTTTATCATAATCTTAAAATCGAAGACTTAAAAGATACGATTGAAAAGCATATCCTTGAAGAGGACTTTGAAGGTGCCATAACTCTTCTTGAAGGCATGAGCAAGCGCAAGCCGGGGGCCCTTATTCTCCTTACCCTGCTTAAACGGCGCGAACTCTCTGAATATAGACTGGAAAAAGCTGTTGAAGCAGAAGCAGCAAAGAGCATCTCCTCCCTTGAAAGCGGCTTCAGTTTTCTTACGGCATTAGGCGCAATCTCTCCCCTAACCGGTTTTCTTGGAACCGTAACCGGAATGATAGGGGCCTTCAGGTCAATTGCAGAGGCGGTTGATGTTAATGCACAGATAGTAGCATCCGGTATTTACGAGGCCCTTGTTACTACGGTGTTCGGTCTTGCGATCGCCATTGTTGCAATGTCTGCACATTCACTTTTTTCACATATTGTTGACAAGTTCACTTCCGAAGTGGAAACTGTCTGTTCAGAATTGATAATAGTACTTACAGAAAGTAAAAAAGACGAATTAACCCAATGACAGTCAAGCGTAAAAAGAAAGGTTTATTTCAAGAAAGTGCAGCCTCAAGCGATCTTGCTTTTCTCTTAATAATTTACTTTCTTGTTATCGCAGGCTTTAACGTTAATATAGGCTTTCTTATGAACCTGCCTGCAAGCGATTCAACTCGAATTATCTTTAGAGAAGATCTTATGCGCTTTGAAATGGATGGAGAAGGAAAATTATACTATCACGAAAATGAAGTTGATTTCCTTGAAGCTGAAAGGGGGATCCGTTCTGCAGTGGCGGGAAATCCAAACCTCGCAGTGGTTCTTTTGATTGATGCTCTTGCCCCTTGGCAGCATGTGGTCTCCTTCGTTGAGCTGGCTCAGAGGCTTCAAGTAGATTCATTTTCCTTTAACATGAAGGAGGACCTGTGAAGCTAAGGCGAAAAAGAAAAACTCTCTCAGTACCTCTTTTCTCTACATCGGACATTGCCTTCTTACTTCTTATTTTTATCATGTTGGTATCGCTTATTAACTATAGGCAGGTGGTAAGAATTGAGTACCCTGAAGCAGATACTGCCCTTAGGGTGAGTGATGAAAATAATCTTGAAATATGGATAGACCGAACCGGCGGCCTATACCTTGACGGAATACCGAGTAATCTGCAGTTGGTTCAACAAGGAATTGTTGATGCTTATATTCAATCCCCCGGCACAAGGGTGCATATTATAGCAGATCGTAATACTGCCTTTGAAAACATACATTCTGTTTTGGAAATACTGCAGCTCCTCCAATATCGTGTTGTAAGTTTTGTGGTAAGAAATGAGTAATACCAAAGGCTTTAAAACAGGCAGAGTAAAGCTGATTATCTTTACTTCTGTAACCCTGCTTCATATAATCCTGATACTTACTGTAGCTTTCAATATGGAAGACGCAATTCAGTATTTTGAGCCTGTTGCAGGGGTAATGAGGTTGCTTGACCTTGAGGAGTATATCCCTCCCCCGCCTCCGGAAGAGCCGCCGCCTGAGCCCCCTGAACCGGAAACCACAACAACCGAAACCATAGCCCAACACATGATAGAGGTTGATGAGCCCCCTCCTCCAATAATTCCAAATATACCTGCTCCCATAGTAACTGAGCAAATCGAATACCTGCCCCAGCATTTAATCAGTGTATTGCCTGTATTACCCGATGATGAGATACGCCGTGCCATAGTCTACCCGCCGATTGCCCAGCGCTCAGGCATTGAAGGGACAGTGTTCCTTGAGCTCTTTATTGACAGTCAGGGTAGTATCCGGAATGTTCGTGTGCTTCGCGAGGATCCTCCCGGGCGCGGCTTCGGAGAGGCTGCGATTAATGCCTTTAGGGGGATAAGGGGCCGCCCTGCCGAGGCTAACGGAGTGCCTGTTGCAGCAAGGTATAGGTATAATATCACTTTTCGTCTAAATTAATTGCCTTAACAATCTTTCCGTCTTTGGTTTTCATATCTTCTGCCATGCTTATCGAATTATAGAGGGCCTCTCTTACTGCATCGCAGGCGGCTTCGAAGAGCGGATTTAATTGGTCTTCGGGGAGAACGGTAAAGGTTTTAAGCTCTTTGTTGTTTCTTTCGGTTATATTGCCCGGGAAATTCGAGAAAGCAATACAGAAATCGCCTGAGCCATGCGCAAGATAAGAGCCTGTCTGTACCATTCCTGCGATTCCTCTCTTGGCGATTCGTTTTAATTGTCTTGCGTCAAGGGGTGCGTTAGTTGCAAGGACAATCATGCAGGAGCCGTCGGCTGCGCCGTCGGGCGAGCCGAGCGAGCCGCCTGAGGTGCCCTCTCCGGCGGCTTCAGGTTTGCCGCTCGGGTAAGGTTTACCGTAAATATTCAGATTCCCCCCATAATTGCTCTGGACAAGAGCCCCAATTACATAATCCTTAACAATGCGAGAACTCGTTCCAATTCCACCCTTATAACCGTAACAGGAAGTACCTGTACCTGCTCCGACACAGCCTTCTTCCACATCTAGGGAAAGATTTTCAATAGCCTCTTTTACATGGCTGCTCTTTATAGCAAGAGCGCCAATATTATTTAAGCCGGAATCATTTGTCTCACCTACAAGGACATTTATCGAAGTAATTTCTTTATTATTTTCAAGGTAAAACTCGATTAAACCATGCATTACCATTGGTACAGACAGTGTGTTAGTAAGTCCTATCATGGATTCAAGTACACCAAGCTCTTCAACTTGCAGACTTCCTGCGAGTTTACCGAAGCCGTTTCCGGTATACACAGCGCAGGGTATCGGGTTCAGGTAGGCATCGTTTTCATGGCTCTGAATCAAGGTGATGCCTGTATTTATGTCTTTTTCTCTAAGGGTAAATTGACCAACCTTTACGTTTGGGACGTCTGTTATGCTATTCCTTGGACCCGGCAGGAATTTACCCGGTACATCAAAAATATCTCGTATTCTTTTCCTCATTTAAATACAGCCTCCTATTTGCTCTTACTTAATTTTAGAACTTCAATTAATTCTCTCTCTGCATTCGCGGCTGAACCATACTCCCTTTCACTTTTTGACAGCTCAAATATTTTATCGAAAATAAAACCTTCGCCCGGATTCCTTAGAATAACAACTCTCCCGCCCATATAGACAGCCTCCCTGGGGTCATGAGTAACCGCAATTAAAAAACGTTTTTCCTTTTCCATAAGGGAGAGACTAAGGTCCATTAAATCAAGTCTAAGGGGAATATCAAGTGATTGAAAGGGCTCATCCATAAGGAGTATATGCGCAGGCCAAGCAAAGGCCCTTGCCATGGAAACTCTTTGTGCCTGCCCTCCTGAAAGCTCAGCAGGGAGTGCCTTTTCCTTTCCGGATAAAGAAACCAAAGAAAGATAGTGTTTCCCCCTATCTTCGGCTTCTTTATCACCCAAAACCTTTCTTAAAGGGAGACTTACATTTTCAAGTACTGTTAACCACGGTAATAAACGAGGTTCTTGAAAAAGGAAACCGGTATTTACTTCTATCTCTCCATAATTCTTTCCTTCTTCGGAAAAAATTATTTTTCCGCTTTCAGGTTTTAATAGCCCTGCCAAAAGTTTCAAAAAGGTTGTCTTTCCCGAGCCTGAAGGCCCAAGAATAATAAAGGGCCTTATCCCCCCTTCAATTTCTATTGAAAGGTTTCTAAAGAGCATCTCCTTGGTAAAGCCGAATGAAAGATTATTTATAGAGATTCTCATTTTTTCTTTCCTGCGGTTTTTAAGATAAGGCTTAAAATTCCTTGAGTGGATGCTGCGGCAATGACTGTCGCGGCTGTCCAAGCGAAGAGCTCAGGGGTTTCAAGGTTAGTCCTTGCCCTGGACATTCCAAGGCCGAGGCTGTTCATGGGCTGAACTATCACTTCAGCAGCTACTACAACCTTCCAGCAAAGGGAGAGGGAGGCAGAGAGCCCGCCGAGTATGAAAGGCAAAAGTGAAGGAAGATAAAGAAAACGAAGCGTTTCTTTTCTATTCATTTTAAAGATAAAAAATAATTCTTTTAAACGGGAATCCGTGCTCTTTATTCCGAAGGCGACATTAGTTGCCATAACAGGGAAGATCATAAGAAAGGCAGAAAAGACAGGTGTATTCCCTGAGCCAAGTACAAGAAAGGCAATTAAGATTACTGAAATTACAGGGGTGGCCGAGATAACAGAAAACAGAGGAGAAAAAAAAGCATTCACTCTTTTATCTAATCCTGTTGCAATGCCTGCGATAATTCCTGCGGGAACTGCAATTGTAATACCAAGGAGGACTCTAAAGAAGCTTTCCCTAAGAGATATCAAAAAACGAGGAGTAGTAATTAGAGCTATAAAACGGAGGAATACCGGTATAGGGCCGGGGAGTATAAGGGAAGAGTTATAAAGACGGGCCGCAAGCTCCCAAAGGAGGAATAAGAAGATAATTCCTGCGATTGTCCACCCGATATATTTTTTATGCTTCATTTGAATACTTTCTATAATAAATTATTGTAGCAAAAATCCCAAGAACCATTAGACAGACATTAAGTAAAAATGGAAGATTTCGAGAGATTTCTGAAAGCATTCCTCCAATCCACCCGAAAGGTGCAGTTATTATCATAATAAGCACATATATTATTGCCATTACCCTTGCCCTCTCGGCAGGGTTAACATTTAAGGCAATTAGAGCTCTCGAGAGCATGTTTAAAGTCCCAAGGCCAAAGCCGTCAAAAATGAGAGAAATGCAAAGCAGGGGGTAAAGAATAGAGCTTCCTATCGGAATAAGGATGAGTATGCTTTGCCCTATCATTAAACATATAAAGGCAGCAATTAGCGGTATCTTTAACACTCCCCCTGTCATGCGAGGCACTATGAAGAATAAAATAAAAATTATTATTGATGCTCTAAGCATTGGGAAGAAGGGAAGGTATTGGACAGGGACAAGGAGTTTCTGACTTATAATAACCTGCCAAAAAGTATTGTTTATCGTAAAGGCTATTCCTACAAGAGTGACAATGATCATAGCAAAAATGGTTCCGCCGGATTTAATAATTAACTTAAAAACATCGCCATAACCGATTGTTAAAGCAAAAATACTTTTCCCCTTGGTTTCCATTAAACGTATCTTACCAACCTTCGTTTCCCTCGAAAAATGGTAGGTAAGAAATATCTTAATAGTCATGACAATGAATGCGTTAACATAAAGAATATGCATTGCAGGGATTAAGGTAAGCCTTGAAAATAGAAGGGCGGTAATTGGGGCGAAAAAGGCTGAAAGCTGGACTCCGACTGAAATAAGAGAATGTACACCGGTAATTTCACTTCTCTCTGTATCTTCTGCAATAAGGCATTGCCAGGAATTATGGGCAATTTGCACAGCACCATTAATAAGAGCTGCTACAAAAAAGAACCAAAAGTTTACTGCCCGCCACCATATAAGGCATGGAATACACCAGCCGATAAAATCAAAAATGGCAAGCCCCTTCCTCCTTCCCAACTTATCTGTTATAGGCCCTCCAAAAAAGGCCCAGACGACTTGGGAAAGCATATAAACCGTTGCAATTGTTCCAACCCTATAATCACTTAAGCCCAGGGCAAGCATATAAACCGATGCAAAGGGAAGAACCAGGTTGATTGAAAAGCCCCACAGAGGTTCAGTGTAAACACATGCACGGGAATTACCTCTTAGGTTTTTTAGGGTCTTGAATAACGAATTGCTCAAAGCTTAAGTCTCACAGATGCATACCTTATAACAATACTATCGGAAAATTAAAGAAATTGACATACCCTGCGCCTATATTATAATATCAAGATTAATCAAGTTATGGAGGATCTAATGGCTAAGAAATATGTATACTTTTTCGGCCCGGGCAAGGCTGATGGTACATCAGAAATGAGAAATTTACTTGGGGGCAAGGGTGCCAACCTTGCTGAAATGTGCAATCTGGGACTTCCGGTCCCGGCTGGTTTCACGGTAACCACCGACTGCTGCACGGACTATTTTGCAAATAAAGCTACTTTTCCAAAGGGCCTTATGGAGCAGGTAAAGGCATCCCTTACAAAGGTTGAAAAGGTGATGGGAATGAGGTTCGGCGATCCAAAGAACCCCCTTCTCGTGGCAGGCCGCTCGGGCGCCCGCATGTCAATGCCCGGCATGATGGAAACGGTTCTTAACATAGGCTTAAGCACCAAAACAATTCCCGGGCTAATTGCAAAGACAGGCAATCCCCGCTTTGTATATGATTCTTACCGCCGTCTCATGATGATGTACTCTGATGTAGTCATGGAAAAGGCTGAGGGAATAGAACCAAAGGATGGCGGCATTCGACATCAGCTTGAAGATATTATGAAAACAGTAAAGCGTAAGAAGGGTGTTGAGCTTGATACAGAGCTTTCTGCAGAAGACCTAATGGAAATCTGTGAATTATTTAAAACGCGTATAAAAAAAGTGATGGGCCTCCCCTTCCCCGATGACCCGATGAGACAGCTTGAAGGAAGTATTGGAGCAGTTTTTAAGAGCTGGAACGGGAAAAGAGCAGTTGCCTATCGTAATATAGAAAATATTCCGCATGATTGGGGAACAGCAGTAAATATTCAGGCAATGGTTTTCGGAAATATGGGTGATACCTCTGCAACCGGGGTGGCCTTTTCCCGCAATCCTGCCACAGGGGAAAATAAGTTCTTCGGTGAATATCTGGTTAATGCTCAAGGTGAGGATGTTGTTGCAGGTATCCGTACACCTTGGCCCATAAATGAGGCAACTAAGAATGAGCATAACAGGCATCTGCCTTCTCTTGAAAAAAATATGCCTGCCCTTTACAAGGAGCTTGAGGGAGTAAAAAATAAACTTGAAAAGCATTATAAAAACATGCAGGACTTGGAGTTTACGATTCAGGAAGGAAGGCTTTGGATGCTCCAGACCCGTGACGGTAAGAGGACCGGCATTGCGGCAGTTAATATGGCAATGGATATGCTTTCTGAAAAGCTCATAGATATGGAGACAGCTCTGCTTAGAGTCAAGCCTGCACAGTTGGACGAGTTCTTGCACCCGGTAATCGATCCGAATGCCGAGAAGAATGCGACATTGATCGGTAAGGGCCTTCCTGCAGGCCCCGGCGGCGCTTCGGGAAAAATCGTTTTCACTTCCGATGAAGCTGTCGAATGGGCAAAGAGGGGGGAGAAGGTTCTTCTTGTAAGAGATGAGACTAACCCTGAAGACATTTCAGGAATGCGAGCGGCACAGGGTATCCTGACTGCAAGGGGCGGAATGACAAGCCATGCCGCCCTTGTAGCACGCAGTTGGGGTAAGTGCTGCATTGTAGGCGCAGCAGACTTTAAGATAGATTTTGCAAAGAAGGAAGTTAACGTAAAGGATAAAACTTTCAAGGAAGGTCATGTTTTAACACTTAATGGCACCAAAGGCGCTGTCTATGACGGCAAATTGCAAATGATTGATGCAACGGAGAACCCCCGCTTAAAGAGCTTTATGAAACTTGTTGAAAAGTATAAGTCCATGGGAGTTCGTGCAAATGCAGACACTCCTGAAGACGCAAAACGCGCCCGTGACTTTGGCGCAGAGGGAATCGGCCTATTCAGAACTGAGCATATGTTCCTTAGCGATGGTCATGATGAGCCAAAGGCGTATATGGTCCAGATGATCCTTGCTAAAAATGAAAGGGAAAGACGTATATCACTTAATCATCTATTCCCATACATGAAAAAGGATATCAAGGCAACGATGAAGGCAATGGCCGGATTCCCCGTGACCTTCCGCCTCCTTGACCCTCCCCTGCACGAAGTCCTCCCAAGCCGCGATGATACAAGGGAAAAGCTTGCCCGCATGATTCGTATCCCCGCAGAGGAAATCAAGAAACGCGCTGAAATGCTTCACGAGGTTAACCCGATGCTGGGGCATAGAGGTGTTCGCCTCGGTATCACTTTCCCTGAGCTTAGCGAGATGCAGTTTAGGGCAATCCTTGAAGCGACTGTAGAACTTAGAAAGGAAAATATAAAGGCAATTCCTGAAATTATGGTACCTGTTACCTGCGATGCAAAGGAGCTAAAAGATCATAAGGAAATTTATGATAGGGTTTATGCAGAGGTCTTAGCCAAGTATAAGCTAAAATCTATTGAATGCCTTTACGGTACGATGATAGAAATCCCTCGTGCCTGCCTTCTCTCTGATGAAATGGCAGCAGAAGCTGAGTTCTTCTCTTTTGGAACAAACGACCTTACCCAAATGACCTACGGATTTAGCCGTGACGATATCGGCTCCTTCCTGCCGGAATATCTGGAGCGGAAGCTGCTCCCGGAAGATCCCTTTCAGAGCATCGACCAATGCGGTGTAGGCCAACTCGTTCAGTATTCCTGTGAAAGAGGACGATCTGTAAGGCCAAAGCTCAAAATCGGTGTTTGCGGTGAGCATGGGGGTGATCCTGCTTCTATAGAGTTCTTCTATAAGGTTGGTCTTAATTATGTTAGCTGCTCACCCTTCCGTGTGCCAATTGCTCGCCTTGCCGTAGCACATGCGGAGATTCAAGCTAAAAAGGCTGCGAAGAAGGAGAAGAAGCCGGTAAAGAAAGCGGCGGATAAGAAGACTCCTGCGAAGAAGCCCGCTGCGAAGAAGAAGGTCGTTAAAAAGAAATAATGAAGAAACTTAAAATCGGTATAATTGGCTGTGGTGGTGTTGCAAGGCAGAAGCATCTGCCTGTGCTTTCAAAACTGGGAGAAAAATGTGAGGTAATTGGTTTCTGCGATACTATTAGGGAGAGAGCAGAGGCAATGGCCAAAGAATTTGGCTCATCATCTGCAAAAGTATATACCGATTTTAAGAAACTGATTGCGGAGACATCTATTGACATCGTTTATGTGCTGACTCCAAATGTTTCTCATTCTCCCATAGCTATAGCAGCATTCGAAGCAGGCAAGCATGTTCACTGTGAAAAGCCTATGGCTCATACAGCTATGGAAGCACAGAAAATGCTTGATGCATGGAAGAAAAGCGGGAAGAAATTTACCATCGGTTATCAGAGCCGCTTCCGTACTGAGGTACAGGCACTAAAAAAAGCCTGTGAACTAGGTGAACTTGGTGAAATTTACTATGCAAAGGCTCATGCAATTCGCCGCAGGGCTGTCCCTACCTGGGGCGTTTTTCCGGATAAAGCGCTGCAGGGCGGGGGGCCTTTAATCGATATTGGTACCCATGCATTGGATATGACTCTATGGTTGATGGATAATTATGAGCCTCTTTCTGTAAGCGGCAGTGTTTTCTATAAACTAGGCAATCTGCCAAATGCTGTTGAAGGCAATATGTTCGGTCCCTGGGATCCAAAGACCTATGAAGTTGAGGATTCTGCTTTTGCCTTAATAAAAATGAAAAATGGTGCTGCAATCTACCTTGAAGCGTCCTGGGCTATTAACCTTCTTGATTCAAGAGAGGCGGCAACAACATTATGCGGAACAAAGGCAGGTGCAGAGATACGCTCAGGAATGAGTTATCCGGTAAGTGAGCTCATCTATAATACTTCTCGCCACGGTCAACTGACTGAAGAGAAACTTTCTAGCGGCGGAAACATCGCCTACTTTAAAGGTATTTTAGGTGAGCCGGAATATCTTGAAGCGGAGAGCTGGTTAGACTCAATAATTAAGGATACTGAACCGCTTGTAAAGCCGGAAGAGGCCTTTATTGTTACACAAATTCTTGAATGTATATACAAGTCCGCGGAGAGTGGCAAGGAAGTGTTTATATGAAGCTTGGTGTCTTTACTGTTCCTCTGTACAATATGCCTGCAAATGAAGCATTTAAGTACTTAAGCAGCCTTGGTGTCCAAACAGTAGAGATAGGTGTCGGAGGTTATCCCGGAAATAATCACCTTAACGCGCAGGAACTGCTTTCAGACCAAAAGAAAATTGATGATTACAGGCAAATGCTTACCGAGGAAAAATTAGAGGTAAGTGCATTCAGTGTTCACTCAAATCATGTGCACCCGATTAAGGATATTGCAGAAAAGGCACATAGTGAGTTTATCGATGCCTGTAGGATTGCTCAAAAATTTGGGATTGATACTGTTATCACCTTTTCAGGGTGCCCCGGTGACTTCCCGGGTGCAAGGAATCCGAACTGGGTCACTTGTTCATGGCCGCCTGAGCATTCCCAAACTTTAAAATATCAATGGGAAGAATGTCTCGTTCCCTACTGGAAGAAAACCGTTAAAGAGGCTGCCGAGTATGGAGTAACGAAAATAGCTCTTGAGCTACATCCGGGCTTCTGTGTTTATAATACTTCCACTCTGTTAAAATTGCGAAAAGAAGTTGGCACTGCAATCGGTGCAAACCTGGACCCAAGCCATCTATTCTGGCAGGGTATGAACCCTGTTGAAGTGATAAAACAGCTAAAAGGTGCTATCTACCATTTCCATGCAAAGGATACAAAGCTTGATAGGCGCAATGTTGAAGTTAATGGTGTTATTGATACAGTTAATAACAGGGATATTCTTGGACGCTCATGGATTCATAGAACGGTTGGTTATGGTCACGATTACGGTGTCTGGAAGGATATTATCTCTACCCTGCAGGCAGTTGGTTATACCGGGGCAATTAGCATTGAGCATGAGGATCCCCTGATGTCAATAAGGGAAGGGCTTGAGAGTGCTGTTAAATTCCTGCAAAGTGTTATGCTTTTTGATAAGCCTGCCGATTTATGGACTTAATGAAACATCTTGAGCTGCCTGTCTATACACAAAAAGATTTAATTCTCTCTGCCCTTGAAAAATCACGCGTAATAGTCGTAGAAAGCCCTACAGGGTCGGGAAAGACAACTCAGCTCCCTGTAATTTTACAACAGGCAGGTTACGGGGGGAAGGGTATAATTGGAGTTACTCAGCCAAGACGCATTGCGGCCCTTTCTGTCAGTGAGTTTATTGCACGGCAGATGGGTCATCCCCTTGGTACCATGGTTGGCTATAAGATGCGTTTTGAAGACAGGACATCATCATCAACTCAAATCAAAATAATGACTGACGGCATCCTTCTGCAAGAGATGAAACTTGACCCCTATCTTTCAAAGTACAATTGCTTAATCGTAGATGAGGCTCACGAGAGGAGTCTGAATATTGATTTTATTCTTGGGCTTTTAAAACGGGTCCTTGAAGAGAGGAAGGAGTTTAAGTTAATTATCTCTTCTGCTACGATAAATGCCGCAGTTTTTTCAGAATATTTCGGGCAATGTCCCATAGTTAAAATTGATGCTCAAGTTTTCCCTGTAACAATTATTTATGACAGTCCTACTGTTTTTGACAGTTCTGCCATTGCAGAAGAGGCCCTTTTCAAAAAAATCTTAGACATAATGCATCGTTTCTTAAGTGAAGACAATTCGGGTGATGTTCTTATTTTCCTGCCCGGGGAGAAGATGATAAAGACTTGCATGTCATTGCTTTCTTCTTCCGGTTTCGGCAAGGAACTTCATCTTTTACCACTTTACGGAAGGCTGGGTAAAGAAGAACAGGAGAGGGTTTTTGAGCCTACTCCGCAGGGGAAAACGAAGGTTATAGTTTCAACAAATATTGCAGAAACATCAGTGACAATTGACGGCATTACAGCGGTAATTGACTCGGGGCTATCCAAGTTAAACCATTATAATCCAAGAACCTTTACTTCAAGCTTAATTGAGGCGCCAATTTCAAAGGCGTCAGCTAACCAGAGGAAGGGGCGTGCAGGCCGCACAGGGCCCGGCACCTGTTATAGGTTATACAACCGAAAGGATTTTGAGAAAAGGCCTTTGTTTACGACAGAAGAGATCTACCGAACGGATTTATCGGAAGTGGTTTTACGTATGGCAGATCTGGGAATTACTTCCTTTGAGGAGTTTGATTTCCTCTCCTCCCCGGGCAGGGAGGGCTTAATTGCAGCAATTGAGACCTTGATGCTCCTTGATGCACTTGAAAATGATCATAGTCTTTCTAATATTGGGAAATTGATGACAGAGTTCCCGCTTGCTCCAAGACATTCAAGAATTATTGTAGAAGCCATTTTAAAGTACCCCGATGTTATTTATGAAACAATTATTGCAGCAGCTTTCCTTTCCACCCAGAGCCCTTATATACTTCCCCTGGGTGAAGAAATTGATGCACGCAGGGCTCATCATCGGTTTAGGGACGAAGACGGGGACTTTATTTCCTACTTAAAACTATTAAAGGCATATAATGAAGCACCGATGGGTAAGAAGTTCTGTGAGAAGAACTATCTTGACGAAAGGGCGATGGCAGAGATAGCAAATGTGGTAAGTCAATTAACAGAGATAGTTTCAAGTATGAAAATACCTGTTCTTAGCGGCGGCTCGATTAACGATTATCTTTCGGCAATTTCAAAGGGACTTATTCAATTTGTTTGCGTTAGGGATGGAAGGGAGCTCTATAGGAGCCTTACTGCAGAACGTATTTTAATACATCCGGGCTCAGTGATGTTTCGAATAAATCCTGAGTTTATAGTAGCAGGAGAAATAGTAAAAACTGCAAGAATGTATGCAATGTCGGTTAGCCCATTACCATTCGGGCTCCTTTCTCAAATAAGCCCCGCCCTTGCCGATAGCTTTAAACCCGTGAAAAAAGGTAAATTAATTAAAGAAGAAAAGAAAGTACAAAAATTAAAAATAGCAAGGGACTTTACAAACCATATTAAAATTGAAGGTGAAGTTTTTGAAATACATACTGTCAAGGGGAAAAAAATGGTTTATCTTCCTTGGGAGAAGCTAAGAAATATATTAAATGATTTAAATCTTGAAAATACATCAATTTATAAGGGGCTTAGAGGTATTGTTACGATAGAAGGAAAATACACATTGCTTAGGGGAGAAAAATTAAAAGTGATTCTCTCTATTGCACCTAATATCGGAATTGAAGATTCAATTAAAAAAACAAGGCACAATAATACACAGTTTAATTCCGGTTCCGACTTGGATAAGCTTATTACAATACTTCCTTCCCTTGCAAAGCCGGTCCTCCATAAGAAAGATAAGAAGGAGCTTGGGTTCACTTCTTTAAATACAGACGGTTACGGTAATTATAGGTTCCGCTCTTCACCAAGGTTTTATGCGGGTCTTCATGAAAGCCTTGCAAGTTTAGAAACGTTAATTTCAGAACTTGAAGATGATGTTGACATCGGCAAAAAAGATATAGTAAACCGCTGTTATAGAAGGCTTTCAGATTTCCTAATTTAAACGGAATATGATTTTTCAAGTTCAATGAAGGCCTCAACCAAAAAAGTATTTAGAAAGAGAAGACCTTCCTCTGTAAGAGCATTTTTGTTTTTTCGGATTAAACCTTTTTCCCGCCATGCATCAATGGTCTTTGGGATAAGCCTATTAATATCGAGAGTAGGTTTTGGACCTTCAATATAACGAAAACCCATTAGAAGGATGTCTTTAATAAGGGTTAAACTATCGAGTTCTTCATTTATGGGGTCATTCCAACTCTCAAAATCGTTTGGAAATGTATACCTAAAACTCCTCCCCTCCCCTATTACAGTCCCCGATGCACCGGGACCTAATCCAAGCCAGGTTTCACTTTGCCAATAGCGAATATTATGCAGGCACTCCTTTCCGGGTAAACAGAAGTTAGAAACTTCATACTGTTTTAAACCGGCCTTTTTTAAGGCATCCCTGCCAATAATCCAAAGTTCATCAGGATTTAGAGGCACGGGGATTTTTAGAGCCTTATCCAAAGTAAGAGAATAAAGTGAAACATGTGCAGGTTTAAAACTCATAAGGGTGGCAATATCTTCAAGGAGGGTTTCAGGGGTCTGAAGGGGAAGGCCCGAGATAAGATCTGCGGAAATATTCCCGGGGAAGTATTCTCCTGCAAGTTTTAGGTTTTTGAGTATGTTTTTTATTTGTCCCTTGCGGCTAACAGCGTCCCTTGAAGGCTGATGAAAGGTCTGTACTCCAAGGGAAAGCCTATTAACCCCATGTTTAGCAATTATTTCAAGGAAGGCCTCATCAAGGCTCTCGGGGTTTGCTTCAACAGTGATTTCGATTGGAGGGGAAGAAGAGTAACGGGCAATGGTTTCATTTAACCCTGTTAACAGCCGGCTTATTCTCTTTGAGTTCAGAATAGATGGAGTCCCACCGCCAATATATACAGTGGGAATATAAAGCGGCTTATATTCTTCAAAGAGCTTCTTCCCCTCTAAAAGAAGAGTGTCAATATAAGCTTCTATACGCGAATCATCACTCTTTATAGGAACCGAATAAAAATCACAATAGTCACATTTGCTTTCAAGGCAAAAGGGAATATGCACATAAAGGGACGCTTCTATCACGGTCTTCCAATGCGACTCGGGGGCCAGTAACGGAAAAGTGCTCTGCCCGAGATACTGTTTATATGCAAAGGACCCCAAGTTCTTGAATCGTTAGTATTGCTCCTATCATCAGAGAGAACAAAAACTTCATTCTCTCCAAGAATGACAGGATTCATATCTCCGGAGAAAGGAAGCCTTGAATCCCAAAGTATTGAAACATTTGGTACATTGGAAGTATAACTCTGTTCAGTAAGTTCAAACTCAGTTAGAGAAAAATTACTTTCCCTGGTTCTTACCCTTACAATAAAGTTTGACATTGTAACTTCATCACCCGGAAGACCAATGACCCTTTTTACATACCTGTTTTCTCTTTGCTCAAGAATGCTAAGCCTCTGCAGAGTAATAAAACGCAGGAGTTCATCAGGAATATGATAAAGCGGATCAATTTCTTCATCAGAAAACATATCAATTAAAACTATATTTCCTCTATCATAGTAAACCGGCCTTGTTAAACCCGGCATAAATGTATGGAATCTATATGAAGAGAAGATAATCCTGTCCCCCGGACGCAGATTCGGTAACATAGTTTCGTTTTGAATAATCCTCATCGTAAAAAACAATGATGATATATGAACACAGGCAAAAAACAATAGAGGAATAATAATAAAAATTTTCCTATTGTGAAACTTCCTGCTTTTCCGGTTTGTATAAAAACTTTTCTTTTTCATTTTATTTTAATTACTTAAAAACCCCGAGTCTTTCAAAAGCCGCGAAACCTCGAACCCTGAAATCACCGGGCCAGTAGATTATGGAACCCCTGCCAAGGATCCTTCCACTTCCAACAGGGCCGAAGTAACGGCCATCTCTTGAATTATCCCTATTATCACCAAGCGGCAGCAGTCTAGTCTCGGGCACATATATCCCCTGATTATGACGGGCAAGAAGTGCGGAATAACGGCTGTCATGGGGATGTGCGCCTCTTAAAACTTCAAGGCGGGTTTTTTCATGGGTGAAAAAGTCGGGATATATAATTCGCCCTGCCTGTGATGCAAGGGTCTGAACGGATGCAGGAAGATTAACCCCCAAATCCCTATATCCTGCTGCCCTTCCCGCCGCTTCAAGAGCCGGGTATTCATGTTCATGCATTAGACGCTCAAGATTATGCGTCATACCCATCTTAGAGAAGAAATCCCTTTCGTCATACCAACGGCTTTCACCCATGGGGCGGATTATCATATTGCCTCGCTCCTGAATGAAGCGGTCTCCTCCAACTCCGGATACACGCTTAATTAAGAAGTGGGGCCTTGGCTGACCGAATTCATCCACATCTATGTTTACCAAGGATAGGGTCAGCATGAAAATTATCCGCTGTGCTAAATCGAATGCAAGACCCCTTGAAATAATCGATGGGTTCTCAAAAATGATGATATCGTTTCTTTGAGGTTTAATCGGGCTTGGAAGTTTTGCAAGGCCGGGGAGAAGTTCAGGGCCGAAAATCAGCTTATTAACAATTACCCTGTCTCCTACCATAAGGGTGTCTATCATTGAGCCTGAAGGAATTACATAGGCCTGGAAGAGATATTGGTTTATTAAAAGTACCATGCCTGCACACCAGAGGAATGTTCCGACCCAGTCAATAATTATATTTTTCTTCTTTTGCTTTTCTTTTCTAATACGTTTTGTTCTTTTCCTATAGCTAAGATACCTTTCTGTAATGAGTTGAA
This sequence comes from Treponema sp., assembly GCA_009777995.1. GTDB lineage: Bacteria > Spirochaetota > Spirochaetia > Treponematales > Breznakiellaceae > WRKT01. Next base: position 10,192 of record WRKT01000018.1, on the reverse strand, counting down.
GTTTTGTGAAAAAGCTGAGCCCCGAAGCGGCATTATTTTTAGCCATGATAAAAAATACCATGAAGAGCTTTTGTTGACAAGTAAGGGAGGCTTTTCTATAATGACTTTCAATGTCTGATGATAATGTACGCTTAAAACCCATACTTGGCATTCAGCCCGGGGTATACCTTGCCTGCCTCTATGGGATTATTCTATTAATAATTCTCTTTTTTATACTTCTTTATCCCGGGCTAAGGAACCCCGGCAGTGTCATTATAGTAAAAACCATACCAAGAGGCGCTGCCATACTTGTCGACGGAATATACCGGGGCTCTTCTCCAAATGAGGTTTTCGCAGGCAGGGGAAGGCGTCAAATAGAGCTTTCCCTTCCGGGCTTTGAAAGTATTTTTATCGAGGAGGACATAGGGGGACGTGTCTTTGCTTCGAGGCTCTTCCCCTCAAGGGTGTATATTGATGAGTCACTTAAGTCTCCCGATCCCGTTGCGGCATTCATAAATGAGGCATTTGAGTTTGCCGAGTGGAGCTTTGCAGGAGAGCCGGGGCCTGCCTACCAAATACCCTTGAGCCTCTCTGAAGGGGCATACAGGCTCGGCCCCGGGGCCATTGATGCAGGGATTGGGGAGGTTATGGATGGGATTCTTGAAGCCGCTGCTCGTTTTACGGTAACGAGGGCAGGCCTGCGTGACCTCATTAGGGCCAAAACCTTGATTGACAATCTTGGCCTTTCCCCGTCCCCTATAAGTCTTTTATCTTCTTTAGATGATATAATAAGCTATCTTAATGATAATCCTTCTGCAGCACTTTGGCTTTCAGAGCTATTAAGCTCTGAATCTAGGTCTGAATTGATGTCTTCCCAATGGTATGCATCGGCTAATTTTACCGAAACCTCGTTCGAGCCTGTAATTTCACAGCCAATCCGCCTTGGTAACTTGAATTTTAGATTGATAGGCGGGGGAATACAACTTCCCGGAAAGAATTTCCCCCCCGGAAGCACAGTAGGAAGCTTCTATATCTCTGAAACCGTGGTTAACTCTGCAACTTGGGAAGCTTTCCTTGAGCAAAATCCAAGATGGAGAGCAGAAAATAAGGATAATCTAGTAACCTTAGGGCTTGTAAATGAAGATTATTTAGAGGAAATTGCCGGCACTACCACGATTGGAGTTTCAGGTATTTCCATGCATGCTGCGACAGCCTTCTGTGAGTGGTTTTCCCGGGAATTTCTCCAAGGGTTTGAGGGATGGGAGATGAGACTTCCCACTGAGCTTGAATGGGAGTATGCAGCAAGGGCAGGTATTATCGATTACGGCAATTTCTGGGAATGGACCTGCGATCCCTTTTCTCACCTTAGCTTTCTAAGAGCGCCGCAGGAAGCAATCAGCGCACTTTCATCGCCTGAGTTCTCACTTAGGGGGGGCTCTTGGGTAAATCCTCAGGGCTCTGTGGACTTTAGCACAAGAGCATCACTTCCCGGCTTTTTTTCATCACCCTTTATATCCTTTAGACCGGTTATTGCAGGTATACAGAGATGAGCGACGGGATAAAGATAATTGCTGTAAATCGCAGGGCACGATTTAACTATTCCATAGACGAAAAATATGAATGCGGCCTTGTACTTCACGGAACCGAGGTTAAATCCTTCAGGGATGGCAAAATTTCCTTTCCTGATGCCTGGGCAGAGGTGATTTCAGGGGAAGTTTGGTTAAATTCTCTTAATATTGCAGAAAACCCTTTCTCATCAATTTTTAATCATGACCCAAACAGGAGGAAAAAACTCCTATTAAACCGCTTTGAAATAAAGAAAATTACTCGAAAAACTGAAGAAAAGGGATATACCCTAATTCCCCTATCATTTTACTTTAAAAACGGAAGGGTTAAGGTGGAAATTGGTCTATGCAAGGGTAAAAAACAGTATGATAAGAGGGCAGATATTAGAGATAGGGACCTAAAACGGGATGTGGAAAGGGAATTCAGGCATTCTTCGGGCTAGATTCTGCGCTTTAGGATATCAAAAATAAGCAAGCCTATCAAAATACTAAAACCTGAGCAAAGGGAAATTATTCTTATTGTTTTATTTGCAATAAAATGGGGATCGGAAGCGATGACAAGTTCTCCGTAGGAAAGGAGGTTCCTTTGATTTACGCCAAGACCTACTATCCTCATGAAACGCTCATCGCGGGAGGCATAACCCTGTTCTCGGGCATGCAGGGCGAGGGCATCCCTATCGTATAGAAGGGAGTTCATTGCATCTTCAAGCTCCCTGTTTCTCTGTCTTAGATACTCAATATTTTCTTCCTGTCTCTGCTGTTCTCTTTCGAGCTGCCTGCGAGCAGAATATCCGTTAGCTCCCCAAACCCCTGAAAGCAGGGTATATATTAAAACTCCTGCCCAAAGGGCAAAGAAGTACTTCGCGATTTTCATTATATTATATTAACGGCCCATTATGTGATTTTCTTAACTTGACCCAAGTAATGTGTATGGGTTACTATTATATTGTTGTTTTATTGCCGTAAATCACCGATAATATAATTGTGGTGTACTCAAAATTTATTTTTTTGACGGCAATGTGTCATTAGCGGGAGCGGTTCATGGGAAAAGAGAAAAAACCATCAATATATTCTGATAGAGGGACCATAGGATCCTCAAGTGAACTGGATGAATACGGTGTCTGGGTGAAAAGCGAACCTCAAGATATGTCTACTTCCATAGGGGACATAAAAGAGACCGAAACCGATGACATCGAGTTCCCTGATTTTGGTGATCTCCCTGATATGGACGATTTAAATGATGAGTTTTCTGCAAATAATGCGGATGATTTATTTGATGATGATTTTGAACTGCCCGATTTGGACACAGACACCCCCGATGCAGGCGGTGATGATTCGGAAGAAGACGGTGAATACTCCTATGTATCTCTTGAAGAATTTATCGGTGTATCTGTTCCTCCGTCAAGGGCTTTGTCCGACTCGCCGGATGGTGATGACGATGCAGACCTTGACTTTGAACTGCCCGACGAACAGGACATAATTTTCACATCGGGTCCTGATGATGAAATAGAGGAAGAACTTCCAATCGAGCCGGGAGGCGGAGACCTCTCCACCCGCCTGCTCATGAGAATTGCAGATGAACTTGCATCCATAAGACAGGAGCTTACAACTTTAAAGAGGGATTTTTCAGGCTCAAGGAGCTCAGATGCCTATATTGAAGAAGATGATGAGAAGATTGCCCTAACCGGAGATGAGTTAAATAATATACTTATTACTGCCGATTTCACCGAGGAGGAAACTCCAATAGATTTTAGTCCTGATGATACAGACTATCTTTCAACTGATCCTGCAGAACTTTCAGATGATTCTATTGACTTTTCCGATGCAGTAATTGATGAACCTGATCTTGCTTCGGATATTCTTGATAATCCCCTTGAAGAGCCTTCTGCAGATGATCTTTCTCTAAATATGGACGATTTTAATTTAGACTCCGAAGACTCTACTGAAATTAGTGATGAGCCGATTGATGAGCTAAGTGGTGAATTATCCGAACTTGGAGACTTCTCTCTTGAAGAAGAACCCTCCCTTGAGGAATTCTCGCTTGAAGAAGAAGAAGTAAATCTTACTGATATATCCTTTGAAGATGCTCAGGAAGAGCCTCTTCTTGAAGATTTTGCGCTCCCTGAAGAAGAACCCGGCCTTGAGGAATTATCTCTTGAAGAGGAGCCTATTCTTGAAGACTTAGCGCTTGAAGAAGAGGAACCTGCACTCGAAGACTTAATGCTCGAAGAAGAGCCCGTCCTTGAAGAATTAGCACTTGAAGAAGAGCCCGGCCTTGAAGACTTAGCCCTCGAAGAAGAACCCGGCCTTGAGGAATTATCTCTTGAAGAAGAGCCTATCCTTGAAGACGTTGCTCTCGAAGAAGAGCCCGTCCTCGAAGATTTGGCGCTTGAAGAGGAAGAGCCCATACTCGAAGATATATCTCTTGAAGAACTATCCCTTGATGAAGAAGAACCTGCAGAAAGCCTTTTGGATAGAGATTCTTTAAATACAGAAGACATTGAAGAATTCTCCCTTGAAGATGATACACTGTCTTTAGATGATGGGCTTGCTGATAATGCTGACGAGCTTGAAGTGCTCGATGAACTTGAAACTGAAGATATTGGAATTGAAGAACTTGCATCTGAGGAACTTGAAACCGAAATACTCGAGGAAGAAACTCCGTCTGAAGAGATGAACATGAGTGATTTCCTTTCACCAATGCCCGAGGCACTAATCAGCGAAAGTGAAGAAGAGCTTCTCCCTGAGGAAGACCTTGATTTCCTTGAAGCAGATGAGGCGCTTGAAGACCTTGACGAGGCTGAAGAGGTTTCTTCCATAAGTGATTCCGGTGATTCATCAGGGCCGATTCCGTCAGTAATGAAAGAGGAATTGAAAACAGTGCTTTCTTATATGGATCAACTATTGGAAGCTCTGCCTGACGATAAAATTGAAGAATTTGCCCGTTCAGAGCATTACGATACCTATAAGAAACTCTTTAAAGAGTTGGGACTTGTGTAAGAACCTGCAGCTTCATTCCCGCTATAATCCACAGGCTGAAGCGGACAGATACATTGACTCATTTGATCTTAATAACAATACCCTTTACTTCATTCTTATTGAACCCGGTTTCTGCTATTTAACTGCTCCGATAAAAAAAAAGGTCCCCGGTGCAAAAATAATTGCTCTTCATGCAGAGGAACTCCCTCAAAATACCCCGCAGGGCATAATCAACCCCGACTCAAGGTGGGCACCGGGAACCGGAGTCCCTTTAAAGGATTTCCTTGAAAAAGAAATCCCTGATTGTGAAGCGAGCAGAATACAGATAATTGAATGGAGACCCGCATTAAATATCTATGGAAGGAAGTATCTTTCTCTTATGGAAGAGTCCGTGGATTTCATAAAAAGAGCAGATGCGAATACAAGAACGATAAAAACCTTTGGTTTAAGATGGGTAAGGAACTTCTTTAGAAACCTAAACTTAATTAGAACCGTATTAATGCCTAAAAGCCTCTCCATTCCAATTTATATAGCAGGTGCAGGCCCGAGTCTTGAAGATCAGAATATAATCATGAAAGCCGCTCCTAGGGAAGAATACTATATATTATCAGCATCATCTGCTGTAATGGCTCTAAGAGAGGCAGGCCTTACCCCTGATATGATCATTGCAACTGACGGAACTCCCTGGGCCCTTCTTCATTTATACGAGGCATTTCGCCCTGAATTAAATATGCCATTGGCTATTTCAATGACAGCAAGCCTTCCTTCAGAATGTATAACGCTTCCCTTACTTCCAATTTCAGACGGAAGCCTTTGGCAGAGTATTATTTTAAAGGAGCTTAAGATTCCTTTTATCACCCTTCCTCAGAGGGGGACAGTCACTGCAACTGCTCTTGACCTTGCCTTTACTTTAACAGAAGGGGAAGTTTATATTTGCGGAATGGATTTAGTTAACAGGGACTTGCTTTCCCATTCAAGGCCTTATAGTTTTGACCTGCTTCTTGAAAAGGAAGAAAGGAGGTTAAATCCATTTTATTCACAAAAGTATAAACGCTCTACCCTTTTACATTCGGGAGGAAGTTATGGTATTTATACGGCATGGTTTAAAAAGCAGGTTGAAAATTATCCGAAACGTCTTTATTCACTTGGCGATAATAATCCCATTTTTGATTCATATAGGGCTGGGAATAAAAAACCGGGGAAGAATTTAAGCATGGAGAAAACTGTCAGGTTTAATACCATTAAAATAAAACATGATTCTAAGCCGAGTTATATAGCGATCGCTATACTGGAAAAAGCTCTTTCTAATCCTAAAACCGGTGAAATACTATCGAATGAACTTTTCCCTTTAGTTTTACCCGATAATAATAATAGATCGGTTGACGATTTATTAGGAGCATTAAAACGCATATAAAAGGGTTTATAAAGTGGTAAAATACGAAATTCATGAATCCGGAACAGGAGAGGAAGTACCTGTATATAGAGATGATACAGGAAGAACCCATGCACTGCATTCCTTAATTGACCCGAGAAAGGAGGCAAAGAGGTTAATTGATACTGTAGAAAACGAAGGTTTTCTAATCTTCTTAGGGCTTGGCGGCGGGTTTTTTATTGAGGAAGCCTTGAAGCGTGAAGGTACTTGTATTGTAATTATAATTGAATATGATAATGATGCAATATCAAAGCTGCTTACCTTAAAAGATTATTCAAAAATTATTTCTGATAAGCGTTGTCTTTTATTAGTTGATTTAGGCAGAAATGAAATAACAGAAAAAATTATTAACCTTTATAAACCGGTACTTCATTCAGGCATTAGGGTACTCCCACTGCGTCCAAGGGTAGCGCAAAACCCTGATGACTTTATTAATGCAATAAGTGCAGTAGAAGAAGCGATTGAGAGAGTTAAAACTGATTATTCAGTGCAGGCACATTTCGGGAAAAAATGGTTCAGTAATATAATAAATAATTTAAAATTTTCATACAGGACAATGCAAAATCTTCCTGTTATTCAGAAGGCCGCTGTTATTGCAGCCGGTCCATCGCTCAATTTTCAGATAAAAGAAGTAAAAAAAAGAGTTAATGATTTTTTTCTTATTGCAACAGACACAAGCCTTCCAAGACTATTATCCGAAGAAATAATACCCGATGCTATTATATCGATAGACTGCCAGCAGGTAAGCTCTCATCATTTTATGGCAGGCATTCCCAAATCTAGTCTTCTTTTTATTGACCTCTTAAGCCCTCCTCTATTATCAACACTTTCAGAAAATATATATTTCTTTTCGGGTGGTCATCCTCTTACCCGCTATATTTCTTCTTTGGACAAAAATATTTTTGAACTTGATACTTCGGGAGGAAATGTAACATTTGCAGGGATTTCACTAGCAGAGTATCTTGGGGCAGAAGAGATTGTAGTTTATGGAGCTGATTTTTCTTATCCCCATGGAGTTACTTATGCAAAGGGAACTTATGTTTATCCTTATTTTGAATCTCGTCAAAATAGATTCTCACCGATTGAAGCTCAATGTTCTGCTTTTCTTTATAGAACGCCTTTGGAAAAAAAGTATAATGATGCAGGGAATTGGTATTACGAAACTGCTTCAATGAAATTTTATAGAGAAAAACTTGAAGAAAAAAGCGCAATTTTTCAGGCAAAGCTTATTCCGGCAGCAGGAGAAGGAGCGAGGATTAATGTGAGAGAAAACTCTTACAATAGGATCACACAGAGCTCACGGCGAGCACAGAGGGATTTTGATATCAAACAATTTATGGAGAATTACATAGAGGCATTAAAGAAAATAGAACATGATCTCAATGCGAATAACTTAATCCTATCGACAATACTACCCCTTGCTGCTTTTATTAAAAAGCAGCATCCCGAATTGAATTCTCGAGAGCTGCTGATTAATACAGTAAGGCACTGTCTTAAGAAAATATAGCAAATCTTAAAATAATTACTGCAAAGAGAATTGCAACCTTGGAAACCAGCTTTATCAATATATTAATTGACGGGCCTGCAGTATCCTTAAAAGGATCACCCACAGTATCACCGATAACAGTTGCTCTATGAGCTTCCGAGCCCTTGCCTCCGTGGTTTCCTGCTTCTACGAACTTCTTTGCATTATCCCAAGCACCGCCGCTATTTGCCATCATTATCGCAAGGATAAAGCCTGAGGCAGTTGCACCTGCAAGTATTCCTGCAACACCATTTACCCCGAGAAGAAGCCCGCCTAATAAGGGTGCAGCAATACCGATCAGAGCAGGAGCTATCATCTCTCTAAGAGCACTGCGTGTACAAAGGTCGACACAGGCGCCGTAATCGGCTTCGGCAGTTCCTTCTAAAAGGCCCGGGATCTCTTTAAACTGACGGCGAACCTCTCTTACTATGCTCTGCGCAGCACGTCCAACTGCATTCATTGAAAGGGACGAAAACAGGAAGGGCAGCATAACGCCGATAAATAGGCCCACAAGCAGGGGCGGATTTGTAATCGAAAGGTTAAATTGAAAATCAGGGTTATACCTTGGGATTAGGTCTTCGATTTTATCGATAAATGCAACAACAAGGGCAAGGGCGGTAAGGGCAGCAGAGCCTATTGCAAAGCCCTTCCCTGTTGCCGCCGTGGTATTCCCTACAGAGTCCAGGGCATCTGTGCGTTTACGAACATCAGGGGATAACTCGGCCATTTGAGCAATGCCGCCTGCATTATCTGCAACAGGGCCGTAGGCATCTGTAGCAAGAGTTATACCGAGGGTGCAGAGCATGCCAACGGCAGAAATACTGATCCCGTAAAGGCCCTGCGAGAAATTAGTTAAACCTCCCGATGCGAAGAAACTTATTAGTACAGAAAGACCTACAATCAGAACGGGAAAAACGGTCGAAAGCATGCCAAGGGAGATTCCGCTGATTATGGTGGTTGCAGGTCCTGTAAGCCCTGCCGTTGCAACCGTCTTTGTCGGGTTAAAACTGTCAGAGGTATAATATTCGGTGATTGCACCAATGGCAACACCTGCAAGCAGGCCTGAAAGTACTGCAAAATAAATCCCAATTCGGCCGGGATTATTTGCACAGTCAAGAGTAAACCAGATTATCGGGAAGGCGCCAATTACAATTAGAGCCGAAGATACATATACACCCCTTCTTAAAGCACCAAGGAGCGATAACTGATCTGTTTTATCGCCGCAGCGTACAAAAAGGGTTCCTATAAGTGAAGCGATAATTCCAAAAACCGCCATCATCATGGGTGCCATAACCCCGCCAAACTCGTAACCTGCCGAAACAGAAAGGGCAACCGTGGCAACAATTGCCGCAACATATGACTCATAAAGATCTGCACCCATACCCGCAACATCGCCGACATTATCACCGACATTATCTGCGATAACAGCAGGGTTTCTTGGATCATCTTCGGGGATCCCTGCTTCAACCTTTCCGACCAAGTCGGCCCCAACATCGGCAGCCTTTGTGAAAATGCCTCCGCCGACACGGGCAAAAAGGGCCATTGCAGATGCACCCATGCCGAATGTGAGCATTGCCGAGGAGATAAGTCTTATCTGCTCGGTCGGATTATGATTAAGATGAGAATAAAAAACGTATTTTAAGAGCATATACCAAACCGTAATATCCACAAGTGCAAGGCCCACAACGGTAAAGCCCATGACTGTCCCTGAGGAAAAGGCCACCCTAAGGCCCTGGTTCATGCCCTCAGATGTAGCTTGAGCAGTTCTTGCATTGGCAGAGGTGGCAATTTTCATTCCGATAAAGCCGGAAAGGGCCGAAAAGAAACCTCCGGATATAAAGGCAAAGGGAATGAAGGGGGTTAAGAAGTCCATGAACGCCATTATGCCAAGAATTACGAACATAATTGCGAAAAAGACAGCGACACTTCGGTATTGCCTTCTTAAAAAGGCATTTGCCCCTGTACGTATTGCAGCAGAGATTTTCTGCATCAGCTCATTTCCCTCTGAATATTGCATTATCTTCTTAGCCTGAAAAAAAGCAAAGAATAGGGCAAGCAAGGCTCCGAGCGGCACAAGAAAGAAAAGTTGTTCTATCAGCATAAAAACTCCCTTACATTGATTTCCAGAACTTATAAAAATCTTTTTCGACAGTTTCCAACGGAATTAGCGGGTAAAACTTAGTTTTTTCCCTTGAAGCAAACATAAAACCTCTTCTTAAGTCCTTATAAGAAATTTTGTCAAAAGGACAGTTTAGGGAAATACCTTTATTTATTTTATTACGGGTTTTCCTTACTTCAATGATGGCATCTCTTAATCTCGAAGGGTGAATGCCGGGAATATTAAAGGTCATGAACGGATTAGCAGAGAACTGAGTCATAAAATCATCAATGTAGAAATTTACCTGTGTATAAAGAATTACAGGTGCGCCGATCAGGGTATCGGGGCCTGTTATAAACTCCCCATACTCAATGAAATTATACTTTGTAAGCGCAACCATTTTTGTCGGGTTTATATCAAGGAAAATACGCATCTCATCTCCGCGTATAGCAGGATCGTAGTCCCCGGGCGTTAGTTCGATATAGTCTCCAAAGGCATTGCAGTAGTACATATTGCGCAAAGCTTCAAAATCTATATGCTCAACGGTTCTATAATTGCTTATGAACTTGGTAGCCTTGGGCCTTCCGTCTTCATGAGGTTTCAACTCTTCATAG
>WRKT01000017.1 GCA_009777995.1 Treponema sp. | reverse complement strand
GTCTGCTTGAAAGTTTCTTTTCTGATAAGCACTCTGTCCTTTTTGCAACAGATTCCTTCTGGGAAGGTGTTGATGCCCCGGGCGATACCCTGCGCCTTGTAATTCTCTGCCGCTTGCCCTTTAGAAGCCCAAATGACCCCGTCTTTGAAGCTCGTTGCAGGGCTCTTGAAGACGGCGGAGGGAACTCCTTTGCTGACCTTTCCCTGCCTGAAGCGGTTATGAAGTTCAAGCAGGGTTTCGGGCGGCTTATGAGGCGCTCAAGTGATTACGGTTCAGTTGTGGTGCTTGACGGGAGGCTTTTACGAAAAAACTACGGTAAAATTTTTCTCAGGTCTCTCCCTGAGACAAGGACCTGCTTTGGTGAGATGGATAGTGTGCTAAGGGCCCTGGAGGATTTTTTATATTCCCAATAGATACTGATTAAAAATATTTTCAAGATACTCCTGTTTACCGCTTGTTAAGCCAATATTACCGTAACCTGAGTTCATGCCGATTTTACTAAGTTCTTCGAGGGTTAGGTCACCTTTTGCAAACCTTGCGCCATCACCTGTTTTAAATGAGGCATAACGATTCTCTATAAAGTTTGGAATAATTGCATCTTCGATTATTCTCTGAGCTACTTCAAGGCCAACTGCAAAAGTGTCCATTCCGCCGATATGGGCAATGAAGAGATCGGCAGGTTCAATTGAATTGCGGCGAATTTTTGAATCGAAGTTAAGACCCCCTGAAGTAAAGCCTCCCATCTTTAAGATGACATACATTGCCATTGCTGTTTCGTAGTATGAAATAGGGAACTGATCGGTATCCCAGCCATTTCTTGGATCTCCGCGGTTAGCATCAACAGAGCCGAACATGCCCTCTACTGCTGCTGTTTCAAGCTCGTGGACAAAGTCATGGTTTGCAAGTTCTGCATGGTTCGCCTCGATGTTTAGTTTAAAGTCTTTATCCAGGCCATAGTGACGAAGGAAGCCTATGACGGTTTCTGTGTCAAAATCGTATTGGTGCTTACTCGGCTCCATTGGTTTGGGTTCGATGTAAAACGGCCCCTTAAAACCCTGCTTGCGCCCGTAGTCCCTTGCCATCGTTAGGAAGCGGGCAAGATTATCTTTCTCTCGTTTTAGATCGGTATTGAGTAGGCTCATATAACCTTCGCGGCCTCCCCAGAAGGTATAACCTTCACCATCGAGTTCTATAGTGGCATCAATTGCTGCCTTTACTTGAGTTGCTGCAAGGGCAACTACACCGAACTCGGGGTTTGTGGCTGCACCGTTCATAAACCTTGGATTTGAAAAAACGTTAGCAGTACCCCAAAGAAGCTTTACTCCCGTTTCTTTTTGTAAATCCTTTGCCTTGGAAACTAAGATGCGAAGGTTCTTCTCACTTTCAGTTGGAGATACACCTTCAGGAGCCATGTCTCTGTCGTGGAAGCAGTAATACTCGACACCAAGCTTTGAAAAAAACTCAAATGCGGCATCCATTTTATTAATTGCAGCTTCCATGGGGTTATTGGCATTCATGCTCCAGGGATGGTGTATTGTTGCAGCTCCGAAGGGATCTGTTCCGTCAGCACAAAAGCTATGCCAGTATGCAACGGCAAACCGCAAGTGATCCTTCATTGTTTTCTTACCGATTGTTTTTTTACTGTCATAATACTTAAAAGCCAAGGGATTCTTGCTTTTTGGCCCCTCGTATTTAATCTTTCCTATGCCTTTAAAATATTCTTTGTTTCCGGTATAAAACTCTCCCACGGTTTTCTCCTATTTATAAAGTGTCTCAAGGGCATTTAAGTACCTTGAGTATTCGAGGTATGCTTTATCATATTCTTTAACAGTTTTTGGATCAGGTTTAATAATATCCCCGCCTTCAAGAGAAATATGTTTGTCTGTATACTCTTCAATCGGCTTTTCCCCGCCTTCCAGAACCCATAATGCCTGAATGGCACTTCCTAAAGCAGCAGCCTCACTTGTCTGCGGGACACGTACAGGTAAGTTCATAACATTGGAAGCAATACTCTGCCAGAGACGGCTTTTTGAACCGCCTCCTGTTAGGCGAATTTCCTTTGCCTTAAACCCAAGATCATTGAATGCCTTTAAGCCCATCTTCATACCAAAAATGGCTGACTCAAGTGCGGCCCTTGCAAGGTTTTGCTTACTGAAATTAACTGATGTAATCCCATTAATACTTGCCCTGCCGTTCGGAAGATTTGGAGTGCGTTCGCCGTTAAAGAAGGGTAAAATGGAAATGCCCTCGGCTCCGATTGTCGCTTTTTCAGCAAGAGCATTAAAACTTTTCAAGTCAAGGTTGAAAATACGGCGAATTTCTTCAGTTGCAACAGTACAGTTCATAGTGCAAAGCAGGGGCAGCCAGCCGCCTGTGGAAGAGCAGAAAGCTCCTAAGTCACCCTTGGGATCTATTACAGGTGTTTTTGAAAATCCGAAGAGAGTCCCGGAAGTCCCAAGGCTCATTGCAAGGAAGCCATCCTTAACGGTTCCCGTTCCAATTGCTGCCATCATATTATCCCCACCGCCCGGGGCAACCAATGCTCCCTCGGGGATGCCGTATTCTGCGGCTGCAGAGCCGGAGACAGTGCCTGCAGGCTTTCCCGGCGGGATTAGGGGCGGCAGGCACTTGTATACAAGCGGGTCTATCAGGTCGCAGACTTTTTTTGACCAGAGGCGTTCTTTTACATCGAAGAGGACAGTACCGGAAGCATCTCCGTATTCGGCAGTATAGTTTCCTGTAAGAAGGAAGTTTATATAGTCATGGGGAAGTAGTATGTGAGCGAGTTTTGCAAAGGCCTTAGGTTTGTGTTTTTTTAGCCGGAGAATCTTGGGGGCTGTATAACCGACTCGCATAGGGAAGCCTACGGTTTTAATTAGCTCCTCTTCACCCCCTGCGGCTTTTGTAAGTTCTTCGCACTCTTCTTGAGTGCTTGTATCGCACCAGAGTTTTATGTTGTAAAGGGCCTTGCCTGTGCGGTCAAGCGGAACAAAGCCGTGCTGCTGCCCTGAAACGCCAATGGCAATAATTGACTTCCTTCCCGTTTTGCTTAATTTTGCAAAGGATGCCTTTAATGCATTTGCATACCATTCGGTCTTTTGTTCTCTGCTTCCATCGTTGCCGGAAATTAAATCAAGGGGTTCTTGGGATGTTTCGACAATTTTTTTCTTAATGTAATCGTATAAGACTATCTTACAGCTCTGGGTTCCTAAGTCAATTCCGCATACGGTTTTCACTAGAAAGCTACTATCTGCTAGGGAGCATTCGCAGGAAAGGGGTTAACAAAGACCCTTGTGGCAAGTTCGTTATCAAGGGCCAAAAGCGCTCTCTTATCACCATTTATCATGTTTAACTTGCCTATAATATCAGTTGCATTGGCCTCTTCTTCAACTTGCTCATTCACATACCACATAATAAATTGATAGGCGGCATGGTCATTTTCCTGCATGGCAAGGGTGGCAATGGCATTTATTCCGCCTGTCACCTTCTGCTCGTGGGCAAGAACCTGATTGAAAACATCGTCTATGCTTGTAAAGGAATGGGGCGGTTGAGTAATCGGAGCAAATGTTGGCCGGCCGCCGCGATCCATAAGATACTGATACATGTGGAGCCCGTGAGTCATTTCCTCCTGAGCTTGAACATAGAGCCAATTTGCACTGCCCTTTAAAGCAGCACCCTCGGCATAAGCCGACATGGATAGATACATATACGCTGAATAATACTCGGCGTTTATCTGGTCGTTTAAAGCCTTTGTCAATTTTTCGCTAATCATTTGGTACTCCTAAAAAAATATTAAATAATTATATCATTAATTAACTATAAAAGGGCAATCCCTGCCTGAAAGAACATCGATAAGATTCATGACAGACATTTCTGCCATATTGCTTATTGCCTCGACTGTATGAGCCGCAGTATGGGGAGTTAGGACAACATTATCAAGTTCAAAAAGAGGGGATTTTTTTGGCGGCTCTTCCTCAAAAGTATCAAGTCCAAGACCTCCGAGATGCCCTGATACAAGAGAGTCATAAGCTGCTGCCTCATCAATTAGTCCTCCTCTTGCTGTATTTATGATGATAGCTCCCTTCTTCATTGATTTCATCACTTCCTTTGAAATTATATTCTGTGTTTCCTTAGTTAGAGGAAGGTTCAGGCTGATAAAATCCGATTCTCGGATTACAGAGTCAAAGCCGGCAGAGGAAATGCCATGTGAGCGGGCATATTCTGCATTAATATAGGGATCGTAGGCCATGATTTTCATGGAAAAGCCCTTCGCTCGCTCTGCCACAGCCTTTCCCACAGCACCAAGACCCAAGATGCCAAGGGTTTTCCCATAAAGCTCAACTCCAATTGAGCGAGGCCACATGCCTTCTCTAGTCTTCCTGTCCAGAACCGGCACTCTTCTTGCAATCGAAAGAAGCAGGGCGAAGACAAGGTCGGCAACTGCCTGAGCATTCGCCCCGGGAGTATTGCAGACTTTTATGCCTTTTGCTTTTGCTGCTGCGAGGTCTACATTATCCACCCCAATACCGTAACGGGAAATTACCTTTAAACTTGGTGCACTCTCGATTACTCTTGCAGTAAAATGATCGAGGCCTGCCAAACTGCCGTCGCAGTCCTGCAGCAGGGGAATGAGTTCATCCTCTGAAAGGGGCTTCCCAAGTGGGTTAAAAAGCATAGTTTTCGCAAAAGATTGGAGCCTCTTCATTGCGGGGCTCTCGGAGTCGGGTTTTAGTGAAGTTGGTGTAACGAGAATCTTCATGCTTACTTATCCGTCATGTTTATTGTTGCGTCCCAATCAGGGGGCGGGGGGTTAAGCTTAAATTCATCAATTCGATTTAGGTAAAGTGCAGGGAGATAGTCTGACTTTCCGGCTTTTTCTGCAATGGCAAGGGCTTTTTCAAAATATTGTTTTGCACTTTCCCATTCGCGGATATAATAGAGTTGAAGCCCCTTATTATATTGGTCAAGAGCTTCCCTGTTAATGACAAGGGATTCGGGTGTTTCAGGGTCTGCTTCTCCCTGCCATGCCTCATAGACCGTATAAAGACCGACCGGCTGCTCCTTTCCGACTACACGCACACTGTCGGCCTTACGGAAGATAAAGGAGTCCTTTGCTGCATTGTAAATATTTTCTGATACTATAATTGACTGCTTATAATACTTGGTAACACCTTCTACTCTTGAAGCTAAGTTTACAGTATCTCCAATCACGGTATAATCAAGCTTGTCCTGAAAGCCGATGTTTCCGACAATACATTCACCGCAATTTAGTCCAATCCCCGTGCCGAACCCTGCCTCAGGCAGGGTAATACCGGAAGTATCAAGTTTTGAAAGGGCCTTAACCATCCGTATTGCAGCTTTGATCGCACTTACCGAAGAGTTTTCAAGGCTTTTTGGAGCGCCGAAGATCGCCATTATCGCATCTCCTATGAACTTATCGATATTACCCCCTTCGGCGATAATTTCATTTCCCATATCCGAGAAGTATCGATTAAGGAAGTTTACAAGCTCTTGGGCAGTTGTATTTTCCGAGATTTTTGTAAAACCCCTGATATCAGAAAAAAGAATGGCAACAACCCTCGTTTCGCTTTGGGTTGATTGGGTCTGAGACTTTTTTATTATCTCGTCCATTACATCTATTGGCACATAACGGGCAAAAGCAATCCTTGTTTTTTTCTGTAAGATTTCCATTTGCCTTAGACGCAGGGCGTTTGCGATAATTGGAGCAGCAGAAGACAGAAAAATATTTAAGTTCTCAAGTATAAGCGGAGAAAAGTATTCTTTTATAGAAGTTCCAATATTGATAGTAGCGTATTCTTCACCTGAGCTTTTAAGGGGAATCATGATATATGATTCTATTCGTTTGGATTTTTCTCCTGCAGGGAAAAAATCACTTTCATCTTTTGAGAGAACCTTATAATCTGAAAAACGGGTATTAAAATCTGCTATGGTGATAGCTTTAAAATCATCTGCAATTTCTTGAGTATATTCTGAGTTATTTGCGTTATAAATTAAAAGGCCATTATCATCGTTTTTTATCATTATCGAGCAAATTTCTGCCTGACAGACATTGTTTAAAAGCTCGAAAACTCCCTTTACGGTATCCTCAAGAGAACTTACCTTTCCCGATAAATCTGTAAGAAGACCTATCAGGGTGGTCTGGAACAGTTTATTATCCAATAGATTATTTACCATCTCGATTAGAGAATTATCGTTGATTCTTTTTCCTTCACGCTTTATTGGCTCGTAGTCAATTTCAGGGCTTTCATCGAGGAGGCGGCGGATCTGTGTTGAAAGTTCAGAGAAGTTTTCAGGAGATTTCTCGATATAATAATCAGCCCCTGCCTGCTCCCCCCAAAACTTGTCCTTTGTTTCTCCAAGGGATGTAAACATTATTACCGGAATATTGCGGGTGGAAGGACGGGATTTTAATAACCTTGTTGACTGATAACCTTTAAAAAGAGGCATTTCTACATCAGAAATAATTAACTCAGGTAAGAATGTATAGACTTTTTTTATCCCTTCAAGACCATTTTCAGCGCGCTCTGTTACATAACCTTCACCGTGAAGGAACTCAAGGAGCATATCTGCGAAGATTTCTGAATCTTCAAAAATTAATACCCGTTTATTCTCGGTTTTTTTATCCATGAGCATCTCCGATAAGTTCTCTTACTGTTGCTGTTAAACTGCTATTGCTATAGGTGTTTTTTGTGATATAACGATTTACTCCAAGACCTGATGCCCTGTCTTTGTCCTCTTCATCGGTCTTGGATGAAATAACCACTATGGGAATGTTTTTAAGCTGTTCATTTTTTCGAATATTTTCTGTCAGCATAAAACCGTCCATATTTGGCATTATAAGATCAGTGCAGATTAAATCGTAGTGAACATTCTTTGCTGCATTTAGGGCTTCAGATCCGTCATTTGCAGTATCTACTTTATATCCTTCCGCTTCAAGGACATCTTTTAAGATATCTCTTGTCGGGCCTGAATCGTCAACAACAAGGATTGATTTGCGCAGGCGCTCGTAATCAATATGACGCTTTTTCATGTCGATAGCCTTGGTGCGTTTTGCCATTCTGACAATTGTAGGGATATGAAGGGCAGGTATCATTTCGTAATCTTCGCTAAGCACCAGCCCTGAGAATGCATCCATTTGCTCCATAAAAGAAGGCATGTTTTTTAGGATAACCTGCCGCATGCTGTTAATCTCGTCCACAGCAATTGCTATGGTTTCTTCGTAGGCATGAACGATAACTACGAAAACAGAATCCCTTTCTCTTTTTTCTTCGTTTGACCCGCTTACATCGATTTTCAATATATGGTGAAGGTAGAATAATTTTATGATCCTTCCTTCATATTTTATTCCGGGACGATCTACTACGGTTACAATATCTTTGACATGAATAAGTAATACAGTATCTACAAAATTGGCAGGAATAATAAACTTCATGCCCCCGCAGGAAATGGGGAAACCCATAAGGGAGGCCATGGACAGTGGAACAGAAATCGTAAACGTTGTTCCCTTTCCTGAATCGGTCTGTATTCCGATACTGCCCTTCATTCGTTCGATATTGTTTCTTACGGCATCCATGCCGACTCCGCGTCCTGAAAGATCGGAAACAGTTTCCGAAGTGGAGAATCCGCTTTGAAAGATATAATTTAGGAGTTCCTCTTCCCCAAGACCTGCGGCAACTTCTTTTGACACTAAACCGGTTTCAATAATTTTTCTTCTTATTCCCTCTGTGTTGATTCCCCTTCCGTCATCGCTGATGGTCACCTTCATATTCCCGCTTTCCCTGACACAGCGAATTGTCAAAAGACCTGTTTCACTTTTCCCGGCTGCTAAGCGTTCTTCCGGGCTTTCAATCCCGTGGTCAATTGAGTTTCTTATCATATGAAGAAACATTTCTGAAAGGGATTCAATCAGGTTTTTATCTATTTCGTTTTCAGCTCCCTCGATTTTAATCTGAACCTGCTTGCCCAGCTCGGAAGCAATGTTAAAAACAT
This sequence comes from Treponema sp., assembly GCA_009777995.1. Classification (GTDB taxonomy): domain Bacteria; phylum Spirochaetota; class Spirochaetia; order Treponematales; family Breznakiellaceae; genus WRKT01. Next base: position 42,247 of record WRKT01000017.1, on the reverse strand, counting down.
AACGGGGATAAGCATCAAGGGCTGTTGAAAGGGGCAGCATTCGAAGGGAAATTACACTGTCATAGGCGCTTCGTATATGGTTGCCTACATCCAGTGAATAGTTCTTTACGATGGAGCCGAGTTTTAATAACATTGATTCTATGGAACGAAAGTCTTGTAATAAAGGTGATGTCCATGGAAGGACATCTTTAACATTTTTTGAAAAAAAGCGAGCAGCCTCATTGATTGTTTCTGTATCCCTGGCGATATTCCTTGCAGTAATTTCAAGTGATTGGAGAGATGCCATACTATGTATAATACCATTGATCCTGTCCAGTGAAATTCTGATGCTCTCTGCCTTTGCTTCTTCAAGTTTCTCACGTTTTGCGCCGGTTGCAGGCTCTTCCTTGGGCATTGGGAGGGGCTCTCGGGGACCGGTTTTCGGTGTTTCAGTCGGCACTGACTTAGGTGTTTCCTTTAGCGTTGCCTTGGGCAGATTAAACTCTTCGTTTGCAGAAAGGGCAGACAGCTCTTTTTCGAAAATAGCAGTTCTAATTTCTTCTTTCCCGTTACTTTTAACCTGATTTATCCCCAGTTTAACTTCATCAAGGGCTGAAAGAAGAAGATGCAGAGCTTTGTCGTTAAGGAAAATCCTTTCCTCTTTTAGGGCTGTGAATGCGGTTTCAAGAGCATGGGTTAGTGCCTCAATCTCTTTAAACTCGAGCATCCTTGCAGAGCCTTTAAGGGTATGAAGGGCTCTCATAATTGTAACAACATCATCTTGCAGGGAACTCCCTGCTTTTATTTCAAAAAGAAGAGTCTCTGCCGTAGAGATATTTTCAAGGCCTTCATCAACAAACTTTCCGATATACTTAGATTTATCAATCGGCATGTTGTTCCCTTACACGGTTTGAAGTTATCTCTGCGCCTGATTTAATTTCCATAAAGATATCTTCAAGGTCCTTTATGAGTTTATAGCCCTCTGCAATTCTGTCCGATCCCTCTTCGCTATATACGATAAGATATGAAGAAGAACTTTGGATTTCCTCTACCTGCTCGCGGATCTGTCGGGTAAGACCTGCAATATCATCAGCAAGACGGTTTACTTCACCTGCCACTACGGAAAACCTTTTCCCTGATTCTCCTGCGCTTGCAGCCTCCAGAGCAGCATTAAAGGCAATTACCTTTGTCTGATCGGTAATTGTATTAATAACCCGTACAATATCACGGATTTTATTTACCTTATTACCGAGGGAGACAATGCCGCTGATGATACCTGAGTTTTTTTCCTTGATGTCTTCCATTTTTCTTACGTTTTTTTCGAGTATGGTAAAACCTTTATTTACGTCTTTTTCCATCTTGGAAGCAATAGAAGATATAACGGTATCAGACATTGTCCTGTACTCCTTCTGTGCGATACTTTTCGACCTTGTCTTTCAAATCCTCAGACATCCCGTTAAGCGAGTCTGCTATCCTGGAAGTGGAAGAAGTTGCAACGACAAATTGCTTGACTCCTGCTGAAATTTCTTTTAAGGCAGTGAAGATCTGGCTTGAAGCTAGTTCCTGCTGTTTGCTCAGGTTTGAAATTTGCTGGGAGCGGGTTGCAACATTTTGAGAATTTTCGACAATATTCTCAAAGACAATTTTTTGCTCGCTCATCCTTTCATAGCCAATTTCAATTTGCCTTGATCCATTATTTGCTTCAGAAATAAGGGTCTGAGATGCCTCTTGTACTTCTTCAATCCTCTGCTTTATCTCATGGGTAGATTCCACAACATTGTCTGCAAAGCGTCTGATTTCAGCAGCAACAACAGAGAATCTTGCCCCGGCTTCCCCGGATGAAGATGCTTCAAGGGATGCGTTAAACGCAATCAACTTTGTCTGATCGGCAATACCGTCAATAATTCTTATTGCCTCGCTGATTCGAATAATCATGTCAGAAAGATTTCTTATTTCGCTTATGATCTTCTGGTTTTGCTTGCGAATATCTTCCATCATGTCCTGGTTTGCTTCTCTAAGATCTGCGCCCTTACTGCTTAGCTCTTGTGTTTCCAAGGCAAGGTTTGCCACCTCAGTAGTCTTAAAAGCAATTTGCTCGGAAAGATTTTTCGAGCCTTCCATTGTGCTTACAATTTCAGAAACGCTGGTTGATTGCTCGTTTGCCGTTGTTGTAATCTCTTTTGATGATGATGAAATATCAAACACAGAATCGGATACAAGCTGAGCGCTTTGTTTGAAACTCCCAAAAGTAAGACGGAGTATGTCAAGGAATCCGTTAAAAGCTGTCATAAGGTCTCCAAACTCATCTTTGGAAGTGACAGGCAAGGAAAGGGTTAAATCATTTTCATTAAGGCCCTTAAACAAGGTTTGAAGGGATTTCACGGAGCGGTTTATATCTCTTGTAATAATTATAACAAAGGCTACTGCAAGTATGAGTGATATAAACACTAAAGAAAGATATAAAACCAATTGCCTTTGAGCTCTTGCGGTATTTTGCTGAATTTGCAGATCAAGATGAGATAAGGACTCTGACCAGAGACGGGATAAATGCATATTAAGGTCAGAAAAAATACTGTAAAACTCTGCAACAGTTATTGTTATATTAAACCCTGTTATCCTTCCAAACTGGCTTGCAAGGGTATTCATGGCTTCATCGTACTGATAAATAGTTCTTGCTAAATCATCAAACTCAGCCGAATTACCGCCATCTAAGACCGAACTAAGACTTCCTATTATTCTTTCTCTGTCTGACTCAAATAAGAAACGGCTATTCCTTATCTGCTGTAAATCTGCTGAAGGAATCATGCTGATAGTTATGCTCCTTGGATCCAGTTGAAAGGGATTGGTATTTAGGCGTCTACCGAGGGCATGGGAATCAGCGAGTTCACCGTTCCAGCGTTCTACTACACCGCTCGCATCGCTTAAGTTTCTGCGCATTAAATTACCTATGTTTATAATACGTAAATTTGCTTCAGGAACTCCTTGAAATATGGATGCCACAAGATAGTATTGATTCATGTCTGAAACAAGATTGAGACCTGAGAGTTCTCCAATCATGTTCATTAGATTTATCAGAGTATGGCTAAAATCTTCGAAATGCCGGAATATTTCTTCGTCACTTGCAGGAATATTTCTGAAAGCCTGCCACTCTGAAAATATGTCCGGGAAATTATCTCTGTCTGCATATACTTGCAGCTCCCTGTCAAGGTTTCTTATTGAAGTGGAAATCTGATCTTCAAGCGTCCTCAGATTTCCTTGCTGTAAACCTAGATATACATCAAGATATTCAGGCAAAGCTTCGACTACCTTTATTATGGGATTTATTGCATTGATCCCTGCCTGTTCATCCATGCTCTTTTGAATTATTCCGATGGTCATTGAAGAGACAAAATAAAGCATCACTCCTATCGGGATCAAAAAAACCGCGCTGGAAATTATCAGTTTTGTAGAAATCTTTAATTTCGAAAAAATCATTTTTCCTCCAAATTATATAAGCATTAATTTATCATATATTAGGTTTTTTGAAAATAAAAAACATCATTCTTGTTTTTCGCTGAAAAATCCGTATGCCCGGCCTGAGCAGTTTCAGAGACTCCCATTATTAGAATCCCTCCTTCTTTAAGAGAGCAGGAAAGATTTGACAGCACTTTCCCCCTATTTTGGGGGGTAAAATAGATAAAGGCATTTCGAAAAAATATCAGGTCATAATCTTTCGATGGAAGCTCGTGCATTAAATTATGAACAAAGAAAGAAATATTTTTTGCGAGTTCCATGTCAATGTGTAAAGCCGAATCGGATTTTAATAGATAAGGCTCTGTCATGTGATGAAGGACGCTGCCATCTTCCCTCAGTGTGCGCAGACTATAGATGCCCTTTTTTGCAGTCTCGATTACCATAGGATTAATGTCAAATGCATCTATATGATAGGCTATAGGTTTTCCTGCATCTTTATTATAGGCTTCGATCATCATGGCTATGCTATAAGCCTCGCAGCCGGAGGCAACTGCGGCAGAACAAATTTGCAGAGTAGTGTTTCCAAAGGATGGCAAAAGCTCCCACAGAAAAGAGAAATGTACAGGTTCCCTGAAAAAATAGGTTTCATTCACGGTAAGGAATGCGGCAGCTTTTCCTGATAAAAAAGCCTTTTCAAGAATTTCGCTCCCTGTTTCACAGGCACCATCGGGACCGCCTTCACCGCAGCTTTCTAAAAGCCACAGCCTCATTTTTTCAAGGTCCCCCGGGTCTGCCTTTATGCCGAACCATTTCTCGGCAGCCGCACTAATGCTCTCGGTTGTAATCATCATGTCGAGAGCCTTTGCAGTTCGGATGCAATTTTTTCTAAAGGAAGTAATATATCAACAGAGCCTGTATCTACTGCAGCCTTAGGCATGCCGTAAATCAGGGCACTCTCCTCATCCTGGGCAAGAGTAATACCTCCCATTTCCTTGATTCTCTTTGTTCCAAGAGCACCGTCATTGCCCATCCCTGTCAGAACCAGTGAAATAACCTGACTTCGTAAACACTCTGCAGCACTCCTAAAAAGAACATCCGCAGACGGTTTTTGGTTGTTTTCGGGCTCATTATTGTTATAAGAGAAGAAAAAGCTTTCGCTGCTCTTCTTCCGAATTTCAAGGTGTTTATCGGTCTCTGCAATATATACTGTTCCGGGTCTTGGGCTTTCACCTTCTTCGGCAAGCTTTACGGTCAAATTGGTAGAAGTGTCGAGCCATTGAGTGAAACTTTTATCAAAGCCGGATGTATTATGCTGAACTATAATGATGGGAACAAGGAAATCCTGTGGAAGTTGAAAAAGAATCTCGGCCAATGCCTTTGGCCCGCCTGTGGATGAAGCAATTACTATCGCAGAGATTTTTCTTTTTTCTACTTTTAATACTCTGGAGGATTCAAGCTCAGATTCTCCTTGAGTCTTTTTCCGCATCTTTATACTGCTGATTCTTTTCAGGGTTTCGTATATCTCCCTTTGCTTTTCTACACTATAAGTAGGGCTAAAGATACTTTTCGGATAAAACTCAAGCGCTCCCTTAATCGTTGCTTCTAAGGCAATTTTCGCAGTATCATGGTTTGTAATTACTACGATTGGGACAAAATTATCTTTAATTACAGCCTCGATTACTTCAAGACCGTTCTTTTTGGGCATTTCAATGTCCAGAGTTACAAGGTCAGGGTTCAAAGACAGGATTTTTTGGATTCCTTCCTCTCCGTCGACAGCCTCCCCGATGATCCTGAAACCGCCGTCTTCCAGAAGAAAATCGCGGATCATATCCCTTGCAAGGGAGCTGTCATCGATAATCAGGGTATTTATCATTCTGAATGCTCCGGAAGCTTCTCGGGATCAAGAATGAGTATCATACTTTGACCCAAATAAACGCCCCTGAAATAGTTAAATAATTCGGCGACGGTTTTTGGAAGGACTTGAATCTCTTCTTCAGGGATTTCCAGCTCCACATCTATCTTGGGAAGGAGCAATACTTTTTTCGATTTAAGAACAAGAGCATGATGAGTCGTTTTATCCTTCAATTTTAAAAGAGCCGGGATTGAAATAAACACTTCATCGTTCTGCTCTGCCTGAATTATGCGCTCAGTGCTTTCAGACGGGATGCCTAATAAGCAGTTTCCGGTGCCTGAATCAGACCCGAGGAGGGTGCTAATAAAGTACTTCATTAATTCTGCTCATAATCCCGTTTAATCCGATTTAAAAGTTCGCTTGTGTCAAGGCAAAAAACCGGGCTGTCTTTCCATTCGAAGAAGGCGTGAATAAGGTCTGTGGTTGAGCTTTCCTCCTGAGCGGTTTTCATTAGATCCTCGGGCGAAAGGTCTGCGATATCTATTACATCATCAATAAGAAGGGCAATTTTATCCACTTCTTCTTTTAATACAATTATTTTCCCTGACCCGGAAGAAATATTTAGTAATAGGAAGTTTAGGTCTATCAGAGCGTAAGGAATGGAATAGCGGTTAATTATGCCCCTTACATAGCCGGGAAGGAGGGGCAGGGGAAACACTTTTTCAAGTGCGGCAACTTCGCTGATTATCCTCGAAGGAAGGGCATATCGTCTATCTCCCGCAGAAAAAATGAGGTGTTTTTCATACGTTTTTTCGGTTTCATTTTCGCTTACATTTTCGCTCATGGATGAATTGTACTACGATTAGCAGATAAAATAAACCGTATTTTGCTCAAGAGCTGCCGTCAGGCACCGAAAGAATTCTCATCACCCTTATCACTATTGGAATGACTATAATTAAACTTGCAAGGTCAGCAAAGGGAACAGCCATCTGTATACCTAAAAGGCCGAAAAAGTTATTAAAGATGATAAGGCCCAGAATTAGGAAAAGCCCCTGTCTTGAAAGGGCGATAAAACTCGATTCAAAAGCCCTTCCCATGGTCTGTGTCAGCATATTTACCATCAATATTGCTGCGGCAAAGGGTAGGCTTAGGCAATGGAGTCTTAAGCTCCTGACTCCTATCATAACAACTTCAGGATCATCGCGGAATAGGGTTATTATTTGTGGGGCAAAAAAGGCTAGGGCGATTGAAATTACAGCGAGGGTAATAAAGCCGGTTCTAACGACAAACCAAAAGGCCTTTCTTACCCTGCTATAGAGCTTTGCTCCGAAGTTGAATCCGCATACAGGCTGGAAACCTTGGCCAAAACCAAGTACAAAGGAGTTTGCAAACATGGTTATGCGGCTGGAAATTGAGATGGCGGCTATGGCGGCGTCTCCATGGGGCCTTGCGAAATTGTAGATCGCAATCGTTGCTACGCTTAATAGGCCCTGGCGTACAAGAGACGGAACCCCTCCGCGGAACATTTCGAAGTAACGGGATAGGGCAGGGGAGAAATGTGAAAACCTGATCCTGATATTTCCTGTGCGTGTGGTGCTATATAGGAGCAGTATAACGAAGCTCAATATCTGACAGACCATGGTTGCTATTGCTGCTCCCCTTATTCCCAGTTCAAGGGTAAAAATAAATAAAGGGGTTAGTGCAATATTGAGTATATTACCGCTCAACATCCCTGCCATTGCGATTGCGGCACTGCCCTGAAAGCGGAGCTGTTGGTTAAGGACTGTTGCTGCCACCATCCAAGGAGAGGCAAGCAGGATGAAAAAGAGATACTCCATTGCATAGGGCTTAATGGTTTCGGTTGCTCCAAGTATTCCGGTAAGAGGTTCAAGGAAGGTTATCCCAAGGCCTGCAATTATTGACATTATGAAAAAACCGCTGACAAGGGCGGTGGCGGCCATGCGGGAGGCATTCTCAGTGTCCCTTGCACCGAGGGCCCTTGAAATAAAGTTCCCTGAGCCTTGCCCGAAGAAAAAACCGATTGCCTGTACAATGGTCATTAAGGGGAATGCAATGCCCACTGCTGCAACAGGGCTTGTTCCAAGGAAGCTTACAAAGTAGGACGCCGACATATTGTAAAAGGATGTGGACATCATTATGGCAATAGTCGGCCAGGCGAGGCTTAAGACCAGTTTTTCAACCGGCATTGTGGTCATTCTTAGGAATTTTTCACTTTTTTGGGCAGAAGAATCGGCAGATGTTTCCATAACGCCCTTTTTTCGGAAAGCGGGAAACGGGAGTCGGACCCGCGACATCGACCTTGGCAAGGTCGCGCTCTACCACTGAGCTATTCCCGCAAATTAAGAGTTTTCCTCCTTATGATGTTCCCATATTTTGAGTTTTTTGTCAACGGGTTTATACCGGTCCTATCGAGGGCCCCAGAGGCCTCGTCCTAGTTGCCTTGCTTCCTGCTCAAGAGACCTGAACTCATCCATAAACTGAAATGGGTAAGTTAAATAAGCATGGGCATAGCCGTCGAGTACAATCCTTGCGTTAAAACACTGCCCCTCTTCGGTATAAATATAAGCCAATAGCCTTCCGTAACGATCCCTAAGGTCCCAGTCAAAGGCAAGGTAAATATTCCTGCCAAGAAGAGCCGTCCGAGTATATTCGCTTGCCTCCCTTCCAAAAAACTCAACTTCACGGTTCGGATGCACGGTTTCAGGCGTGTCTATTCCGAGCAGGCGGACGGTTTCTACAACGTTTAAGCCCGGAGGAGGGTTGGAAATTCTAACCCTGACGGTATCACCGTCGACATGACCTACCACATTTGCAGGGGTCATCGCTCTTAAATTTGCATTTCCTGAATTTTGTATTCCCGCAATATTGACCCTATATAGGGGGGATGTATTTTGTGATAGGTCGCCTGTAAATAAGGCCTCGGGATTAGGGGGTCTGCAGACTGAACAGGGGGTATAGCCCCCCCTGACTGCATCAGCGCCTGTAATTTCAATCCGGGATTGGCTTAGGAACCTACAGCCGGCCAGATGGTAAGACCCACCCGTCGCGGTCACGAAAATAGCTGTCCCTGTATCAGCAAAAAAGAAGGAAAGAGGGAAAATCAGTAAAAAAATAAGTAAAACTGTCTTTCTCAAAGGATAATTTCCATTGATTCCCGTAAAATTCAGGAAGAGTAAGGTAAAAAACCTTGAGCCGCGAAGGACCGAAGGCCTGTAGCGCCTATCGTTTTGTTTTAACAAAAAAAACCCTGAGCCGCGAAGGACCGAAGGCCTGTAGCGCCTATCGTTTTGTTTTAACAAAAAAATCCCTGAGCCGCGAAGGATTCGAACCTTCGACCCGCAGATTAAGAGTCTGCTGCTCTACCAACTGAGCTAGCGGCCCGATCGATTAAACACCGGGTCCCTGCCCGAGATTATAACCTGATTAATCCTAAGATAAATTCGAAAATCAGTCAACTCGCCTTTTGTACAACGAATTTAAGAAAAGAACTTTTTTTTCCGGAATTCAAGAATTTTTCCACTCGATTTTCTATATATTCTCAATAGAGGAGAAAAAATTATGATCAAAAAAGCATTTTTTACTATTTTTGCAGTCGGATTTCTGACTTTCACTTCCTGTCTTGATCCTTTTGAACTGGATCCATCAGAATTTGATATAAATTTTTCGGGTAATATAACCATGACCGATGTTACCAGCGCTGTTTTTCTACTTTCAAATAGGTCTAAAACCGTGGACGTAACCGAAATAAACATCATTTTTGATGAGACTGAATGGAACTCTGTATCCGGCTCTAAACCGGCAAGAGACGGAGTTACCGTTCTTGGTATACCAAAGCGCTCCGAGCAAAAGGCCCAATATGTGCAACCTTCCGACATAAGCTATAGGATTAGCGTCACCTATCATGATTCCAATCCAAAAGAAGGGAAAAGCCCTCAAGGCATAATAACCTTTAAAGCCCCCATGAGCATTCCAAGGCAGGTTTATGAATATCATTTATTTAAAGATATAAATGGAGATGTTCAAATAGTCTATTTAAATGATGATGAAAAAAACCTTCCGGGCTCCGATCCTAATGATACCGTAAAAGAGACTAAGCCTGAGCAGAATGTCGGTGAAGGCTCAAGCCCTGCAGTTATTCCTCCTGAAAATAGGAACAGGATGGGTACAGTAATCGTAGTAGACATGACAAACAGTCAAAACATTGCTGAAGCAGCATTCACCCAAGGTGAGAAGACCTTTATTCTTGGCACAGTAAATGCCGCAGATAAGCGCTCAATTGCACTCGGGCAGGGAGACTGGCAGGTTAGCATTACCTATAACAGAAACAATACAATACATGAAGTTGGCCCCAAGAATATTATCATTGTTCCCTCTAATGATCCCCAGGCTGTTAAAGAGCACTATCTCTACTTTTATCTGAATGATAAGGGTGAGTATACCTTTGTCACAGGGAATCCCCCGACAGATGCAAACGATAAGGATATTATTCCGCCTGATTCCGGCTATGGAAGCGGTGTTATCGTGATTACCAATAATTCATCTGCAATGGCAATTTCCACGACAGTCAGAAATTTGAATGATGATTTGGTTCAAAATTATTATTATAGAGACAACTTTATCCCCCAAAGACCCATTCAATACGGACAAACAGGATATATTAATGTAATAGGTTCATCTGAGTTCCCTCTTCAAAACCATAACAGGTACCTTGTCTCTGTGGACCTTGAAGCAGTTGAAGGAATAGTAACAGTCCAAAGATTGGCATACCTAAACTCTGTAGTCTATATACAGATCAACGAAGAGGATATTAAAAACCCTAACACCAGAGTTGGCGTTACTCTAAGACTTACAAATAATCATCATGAATCAATTATTACAGGGCTTGTACTTGAAGATCAGAACGGCAGAATGCTTGCATATGGTATGAACTCCTGGGGCCATGAGCCGGTTAGGGAGAACGGAGGGATTGCTTATCTGCAGGTACTTACAACATCGAATGTACCAATTCACGAGAACTCATACTTTGTAGCACATTTAACCCTTCAATATTCGGGGAGCGATCCGAACCACCTGGGAAAAACAGCAGTTGCAGCAAATCTGCCAATTGATCCTTCCGGTAATCTATACGGTAACCCTGCAAACACAGAGCGATTTGTGACTTTAAACCCTGATGACATAGAATGGAGCAAGGTGTCTCCTTCGGTTTTACCTCCGAGTGTTACTATGAGATTTTATGGTATCGGCAGTATCGATCCGATTACTGCAATTATACTGATTAGGGATAAACCGGCTTCTGCCGGTTTTAATGAAACGAGCCCTGATTTCGGAACCGCGGGAAAAAGCGCCTTACCCCATACTTCATTAAGAATATGGGAGACAGGACATACAAAAGTTCCTTTTACATCATACTTTGATACAAACACTCATCCCGCCATGGTAACCAGAAAAAATTTTTATGATTTCAAGCGTGTTGAAGATGCTGTAAGAGATAATAGGGTAGTTGAAATTGCAATCCCCGGAGGCCTTGCACAGGATAAAACCAGGTATGTTGATATTACAATGGCTCTGCCTGATGAAGGTGAAGGCTGGTATGCATTTTTCCTTACCAGTTTAGGCTGGGTAATAGGGCATACCAATCCGCCGTTTAATGCACCCAACAGGCTTCAGAATACCCTTTTCTGGATTAATCCAAACAGGCTTATGGATGGAGGCTACTGGATTGAAGTTGATAATAATTATTATCAGGCAACAGCAGGCGGTAACCGCCCGAGAAGAGTTGAGCCGGGAGCCGGGTTTAAGGTAATACCAATTGGTCATCATATAAATGATGATACAACCAGCATACTTAAGCGCCCTGCGAGCCTTCCGGTTCTTGGCCCCCTCCTTCATGATGCAGCATCGACAACAGATGTAAATTCCATTCGGAGTTGACAGGGCTTACTCTATAGGGCTTTTTATGGATAATTATCCATATGAATGAAATGAAGTTTCGTCCTGTCGGAGTAATCTTCGACATGGACGGCCTGATGCTGGAAACAGAGAAACCAATGATTCCCTGCTTTATCAAAGCAGGGAAATTGGTTGGTTATGATATTAATTCTGAAATGGCTATACGAACAATTGGAAACAGTAAGGATAGCATACAGAGGATGCTGATAGAGGAGTATGGCAATTCTTTTCCTATTGATGACTTTCAAAGGGAGATGAGCCGTCTTACCACAGAGGCATTTGAAAACGGCATCGACCTTAAGCCCGGGCTCCTTCCCCTGCTCGATTTTTTTTCCGGCAAGGGAATCCCAATGACAGTAGCAACCTCCACAAACAGGAAGAGAGCAATCTGGAAGCTCCAAATTGCAGGTATCCTTGACCGATTTACTGCCATTGTTACACGCGACGATGTCCCTAACGGAAAACCTGCACCTGATATTTTTTTAAAGGCTGCAGAGGAAATGGGAGTATCCGCAGGTGACTGTATCGGCTTTGAGGATTCGCCTTCGGGTCTAAAAGGCCTTCACGCTGCAGGAATTCGTTCAATCTTTATCAAAGACGTGGTCGAGCCACCGGCAGAGGTGCTGTCTCTTGTTTGGCAGCAACTAAGGAATCTGGAAGAGGCAATAGAACTGTTTTAACGCTCCTAAAAACTCCTGCCCCTGCTTGTAATATCAAGTACGCCGATAATCTCTTCTCCCCGAGCCATATAGACCCTATTATGAAGATTTACTGTTGTGCAGTTGTGGCCCGGAATAAGGAAAACCTTATCGCCGGGTTTATAATTATGACCGGGCAAAGAGAAACTCGTATGCTCTTCGCTAAGGTTTGGTTCTGCTTCAAGATGATCTGCAAGACGGGGCGGACCCTGATCTGTGCCGATGGACTTAAGCCCTGCGTCAACTACAACTCTGTCCTTCTTTGTGCTAAGTACTTCTGCAAGAATGAAAAGGGCGTTTATAAACTTCAATCCCAAGGCGGCATAGGCACCATCCATGAACAGGTAGCTTCCTGCCTGCATTTCTGTGTATAAGCCCTTCTCCTTGAAAATAGAGGTTCCGGTACTTACACCGCTTACCTTTTCAGCTTTCATGCCATTCTTTTCAAGATAGTCGATCAACTCTTTTACTCGTGCATCCACTTTCATTGAAGCGTCCTTTCGCTCTTCGTGATCCTTTCTGTGTGCTAGATGCCCTGCATAAGCCTGTATGCCCTCATAAACGAGATGGGGGCACTTCTCAATTATTTTAGCTAATCGCAAGAATTCTTCCTTGGTTTCTACGCCGCACCTATTCATGCCAACTTCATATTCAATAAGGCAGTAGATTTTCGTACCTGCCAAGGCCGCCGCTTTTTCAAGATTAAGAATATTCTCTTCATCGTCTACGCACACGCCAAGATGACAGCTCCCTGCAAGGTGTGCAAGACGGGAGATCTTAGACGGGCTTATTACCTGGTTTGCAATAAGCACATCTTTTAATCCTGCATTAATCAAATCCTCTGCCTCGGCAAGTTTTGCGCAGGAAATACCCACAGCTCCTGCTTCCATTTGCCACTTTGCGATTTGCGGGCACTTATGTGATTTATAATGGGGGCGCAATGCAATTCCGCACTTTTTTGTCAGTTCCTGCATGGTTCTGATGTTTTCTTCCATCTTGTCCATGTCCAAGACGAGTACAGGTGTTTCTAATTGTTTAATTTTCATACTGCGTCCGGCAGGACTCGAACCTGCAACCTACGGATTCGAAGTCCGTCACTCTATCCAGATGAGCTACGGACGCATGCTAAACCCCTTCAGGGTTTAGCTTAAGGTGAGTGACGGGCTTTGAACCCGCGACATCCAGATCCACAATCTGGGGCTCTACCCCTGAGCTACACCCACCATTTACAGGTTAACTTTACGAAAAAACCTTGAATTTGTCCAGACCCCTTCAAATTATTTTCCTCTAATCTTGTAATTTTAAACACCGATATATAAAGAGGAGACTTCTAATTGTTTAAGGAGAAAAGGATATGAGAGAATTTTGGCAATATGAGAATTGTGTGACGATATTATCAGGTGAAATTGAGCTTTTAAAGGAAATATCAACCATTCACGAAAAAGTTAGACAGGCTGTAATGGATAAGGAATGGAGTGATTTTGAAGAAAGAACGAATGAAATAAATAAGCTTGGAGATGAGTTTGTTCGTCTTGAAAACGAAAGACTCATGCTATTTTCAGGGGAAGATGAGGAAAAATCTTTTTATGCCTCAATTATGGACCTTCCTGCCGACCAACGCCAGGAACTTTCAGCCCTTTACAGGGAACTAAAGATGGAAACCTTAAAAATGCGTGCCCTTAACGAAAACTTTCTGGATTATATAAGCGAAGCAAAAACCTTGGCTGCATCTTATCTAGAGGCAATCTACCCTGCAAGGGGGGGGAAGCTTTATACCCGTAAGGGAGATAAGGTGAGCCAGGACCTCCGCAGCATGGTAATAAATAATAGGTTTTAAGGAGCGGAAAATGACATCAACCTTTTTAGGAATTGAAATTGGAAGGCGGGGGGTACAGGCCCATCAGCAGGCCTTGAACATAGTTGGTCATAATATTACCAATATGAATACTCCGGGATACTCCCGTCAGCGTATAGAGCTTTCCGCCTTTGAACCGATTTATCTTCCGGGTCTTAACAGGGCTGAAACCCCGGGTCAGATAGGGCAGGGGGTAATCGTTTCCAGAGTCGAGCGGCTAAGGGATGAGCTTTTAGACCGCCGTATTGTTGCTCAAGCATCAGGTGAGGGCTATTGGAGGGCAAGAGACCCCTATATCCGCGACATGGAAAGGATTTACCTTGAAGTCGGAGATAATTCCATAAGAAGTAAAATGGATGAGTTTTGGAATGCCTGGCAGGAACTTGCTATTTTTCCTGCTGATGCTTCTCCAAGGCATGCCGTCCTTGAGCGCGGGAAGACCCTGATGGACGGGATCCACCAGCGTTACCACGATCTTAAAATGCTTCAAGACAGGGCGAACGAAGATATTCGCATGACAGTGAGTCAGATAAATGACCTTTCAAGGGAGATTGCAGGGCTTAACGATACAATTCAGAAGATCATTGCACAGGGAGATAATCCCAATGACCTTTATGACAGAAGGGACCTCCTTGTAGACAGGCTCTCGTCAATCATAAACATTACCACAGACAGGCGTGATCCTGATGAGTTCATGGTTCATGTTAATGGAAACATCCTCGTACAAGGAAGGATCGGCCGCCAGTTTGATCTGGAACTGAATACTGAAACAGGCTACGAGAATATCCTATGGAGCGATACCCGCGGAGAGCTCGACATAAGAAACAGGAACTTTACCGGAAGTCTTGGTGCTCTGCTCGACTTAAGAGACTATACCATCAGATCTGAAATCCAAACCCTGGATAATATGACCATGAACTTTGCAACCCTTGTCAATGAAATTCACGAGAATGCCTATGGTCTAAACGGTATAACAGGACAGAAATTCTTTAGCGAGTACCCCTTTGTTACAAATGTTAACGGGAATTACGATAGAAGCGGAGACGGGGAGTTTGATTCAACCTATATATTTAGGGTTTCGGGATTAAATGCCCTCGAGGCCCGTGCGCAGCTTGGTCTTGAAGGAATAATTACCCTTTCAGGCCCCGAGGGAAATAGGGAGATACCTTATTATTCAACTGATACTGTTGCAGACCTTATAACAAGGATAAATAATTCAGGGGCAGAAGTTACGGCAAGGCTTAATAGGGAGGGCCGGCTTGTCATGACAGCCACCCCTTCAGGCAATTGGGAAAGTCCCGACTTTGTTATTCGCCACATTGAAGACTCAGGGCGCTTCCTCGAAGGCTATGCAGGTCTCTTGAATGCCTCAGGGCCCGAAGGTGCCTTTACCTGGGGTGTCCCCGATGCAGTGAATGCCCTTGCAGGCGGCCCTGCTAATTGGGAAGTGGCTCCCATTGCCCACCCCTCGGGCTGGATTGAAATTAATCCCGCACTTTTAAGGGACCCGATGTCTGTTGCTGCAGGCTTTGGCGAAAACGGAAGGCCTGCCAATCCGGGTAACGGAGAAGCTGCAATTGCTATAGCGGCTTTAAGAAATTCCGAAGTAATGGTCGGACAGTTTAGGACCTTTGATGATTATTTTGCAGTATCCGTTGGGCGAATAGCCCTTCTAGGGGAACAGAGTCAGATTTCTCTTGCAACTCAGAGTCAGATTATGAAGCAATTACAGGAAATGCGTCAATCAATTGCAGGTGTAAATATTGACGAGGAATTATCAAATATGATCAGGTTTCAGCATGGATATGCAGCAGCAGCAAGATTTATAACAACCGTTAATACGATGCTCGATACGATTATCAACAGAATGGGAGTGTAATGAATTATGAGAAGGGTTTCTACAGATATGCCAAATACTGATATGCAGTATTACTTAAGAAGACAGGAAGATTCAATTCACAATCTTCAGAGTCAGCTTGCAAGCGGTTCACGCTTAAACCAGCTTAGGGACGACCCTTTAGCCGCAACACATGCCGTTCGTCATAAATCCTATCTTGCACGGCTTGAGCGTTTTGAATCAAATGCCCTTTATGCAAAGGATCATTTTAATCAGATTGATATCTACCTCCAGCGTTCTCTTGATGTCCTTCACAGGATTCGTGAACTTGCGGTGACAGGTGCAAACGGTATTTATTCAAGGGAAGATACAAGGCACATGGGGATTGAAGTAAATGAGCTTTTAAAGGAGCTGGTTTCAATCTCTAATGCAGTCGGTCCTGACGGCCTGCAATTATTTGCAGGAGACAGGGCATTTTCCGAGCCCTTTAGAATCGTTGAAGGCACCATTGCTGATTGGGGTGATATGCTTGTTGTTAATGTTGAGTATAGGGGTTCAGGGCCTCATAGGAGAACTGAAATAAGTGAAGGTACCTATACCAATCTTGACATAGGGGGAGGGGAGGCTTTCTGGGCAGAAAGGATGCAGATATTTTCTCAGGTTGACGCTTCCGGCTGGAGAGCTACTGAAACAGGCGCATTCTTTATTAACGGCCATGAAATCCCCGTAATGACAGGAGATACCCTCCCGTCAATAGTTGCTAAAATAAATGAGTCGGGAGCTTCAGTCAGGGCCTCGGTAGATCCACAGAGCAGAGGCCTTGTTATAACGGGAACAAACCCCCATCTTATCAGAATGGAAGACAGGCAGGACTCAAGAACCCTTGAAGAACTCGGCATTATCCAGTTTAATAATGATCCCGGTGCACCGAATTGGTCACCCTCTGCAAGAGTTGCAGGCGGCTCTATGTTTGATATGGTCATTCGCTTAAGAGATGCACTTTTCCGAGGTGATACAATGTTTGTCGGCGGCCTTGGAATTGGAGGCATTGACAGTGCGATGGGAAATATCAGAACGCGCATTACCGATGTTGGAAGCCGTCAGGAAAGAGTTATGATGAGCTGGCATAAGATCAACGAAGAGATACCGAATGTTACGGCAATGCTTGCAAGGGAATCTGCGGTTGACATGATCAATGTCGCTACTAATCTTGGCATGATGGATATTGCTCACAGGGCTTCTCTTCAAACAGCGGCCAGAATAATTCCACAGACCTTGCTTGATTTCCTGCGTTAACGACCTTAGAAGGAGTAAACTTTGAAAGTTTTAACCAAGGCATTCGGCCCAGTTGAAGTTGATGAGCATCAAAAGGTTACCTTTCCTCAAGGCTTATTCGGCTTTGAAACGTTTAAGGATTTTGTTCTACTTGATGCAGAGCAGCAGCCTTTTTACTGGCTTCAATCAGTTGAAGTTGAACAGGTTGCATTTGTACTTGTAAATCCCTTCCTTTTCAGGGGCGATTATGAAATGGATATTGATAATGATGAGCTCCTCCCAATAGGGTTAACAGAATCGGAGAAGGCTTTAATTTTTACCATTGTGACAATCCCCGGAGACGGCAGTCCTATGACTGCCAACTTGCAGGGTCCCCTTATCATTAATCGTGATAATAAAATGGGAATTCAGGCCATACTCACCGATTCCAGATGGAAGACCAAACATGATATTTTGGAAGAAATGAAAATGCCTCCACAGATATCAAAAGAAAAGTCGGAGTGAGGGTAGTATGCTGATATTATCCAGAAAAACCAATGAAAAGATAATGATAGGGGATGATATCTCTGTCTCAATTATCGAAATACGCGGGGATCAGGTTAGAATTGGTGTAGAGGCTCCGAAAAAAATAAAAGTATTTCGGCAGGAAGTATACGATGCAATAAGGGCTGAAAATGAAGCGGCGGCAAAGTCTGCGGCTATACTTCCGGCCATTGAACTTGGAGTAAGGGAGGCTAGTGACCGGCTCTAAAATCCTGGTTGCCCTCGAAAATATTTTGGAATTCCTTATCAATTGACTCAAAAACCTCAATTAAGAAGGGATCAAAATGGGTTCCTTTTCCATCTGTCATTTTTTGTACTGCAACATAATGTTCAAATCCGGGCTTATAGCTCCTAACCATTCTTAGGGCATCATAAACATCGGCAATAGTAACAATTCTAGCGGCAAGAGGTATCATCTCGCCTGAGAGCTGGAAGGGGTATCCTGTACCGTCCCATTTTTCATGATGGGAGAGGGCAATTTCCTTTGCCATAGGATTAGGATAAGTAGAAAGAATATAGGCTCCGTTTTGAGTATGCTCCTGCATTACCTTCCATTCCCAGTCAGATAAGGGCCCCTCCTTATTCAGAATATCATCGGGGGTTCCGATTTTCCCGACATCGTGCATTGAGGCAAGAAAGCCGATATTGTCTATAAAGTCGGCATCAATTCGGTTATACTTTGGGTTCTTACTTGAAAATAGCTCTTCTGCAAGTCTTTTTGAATAGAGATTAACACGGACAATATGATTCCCTGTATCATTATCTTTTAATCTGGATGCTTCAAGGAGACTTACGAAGGTATTTCGGGTTAATCTTTTATTTTCCTCGGTTATATCATCAAACATAACCACAAACTCTGTCGGGCGGGCTGCATGTTCTTCAGTCGGATAAATATAAACCTTTATCTGGACCGAGGTAACGCTCCTTGACTTTATGCGAACTTCACCCTTCCAGACATAGCCGTTCATCCCGTTAATAATTGTTTCCCGGATTTTACGGATTTCTTCTATGCCAAATGACTTCCCGAAAACATCAGCAAAATAATGATCCGTAATATTAAAGAACCCCGCAAAAAGGTCTTCGCATGCATTATTTGCAAAGATAATTCTCATGTTTTGATCGATAAGCAGAACAGGAAAGGAACAGCTCTTATACGGGCTAACCCTTATTGAAAGGCGATGTTCTTCGGGTAAACTTAGTTTTATTTTTTCCGGTTTATTCCTGAGTTTCTTTTCAATTTCAAGAAGCTTTAAGTATAGACCCACGGAACCCCTGCTTGTCATCCGGACTTTAATTCTGCATCGCTTTTTCGTAAGTATAAGGGATTGGAATTTATTCCATCCCTATATTCTATTTTAGTACTTTTTGAGATTTCTAGCAATTCCCATGCCCTGCCTCTTTTAAAATCAGGCGAAATATGCATATTATTTGCGGAAAAATCGCCTTGAATACCGGAAATAAACAATTCTGAACCGGGCCCTGTAAGGATTATTTTCTCATCAGGGGATACCCTTATTTCCTTAATTTTATCAAGAAGATTATCGGTTGGAATATCAAGATAATCGGTAAGCCTTTTATTTCCCCTATAAAATGCTGCGAAAAAGCAGGCTTTTTTTGCATCGATTAGGACTAGAATAAGACCCTGAAAACTTGATTGAGAGTAGGCCATACAATCAAGAGTGGGAATTGCAGTCATTGGGATATTATGGGCCATCGAAAGCCCCTTTGCCGTAGAAAAGCCTATTCTAAGCCCTGTAAAGGAGCCGGGGCCTTCCATGCAGGCAATCAGGTTCAGATCGCCCTTATTAAGGCCGCTTAACTTGAATAAATTATCTATACTGTCCATTATCAGTTCTGAATGACGAGGTCCTGAATCTATTTCTGCATACCATTTGCCCCCTTCACTAAGAAGAGCGATAGATAAAACCTCGGTGGCAGTATCAATGGCTAAAATATTCAATTTCCGGTTTTCTCCCTATAGATATGGATTTGCCTTTTTTCGTTATCAATAATATCGATATCTACCCTTATCGCCCCTTCGGGAATAAATGCGGGTATTCTATCGCACCATTCAATAAGAGAAATCCCGCTCCCAAAGACAATTTCCTCACCTCCCATCTCCCTGAAATCATCATCCCCCTTAAGGCGATAGGCATCAATATGATATAAGGGCGGCTGAGAATCGTATTCAGAAATAATCGTATAAGTGGGGCTCCTGATTATTTCTTTAATTCCAATTCCCTCTGCAATTCCCTTTGCAAAACAGGTTTTTCCTGCGCCCAAGGGGCCTCTTAGCCCAATTATTGACCCCTTCTTTAAGATTGAGGCTAATTTAATACCAATGGACCGGGTTTCTTCATAAGATGAGCTGATAATTTCTACCGGAAGGTCTAGTTGCTCCAAACTAATTCGGCAGTTTTCCGCCTGAATCAAGGGTACCTATAAAAGTTTTAAGCTCTTTTACCAATGGCACCAATGGATAATCTACAGTTTGCCCAAGGGTCAATGCAATTTCAGTTTGTCCCGTAGGTTTTTGTTCTATTTGGAAATCTATCGGAATCTCTATGTTCTTATTTACAAGCTGCATCACGACGGTGCCCGAATAAAACCGCCTATAGTAGATTGGAAATTCTTTCCTCACCATGTCTTTTATTTCAACAATCTTCATTTTGTTTCCTGCAATATCCAATATATACTCATTTTGAAAAGCGGTCAAGTCAGTATTACCATCCATTAGATTGATTAATTTTCGTCAAAGCCGAAGACAAGGCTGTTTATTGCATTAAAGGCCCTTCGAGGTACTTTAAGGAATTTCACATGGATTATTATTCCGTATCCTGAACGATTGCTTCTTATAACCTGCCCAAGAATACTTATAGTGGTATCTTCGTAGTCCATATTTATTTTTAGGCGTGATGCGGCGGGGATCTGTGTTGAGATTTTCATCGAGCAGCCGCCAACGGAAATATCAAGTATATTACCCATTAACCTTTTATTTCCTACAACCAGTTTTGAAGTCTTCCTTCTTCCCCTGCCTGTTTCCACCAGGTTTACAAAGAAAAACTCACATCTTTCATTTATCTCCCTTCTGCGGAATTTCCTTTTTATTAGGGGTTTTGGCCTTCGATTATGGGTGATTTGGAGCCCGGGGCCAAAGTCGGTATTGATTGTTCCAATAATATTTCCGTCAAAGGAGAAGCCGCTGCTTGATCTCGTAAAGAAGGAAAGGGACATTTTTGTACCCTTAGGTATTCTGATTGGGGTGCCGAGGGGAGTTCTTGGCATGCTTGTGGTAATATTCTGACCCCTCGATGAAAGAACCTTTACCGAATAACTATCCTTTTCTATTGCAAGTATTGCAGGAGTATCCGCAGAAAGGTTCCCCGGGGTTACGCTCCCTGAAGAAGGAGTAGCCTCCAGTATATTTCGCAGGGAAAAGAGCCTTAGCATCCTATGCTGGCTCTCGTCATCGGTCATTGAACTTTCTTCAATCTGTTTATAAGCACGTTTAAAGAAGCGATCGAGGGTTGCAGGGCTTACAAGTACCTGATCAGGGTCCCCGACGGCATTTAATTTAAATATATGCTCCAAAAGCTTTGTCTGGTCCTTATTTAACCCGTACATTCTTTTGATTCTTAGAAGTGCGAAATAACCGAATCTTCTGCGAGAACCTCCGCTTCCGGATGTGCCGCCTCTTGTTTTATTAATGATAGAAAAAATAATCCCGATAACCACGATGGCACCAATGCCTATTGCAAACATCATTGCATCGCGGTTATTGTCCTGTCTGGCAAAAGAATCGGGAGATATTCTCCATTGAAGTAAGAAAAGAGATAATCCCGTGAAATTCCCTAACATAAAAGCCTCTCGATACTTATATTATCGGAATTTTAAGGATTTGATATAGCAGGTGAGTTAAGATCAAGGAATTTTATTAGAGCTGCATGAAGTTTTAAGATACGCGGGGATAGCTCATATTCTGCAATATCCCCCGTTAAAACGGTATCCTGGTTTTCATAGGCAATAGATAATTCACGGAGGGCAGAATTAAACTCCTCCATGAAGTTAAAGGCAGGAAGCTCTTCAATTTTGAATGAATCAAGGGGCAGGCCTCCCATCTTACAGATGGTTAATATGCGAAAAAGTTTCTCGCAGACACGGGAAAATAACTGTATGGTCTCTGCGGCTCTCAGATCCTTACCTGTCTGCATATCGAGGGGAAGCTCTTCCATTCTCTTTGAAAGACCCTCCACAAGTGCCCTTGAATTTTCCGTTTCCCTTCGGGGGTTCTCAGCCTCTCTTATGCGCTCCTCTATCAGGATGATAAGATCATTTGATGATAGCCCTTCACCTGAGAAAAAACTCTTCGAAAGGCTGTAAATATCGGGGACTTCGGTTGATAGAAAACGGGAGGCAGGCCCTCCGTCCCAGTCGGAAGTCAGGTTCCCCCTGTCCGAGAAGGGTGTCTTTTCAAAAAGAATACAAGTTTCCAGAAGGGAGTTTAGAGCTTCGACTGCAAGTTCCCCCCAGGAAATAATAATAATGTCAAGCTCTTTTATCTCTTCAACTTTTTTTTCAAACTC
The DNA here is from genome assembly GCA_009777995.1 of Treponema sp. Lineage (GTDB taxonomy): Bacteria > Spirochaetota > Spirochaetia > Treponematales > Breznakiellaceae > WRKT01. The sequence goes on along the minus strand of WRKT01000017.1, from coordinate 20,202 downwards.
TTCGCTTATCGAATTTGCGCTTAAGGGTTCTCCGTTTACAAAGATATGTTTAATTCTGCTCCCCGAGGAAGAAATCCAGTTTTCAAGACCGGATAGGACATCTCCGAGGGTTTTCTCGGTATCAAGGGTAATGTCGACAGGTTTGCCGTTTAAAGAAATTATCACTTTTTTACCTATTATTGAAATTATTTTGCTGTTGGAATCTGTCAAGTGATGAAGACATCTGCTCCATCCTCTGGAAGGCACCTTCCATAATCGAGTACTGTCTTCTTAGCTCTATTTCTCTTGCTGCAAGCTGGCGATCAAGGGTCTCTATACGGCGGGTTTCCTGGGTTATTCTGGAATCAATATTACCCGTCCTTATCGAAATGAGTCCGCCGCTCTGCGAGAAGGGCCTTACAAGTGAGTCAATTGCATAAGCAACGCCTGTATCAGGGAGTATGTCCCCTGTTGTACTGAAGGCAAAGAGTTCCCTGATTTCGTTTAAGTTCGATGCAAGTGCCGTATCAAGGGCTCTCTCGTCAATTTCAAGGTAGCCCCTGAGCCTTGATGCATCGCTTCCTGCACTTGCCCCCGACCTCCTGACATCCGTTCCTATTCCTATCTGAGATAATAAGGATATATCTCCTGAGCCGGAAGTAGGGTACTGTGCCGTTGCAATGCGAAGGAGGCTGTCACGCAGATTAAGAAGGGAAGAGTCCGCTGAAAAAACACCAAGGCGCTCCCTATACTCTTCCCTTTCCTCCCTTGTGAAATAGGTAATTTCATTAAGTACATTTACATCATTTCTCGTTAGAATATTTAATTCTGCCATAAGACGGTTATAATGTCCTACGAAATTTATAATTGAATCTTTAATTGTTTCGCGGTCGGTATCAACTGTAAGTCTTACAGGCCTGTCTGTTACTGCCTTTACGCTGATAGTAACACCGGTCATAAGGTCATCTATTTCATTCGTGGGGCGGTAAATATCTATTCCTTCCATTGCAATGATGGAGTCCTGTGCGACAGAAACAGGGTTTAGGGGTCTAATTGTCGGTGCTTGGTTCTGATTGATTTCAAGACCCTCAGCATCCTCGTCCGCTTCAACATCCGGAATTTCATTGTAAATGAGTTCAATCATCCCTGTGGCCTGACCCAGGGAAAGGGAATCCCCGCCAAATCCAAGGCGGTTTTCTTCACCTGTAATCCTTGACTCAATTAAAAGACTCCTGGTCCCGGGCCTTACCGCGATGAGACTTGAACTTATTAAATCCCTTCCTCTTCTGTTAAGTGCCTCAGAAAATTCTCTTAAAGACCCACCCCTAAAATCAAAAGATATTTCCTCTTCTCCAACGGTAAAGCTATAAAAACCGCTTTCCACTTGGAAATTCTCTTCAAGAGGCGCTGATAAGAATCTGTCAGAACGTGCTAATTGCTTGACCGTAAAACTTAAGTCTTGCTCGTATGCCTGCCTGTTTGCAGTCCCCGTCATTATAGATTCGTCGCTTGAGCGCACACTTCTATCGCTGAAGGGGTTTTGAAAGGAGAATAAATGACTTGCGCTTTCCCTTAGAGCATTTGTTCTTGTACCGACATCACTCCAGTAGATTCTTTCTGCTTCAAAGCGTTCTACATTGCTCTGAGCACGATCACGCGGAACGCGCTCAATACGCATGAGGTCATCGACTATCTGCTCAGTATTGAATCTGCTTCTAATACCGGGAATATAAATATCTGACATTACCGGCCTCCCTCAAAAAAATCCGGTACTTCACCCGGCTTCAATCAGACAGTTCTGTCAATAAGAAAGCCTATTGTTTCTCTCAGACTGCTGTGAAGCCGCCTTAGCTCTTCGGGCGGAAGTTCCTTGATCACCTTATCGGTTTCGGTGTCAATAACTTTAATGAGAATTTCCCTTGATTCGTGATCAATTTCAAACCTGAGCCTTCTGTTAAAGGCAAGGCTTATCCTTTCGAGATCCGAAGCGGTTTTTAGAAGGTCGACGGCAACTGTCTTATTGCTTTCCAAAGAAAGCGCTTCTGCCTGTTTTGCGGCAGCAGCCTGCTCTGCAGGCAGGAGTGGTCGTCTTTCCTTGTGGAGTTCTGCATGTGATACTGCATTCCCCACGGAAAGTGGCATAATTTGCATACCCATATCACACCTCCTTGTGCGTAATGGTATACTTCCGTCTATCCTTGACAGAAGTTAATAAGTGTTTTGGAAATAAATTTCCTAAGAAATTTCCAAACACGTCATGGTCTAAAAGGACAGGGTAGGGCGCGAACTGCCCTGTCCGGCATTCTAAAAGACAACGTCCAGAAGTCTCTTTAAATGCTGATGGAAAATCAAAAAAACTAACCGAGGAGCTGAAGCGCCATTTGGTTTCGTACATTGGCCTGGGCCAACATCGCTGCACTTGCCTGGGACAGAATTGTATCCCTGGTATAGGCAACCATTTCAGCCGCAATATCAGAATCCCGGATACGTGATTCAGCGGCTTGCATATTTTCAGCCGCAATTGCTACTCCCTGAGCTGCCATTTCAAATCGATTCTGAAATGCACCAAGATCAGCACGCTGTTGTGAGACCAATCTAAGGGCCTCATCTACGGTTCCTATTGCCTGATTTGCCTCTTCCGGACTATGTATGCTCAGGGATGAAATATTACCCTGGTCAGTCTGTAATCCTAAAGCGGTGGCAGTCATTGTGCCGACAAAGAAACGCACATTCTGATCCATATTTGAGCCTACTTGCAACTGCATAGTGCGGTTAACAATAGAATCTTGGGCAAAAGCACCGGTAAGCATGTTCATTCCATTGAACTGGGCATGACTTGCTATGCGGTTTACTTCGGCCACTAATTGGGAGACTTCAACCTGGATCATCATCCTGTCATCGGCAGTAAAAATGCCGTTGGCAGATTGTACAGATAATTCCCTGATACGGTGCAGTATATCCTGGGTTCCCTGAAGATAACCCTCAGTGACCTGAATAAAAGACACACCGTTCTGGATATTGCGCTCGGCCTGATTTAAGCCACGAACCTGTGCTCTCAGTTTTTCTGAGACGGCAAGTCCTGAAGCATCATCACCTGCGCGGTTTATCCGCAGACCAGAACTGAGCCTCTCCATGCTACCTACAACTTCAGCTTGATTAAGACCAAGCTGGCGGTTGGCAAACAGGGCGCTCGCGTTGTGATTAATAATCATATAACCCTCCTTGAACCGGGATACCCGGGCTATCCTTTGCCCGGGCCGTACCACAGATCCGGAAAACCTTGAACTAGTTCGCGCCTATGCTCAAAGCCCTCCTAAGCGATACGAAACGCTTATCACGATAGATCTACCGTAATAATCGTTCCGAACCGCCATGCTGCGCGCCTTTCGGCCGGCAGGAGAGTGTTTGTCAAAGATCCTTTTTTGGGGAGTACCCTTTAAGGATACTCCCCCCATAAAGAAATTATACGGTATTAGCGGATAAGTTGCAATACCATTGCAGCTCTCTGGTTGGCCTGGGCCAGCATTGCGGCTCCTGCCTGGGACAGTATCTGGTCTCTTGTATAGCTTACCATCTGGTCAGCCATATTTGTATCCCTGATACGTGATTCTGAGGCTTGCAAGTTTTCGGCACCAACATCCAGGCCCCTTACGGTGTGCTCAAGGCGATTCTGGTATGCACCAAGATCGGCCCTCTGTTTGTTGATTATCCTCATGGCTTCGTCCATGATACCGATGGTTCTGTTTGCACTGTCCGCGTCTTCCAGAGAAATTATGGAGCCGTCGCCTACATTTCTGAGGCCAAGGGCTGATGCGGTCATTGTACCGATGAAAACCTGGGTCCTATGATCCATGTTTGCACCGATATGGAACCACATCGATGCGGTTACCACATTCATCCCGTCCATTCTCGCAAAGCGGCCTGTGAGCATGTTCATGCCGTTAAACTGGGCATGACTTGCAATTCGGTCAACTTCTGCTACTAACTGCGAAATTTCCACCTGGATGTACATCCTGTCTTCAGCAGTAAAGATGCCGTTTGACGCTTGAACCGAGAGTTGCCTGATACGGTGTACGATATCCTGGGTCTCCTGAAGATAGCCTTCCGAAACCTGGATAAAAGAAATACCGTTTGATGCGTTGACAGAAGCTTGGTTTAAACCGCGAATCTGGGCTCTCATTTTTTCTGATACGGCAAGCCCTGAGGCATCATCGCCAGCGCGATTGATTCTTAAGCCGGAAGAGAGTTTTTCCATTTCTTTGGTTAGTCTTACGTCTACAACGCCGAGGGACCGTTCTGCAAACATAGCAGATAGGTTGTGATTGATGATCATGAGTCATCCTCCTTGATAAATACATCGCAGGCATCCTTGTCTGCGTTGGAATGCTTATCAAAAGGAACCTAATAGCCGCGGTCCATTTTGGCTCAAATGACAGCCTTCCGGTTTGATCATCGGCACGTTTAACAAGAGACTTTAGCTTTTTTATTTATTTTTTTTGTATAGTGATATTTGTTCTGTTTGGAAGACTTTTCCCCTTGTATCAATACCGACGATTAGGCGGAGGTTTTCTACTTCCAAGCGTTTTATCGACTCTGTTCCAAGGTCCGGGTAGGTAACTTCCGTGCAGGCCTTTACCTGCTCTGAAATAAGGGCTGCCGCTCCGCCGGTGGCAAGTAGATAAATTGCCCCATACTTCTTGCATAGTTCGGCAATGAATCCTGAGCGTTCTCCCTTGCCGATCATGGCAATTATGCCCATTTTTAAGGTTGTCTCTGCAAAAACATCCATCCGAATCGATGTTGTAGGTGCAATTGAGCCAATAATACGGCCCGGTTTGGCAGGGCAGGGGCCTGCGTAGAAGAGAATTGCATCTTTGGGGTCAAACGGCAGCTCTTTTCCGCCCTCGAAGGCCTCTTTTAATCGCAAATGAGCGGCATCTCTAGCGGTATATATCGTTCCTGTGAGAAGAATTATGTCTCCTGCATTCAAGTTTGCAATATCCTGCCTTGAAATCGGGGGTTTTAATTGAATCGGAGCAGGTAAATCCTTCATAAAATTGACCTTGCAAGCCTGTATGAATGACATTGCAGGTTTATTGCAATGGGTAAAGAAGTTATATGGCAGGCATAGCTTTCAATTCGTACATCAAGGGCTGTAATACGTCCCCCAAGGCCCATTGGGCCTATTCCAAGGCGATTTACTCTTTCAAGCAGTTCTGATTCCAGCTCCGCATAAAAAGGATCGCCGTTTCTCTCGCCCATTGGGCGTAAAAGTGCCTTTTTTGAAAGATAAGCGCAATAATCCATGGTTCCGCCAAGACCAACGCCTATAATTAGGGGAGGGCAGGGCTTTCCACCGGCATTTTCTACAGTTTCAAGGATAAATTTTATAATACCCTCCCTTCCCTCAGCCGGATTTAGGCAGGTAAAGGCACTTTGGTTTTCACTTCCCCCGCCCTTTGGCATCACTGCGATTTTTACTTTTTCACCCGGGATTATTTCGGTATGAAGTATTGCAGGGGTATTATCACCTGTATTAATTCGATTAATTGGGTCTCTAACCATGGACATTCGCAAGTTTCCTGCAGTATAACCTTGGCGAACTCCCTCGTTCACTGCTTCGTTTAAGGGCATTCCGATCCAAGATACTTCCTGCCCGATTTCAAGAAATACCATACAGGCGCCTGTATCCTGACAGGAGGCTATCATCTCTTTTGAAGAAATTCCTGCATTTTCTATCAATTGATATAATATATCCCTTCCGTAAGGGCTTTCTTCCTTTTCATAAGAGGTTTTTAAAACTTCGATAAGGAGCGGGTCAAGTTCACAGGAGGCCTTTATTGCAAGGGATGAAATAATTGGAATTAGCAGAGAGGTATCGATTATACGCGGCATCAGATCACCTTTTCCGCAAAAAGTAATAAGCTGCTCCACTTCCAGCGTACCGGCCCCATCTTTATCCTTTTTTCAAGGGAAGAATGAATAAGGGAAAAATCCTCGTCCCCGACTGCATTTACAATAAATGAGCCCCAGCTTGATTTATCCCTTTCAAACCAGCCGGAAAGGTCTTTTACGGTTATAAGACGCTCCTCGAATTGTTCGATTTCTTTTACGGTAACCTTAAACCCTGCATTCTCAAAGCCGGTTTTTAGTTCTTCTTCTCCCCATGTAAAGCGGAATGATTCTTCCCCGGTCCCCTTGAAAAAATCGTCCTCTGCCTTGATGAGCCCTTCAATTATTCCGGCCTTTCCTTCACATTCTTCCTTAAGAATCCTCGAAATCCTCTCTCCAAGCCTCGGGGGACTCTGCAGAATCGACACCTTGCCTCCGGTAACCAAAAGCGCGGAGGCCGCATCTGCAAAGGCCTTAAAGAAATCCGGGCTTAAGAGCTTCGCCCTCCTCCAGGGCTCCCTTGTAATTATATAATCAAACTCATCGCAGGAGAAAAACTCTTCAGCCTGTTTAAGGCCGGGTAATTGCCCCGAGGGGAAGACAGAAATGAAAGTCTGCTCAAGTTCCTCATCCTGCCTGAAATTTGAAGAGAAGGCGAGAAGGGCTTCCTTAGAGCTTTCAGAATCCACTAGGGCGCAGGCTATTCCTTCGGGGGTTCGTCTTGCGCTCTCCCAAAGCAGAAGGCCGTCATTTGCCGCTGGAATTAAAACACGGCTATGGCGGGCAATATTGCATTGGCTGAATATCAAATCCCTGTCCGATAAAAGGAGCTTAGACCTCCCCGACTCGAGCCTTTTGTACCAGCCCTCCCTTCCGGGAGCGGAGCTTGTATAGCTTAAAACTTCCCTTTCCTGACCTGAAAGTATGATAGCCGCCTGCAGTTCCTTCCTCCTTAGGACATCATCCCGAATAAGGGCCTCATGGCCGACAGAGGAAGGATTATAGAAGACCCTTCCGCGAAGAGCGGCAGGAAGGTATTGCTGGGCGGCCCAATGCTCACGATACGAATGCGGGTAGATATAACCTTCCCCGTGGCCGAAGCTCTTTGCGTCCCTGCTTGCATCCTTTAAGTGATTCGGAACCTCGGCATCTTCCTTCTCGACTTCCCTTAGGGCATCGAAAAATGCCATTGTGGAATTTGATTTTGCGGCAGTCGACAGGCAGAGGCAGGCGAGTGAAAGGGCGAACCTTCCTTCAGGCAGGCCGATGCGGTCGAAGGCTTCGGCGCAGGAAATGACGGTGGATATTGCAGTCGGGTCAGCGAGGCCCACGTCTTCCATTGCGAGGATTATCATCCTTCTAAAAATGAATGCAGGGTCTTCTCCTGCCCTTATCATCTTTGCAAGCCAATAAAGTGCGGCATCGGGATCACTTCCGCGAACGCTTTTTATGAATGCGCTTATGGTATCAAAGTGATAATCCCCATCACGGTCGTAAAGCAGGGCCCTCTTCTGTATGCTTTCCTCTGCTGTCTGCATGTTTACAGCAAGTTCAGTGCCGGGGGGCGGGGGCCATTTATCGGTGCAGGTTTCGATTGCGAGCTCTAAGGCATTAAGAAGGCTCCGGGTATCTCCGCCTGCAACTTCCACAAGATGCTCCAGCGCACCTTCTTCAAAAACAATTTTCCAATTGCCGTAACCCCTTTCCTTGTCGTTCAGGGCATATTCTGCTGCCTTCATTAGGTCGGCATTTTCAAGTGATTTTAGAAGGAAGACCCTGCTCCTTGAAACAAGGGCACGGTTAACTTCAAAGAAGGGATTTTCAGTTGTGGCCCCTATAAGGATTACAGTTCCATTTTCAACCCAGGGGAGCAGGGCATCCTGCTGAGCCTTATTCCAGCGGTGAACCTCATCAACAAATAAAATGGTTCTTCTGCCGTAAAGTCTTCTTCTCTCATCCGCCCTGTCAATAACTTCCCTGATATCTTTTATGCCTGTTAATACTGCATTGAGACTTTCAAAAACGCTGCTTGTGGTATTTGCTATTACTCTTGCAAGACTTGTTTTACCTGTGCCGGGAGGGCCTGAAAAAATAATTGAAGAAAGTCTGTCTGCCTGGATAGCACGCCTAAGAAGGCGACCCTTCCCGACTATATGATCCTGACCAAGAATCTCGTCAAGGACTTTTGGTCTCATCCTGTCGGCTAAGGGGCTTTCTCCTGCCTCCTTTTTCTTAAACAGTTCGTCCACAATTAAATCCGGATTTTAATCCTCGGCGTTCCACTCTCCGTTCCGGTATGCCCATAATCCGCTTCTGGATGTTGATGCAAAAATTGGAGGTTCCCAGTCAGGATCAGAAGCAAATGAGCGATAATCCAGGGGGCCGTCATTATTTCGATCAGGCACTTGCAGAATTGCCTCCACGGGGAGTCTTCCGATACTTGCGGCATAGGTTGCCCTGTTTATGACACTTGTAGGCTCGCTCTCTCCCGGGGCCCTTATTTCAAAACTAGGCCTTCCGTTGATAAGAACCATTTCCCTATACCCCTGACTCAGTGAAGTGCCCCTGCCTCTGATTCCCATTAATAAAAGGGTGGGTCTATGACTGTTTCTCGGATCATTCCAAACACTCATTGCACCTGTGAAATGCACTCCTACAAAGGTTGATGCAAAATGCCCTGTAATGTCGTGGAAGACATATCCGTTACCCGTAACGCCTACTATATTACCTCCGACATCTCTTAGACCTGAAAAGGTGATGCCCGCAGTCCCTGTTAAGGGACCTGTTATGGCACCGCCCCTATACAGGTAAATTCCATTCCCTGCAGTACCAAGATAAATATTTCCTGAAGGGTTTATCCCAACCCCTGTAAGCAGAAATGTATTTTCAAGGAGGGTATCTAAGGTATTTGTATTTGTATCATAATAAACTATTGCGAACTGATTCCGGTTTGAAGAAGATTGCACCCCTGCAAAAATATTTCCGCCTGCATTGAAAAGGGTCTGGATTGAATATCCGCTCATCGAGATGCTTCTATCCCAACTGTCGCTCTGGAAATTATAGCGCATGATTGCCGATGACCTAAGCGGGTCTCCTCCGGGGAAGACAAGGGCGTAAAGGTAGTGCCCGTCAGTAACAATTTCGCCTATTGCGGCACCGGGCGATCTCATCTCCGTCCAGCCAAGTGTACCTGAGCTCTCTCCGTAGGCATAAATATTTTGACTCATTCTTGTACCCACGAAGACCTGATTTCTGACAACCGCCATATTAGTCGGACTTCCGGGGATTATGGGCTGTCTCGGCCTTGTTTCAAAGGAGATATCATAAAAAATAGAATCCTGACTGCAGGAGAAAATTAGAAGGCTAAGGGCAAGTAAAATGCCAAATTGAATCTTTTTCATAGTCATTCCGTTTTAGAAGTGATACCTTGCCGACAGGCTAAGTTCAAGGAAGGTTCCAAGGGTATTGTTTCCGTTCCTTGGCCATTGCGGGATCATCCACCAATAAGCATTTGCCCCGAAGGACCAATCAGGGTTAAACCGCCAGTATGCTGCAACGCCCGGCTTTAAAACCGGCCCGAAGTAGTCCTTTTCCAGATAGCTCTGCGGAGCAAGTCCAAGCATCAGCGAGAAAGGGAATTCAAATCTATTAATTAAAAACTGGTATCCGACCCTTCCGCCCATAGGAATAAGGTAGAGCATATTGCTCCCGCGAGTTGCGGCAAAGGAGCCTGATACTTCCCCGCCTACAAATAAATTAGGACCAAGAAAATAATTAAATGATAGGGTCCCTGTTCCGCCAATGGAAATTCCGTGGGAGTTCCCCTCTATTCCAAGGACGAAGGTTGGCATTAGAAGCCCCATTGAAACATGCAAGGTTCTGTCGCCCCGAGCATAGGGAGAAACATAGAAATCCGACCAATCATATTCGGGGAAATCTCCCTCCTGAGCAATCAAAACCGCAGGGGAAATGAAAAACAATAATAATAAGAGGGGGAAAAACCTTCGCATTAATAACTCCTGCACTATAATACTCAACGGCCCGGTAAGGGTCAACTGCTTCTATAGATCAAGCTCGTGTTCCAGGGCCATGTATTCCAATAAAATCGGGAATCTTGTTAATAGCTCTCCGTATTGGGCAAGCTCTTCCAAGCGCAGCCTAGTATTTATACGCCTCTCTGCTTCAAAAGCAAGGTCCTGTGACAGAATTTGACTCTGATGGGAGAGAAAATCCTCGTAAAGTGACCTAAGACTTCTATACAGGGAAAAGTCCGGGAATCTAACCACGTTTATCGTGCAAACAAGATTCTCAATCTCGGGGAAAAGACTCTCAATTTCACGGGTAAGGGCCGGCAACGAAGCCGTCATTACCATCGATTCCATTCTTTGCTCATCTTCTGCATAAGCTCTTATCCTCTGGATCAGCAGGTTCTCAATCCTTAGCGCGATATTTTCTTCTGCTGTTCTTAAGCCTGCATCATCATTTATATCTTCTCTTGAAGCAATTTCGGGTAAGAGTTCAGGTCTTAAAGTAAACCTTATTTCCCCTGCTACCTCCCAGGTAAAGTTGGCATTAATGCCTGCAGATTGCGCATAGATCTGCCCCGAACTTAGACTTCCCGTGCTTCTAAATGACCGTCTTACAGGAGATATTGTGAAAACAGAGATATCAACATTAGTCGGGATAAGCTTATACCAGAGCCAGCGGAATTCCCCGTCCCTGATAACTTGGGTATCGAGCCCGTGGGTTTTTGACCTCATTACCCCGTAGGAGCCGGTGGGTACTGTAAGATGGGCCCATCCGAGGAAAAAACCGGCAGCGCCTAAAATTATTAAAAAAAGCAAAAAAAGCAGAAATTTCTTCATGATTAATACTATAATATTTTTATGGAGCTTCATAGCCCTTATCGTTTAAAAGAAAGAATACTTCCCATTCTAATTAATAGGACATCAATTTCCTTTTTTATTATTTGTCTCTTTACTCTTTTTTTGTATGCGGCGGGAACAGCTCAAGGGTTCATTGACTCTACTCAGTTTACTCTGCTTTCTTTTTATGTAATTGCCGGTATTTTTCTTGGCTTTTCTGCTCTTGCAGGGTTTATCATCAATATGGGGCGGTTAATAAAGAATAAGAAGAAGAGCTATTTTTTCAGGGCCTGCGGATATCTATTTTTAGTGATATTTTCGATCATTACGATTCTTATAGTGATGGCAATACTCGCAATCTCCGAAGGGAATATTTAATCCATTGACCCGAAGGGACAACACCAAAGGTGTTGACTAAATCTTACGTCCATGCTAGAAATAACCTTCAGGCCGCCTTAGCTCAGCTGGCAGAGCACTTGACTTGTAATCATGAGGTCTTCGGTTCGATTCCGGAAGGCGGCTCTAAAAGCTGTTTTACAGCGGATAAAATCGGGGAGTTTCCAGAGCGGTCAAATGGGGCAGACTGTAAATCTGTTGGCTAAGCCTTCAGTGGTTCAAATCCACTACTCCCCAAGTGATAAAACTATGCATATTCGATATGGGTGGGGTGATATTAAGGGACTTTAATATGGGCCCTGAACTCATGTCCTTTCTCGGATTCCCGGGTAAGACTTTCGGTAATATCGACAAGCGTTTGAGTGTTTCTCTGCAGGACCATAACCGGGGTAAAATTAACGAAGAAGATTTTTGGACTCTCTATAGGGAAATTATAGGGAAAGACCTTCCCCCGCACGATGAGTCGCTTTTCGGGAAGTTTTTTAAACCGAAGCCGGATGAGCCCACGGTTAAAATCGTCAGGGCCCTTAAGGAGGCCGGAATCAGGGTGGTGGTCGGGAGCAATACCATCGATTCCCATTATGAGATTCTTGAGAGGATGGGGATCTTCGATGATTTTGATAAGGTATACGCATCCCAGATAATGGGCCTTGCGAAGCCTGACCCCGCATTTTATGAGTATATCCTAAGAGAAGAGGGGGTTAATGCCCCTGAAGCCTTTTTTACCGATGACCTTGAAGAGAATATTGACTCTGCCGTTAAAGCGGGACTAAAGGCCTTTCTTTACACCGACGCAGAAGCTTTGAAAATGCAATTGTCTGCCCTGGGGCTGCTTGCTGCCTAGGCAGCTAGTATACTTGCTTAACTTGTATACTAGTATACAAGTTAAGCTCATACAAGTTAATCGGCAATCGGTGCCTTTAACCAAGCCGCAAGTAATTGGGTTGAAGCCCTAACCGAATCAACATGGGTCCTCTCGTAATGATGCGTTGCCTCCCCTCCGGGGCCGAAGCAAACACAGCGCAGATCCCTGCCGCTCCTCACACTGACTGAAGCATCCGAGGCATAAAAGAGATAGCTGTCGATTTTATAGGGGATATTCTCCCGCTCGGCCAATTGCTTAAGGAGCAGGGTGCCTTCCCTGTCGTAGGGTGTCGCACTGTCCCTTGCAATAATCGTGACTGCATGCTCGCTCGCCGAGGTGGTCTCCGAGACTACGCCAAGATCAACTGCGGCGATCTCTACTGTCTTTTCGGGGATTACCGGCGTTCCGTGTCCTATCTCCTCGTAGTTGCTTATATAAAAGTGGGTGGTATGCTCCGGTGTTTGCTTATTCTCGGTCATTGCCTTGATTGCACCAAAGATAATTGCAACGCCAAGTTTATCATCTAGAAAGCGGGATTTAAGATAGCCGGTTTCGGTGAACTCACTCCGCGGCTCAAAGAAGACAGGATCTCCTGAGTGAATGCCAAGGGCCTCGGTGCTTTCCTTCTTGTCGGTTCTTATGTCTAATCGTACTTCAACATTGTCCATGTCGTGGACTTCATTGCGAAGGTTTTCGGGGATGGCATGCCTGGCTGAGCGGTCGGGTAATAGGGTGCCTCTGTATAGCTTCCCGTCCATGGTTCTGACCGTGCAGTTTTCTCCTGCAAAGGAACGCCAGTCAAAGCCGCCCAGGGCAAAGAGGCGGAGCCTCCCGTTATTCTTAATCTGTCTTACTGTTGCTCCAAGAGTGTCAACATGGGCTGCAGCAATTCTATGACGCTCGTCATTCTTTCCCTTCCAGGTTCCGATAATGGCCTTTTTGTTTGTTAGAGAATAAGGAATCCCGAACTTCTCGAATTCCTTTGCGCATAACTCAACGGCCTCCGTACAATGACCTGCAATAGACGGTATCTTTAAAAGTGATAACGTCAAATTAACAACATAATCCATATCAATCTGCATACAAAACCCCCTTTATACTGCTTTAATACTGCTCTTCTGCATATTGAAGCTTATACAGCCCCGCGTAAAGCCCTTCCTTTGCGATCAGCTCTTCGTGTTTCCCCTCTTCCACAAGCTGGCCCCCCGTAAGAACCAAAATCCGGTCAGCATGGCGAATGGTCGAAAGCCTGTGCGCAATGACAATGGAAGTACGACCGGATAGCACCTTCTGGATTCCAAGCTGGATGAGCCTCTCTGTCTCTGTGTCAACAGAGCTTGTAGCCTCATCGAGAATCACAACCGAGGGGTCATGTGCAATAACTCGCGCAAAGCTTATCAACTGTCTCTGCCCCGATGAAATATTTGTCGCACCCTCCGACAGTATTGTATCATAACCGTTTTCGAGGCGGGTGATAAACTCGTGTGCATGAACTGCCTTTGCAGCTTCTTCTACCTGCTCTTTTGTAAGAGGCAAGCCTAAACTGATATTTTCACTAACAGTGCCCGAAAAAAGAAAAACATCTTGCAGAACAGGAAGGCAGTTCCGCCTTAATTCGGGTAAGGTTATGTCTTTAATACCAACACCGTCTAAGCGAATATCACCTGAATCAATATCCCAAAGGCGCGTAAGTACATTTATAATCGTGGTTTTCCCTGCCCCTGTATAACCTACAATGGCTGCCATCTCCCCGGGGTTTACGTTAAAGGTCAATCCCTTTAAGACTTCCTCACCCTGTATATAGGAGAAGTGCACATTGTCGAATTGGATATGCCCCCTAAGCGGAAGGCCCGATTCAAGACTCCTAGTCCCGTTGTCGGGGATTCTTTCATCGGTGTCCATTAGCTGCCAGACTCGCTCTCCTCCTGCCATTGCACTTTGCAGAAGAGTATACTTTTCTGCGATATTCATAAGCGGGTCGTAGAACATTCCGACAAGGTTGATAAATGCAATCATGGTGCCAAGTGAGAGGTTTAGATTTAAGATCATATTGCCGCCAACAACGAGAATAATTCCCGTTGTTAAAACAGAAAACCACTGTACAAGGGGCCTAAACGAAGCGAAGACATACATTTCGCCAAGCCTTGCCTTTAAGAGTTCTTCGTTTCTCTCTGCGAATTCCCTCTCGCTCTTCTTTTCACCCCCGAAGAGCTGCACGACTTGAATGCCGGCAAGCCTTTCGGAAAGGTACGAGTTTACCCGGGCAGAAGCTGTCCTCTGCTTTCTAAAGGCATCCCTTGCCTTGATGCGGCTGATACCGGTGATTACGAGTACCGGGGGCAGGGTTAAAAGGGAGGCGAAGGCGAGGGTGGGGGAAAGGATGAAGAGGGTGATAAGTACCCCGATCATAACCGAAACATCTTTAATGAATGAGACAAGCACCTGCGAGAAAAACTCGTTTATCGTTTCCACATCCCCTGTTAAACGAGTAACGATGCGGCCAACCGGATGCTTCGAAAGAAAGGCGCTCGACTGTGATTGGGTCTTTGTAAAAAGGTCAAGCCTTATGTCCTTCATCACCTTTTGACCGATCAAGGTTGTGCTGTAAGTCTGGACAAAGGTAAAAAAGAATACAATACAAAGAATAATAATAAGAATGATAACAGTGCGAATAATAAAAGTGATGTCGGCAGCTCTGATTGCTGCAATTTCCGACACAGGTAAACGGTATAAATCGCTCCTGAGTACTGCAGCTTCCCCGAGCCTCGAAATAAAAATCCCGGGCCTTGCCCGTACTATTTCTTCTGCCGGACTCCCGCTTTCATACCTAAAGGCATACCAATCCCGTTTGTCCAGGATCCCGGCTGCTTCAAGCTCAGTTTCGGTTGCCGATGACATCCTGTGAGCGCCAAGGGGGATAAAAAGAAAATCACCTGCCCTTATTGAATTATCATAATCATCAAAGAACGATAAAGTGGACGAGCTTTCATCACTTAAATTTACTCTTGGCATTCTCGTATTAATAACGTGAAAGCGCACCACAATTGCATCGTCAATTACCCTCTGCTGGAGCAGGGGCACAGCAAGCTCACCGAGGGTTGTAAAGACTAAGGCTATCAATGTAAAAGCGATAAGGGGTTTATAGGGTTTTAAACAGGCAAGAATCCTGAGTGTTATCTTGCTGTCATAGCTTTTTACGACCTCTTCAGAGGCAAAAAAATCAGCCATCATCTTTCCCCAAACTCTGTAAGGCCGCTGTGCGAGCGTAGGAGCCTCCGAGGGCGATGAGCTCTGCAGGGCTGCCCTGCTCGAGTATCGCTCCCTTATCTAAAACTATCACATGGTCTGCCCTTGCAAGGGTTGAGACCCTATGAGAAATGAGGATCATTGTTACAGATGCATTATCCCTTGAAAGGTTAAACAGGTTTTCAAGGATCTTCGTTTCGGTCTCGGCATCGACAGCCGATAGGGAATCGTCAAGAATGAGTATCTCCCTATTTGCCGCAATGGAACGGGCAATTGCAGTCCTCTGCTTCTGGCCCCCTGAAAGGGTGAGTCCCCTCTCTCCGATTAGAGCATTCCAGCCATTTTTAAAGAAGGTAAAATCCTTATCCATTGCTGCCTTGGTTGCCGCAGCGCCAAGCTCTTCCTCATCCGATTCGCTGTCTCCGGCATACCCGATATTATTCTTTATGGAGTCTGAAAAAAGATAACTGTCTTGGGGAGTAACAGCGAAAAGCTGTCTCAGCTCTTCTAAATCCCAGGCAGACGATTCAATCCCCTTTATATAAACCGAAGATCCGGTACCACTATTATTAACCGGGTCTATCATCCTGGTAATCGCCTTAATTAAAGTCGATTTCCCTGAGCCTGTTTTCCCAAGTATCCCAAGAATGCTTCCCTTCTTAATCGAAAGTGAAATATCTTCGAGGACCGGCTTTCCTTCGACATATTCAAAAGACAGGTTTTTTAACTCTATTATAGGCTTTTCATCATCATTTGAAACTTCATCCCCGCCTTGAATACTCGGGACAGTCTTCATTATATCATTGATTCTGCTTAAGGAAATTGCTCCCCTTTGAATCATATTTACAACAAAACCCGCACCCATTAGGGGCCAAATAAGCATACGCAGATAACTAAATAGGGCAACAAGGTCCCCCGGAGTCATATATCCTTCGATAACCCTTATCCCGCCGACAAGAAGGACTATCAAAACAGTAAGACCTGATAGAAATGTAACAAGGGGAAAGAAGATACCCCAGAGTCTTACAAGGGCCATATTTGCATCCCTATACTCGTCATTTGACTCAGAGAACTTCTTTATAAACCACCATTCTTTAACAAAGGACTTGATCACCCGCATGCCTGCGAAGCTCTCCTGAACAACATCGCTCATTGAAGAGTAGGCCTCATGGCTTCTGCGAAAGCGCTTCCCTATAACCTTTCCGAAAAAGAGAATAAAAATCGTAATTATAGGCAGGGGAATTACTGCCCAGGCTGCAGTGCGGGTATCCTGAATGAATATGATAATCAGAATTGCAGTAAGCATTACGACGCTGTCAATAAGGGCAACTATCCCCATTCCTATTGATTCCCTTATTGCGTTAAGGTCGTTTGTGGCCCTTGCCATAAGGTCGCCAATTTTGTTTTTCTGATAAAAATCGTAGGAAAGGGATAATAAATGCCTAAAGAGATTCTGCCTAATCTGTGCTTCTATGCGCCTTGCAGCCCCGTTAATAAAGAAGCGCCAGAGGAAACGCCCTGCAGATATTAAGACCATAAGACCAACCATGGAAGCGGCAGGAATTATTATGTCTCTTAAGACGAAATTACCCCCGGTTATTATATCAATGGCCCTACGCATGAACTGGGGAATTATAACGTTTGCGGCATTTACCATTAATAAAAATAGTATACCAAAGGTATAGTGAAACCTATATTCACGCAGATACGGAAACAGGCTTTTAAATTCTTTTAATGAAGAAGCCGGAGGTTTATTTTCTTGTTTCACAGTAGTTTATTAAGGAGCATTGTATTATCTTTCAAAAAAAGAGTCAATCGATTGTCATGTTATTAAGACGTTAACATATTCTGAAGTTGAAAGTGATAAAAGTGAGCCATAAGAGATAGAAAAGTCGATTATATCTCCAACTTTATACTTTTTCTTGCACCGGGTAAGATCAAGAATTATGTGATCGCTTGACTGGCCGATAATATCGATTTCTTCATCAATAGCTTTTATCTTTTCGATGTCCACGTCCTGCCTCCCGCAGGCAATAATTGCACGAAGCATCTCTCCCTTATCCTCGAAAACTACCTTTTCGCCAAATGCATTGAGCCCTGCTTCCCCTATGGGCACCGAAGGCTTCTGTTTAAGCTCAATAATCTGAGCCTTAAGTGTAAAGACATCCTCGTGCATCGTCTGCCTGCTTGCAGGCAAGCTGCTTTCTATAAGCTTTTGGTAAGAAGTCTCGCGCCCGAAGAAAATAACTTCCCCAAGACGCAGGTTATTCACGCCCGCAGGCATTGTATTTTCTGTTAGAAAGTGCATCGAGCCCGAGTTGCCCCCGGAAATAATAGGGACTTCTATCCCGTATTTTTTTGAAATTTCAAGAGCAAGAGAAGTAACTATGGAGACATTCTTAGTTGTAGGAATAATCCCCCCAAAGCAATTAAAGTTAACTCCGACACCATAAAACTCTATGCCCTTATGCTTTAGCATTTCTCCTGCTGTATTTAATGCATCTTCCGGAAGCACGCCTTCTCTTAAATCGCCCACATCTATCATTAGGATAATTTTATGCTTTTTCCCGAGGCGCAAGGCGCACTCTGAAAGAGCGGCTACAGTCTGCAGTTCGGAATTAAGGCTTATATCAGAATATCTGACAACATCCTCTACTTCACTCAGCATCGGAAGGCGTAAGAGCCACCGAGTCACATCGTTATAATTTATTTTCTTTAGGTTCTCTATTCTTGAATCGGCAAACTCTCTGATTCCTGTCTTATAATAAATGTCCAGGATTTCAGGTTTGGCACAGAAGCACTTTGTTACCGCACAGAAGGAGAGTGCTCGTTCTTTAAATAACCCTTGAATAATATTTATATTGGTTTCAAGTTTTTCCCTATTTATTATTAAAGCCGGGTACTTCATAATTTGCTCCCTCCTATTGAAACTAAGCAAGACCAAGACTCTGCTTGATCAAAGTCAAAGCCTCATCCCTATAAACTTCCGAAAGCACTCCAAGAGAAGCCATTATATAATTATTATCAACAAGGATTTTTGCAGTTTTCCTTGGCCCGAGTCTGGTACTCGATGCCGGTTCTAACACACTCTCCATAATGCTTACCCTGTTTGGAAGCCTTGTAAGAGCACCGCCTGTACCAATAATAAACTTTACCGCAGTTAAATCCTTCCCTGTTGCAATGGTCTTCTTTCCTGCGGGCCCGTAAAAATCGACTAACTTGCCCGCATGCCTTTCTGTTGCAGAAGAGATGGCCGCCCGTGAAAGTCTTTCTATAAATGCAATTTCAACTTCGCTCTTCGGTATTGGTTTCGCATTTACAATCAAGTCTTCAGCATCTGGGAACTCCCTTTTTAACTCTTCAAGGGTGATCCTCTCGACTATATGGGGGATATTGATAAATACCCCAAGGTCCCCCTCCACCGTGCGCTTTGCTGTAGGCTCGGGGCTTATCATAAGCTCTGCGATTTCGGTTGAGCCCTCTGTAACAGAGTGCAGGTCCGTTGTCGCACCGCCCACATCAAAGACGATCAAATCGCCAATATCCTCTGCAAGCAATTTGGCCGCCGTCATGACTGCTCCCGGGGTGGGCATGATCTTCCCTGTTACCATGGACTTAATCTTTAGCATCCCGGGGGCATGTACTATATGCTCTTCGAAAACATCCTGAATTATTTTTCTTGTTGGCTCTACATTTAGCTCATCAACCTTTGGATATACATTATCTGCAATATAAAGGCGAATGTTTTTCTCTTCTGCGATTAATTTTACTTCATCTCTATTTTGCACATTCCCCGCATAGATAAAGGGGACATCGGGGCAGGCATCGATTAGTTTCTCGAAGTTATAAAGGGCTGTTTCCCTCTCTCCGAAATCGACCCCGCCTGCAATAAGGATGATATTTGGGTCAGTTTCTACGACCTTTGCGATGTCGCTCCGGGTGAGTTTTCCCGCAGTTGCATACTTTAAGACAGCGCCCGCACCAAGGGCGGCCTCTTTGGCGGCACGGACAGTCATATCGTAGACAAGGCCGTGAACGCACATCTTTAGGCCGCCCGCAGCAGAAGAGGCCGCAAGCATTTCCTTACGGCTTATCTTCCTGCCTGCGGTCTCTTCCAGGTTCTTGATTGCACCCTCAAGCCCGATTGTCACATCCCCCTCAAGGACAGACGTTGCCGCCTGTCCCTGTCCGATAAATCCGAGGGATTCCCCCAAGGAAAACGCGTTAACTACGGTTGTGGTGCTCCCAATTTCTGCAACGAGTACTTCCATCTACTTTGCTTTTCTTGCCTTAACAAGAAAGCTTGCAACATCAATACCCTTTGTGCCTCTGCCGAAACCTGCATCCATTCCCGCTTCCTTTGCAATTTCATTGGTAACTTGAGTTCCCCCTGCGACCAATAGAAGCTTATCCCGCACGCCTTTTTCGGTGCAAAGGTCATGGATCTTCTTCATGTTCTTTGTGTGAATTTCATCGTGGGTGATAATCGTAGAAACGAGAATGGCTGCTGCATTTGCTTCAATTGCGGCATCCACCATCTTTTCAACGGGGACAGAGGTTCCAAGGTAGATATACTTTACCCCGTACTTTTCAATGCCGCCGTGTTTAATATCGAGGGTTTCCTTTAGGCCGACTGAATGCTCATCGTTCCCGACTGTTCCTGCAACTACCATCATCGGTTTTGCGGCTATATCGTCTCTGATTTCCTGCTCGGAGAGGGTCGGCACAAGGGGAGGAATTACAAGTTCGTCTTTATTGATATCAAAGGTAACCTTTCCCTTAATTTCTACAAGTGTCCCCTCGCTGGGATGCAGGCATCTTTTGTGAACAACAGTAACATCCTGTAAGCCCATTTTCTCGCCGCATTTAATCGCCGCAAATTCCGCAGTTCTTTCATCGCAGGGAAAGAAGATGGCAGTTGTTACTATTCCGTCCGCTGCCCATTCCACTTCGGGCTTA
>WRKT01000016.1 GCA_009777995.1 Treponema sp. | reverse complement strand
CCCTGATGGGGAATCCGTCGGCATCGCTTGCAGCCACGTTTCCGCCTGGTAAATTCGATGAAGATTTGGGGGCAGGCTTTTGGCTCGGTTTTTGCTCAGGAGGTTTGATTTTCCCCGAGGCAACCTTTGCGTTGTATTCCGAAACTTTAATGGGCTTTACTTTTCCGAAAGCTTTTTCTCCGATGGTAAGTCCTGCATCGGGGATCACTGCGTATTCAATATTGTTCTGCCAAAACGCTTCCTCGCAGACTTCCTTTACCGTATCAGGAATGATTATAGTTTTGATTTTATTGTTCCTGAAAGCCTTGGGCCCGATCACTGTAAGTCCCAATCCTAGGATCAGATTCTCCATGTCGTTCCCGGAGAAGGCTTCCACTCCGATGGAGTTTACCGAGTCAGGGATTTGCAGGCTCTTTATCTTGTTCTTAGCAAAAGCTTGGTCTCCTATTGTTTCAAGTCCACCGGGAAGGCTGAGCTCCTCAATATTGTTATTTCTGAAAGCATCCTTGCCTATGGTTTTTACCCCGCCTTTCTCTAAACGAACAGTTTTAAGGCCGCAGCTCTGAAAGGCCTCGTCTCCTATGGTAACAACGCTGTCAGGAATATCAACATGACGTAAGAACTCCATCTTATAAAAGGCTTCCTGACATATTTCAGTAACGCCTTCAGGAATCGTAACAACGGAGAATGATGCTTTCTCAAAAGCGCTCTTGCCTATGCGGACAACAGTTTTTCCGTCTATCTCGGCGGGGATGTGGAGCTCATCACCTTTCCCCTTATAACCTGTTATAACAATTCCGCCTGCTGAGTCAGGCGAGCCTTCAGCCGCCTCGTAGATCCATTCGTCGCTCTGCTTCCCGCTCGCTGCGGGTGATGGGGCACTTGACCCTTGTGCTCCTGTTTCTTGCGCTGCAACCGGTTGTGCAGTCAGGGACTGGCGCATGTTTTCCCAATACTCAACCGTATCAGAACCGGGATTTGAGTTGTATACATTCCATAACATTGGCGCATTGGCACCGAACTTTGCATTTACTAGCGCTTGGACTTCCTGTTTTACATTCTCTATGCTCATAATTCTCCCCTAGAACGACATCAACTCGCCAAACTCTATTAAAACTGTTTCTCCAAAAAAGGCTCTGCTCATGATAATGCCTACATATTCCTCTTCATCATTGGTAATTGCAGTCATGTTAGCCGCAATGATTAAGTTAACTCCATAATTGCCTTCTCTAATGGTTGTAGGTCGATCTGTAACCCAATCCAGCAAGTTGAATGTAGCTGAAGATCCGGTTATGGTCCGAGTGCCCCAGGCAAGAGTTCTGGCTCCTGAACCGCCTGTGTCCAAGGTTAGCATTGCAAACTTACCTTCAAACGCTGACGGTATATCTGTAATGGTTACGCTATTATAAGTTACCCTTGGACTTGCAGATGATGCACAGGCTCCCATTGATATACCGATTACTGTAATTAGTAAAACTATTCCGAATGCTTTGATCATGCTTTTCATAAAAAATCCTATTTAAGTTTTTTTTAATCTCATACGAGATTTTTATTAACGTGTTTCGGCATGAAGGGTACAGCGGCCTGTAACACCTACGCCATTTGTATATGTTCTTACTTCAATTAAATAAGTTCCCGGATTGAGTCTTTCATAAATCAGTGCATTATTTGGGTAATCGCCTGAATAATTATCTTCAGCGATAAGTACCCCACGGCTGTCATAGAGAAGCAATGTAGTGTCCAGGTTTCCCCTGGTTTGCACAACAAAAACAGTTCCGGGTCGTGTTATATCGTAACGGTACCAACGTGATTCATTTATAGCGCGGAAATAAACAGGAATTGCTTCTCCAAGCCTTATGGCAACAGCTCTTCCGCGTTCGGTGTTACGATCAGTGTCTTGAGGAATTGGTTCATGAACTGCCAGAATGGTATATGAACCTGCCGTAATATCACTCCATCCCCTAACCATAAAGTAATAAGTTTGATTAGGCTCAGCAAGAATTTCAATTCGGGCATTAAGGCCCATGCCGCCATCATCATCCCGGTTTAAAAGATTGTATCCGGAATCATATAGATCCATGAAAGTGTCTATTTCATTGCCGAAAGTTTCTACGACAAGATAGCCGGCTGCCGTAGTACGGACACTGAACCAGTTTCTTGCTCCGGGCAAATGGCTTACCTGACGCTCTGTTCCGGAGATTAGCTGTATAGCAACAGGGACAGGTTCTGAGCTTGCCCATATCTGATATGGACCTGTTGAGTGGCTCCCAAAACCTCTCAGTTTAAACAGGTATGTTCTGCCGGCTTCAGCATAGATTTCTATACGGGCATTAATACCTTCGCCGCCATCATCATCTTCCATAAGAAAGTTTCTGCGTTCATCATAGGCATCAAGATAAGTATCTGTATTACCTGTGGTTTCGATTATTATGAATCCGTTTGAAGAAGGTCTTACACTGTACCATATTTCAGAGCCGGATTGCAGGGTTCCCGAAACAGGGACTCCCCCAAGGCGCAGTTCCCGGGGGCTTTGGGCAGTTTGTGCAATTAAACAAACTGTAATGAATAAAGACAAAACCAAGAATACACTCAGCCTTTTCATAAAACTACGCCTCCTTTCGAACAATTTAATGCATGTTATGGATTAGTTTGTCATATCCATGAACTCACCCCATTCTACTGAAACTGTTTCTCCGGAAAGGGCTCTGGCCATTATAATGCCTATAAACTCTTCCTGATCATTTGCAATGGCAGACATGTTGGCGGCAAGGATTATATTAAGCCCATAATTACCTGCATTTATGGTTGTCGGTTGGTCAGTAACCCAGTCAAGCAAGTTGATGGTAGTCGAAGTGCCGTTTATTGTCCGTGTACCCCATGCCACATTTCTGGCACCGGAACCACCTGTGTCTACAGTTAGCATTATAAATTTACCGTCATACCGGGCCGGTATCTCGGTAATGGTTATTCTGCCAATGTTTTGTGCAGATTGGGCAGTTGCCGTTGATAAGCTAATTACAGCGATAAATACTATAACTCCGAATACTTTGATCATGGTTTTCATAAAAAATTCTCCTAAAAATATTTTAAAACCTCATACGAGATTTTATTGTACATAAGATATTGATAGCTTAATTTGGTCAGCTATTTCTCTTGTTTCGGGAATCCAACCCTGAAGCTGACCGGCTCTGTTTTCACTTGATGGATGGGTGCTTAGCCATTCAAGACCTCCTCCTCCCAAAGCTGCCATTCTTTCCCAGAAGCTGACCGCCGCATTCTGGTCATAACCGGCGATTGTCATTAGGATTAGACCATAGTAATCCGCTTCGTTTTCATGGCTTCTGCTGAATGGCAGAATAGCACCCAAGTGTGAGCCAACACCGTAGGCAGCCAGGATCAATCTTTGAGTGTCGGAAGGAAGATCCAGGAGTGAAGCGCCAATGGAAATACCCAACCTGCCAATTTCTCGAAGCAGGCTTGCACTCATTCTTTGCTGCCCATGGTTAAGTATCGCATGGGCAACTTCGTGCCCCATGATCACCGCAAGGCCGTCTTCGTTGCCTGCCAGCGGGAGTATGCCGGTATAGATAACAATCTTACCACCCGGCATAACCCATGCATTAACTTCATTACTCTGAACTAAATGATACTCCCATTGATAATCATCCAGATAATTTTCATGACCTTCGGCAGCCAGGAGGCTTTCCGCTGCCAGCCTGATTCTGTCTCCCACCCGTCTTACCATTTCTGCTTCTGCAGTTCCTGTTACCAATGTGTTTTCATTCAAAAAATCTTCATATTGCTGAAACGCCATAGGAAAAAGTGTGTTGTTACTAACAAGAGCTATAGTCCTCTGACCGGTCAAAGGATTCCTGTTACACCCCACAAAGAGTAAACAAACTACCAACAAAACAACCACTCTCTTCACTTTTACCTCTTATCTTTTATATATCCACATATTCAGGCCTTCCAAGACTCCTGAGATGTGTCGCGGCTTTCTCTGCCTCATCTTCGCAGACATAAGCGCCTTGTGCACGAATTGGAAACGGTGCATCATTACTTGAGTAGAGCATGTCACCTTTGCCAAGAAGCTTTTCTGCACCTGATGAGTCGAGAATTATTCGGCTGTCATTGTTAGATGCAACCATAAAGGCGATGCGTGCAGGTATATTGCCCTTTATGATTCCCGTGATCACATTCGTTGACGGCCTTTGAGTTGCAAGAATTAAGTGGATGCCGACAGCACGGCTTTTTGCTGCAAGTCGAGCTATGAGCCCTTCGGTTTCCTTGCCTGAAACTGCCATAAGGTCTGCATACTCATCAATTATAACAACCCAATAGGGTAAAAGAGGTGAGCCCTTCTCTTCGGCATTTTTATTAAACGATTTGGTGTTTCTTGCAGAAGCCTTGCCAAGCACATCATAACGCCTTTCCATTTCGCTGACACAATAGCGAAGAGCCCTGAGAGCACCTTCACTCTCATGTATAACGGGGGTAATCAGATGGGGAATCCCATCGTAGAATTTTAACTCGACAATCTTCGGATCAATAAATATCATTCTGCATTGATCAGGAGTAAACAGGTAAAGAAGCGAAAGGATAATAGAATTGATGCACACCGACTTGCCTGAGCCTGTTGTACCTGCTACAAGGAGATGCGGCATTGTAGCAAGATCAGCTGATAAAATATCACCCGTAATTGTTTTTCCTAAAAATACCGGTAAAGCTTTTTGAGAATGTGCAGTATATCCCTCAAAGCAATTTTCAATAGTTTTCCTAAAACTTACAAGTTCGCGTTTCCTGTTTGGTACTTCAATACCAACTGCATTTTTCCCCGGAATGGGAGAAAGTATCCTAAGGGATTTAGCTGCAAGACGCAAGGCGATATTGTTTTCAAGCTCGGATATCTTTGACAGTTTAACCCCTGCTGCAGGGAGTATCTCGTACATTGTAACTACAGGCCCGCGGATAATTCCTGTGACTTCTGCTTCAATTCTGAAATCAGCTAAGATCTCCAGAATCATTGCAGCTTGCTCCTGCGTTTCAGCAGAAATATTTTCTTCATGATCTTCTTCGTTAACCGGGCATTCGTTCAGGATGCCTTCTATCGGAAGATAGTAATGCTCCCAGGTCTGCTTTGGCGGCGGAGGCATGGATTGAGGTGGCATAGGGCGAGGAGGCGGCGGCAATGATCCTACCGGTGGTACTGCAGATTGCGGGAAAAGCATCATAATCTCAGGGGTAATATGGGCCTGCTGCCATGCAGACATTCCCTGTTTCCACACAAGGCTTTCTCTTGCGATACTTCCTTGACTTATTAGCTGTGACATTTCTGCGATGGAAAAAGGCCCTGCCTGTCTGCCGTCGAGCACAGCATAGAAAAGCCTCTGCTCCTGTTGAGGCGCCTTGGCTTGTATGCCTCTGCTCCTGATATTAGGTCGAATCATAGCGCCCATCCCCATCATCATCATCTGTTGTTGTGTAAGCCGCATCACTCTCGTACCGCCGGTATTTCTTCTCTTTGCCATAGAATCTTCTTATGCGATAACATTAAGCGGCGGAGGTGCAAGTGCAATTATACGAAGCATCTCGGGCAGGTCTTCAGCTCGCTTCCAAGCAGGCATCCCCTGATGCCAAACCAATGTATCCTTTGTGATCCTTTTTTCGTTCACAAGCCTTATAATCTCGGTCTCGGAAAAAGGCCCCGCCTGTTTACCGTCAAGAGCAACATAATATAGATGTGATGGAGGCATGGTTGTTCCGGGCCCCTTCATCGAAGCAGGCCAAGGTTGCATTGTTTCGCTCATTGTTTGGTTCATGTTACGCATAACCTGACCTGCGACTGCGGCATTCATGCCAAATTCTAAAAGTCTGTCCATTGAAAAGCCTGTATTAGAGCCCATGATTTCCTCCGGGAAGAGGAGGCGGCGGAGGCGACGGAGGCGAAGCACCTGCGAATAGTGCGGCAAGCTCAGGTACAGCTCCTGCCTGTTGCCAAGCAGGCATCCCCTCTCTCCATACCATGCTTTGGGCGTTTATTTGGCCTGCGCCTGCCATTTGAACAAGGGCATTCATGTCGAACGGGCCGTATACTTGCCCGTCCACTGAAACGCTGAACATTAAGCTTGGCGGTGCTGCAACCGGAGCTCCCGGGGGCGGGGGTGCGGCTGCACCCGGTATCGGCGGCGGAGCTCCCTGCGGCGGTAAGCCCGGAGGTGTCATACCCGGCATCTGTTGGTTCATATTGTTAAGCGCGTTGCCCATCATGCCGGCCATACTCTGTCCGACAGTGCTGCCCATTGCCATCCCTGCGACCATCGCGCCCGGGTTAAGGCCGCCGCCTCCGGAACCACCTGCGCCCATAGCACCCATTCCGGCTGCAGTTGCACTAACCATTTCTGTCTGCGCCCTGAGCCTGTGCAGTTCCATACCGCCAAGGTCTGTCTGCATTCTCTGGGCGTATTGGTTTTCCTCACGATTAATGCGCATTGCCTCCGCCTGGTTTTCAACCTGTGCAGCAGCCATCGCAGCGTTAGTCTGCATATTTATTGCATACTGATCTCTCATTCCCTGGGCACCAAGTTCGATCTGAGTTTCTGCCTGTACTTGGGTAAGCTTGGCCATCTTCTGATACCCTTCACATTCTTTGTTGATTTCTATGGCTGCAAGGTTTAGATCCACTATTGTAACACCATAGATATTCAGCAAGTTTGCCATCAAATCCGGCTCCAGAATTGCCTTTATCTCGCGCCTATAGGTTTCGATTTGAGCAAGGGGCCGTCCGAGCTTCACCATAATGTCCATCATTGTATTTCTTACATTGTCGATGATAGCATTTTTCACCTGGTTGCTGAATTTACTCATGTCAAAATCGACAAGAGACTGTAAGTTAACAAAGTTTACATAATCGACTATTTTAAAAGTGATGGTTCCCCGAACAGTTACCTCGACAGGATGATCGGGAAGACGTGGATCGAACATGTTAAAATATGGAACACCGAATTGCACCTGATTTACACCTGCAAGGTTGATGAAATAAACTTGGGCAGCAAATGGAGTGCCTCCTCCGTAAGCAGCACCAACTATGTTTGCAAGGATCGGAAGGTTTGCTGTTTTGATGGAATCGCTATAGTAACCTTCGATATAATCCTGACTTCCGCCGGGAACTGTCCCTGCATACTGGAAAACAGCGACTTCCCCCTGTCTAACCGTAAGACCCGAAGAATAGCGGATGGAATTTTCACGTCTTGTACTTCCTGCTTCTTCCCCCTCGGGCCGCCATTTGTAAATGAGCCAATCCCTATTCTGCTCGGGGCTCATAATCATGTCGGCAAATGCGCCGCCCTTGTTTGATTTGTCCTTGTTTCCGAAAATTGGCATAACACTCCTCCTGTGTATTTAAATAAACATGAGCAATAAAAATAAGATGAATAAAGTTACTATTACGATTAAGGTAAGCATAAATATGAAGAGGATGATGGATTTAACTTGCCCCTTCTTTTTTGCCTTTGTAATTGTTAAGAATTTTTCCTTTGATCTGTCATGGAAGCTTTTGATTTGGCTAAGGGTCTGGGAATCGCCCTGCAAGGCTATAAGGGCCCTGTCTTCGACCTTTCTGCACTTGTTCTCCCATACCTTTGCCCAATAATGTGCGCTTGATATTTCACCCATTGTTTCGCCTGACCCGAGTTCTATAACGCTTTCAGCTTTTGATGATGCAAGGAGAACAAATTCCAGCATGTCTTCTCTGGTGTTTGGTACAACAAAATTTTCTATATAGCTTTTTTTCACCTTCTCCGATGGTGACATTACAGGGCGTGCGATTGCGTTCCTGAAATTCTTTGTAATTTTTACGATTAGCGCAATAACGCCTACAAAGAAGCCTATAAGCAGGAAGCCTCCTACAACAGATTTTCCCGAGCCTGATCCGGATTTATTACTACTCGAGCTTGTAAGGGTAGAGCTAATTACAGCACCTGCAACACCTGCAGTGCCTGTTCTTACAAGGGACCTTTGGGTTCTCTTGGACATTTTGGGCATCTTGGATGAAGAAGAGGAAGATTTTTTCTCAGGCACCACCTTTTCTCTTGCAATCTTTTCATCAAGAGAATTGATCTGCGTGGTAAACTCTTTTATGGCCTCCGATACCCCTGCAGAGTTGATCTCATGACCACAGGCACCGCATCTGGATTGAAAGGATTCAATCGGAGAGCCGCAGGATGGGCATTTTCTTACCTGCCCGACTGTTACAGTCCGTGGTTGGGGTGCCGCTTGAGCAGCCGGCTCCGGTGCAGCCGCCGGTGCATTGCCCACCCGGGTCCCGCATTTTGGGCAAAAATTAATATCTTTAGCATCTGCCCCGCAGTTTGTACAAAAAGCCATAATTAAATCCTTTAAATAGTGTTTGAAACCTCATACGAGGTTTATTTTCTAGAAAGCTCTGATTGCGCGGGCTCTGAATGCCCAAGTCTTACCGTTCTGGTTACCAGTGGCAAAAATTTGTCGCCATGCTTGTGTATCACTGATCTGTGACGAAGACCAGTAATCAGAAGTAATAGTAAGGTTAATATTATCTAAACCTCTTTGTTCATATAATAAACGCCATTCTCCAATACTGGGCAAAAACCAATCGTTTTGACTGCCAAATGTAGCGGCAGCAGCAACCTGTGCAGCTCTGTTTGTTTCAGTCGTTGTACTTAAATATGCAACAATAATCTGAGTATCCTTTCTGCCATTGCCTATTGTGTTATAAAATGGATCTGTATCTGCCGGGTATGTTGATAATCCGTTTTGTATTAATGTATTGTTTGCTCCCCATTCAAAAGTAAATGTAACAACAGAAGAATCTTGAGGCGCGGCTTCTAAATAATGCGCAGTATAGCTCGGAAAATAACCCGCATCACCGGGGTCGCCATAGCCTTCTACAGGAAAACCGTCAAGATCAACATGGAAGATTATGCCGCCGCCCGGGCCGTCATCACCGATGTCCATTAGCGGTATCCACTTGGCATATAATGATGTATCAATTAGAACCGTGTGAAAGTCAAAATCCCAAGGGTCAGTCAATGAGTCATCCTGATACCAACCTTCAAATTCGTACCAGCCCGTTTCGCCTCTTATTGGAGCGGTGAGCTTAGGAAGGTAGTCCCCATTGCCTGCCTGAACTTTTACAGTCCTTCCGTCGTTATACTCGAAAGTAACGGTCAGGGCTTCTTGCATCGTAATCGATATGGTTTTATTTTCACCTGCAGCTACTTGTACATGGTACTCTTCCCCTGTTGCATAGAGTACAGGAACACCGGCTATTGGCTCGTAAAATTCTATACGAATATCGTATGTGCCCGCTTGAACTATGAACTTAACAACATCTATACCTGCGTCATGGGTTCTGCTGCCTGTTGCTTCGCTGCCATTGAGAAAGACTTTGAAAGTTAGGTCTGCGAGATCCGGGCCGGTTGCACCTCCTAGAGGTGTGTCCCTTGGAGGGAAGCCGGTAGTTGCTCTATTATGTGCATTATCTCCATTAAGGTTAATTATGATTGTGCCTGTCGTTCCCCTATCATCAATATAAGAATCATAAGCATCGGAACATCCTGCAAGAAGAATGAAAAGGAAGAAAATAAAGAAACCGCCTATCTTAAAAACGGGACCATTTTTCATCATAATCACCCCCATACTTTTGCCGGTTATCAGGAGAAATAGTACCCTTTTAATTGAAGAAATTGGTGAATTATGGCTAATTTGTACTGTACTTATGGCCGGTTTTTACAGAACACTTTGTCAATGGATATCCGGGGCAACGAGACCCTGTCCCACCGCGTATATTGCAAATTTGGAAATACTGTCAAACCCTGTTTTATCCAGAATGGAGGTAATATATTGCTTTATCATGGATTCTGAAACATTCATTTTTTTCGCTATCTCATCGCGGGCCATCCCCTTGCATACAAGGCGGATTACTGCGATTTCTTTTTCCGTAAAACTTGCTGCAAAGGGCATGTGATCTGAAGAGCCTGAATAGATAGAGTAGCCTTTCATTGTGGTGCGAATAACATGAAATAGATGCTCATTATCCATTTCCTTATACACAAAGCTATGAGCACCTGCTCTCCTTGCCTCTTCTACAAATGTTATTTCGGGGAGCCCTGTCATAATTACTATTTTTATATCCGGAAATTCCTTGCGTATATCGGCTGTAAAGTGTATTCCGCTTGCGTGAATGCCGGTTGTATTATTCTTGGTTACCACATCCATCAAGACTAGATCAGGCTGTAATTCGCGGCATAGGCCCGGTGCTTTGGCAGCGTCATCCACCGTTCCCACCACTTCCATGTCATTTTGTCCGTTTATAAGATATTCCAATGAGTTACGCAGCATGGTTTGATCTTCTACGATTAGAATTTTAATCATACGCCTATATTAAAGTATATCCTTTTCCCGGGAAAAAAACCGGGGAAAGGCGGCCATATACGGTTAGACATTTGGACACTTTTTACCGGCCCTATGGGTATATTTATTCATGCTTGCATTAAAAACTTATCTATATCTTCGATGGTTTTTTCGAGTTTATCTTCCATTAAGGAATCGTATAGGATAAAGTATAGGTCTCGTTCTTCTTGGTTTAAGTTCATCATCCCAATATCTTTTAATATTTTCCCGGCTTCGGTAATTTCATCATCTTCAATCAATTTTTTTATGCGCTTTAGAATTTCTAAAAAATCGAATTCCTCTATTCTCCTATTTCTGCTTTCTATTAATTGATTCTCCATTATGTTAAAAAAATCCGGAAGTATTTCACGGATCTTTTTGGCATCTTCATTATTTCCTGCTTCAATCAGAGCTTCTGCAAGCTCATTGTTAACTGTTCTGAGTGTCTGAATTAAAGCGTTAAATCTCTTAAAAAATGCAGGTTCGATATCTCTACCTGAATCAAAGGCAAAGCGAAAATGGTTTAGTTTATCCAGTCTTTGTGTGTTTAGTGCAGTAGTAAAATTGATATTATCATCTATTGAGGAGTTATCATTAATAAGCCATTTCCTTAAAACACTATCCAGCTCATTAGGGTTTACTGGTTTTGAAAGGTAATCTTGAAACCCATGTTCCATATAAAATTCATTCATGCCCCTTAATGCATTTGATGTTAGAATGATCATAGGTGTCTCGACACCTAATTTTCTGATATTTTTTAAGGTTTCAACGCCATCCATCTCGGGCATCATATGATCCATAAAAATAAGATGATAGCTTTCTCCGGAAATATTAGTCTTCTCTATAAGTTCAATGGCCTCCCTTCCTGACCCTGCTGTATCTATTTGAAGACCATAAGGTTTTAAGAACCCTCTTACGACAAGCAGGTTTTCAGGTATATCATCTACTACCAAAATCCTGCCTTCAGGTATATCAATTGATTCAATTTGGTTTCTTTCCTGAATAGAACTTTCAGGGTTTATATCAAATGCATAGCTGAAGCTCCGTAAGGCTTCCGCCGTTTCTTCTCCGATTATCTCTATGTCATTTTGCTCCTGAATAATCCATGCAGTAAAACATGAGCCGGAGCCGTATTCACTTTCTACAGAAATGCCGCCTCCCATCATCTCGGCAAGGCTTTTCGTAATTGCAAGGCCAAGGCCGATTCCTTCGTTTCTTCTATTAGCCTGTGTATCAAGCTGTGTATAATTATCGAAGAGCTTTTCCATGCTTTCCGAGTCTATGCCGATGCCTGTGTCAGTCACCGTAAACTGTATCCGGACTTCGTTGGTTCCTGTCTTTTCGCTGCTTGCTGCTAGTTTTACTGTCCCTTCGTTTGTATATTTTATTGCATTGGATAGCAGATTATTAAGTATTTGTCTAACTCGCAGTTCGTCCCCTATAAGTTTTGTCGGGAACCCTGAGTCTATTTCCAGGATGAACTGTATCGGTTTCTCGCCAATTCTTACCCTGTTAAGGCTTATGGTTCCGCTTAGGAGGCTTGCAGTTTCGTATTCATCATTTATTAAATCGAGTTTACCTGATTCAATTTTGGAGATATCAAGTATTTCATTTATTATTCCTAGAAGGAAGGAGCCTGATCGATGAATATGAGTAAAGCTTTCTCTTATTGAAGACGGAAGATCATTGCGAAGTTCTATCTCCGAAAAACCGATTACTGCGTTTAATGGGGTGCGGATTTCATGGCTCATTATTGCAAGAAAATTACTTTTCGCTTTTGAAGCTTCAAGAGCTATAGCTGTCTGCTCTTCCAGTTCCAAAGTACGTTCTTGGACTCTTTCTTCAAGTATGATATTCGATTCTTCCAATTGACCATACATTTCCTGATACCGTTGCGATAGGGTTATTGCCATGCCCAAGTGGAATATAAAGGTGCTGTATAAAAATAAGCTCGATGAATTATGGAAAAATATTATGTCCAAAACATCATAAATACCACAGAGGTAGACTACCACAAGGCCAATAAGGATATTGCTTATTAAGGTATCGATGTTTTCTTTGCGTCTTCTGCGGATATAGTATCGCGTTATATTAAAAAAGAAAATGTAAGAAAAATAGATTAAAACGGAGGCGCTCCAAATCATTAAAATGTCATCGCCGAATTGGGTGCTAAAAAAGATCTGTGCCAGACTCAATGATCCGTAGAAAATGAGGAAACCTCTCGTTATTTTTGTTATTTTCTGTGCTCCGAAATGCTCGATAAAACAGCCGAGCATTGGAACAAGCATAAATAATGATACATATTCAAGTCGAATCGTTATATCTGAATTAGGAATTATATTATTTATTATTCCGCTGAACATGAGCGTATAAATACACAGTATAATGGAAGAAATACTATAATAAAGATTATAAAGCTCATTTTTCTTTCTTACAGAAAGAAAGATTATCATGTAATATAATCCTGTATAGCCAAAAATGCCGCATAGAATCATAGAGAGAATATCAAGGTGTCGTCGTTTAATTATACTATAATCGTCTATATAATAAGGTGATGAGTAATATAACCCTGTAACACCGTATGTAGGATCGCCAATGATTCTGAAAGCAAGTATATTTGTTCCTTCAAGTAATATGCTGCCTGAAAAGGGGAAATGTACCCCTCTCCAGTTCCTGCGGCTTATAATTTGACCTGCCTCGTTTAAGTGCATTTGTCTTTGTACGAGGTGTCCGTTTAAGTATACCTCCCAGTTCTCGCCTATATAACCAAGATAAATCCCCGGTTCAATTCCCGAAGTCAATGCAGTTGAGTCAAACTCTATGGGTATGATAATTGTAAATTCCTCTGCTTCCCTGCCGCGAATTGAAAGGAAGGTCCTTTGCGGAAGATCGGGCAGAGGAGAATTGATTATCCTTAGCTGAGGAGCAGAAAAACGAAACCATGTGCTGTTTTCCTGTGGAATCCTAATGGTATCTGACACATCAAACCCATGCCGGATATAGGCAGGATAGTCCATGAGGTTGCGGTATAATGGATTAGAGCCGCCTTGTCTAACTGTAATTGTTTGCTCATTCCACTGATATAAGACTAAAGCAATAATGGCGACGGTATAAAGCAAAGGGACTATCAATTTTATAGTAAATACCGGTCGCGATTTCATGAAGCCTTCTTATTTTCAATTAAGACATCAATCAGTTTACAGGTGCCTGCGAAATCTTTATGTAATAATGCATTCCGGATTTCTTTTATTGCAGTAATTGTTTCAGGCTTCCACTCTTTTTCATTTATGATATCAAGTATTGAATATGCAGATTTTGCATTATAATCCTCACAGGCTATTTGTAATTTTTTTAATTCTTCTACTAAAGAATTTATGTCTTCAATTATGTCGGAATTGCCGAATTGCGAGTCTCTCTTCTTACTTGTGACCCAGTTACTAAGTATTTCGTCAAGTTTAGAGACATCAATTGGTTTGGCAAGAAAATCGTTAAATCCTTTTTCCAAAAACATTTCTCTCATTCCGGATACTGCATTTGCGGTTAATGCTATTATTGGCACTTGCACTCCCAAAGCTCTGATTGCGGCGGTAGTTTCAATGCCGTCCATTTCAGGCATCATGTGATCCATGAAAACGAGATCGTAAGCTTGCTCGCCCTGCCTTTGTTTAATTATCTCAATTGCCTCTTCTCCGCTTAGGCAAGTGTCAATTTTTGCTTTATAGGGCAATAAAAGGCCTTCCGCAACTTTTAAATTAATTGGCGTATCATCTACAATAAGAAGTCTTGCGTCAGGGAATATGCTTTTAATGCTAAAATTTTCAGACTTATTTATTAATGAAGGAGATGTATTGTATCCGTCAATTATTTGCGGCATAATTATTGTAAAAATGCTGCCCTTGCCGTATTCACTTGTCACAGAAATGCTTGCGCCCATTGCGTCGCAAAGCCGTTTGGTGATTGCAAGTCCAAGTCCTGTCCCTTCAATGCTCCGGTTCTTTCTTGTATCAATCTGCATAAAATCTGAAAAAAGTTTCTCTATTTGATCAGATTTGATACCTCTCCCTGTATCGCTTATAGCTATTTTTAGGAAAACTTGCTTTCCTTTTTGGCTTTCTATAGTAATTGATAAAACTATTTGACCCTCGTCTGTAAACTTTGCAGCATTGGAAAGAAGGTTAAGGATAATTTGCCGTAAGCGGACCTCGTCTCCAAAAAGATTGTCAGGAATTTTTTCATCGACCTTCATAATAAGTTGAACCGGCTTTTCTAATATGCGTGTTCGGATTATATTAACGACATCGTTTACTAATAATGAAAGCATATACTTAACAGGTATAATTTCAAGCTTGCCTGCTTCTATTTTTGAAAAGTCAAGAATATCATTTATGATCGAAATAAGACTGGTTGCAGCCTGTTTTATGTCCCTGACATCGCTTCGGGCATCTTCGTTAAGGTCTCTGCGGAGAAGAAGCTCTGACATTCCTGTAATAGCATTCATGGGTGTGCGTATTTCATGACTCATATTTGCAAGGAAATCACTTTTTGCCTGAGATGCCTCTAACGCTGCC
Source organism: Treponema sp. (assembly GCA_009777995.1). Lineage (GTDB taxonomy): Bacteria > Spirochaetota > Spirochaetia > Treponematales > Breznakiellaceae > WRKT01. Next base: position 36,156 of record WRKT01000016.1, on the reverse strand, counting down.
TGCGATGCAGACTCTGCTATGCGATTTGCCTCAATTAATCGCAGATTATTTTCTGCCAGTGTATTTTCTGAGCGGTGAATATAAACGTTCATTATAATGAACATTAACAAAATTAGAGATAGCATTCCAAAAAACACAGTATTCATTGATTGATTTAATGAAAGAAAACCGGGAGCCGGATAGCTCACTGCAAGATACCATTCCATTGCAGGTATCGATCTTAACTGATATATTATCCCTCCGCTTGTGATGGTACTGACTTCTTCATCAATTAGTGTGCGTGAAATCATAAGAAGTTCTGCTCCGGCATCTCCAAGGTGATCGTCTAAGCGAACCTTATTATGCATCAGCTCAATGTCCATAGCGGAAGTAATTTCATCAAACTTATTAAACATATATGATGTTATGTTTCTGTCGAATTCTCTATATGCAGTAGACACAAAATCCGAGAATTCGGTCAGATCAATGCCGGTTCCAAGCATCCCAACCGGCACTCCGGTCTCCGAGAATACAGGAACATTTATCCAGAGATAAATCTGCCTAAGCTCAGGGTTATAATTAATATTTAAATTATGGGTTTCGGTTTGGAAAAGTGTAAGATTATACCAGTAGTTTTCAGGATCATCAGGGTCCATAAGATACGGGTCATTCCCTGTAAAATAAAAAATTTTATCAACATCGTTAATCCAGAAAATGAGCCTCGTTCTAAAATGCTCTCGATAAAGTTCAAATTCGGCATGTGCACGATCCCTAAGATATGGATCAGATGGATCTAGAAAGTATTGGCGAATGACCGGAGTATCACCAAGTTTCATCACAAGAGGAAGCTCGTTATTTATCGTTGTTGCAAGACGAAGTCTAATGGTTTCTGCCGCGATTGAGAGCTGTTGTTCTATATATGATCTGTTTATTTGGCGAACCGAAATTGTATATGCCGAAGTAGCTATGGTAAAGATAATGAGTAAAAGGATACACGAAAATAGAAGGAACTTTTTATTGGCATTAGGTTTGACCTTCAAACTTAACTCCCTAAGCAATTACTCCTCCTTTGAGCTATTAATATTCTAACCATATCTTTTTATAATACTATATCATATAATAGTTAAAAATTCTATGTAAGGAGGATGCTATGCGTTCATTGGTTACGATACAAAGAGTAAAGATGATAAGCACCATTCCCGATTCTGATTTTCTGGAGCTTGCCCATGTACTTGGATGGCAATGTGTTGCAAAAAAGGGTGAGTTTAAGGAAGGCGACCTTGGAGTTTACTTTGAAGTAGACAGCTTTTTGCCTGAAGATGAGAGGTATGAATTTTTGCGCAATTCGTCATACCGGGATAATGAAGATAATGGCAAAGGCTTCAGAATCCGTACTGCTAAAATGCGAGGGCAGCTTTCTCAGGGTCTATTGCTTCCCCTTGAAAAATTCCCTGAGCTGGTGGGAGCGGGGGAGGGTGTAGATGTTACTGAAAAGCTCAATGTAAAAAAATGGTATATCCCTGAAACCTCAAATCCCGGAGGGACCATAATCGGGGAGCGCCCCCACGGAATTCCTGCTTCCGATGAAATTCGTATACAGTCGGAGCCGGAATTATTGGAAAAGTTAAGCGGGAAACCCTATTATATCACGACAAAAATGGATGGAACGTCAGGCATAGTTTATTATATTGATGGGGAAATAGGCTGTTGCAGCAGAAATAAGGAAATTAAAGACGAAGAAGGCGCTCTATATTGGCTTCCCGTTTATAAATATGGTTTAAAAGAGAAATTGGCAAATTATGGAAAAAATCTGGTCTTGACAGGCGAAATTTGCGGCCCCGGGATCCAGAAAAATAAGCTGCGCATGGCCGAAATTGAATGGTTTGTTTTTGATGTTAAGGATTGGGATTCAAATAAGTATTTGCCCTATGAAGAGGCCTGCAAGGTTTGTAAAGACCTTGGGCTTTCTATTGTTCCATTGGAAGAGCAGGGAGAAAAATTTGCCTATAATCTCGAAGAATTGCTTGAAAAGGCAAGGGGAAAATATCCAAGCGGCCTTGATAAAGAAGGCATCGTGGTACGCGACTTGATGGCCCCCAAAGCAACTTCGTTCAAAGTGCTCAATAACGATGCATTACTTAAGGAAAAGGATTAGATAATGTGGCAGTGTCCTAAATGCGGAAGAGACTTTAAGGCGCAAAACCAAAGCCATTATTGCAGTGATACGATATCGGACATTGACGAGTATATTGCTGCTCAAGCGGAAGAAGTCCGTCCAATTCTGGAAAAGATTCGTAAAACGATTAAGAAAGCCGCACCAAAGGCAGTTGAGAAAATTTCCTGGAGTATGCCCACCTTTTGGCTGGGGGAGAACTTGATTCATTTCGCAGCATTTAAAAAGCATGTGGGTATTTATCCGGGGGATCTTGGTAAGCTCCCATTTGAAAAGCAGCTTGCATCCTATAAAACAACAAAGGGTGCAATTCAGTTTCCCCTTGATAGGCCGATAGATTACGATTTGATTGCGGAAATTACCAAGCATAGGGTTATAATGGCACAACACTCACAGCAGGAAAATCTTGACAAATAGTCCTCTTTTTTCATAAACTGTTCACATCTACAGTAAGGAGACTTTTATATGAAAAAAGGTATTATTTTGCTATTTTGTCTGATTATTGCCGGCTCACTTTTTGCGGGCGGCAGGTCTCAGCAACAGGATGGGGGAGAGAGGGGTTCTACAATCTATATATACTCCAACTCAAACCAAGATACCATGGACAGGCTTGCTGCAATGGCAGCCGAAGATGGCTTTAACCTTGTGGCGGTGTTCGCAGGGGGTGGAGCTATTACCGATAGGATCATTGCCGAGAGGCATAATCCGGTTGCTAATATAGTTTATGGTTTAAATGTGTTTTTGCGGGCATCCTTAATAGAGAATGATGCGCTTACGCCCTATGTCCCTGTATGGGCAGGCCAAGTACAACCCGGACTGAATCATAGAGACGGCTATTATCACGCTTTCAACACAACTTCAATCTTACTTACATACGATGCAGGGCAGATGCCCCCCGCTCAGGCTCCCAGAGATTGGCCTGATCTGTGGAGAGACCCCCGCTTCCATGGCCGTTATCAATATGAAACTGCCCTAACAGGCGGCACAACCCGCATGGTAATTGCAGGCATTCTTGGCCGTCATCTTGACCCGAGAGGATACCTTGGCGTATCCGAACAAGGATGGAACGAGATTCGTGCCTTCTATGCACACGGCGTACCTAATACAGGTGCTGCTGATTTATTTGCTCAAATGGTCAACACAAATAATGATGTTGTAATGGGACAGCTCCACTGTAACGGCATCCTTTCAAGAGAGATACAGTATGGTGTTACTGCAGGCTATGCGCTTCCGGCCGTAGGTGTACCTCAGGTAATAGAAGCAGTGGCCCTTGCAAACAATAATACGAATATCAGAGAGGCCCAGCGCTTCCTTGACTGGTTCAATCCTGAAAAACAGTACGCCCTAAGGCTCTTTGACCCTGACCCAAGATTCGAGGGCCTGCCTGTGCAAGATATAGACTGGACTGTTGTATCTGCAAGGATTGACGAATGGTGTGAGCATATTTATCTGAACATAATGCCCTAAACATAAACGGCGTTAATGTGATTGTTCTAAAAGATATCCAAATAAAATTTGGAGATTTTATTGCTTTAAAAAAAATCAGCCTAGAGGTCCTTGAGGGGGAATTCTTTACCCTCCTTGGACCTTCCGGTTGCGGAAAAACCACCACCCTGCGGACTTTAACCGGGTTTTTACATCCCGATCATGGCACTGTTACGGTTGACGGGAAGGATATCACCTACTTGGAAATTGAGAGGCGGAATATTGGCATGGTTTTCCAGAGCTATGCCTTATTCCCCACAATGAGTGTTTTCGAAAACATCGCCTTTGGTTTAAGAGTAAAGAAACTTCCAAAAGCTGAAATCAAGATGAAGGTCGATGAAATCTCACAAAAGGTAGAGCTTGAAAGTGAGCAGTTAAACAAAAAAGTCAGTCAACTTTCAGGAGGACAGCAGCAGCGTGTTGCAATTGCAAGGGCACTTGTTACATCTCCTTCCATTATATGTCTTGATGAACCGCTTTCAAATTTGGATGCTAAGCTGCGTGTTCAGCTTAGGAACGAGCTGAAAGAGTTACAGCGTAGATTCGGAATTACCACAATTTATGTGACCCATGATCAGGAAGAGGCCCTAACCCTTTCGGATCGCATCGCAGTTTTTAACCATGGAAGCATTGAGCAGATCGGTGCGCCGGACGAAATCTATAACCATTCGGCTACTGAATTCGTCTGTAACTTTATTGGAGATATTAATAAGTTAAGTGATAATTTCCTTAGCCGAGTCGGTGCAGGTGATACAGGGAATGGAAAAAACAGCTATATCCGCCTCGAGAGGATGCATGTAAACGACAAAAAGGCGAACCATCTTTCCTGTTCCGCTGTCGTAGAGAATTTTGAGTATTACGGGCTTTATATAAAGTATACTTTAAATGCTTCAGGGGAGCTAATTAAAGTAATTGAGAAAAACAGCGGCACTCCTCTTTATAAGATGGGAGAACAGGTAAATCTTAGTTTTGACCCTGATCATTTAATGCGGTATTAATTATGAAACTTACCAGGTCGAAAATTATTCTGGGTCTGCTTTATACCTGTCTTTTATGGTTTATAACTGTCTTTCTAATTGTTCCCAATTTAAATGCCGCCCTTTCTGTCTTTTGGCAGAATGGCTCATTTACCATGAGGGCTATTGACCGTGTGTTCAACTCTGAACGTGCTGTTAACAGCCTTCGAAATAGTTTTCTTCTTGCACCCATACTTTCAATAACAGTCGGTTTTGTGGGGGTAAGCTTAGTTTTTATTACTGAATACTTCCGTATCAGGGGATCAAAAATATTACGCCATGGTTATATGACAACCCTTATTTATGGCGGAATAATTCTAGTTTCAGGTTATCGTTTTTTATACGGCCATGGAGGGTTTTTTACAAATACCCTTGCCGCTATTTTTGCCAATTTTAATACAGGATGGTTTGAAGGTTTTTGGGCAGTTCTTTTTGTTATGACCTTTGCCACCACAGGCAATCACATGATCTTCCTGCGAAGTGCAATGAGAGCAGTGGATTTCCAAACCATCGAGGCAGCTAAAAACCTCGGAGCAAATCAGCTTACAATTCTAAGGCGGGTTGTTCTTCCTGTTCTGACTCCTTCCCTGCTTGCAGTTACGACCTTCACCTTTCTTACAGGCCTTGGTGCGACTTCTGCTCCCCTGCTTGTTGGGGGCAGAAACTTTCAAACAATCAGTCCGATGATTATTTCATTTTCAAGAATGCAAGGTTCTCGTGATCTTGCAGTTTTTATGGCAATGATCCTTGGCCTTGCATCCCTAGCTCTGATTGGAATTTTAGCACAGTTGGAAAAAAGAGGTTATTATCTCTCTGTATCCAAGGTAAAAACCAATATAATTAAGCAAAAGATAAATAACCCGGTATTGAATATATTGATACATATTTATGCTTACGGTCTTTTTCTTATCTATGTTGCACCTGTTATCGCAGTTATTATTTTTTCCTTTACCGATGCTCCGACCATCGCAACAGGGCAATTAAGGTTAAGCAGTTTTACTCTTGAAAACTATATTAATGTTTTCACGAATATGCGTTCGTTAAGGCCGGTGCTTGTAAGTTTGATGTTCTCGTTTTCAGCCGCCCTTGGTGCTGCAATTCTTGTGGTGACTGTCTGCCGTATAATAACGAAGTTTAAGAATAAGGTAAGTACATTTATTGAATATACATTGATGATACCCTGGTTATTGCCTAATATGCTGATTGCTCTTGGGTTAATTACTACTTATAATATGCCCCGCTGGTTCATGCTCAACCGTGTATTAACAGGCTCCATTTTCATAATGATCCTTGGCTATTTAATAATACGCATACCCTTTACCTTGCGAATAACAAGAGCAGCCTTCTTTGCAATAGACGATGCCCTGGAAGATGCCGCAAAAAATCTTGGAGCTAAGACCTTGTATACATTCTTTAGAGTAATACTTCCAATTATTTTACCGACCATGCTTGCAGTCTTCGCACTAAACTTTAATGGCCTTCTAACCGAATTTGATATGTCCGTATTATTATACCATCCACTCCAATTGCCTTTGGGAGTACAAATACAGAACTTGACCATAGCCGATACCGCTACAGCAGACAATACTGCAATTACCTTTGTTTATGCTGTAATGATGATGGTCATCTCAGGTTTAGTGCTTTATGTTGTTTACGGGCGAGGCACGAAATTAGCTCATGAAGATACATGAAAACCCGAATTGCAAAAAAATAAAGGGAAGCCATATCCTTGAAGTGAGCTGTGCTTACTGTAAGTGTTTCATTGCAAGATATCAAAAAGTCGGTACGAGTAATTTCGTAAAAATGTATAACGATAGAATTATCTCAGGGAGCATTGATTTCTCTCTTTTCCATGGGGCAATATTCTGCCCCGGCTGCGGTGAACGCATTGCAACAAGATATGTAACTAAAATTGACAAAAAAGAAGCTTATAGACTTGTTCCTTCCGCATTTCATAAAAAGAAAGTATTAGTTTAATTTTGGCCTTGGCAGATTTCTCCCTGACAACTCTGCCATTACCTTATCAATATCGTTAACGATCCCTGAATCGATTTTGCCTGCATCGGCCATCTCCCTTAAAATGAGCATCGTCTCCCCATGATCACGCCCCGAGTGATATGGGCGCTTCTCGCTTACAGCCTGGTAAATATCGATGCAGGTCATTAACCTTGAGTTAAAATCGAGTTGATCGGCTTTTAAGCCTCTTGGATATCCTGAGCCGTCAAGCTTTTCGTGGTGATTCGATGCCCATTCGGTAATCAGACCGAGTCCTTCCATTTCACTAAGGAGTGAGTGTGTTTTGCTTACATGGTTTTTTATGACTCCAAATTCATCTTTATTTAGTTTGCCCGGTTTTTCAAGAATTTCGGATGGGATTGCAAGCTTGCCAATATCGTGGAGGGCAGCAGCAAGGAAGAGTTTTATTTTCTCGGTCATGTCATAGCCGTAAAACTCTGACATCAACCAGATGCGGTTTGCAATCTGCTCGGTATGTGTCCCCGTAGTTATCGATTTCCGGTCAATAATATGTGAGATAAACTCTGCAAACGGCACAAGGGCAGGATCATTCATATCTCTGGTCCAGACCGGAATCATATTATTTGTCGTTTCTGTTATTTTATCATTCCGTAAGGAGCTAAGCATGTTCTCGTCAAAAACATCAAGTAAGGCATTTCCTGCACGTTCTGTAAAACGGTTGTGAATTTCTGCTTCTATATTTTTCCGTAAATCAACCAGGCTTCCGGTGGCAATACTCTCAAGATGACGCTCCGCGTCTATCATGTCAGATATTGCTATAAGCTCTGCCTGCAGAGGAAAGTGACCTTCGCTTAGACCAAAGGGGCCCTGTCCGTCAGCCCTCTCGTGGTGATAAAGAATAAAGCCTTCAATGCTCTTATTGAATGGAAGAATTTCTGCGTTGCTCTGACCTATTGCACAGTGAGTCCCCAGGTTTGGGTTATCTTCCTCACGGCCCTGCTGAAGTAAAATGTACTCGGTCAAGGCATTGTCATGGAGCAGAGCACAAGAAACAAGGTCCGAGAGCTCCTCAATGGGAAGACCAAGCCTCCTCCCCATTGCCGAGCATAAAACTGCAATCCGTTTACCGTGGTTGGTTGTTGCTCCTATTAAGGCAATTTCCACAAGATCCAGGGCCTGGGCAAGAACCTGGATTAGCGAATCCATTCTAATAACCATTATATAAGCATAACAAATTTTGCAGGTCTAATGAATACTCTGCTTTGTCTAAATTTGTATGTATGGCAGTATATGTTGATAAATTCATCGATAAAATGTATCATTTTATATGGACTTTGAATCTAGTGCACAGCATGCTTCTCTCTTTGTTCTTCAACTTGGTCTTTTACTTCTTGCAGTGCGCGTTTTTGGGCGTCTTGCAAAGAAGGCAGGAGTGCCGCAGGTCCTTGGGGAGTTAATTGCAGGGATAATTATTGGCCCATACGCACTTGGAGGGATTTCGTTTCCCGGCTTTCCTCATGGCATTTTTCCCCTTGGTCCGCCTTCACTTGAAATCAGCGCAGAGTTGAATGCCTTTGCCACCATTGCCTCTGTTGTACTTCTTTTCATCTCAGGCCTGGAAACGAATCTTAAGCTCTTCCTTCGCTATTCTCTTGCAGGAAGCCTTATCAGCATTGGCGGGGTCATTGTCTCTATTACGGCAGGCGCCTTAATGGGCATGGTTTTTTTTCAAACTTCCTTCATGGATCCCAAGTGTTTGTTTCTTGGGGTGCTTATCAGCTCTAATTCACTCGGTATAATTGCCCGTCACTTAGCAGATCAGAAAAAAATGGACACTCCTGAAGGTGTAACCATACTTGCAACTTCTGTTTTTGATGATGTTAATTCAATTATTTTGCTTACGGTAGTGCTCGGATTAACTGCAGTAATTTCGGGAGGCGGGCATACAATCGGCTTGGTTCCTACCATCCTAGCCAATGCAGGCAGAACCATCGGTATCTGTCTTGGAGCTGTAGCCATTGGCTTACTTATCTCAAGAAGGCTTGCATCTATCTTAAAACTTTTTAATAACAGCTTTGCCTTTTCCATCCTGGCTTTAAGTATTGCCCTTATTCTTGCAGGGGTTTTTGAGATGCAGGGTCTTGCCATGATTATTGGTGCATATATCGCAGGGCTTTCTTTTTCCAAGACCGATATAGCACCTGTGATCGAAGAACGCTTAAGAGGTATTTACGAATTGCTTGTACCTGTTTTCTTTGCAGTTATGGGGATGATGGTAAATATCCGTGACTTGATAACACCTCGAGTTTTAATATTCGGATTCCTTTATTCAATTGCAGCTATAATTGCAAAGGTTGCAGGCTGTGGCGGTTTCTCCCTATTAATGGGATTTAACTTAAAGGGTGCATTGCGCATCGGAGCAGGGATGTCACCGAGGGGCGAGATGACCCTGATAATTGCAGGTATAGCTCTTGCAATGGGGATTTTGGATCATGAGCTTTTTGCAGTTGTTGTTTTGATGATCCTTATTACAACTCTGGCAGCGCCTCTTTTCCTTACATCCATGCTGAAAATTCCCGGCTCTGGTACGCGCAAGCAAAGCAGAGGCGATGGCTCTTCGTCAATGACTTGGGAGTTCCCAACGGTGGAAATCGCTGATCTTGTAACAAATACCCTTCTTACCGATCTTAGAAACGAAGGCTTTTATGTTCAGGTGATGAGTGTGGAGGATGGACTTTCTCAGGCTCGCAAGGAAGATATTTCTCTTACTATTCGTGAGGAAGGGCATAATGTTACGATTGAAAGCGCTGAAGCAAATATGACCTTTGTAAAAACCGCTGTTTTTGAAGTAATTGTAGAATTAAATGAGTCAATTCGCCTCTTAAAAGATAAATCTGATCCTGCTCAAATGAAAAAAGAATTATTAGACTCGGAGCCTGTGGAGCAGGGCAAGAGAAAGGCGCAGCCATTATTCTCACTTATAAAAAGTGAATGTACTTCAATCGATCTTAAAGGCGAGAACGAAGAGGAGATAATTGCAGAACTTGTTGATATACTTGTTGCAAATGATATGGTTCTTGACCGAGATATGGTTATACAGGATGTAACAGAAAGAGAAAAAACCATTCATACCGGAATGATTAACTCTATTGCAATGCCGAATGCTAAAACAGACGGTGTTGACGATCTTAGGGTGGCAATGGGGATAAAAAAGGAAGGGGTGGATTTTGGATCCATGGACGGGGAAAAATCAAGACTCTTCATCCTTACTGTTTCACCTAAAAAAGGTTTTGTGCCTCATCTTGAGTTCCTTGCTGCCCTAAGTACTATTTTTGATGATAGAAGTGTTTCTGAAGCAGTTATTAATGCTTCTTCTGCCGAGGAAGCAGTAGAGATACTGCATGGCGGAGATTAAAAAAAGGAGAATTAATTATGAAAAAATCGTTCGATTTTATTCGAGTTACTTTGAAGATAAAATTTATTTTATTTGCACTTCTCTTCTCATTGATTTTTAGTTCTTGTGATTGGGAAGGGTGGACTCTTGAAAATCTATTTGAGAGTAATTTACAGGGGACTTGGGTTACAAATGATCCTGAAAGTATTTATTCAGGGAGCCTTATTATTAGACGGGACAGTATAACTATTACCGGTTATGGTGAAAGCCAAACACCTTCAAGAGGCGGAAATGATGAGGAGCGGCCTTTCAAGAATATTACAAGGGGGCTTGCACTTGAAGGTTATTCTGAGAGGTCTTTCGGTTCCTCAAATGAAGGATATATTTATATAAATGACAAGGGCAGATTACAGGAAGGCATACACTATAATTATTGGACTGCTCGTGAACAACCGGGAAATATAGTGGTACATTTATTAACCTTCAGTTTCAGCGGAAGAATTCAAACCCTGCGGAGAACTGAAGGTTTTTCATATTAATCAACCCTATTCCTTGGGTTTTTTGCTATGTCAATGGCCTTAACAGGGCATATTTCGTGACAGCAGAAACAGCGGATGCATAGCTCATAATCAATAATTACCCTTCTTTCCTTCCCTTCGCCTTCGATCTTCATTGCCTTTGAACTGCAGATCTTTAAACAATCGGCACAGCGCACACAGGTACCGTGATTTATCTCAGGTCCTGCTATTCGTGAATCCCTATATTTCCTTAAGGACTTAGGTAGTATGAAATCAAGGAACTGCGACCTTGCCCTCTTAATACGCACTTTAACATAGTTTGGTATTTGCAGATCTTTTGGATTTAAGCCGGGATATTCGATCTCATTAAAGTCTTTTAGCCAGATCCCGCGGCTAAGAGCCTCTTTATTCACAGGTACACCGTGAGGAGGATAGCCCATAACGGTAGTGGCTGCTACGTCAATTGCAAGAAGGTTTGAAGATGCCATTATAAGGCCAACCTGTTTTGGACTTCCTCCTGCGGGGCCTGCTCCTTCCATCCCAATTATTGCATCAAGGAAGGCGTAGTCAGGCTTTACAGCGATGCAGAGGTCTACAAGCATTGAAGCAAAGGCCTCGCGGCTTGAATATCGTGCATGGTAGGTGCTTTTTGCTATAGACGGAATTAGGCCGAAGATGTTTTTTATTGCCCCTGTATAGTACATAAGCTGATGGGTTTTAAGCTTCGGAAGGCTGATAATAATATCAGCCCCATGTTTTCCAACGGTGAACTTTTTTACCGATTTTAAATCGGGACTCGATACCTCTGTCTTTTCCTTGGTAAAATCCACCCAGGGGATATCATACTTCTTTATTACATCAGAAATACCCGATGCCTTCGCAATAAATCCCGGACCCTGAATGCCGGGGCTGTCCCCCACCAGAATCTTTGATGCACCCATCTCTTTTATTAGGCGAATGGCAGCCTCAAGAAATACCGGGTGGGTTGTAATAGCCTTTTCAGGTGCAGAATCCGAGAGAATATTCGGCTTTAGTAATACACTCTTTCCTGCAACATTCAAATCGCTTGCAAGCTCAACTGCCTTTTTCAAAGCCTTATAAACCGATTCAATATCATAAGACGCGCATCGTTCAATACCTACTTTCTTGTTCATGGAACTATTATATGCGGATTTTCAAAAAAAAGTAAATCTGCTATTCTATGGTATGACTGTTCGACACAAGGCCTTGCTTGCCATTATTGCATGCGTTTTTTTCTGGGGATTTTCCTTTATTTCGATAAAACTTGCAGTTGAATTTATCCCGCCAATGACCCTTGGCGCTCTCCGTTTTGGCATTGCCATTTTATTTCTGTTCATAATAAAAAGAAAATATGCAAGGGATGAAAAGATTAGAAAGGAAGATATTTTTTTCCTTGCAGGAGCAGGTCTTACAGGTGTAACTATTTTCTTCTTTTTCGAGAATAACGCAGTGCACATGATCCCGGCTTCAGAGGCTTCAATAATTTCTGCCTGCGTTCCTGCAATGATTCTGATTGCAGAAGCCGTAGAAAGGAAATTCTTTATACGGGACAAGGAAAGTGAAAATAATATAAAGAAAACATCTTTTTACAGAACCATTTTACCCGGTGCAGGCGCTATAATTTCCCTTTCAGGGGTAGCAATGGTGGCAGGGATTTCCTTTAGCATATCAGGGACTGCCAGGGGTTATCTTTATATGATAGGTGCCTGCCTAAGCTGGGTGAGTTATTGCTTTCTTACACGGCCTCTTTTTGCGCGCCGCTCCATGATTTACATAGTTTTTTGGCAGTCTCTTATTGGATTTATAGGATTTTTACCCTTTACTCTCCTTGAGTTGCCCTGGCAGATCCCCGGTTTCCATGTATGGGCCCATATTGCCTTTCTTGGGATTTTTTGCTCAGCCCTTGGTTATTGGTTTTACGCCATTGCACTCAGGGATATAGGAATCGGGACTTCTGCCTTTTTTATCAATCTGATTCCTGTTGTAAGTGTAATCGGCGGTTTTATTGTGCTTGGAGAGCGTTTGCAACCACTACAGTGGGTTGGAGCGGTCCTTGTGCTTGCAGGCGTTTATATTGCCATGATTTCTTCAAGGAAAGCTTAAATGGGTAAAATGTCATACACGGCCTTTTATGCAAGGGTGATAGGCAGAGTCCAGGGCGTTGGCTTTCGATACTCCGCAGCAAGGGAGGCTGAAAGGCTCAAAGTTAAGGGCCGGGTGAGTAATGCCGCAAACGGTGATGTCGAAGTTTGGGCTGAGGGCTCGCCGGGGAGCTGCGAGCTTTTCCTCAAATGGCTTAACAAGGGGCCGCAATTTTCACGGGTAGATTCTGTTGAAGTTGAGATTATCGAACCCAAGGGCTATGACAGTTTTTCTGTCGGATATTAGGTTAGGTTTTTTACCCACCTCTCCTTACGAATAAAATGCCGGCAGATAATTATCTTAATAAAATCGGTTAATTTTAAAATTGTAAACATCAGCACAGGCCCGAAGTTTGTAAAATAGGAAAGAATGATTGCCCCCGGTGTAAATAGGATTGTATTAACCGTAAGGTCTGCATACATTCCCATTGCAGTGTCACCTCCTGCTCTTGAAATTGCAAACTGCGAATTGAGATAACCCCAAAAAGGAAGGTATGCAAGGATCACGAGCACTAGGCCAAGGCAGGTGGCTCTTGCAACCGGGCTTAAGTTCACAAAGACAATCGGGATTAGGAAATAGGCGACTACAGCTCCAAATAAGGCAAGAATGATACATGCAACCACCGAGCCCGACCTAAGCCATTGTGCCCGTCTCCTCGCTTCATCAAGCTTGCCTGCTCCCAAAGTACCGCCCACCAGCACTGTTGTCGTAACCCAGATGCCACCGAAAATGAAAAAGACTATGTGACAGATTGTCCAACCTGCAGCCATTCCCGCGATGACTTCTGCACCTCCTCGGCGATTATACATTGCAATCATGACTGTCTCAGAACTTGCCCATGACATTTCTGAAGCGAAGATCATTGCAGACTTGTTTAGGATTTCTTTAAATAATCTCATGTTAGCAAAAAGCAAATTTCTAAAATTGACATAAAAAGGAGCCTTTAGTATAATAGCAAAAAATATAAACAGGACAGCTTCAATGAATCTGGCAATAATCGTTGCATAAGCTGCGCCTGTAACTTCAAGGCGAGGTGCTCCAAGGTTTCCGTAGATTAATACCCAGTTTCCGAATGTATTTATTAAGGTTGCAATACCTGAAATTATGAGCGGTACTCCGGGTTTTGCAATTTCGCGGAAGCTGCTTCCTATAGAATAGGAAATGGCCACAGGCAGGAAGGTCCATGAAATTAAATTGAAGTAATGTGAGCCAATTATTATTATACCTTCCTGATCAATATTTCCCATGGTCAGCAAGGCAATCAATGGCTCTGTAAAAGCTCTGAAGATGCTAAAGGCTAATACGGCCATTAATATGCTTAGAAGAACCTTGAAGCGATAGGCATGCTTCATCCCTGTGCTGTCATTCGCGCCATTAAATTGAGCAATGTAAATCCCGCCTGCCTGGCAGATGGTATTGATTATGACAATGAATATAAAAGTAAATTGATTTACAACATTAACGGAAGCCATGCTCAGGTCTCCAAGACCTGCAACCATGAAGTTGTCGATCAGGGAGACCATGCTCATGATAAGCTGCTGCATCATCACAGGCAGAGCGATTGCTATGGCTTCCTTATAAAAGGAGCGGGAGCCGAAGTATCGGTTCAAGAAAGGCTTAAGTCAAATCATGAATAAACAACCCCGAGAGAAGTTTTGGCTCAAACCAGGTGCTCTTTGGAGGCATTATCTTTCCTGCATCCGATATGTCCATTAAATCGTCCAGCGTTGTCGGATGCATTGAAAAAGCAATAGCCATGTCTGCTTTTACCCGTCTTTCAAGTTCCGTTAAACCTCTTATGCCCCCAACAAAGTCAATGCGCTTATTTGTCCTTGGATCATCGATGCCGAGTATCGGAGATAAAACCAGGTTTTGCAAAATGGAAACATCAAGCCTTTGAACCGGATCACTTTCGTCGATGCATTCCTTCTTGGTATGCATCGTATACCAGTTGCCGTTAGTAAAGAGGCCGAAGGAATGTTTTTTCGGCGGCTTAACTGCACTTGAGGCTTTCTCAAGATCGAAAGATTTTTTTAGCTTCTCAAAGAAATCAGCCTCGCTTAATCCGTTAAGGTCTTTTACTAGTCTATTATAATCGTAAATAAAGAGCTGATCTGAGGGAAAAATAACCGAAAGGAAGTAGTTAAACTCTTCTTCACCTGTATAATCAGGCTTTGCCTCCCTGCGTTTCTGTGCGACACGAACGGCAGAGGCACAACGGTGATGCCCGTCTGCGATATAAAGCGCAGGGATCCTCTTAAAGCATTCGGCAATCTTCTCAATAGACTCGGCGCAGTCGACTACCCAGCCCTCATGTTTGACATTGTCAGCAACGAAGGAGAATATCGTACTGCTCTTTGAAACCCAACTCGAAACAATTTCTGCAAGCTGCGGATCGGGCCTGTGTGTAAGGAAGATGGGGCCGGTATTTGCATCAAGGGTGTCAACGTGACGTATGCGGTCTGCTTCCTTGTCTGCACGGGTCAGCTCATGCTTTTTGATCTTGTCTTCAAGGTAATCGTCAACATGGGGGCAGGCAACAATACCTGTCTGTGACCTGCCGTCCATGGTCTGTCTATAGATGTAATAACAGTCCTTTTCTTCCTTAAGCATTTTATCCGAAGACCTAAGGGCGAGGAAGTTTGATTTAGCTTTTTCATAGACCTTGTCATCATAAATATCAACAGCCGGATCAAGGTCTATCTCTGCCTTATCAACATGTAAAAAAGAAAAGGGTTTATCCTTTACCATTATACGAGCTTCATTACTGTCCATTACATCGTAGGGGAGGGCAGCAATTTTATCTGCATACCCTTGGGCAGGGCGCAGGGCACGAAAAGCTTTTACCTTTTTCATTTTAACTCCATTTAACTACTTGTTTTCTTTTTCAAACTTCTTCATAAAATCGACAAGATACTCAACACCATCTTTGGGCATTGCATTGTAAATGGATGCGCGCATTCCTCCGACATCCCTATGACCCTTAAGGTTGGACATTCCTGCAGCAACGCTTCCCTTTATAAACTTATCGTCAAGCTCATCGCTCTCTGTTCTGAAAGTTACGTTCATAATTGAGCGATCTTTTGCCACTACATGACTCTTATAAAAGTCTGTTGAATCAAGGAAATCGTAGAGTACCTTTGCTTTCGCTTCGTTATGTGCTTTCATGGCAGCAAGACCGCCATTCTTCTGTAAATACTCAAGAACGAGCTTTGCAATATAGATCGGCCAGCAGGGAGGAGTGTTTTTCATCGAATCGTTTTCTGCTTGCACCTTATAGTTGAGCATTGTGGGAGTTCCCGGCAGGGGATCGTAGATCAGATCTTTTTTGATTATTACGATAGTAACCCCTGCAGGTGCAATGTTTTTCTGTGCACCTGCATAAATCAGCCCGTATTTTGAAACATCAACCGGCTCTGAAAGTATGCAGGAAGACATGTCGGACACTATGGGTACCTTCCCTGCATCAGGCAGGTACTTCCACTTCGATCCTATAATCGTATTATTCTCGCAAATATGCAAATAGTCGGCAGCGGGGTCAAGTTTAAGTTCGTTTTGCTCAGGGATTCTCTTATAGTTTTCTTCCTTGGTACTGCCTGCAGCCGAGATCGTTTTACCTGTAGGTCCTCCGACAAGCTGCGCCTCTTTATATGCAGTATTTGAAAAAATTCCTGTAATAACATAATCGGCCTTTCCGTTCTTTGCAAGAAGATTCATCGGAATCATGCCGAATTGCTGGGTTGCCCCTCCCTGTAAGAAAAGCACCTTATAGTTATCGGGGATACCCATCACTTCATGGAAAAGCTCTTCGGTTTTTTTTATAATGATATCATACTCTTTTGAACGATGGCTCATCTCCATGACTGACATACCGCAGCCTTCAAAGTCTACAAGATTCTTCTGTGCATCAAGAAGCACTTCCTTGGGTAGTACCGAGGGGCCTGCCGAAAAATTGTATAAAGTTTTCATTTAAATCTCTCCTTAATAATTGCAACGATTTCCTCGCCAATTCGATTCTGAGCTTCTGCCGTTGAGCCTCCCACATGGGGGGTCATGGAAATCTTTGGATGGGTATAAACCTTCTCGTCCTTAATCGGTTCCTCGTCAAAGACATCAAGACCTGCACCTGCAATCTTACCGCTGTCAAGGGCTTTAAGCAGTTCTGCAGTGTCTACGAGCTGAGCCCTTGCTGTATTAATTATATAGGCGCCTGTCTTCATTTTTGCGATATTTGCACTATCAAGGATTGGCTTATCTGCCTTTGGTACATGCAGAGAAACAAAGTCAGAGCTTTGCAATAGCTCATCAAGTGAGACATACTTAAACGGCTCATTCTCAGGTTTATGACCGGATGTATTTGTATAGATCACCTTCATGCCCAAGCCGCTTGCCATTTTCGCTGCACAGCGGGCAATCCTGCCCATCCCGATTAACCCAAGGGTCTTTCCTGCAAGCTCAATGCCCTCATAGCGTTTCTTTTCCCATTTTCCTGCTCGCATTGTGACATTTGCATCGTAGATAAAACGCGTAAGGCTGAACATATGACCGATAACGAGCTCTGCAACAGAGACGCTGGATGCATTTGGGGTATTCCGGACTTCGATGCCCTTTTCCTTTGCGTAAACGGCATCAATATTATCGATGCCTACACCTCCCCTTATTACGAGCTTCAGCTTCCCGCTCTTGCTCGCCTCATCAATTACGGGTTTGCGAATCTTGGTTGCACTGCGAACTACCACCACATCAAATTCTGCGGCCTTTCCGGGTAATTCATTTTCATCATAAAATTGCTGTACTACCTCAAATCCTAAATCGGATAGAGCCTTTGCGGCACTTGCTTCAATGCCGTCTGTAGCCAGTATTCTTACCATACTAACGTACCTCCATACGTGATTTATGCGCTATTGCAGTAATGCAGTCTAGCACTTTTTGCTTAAATTTTCAATAGATAGCGTTCCAGCCGGAGGCAGGCCTCTTCAACATTTTCCTTGTGCCCGAAGCCGGAAAAGCGTATGAAGGAATTGCCTGCAGGGCCGAAACCGCTGCCCGGGGTCGTTATTAACCTGCACTTTGTTAAAATTTCTGAAAAAACTTCCCAACTTTCCCTCCCCGGGAAATGAGCCCATACATAGGGTGATGCTTCGCCTCCTGTACAGGAAATTCCGCCCTTCTCCAAAGTGGTCTTTATTTGCCGTGTATTTTCAAGGTAAAAATCACAAAGCCTTTCCATCTCCTTAAGGCCATCATCTTCAAGAGCCGCAAGACCCCCTGCCTGGGCTATGTTTGAAGCTCCGTTAAAAATCGTCGTACAAATTCTATTCCAGTCATCGTTCACACTTTCTCCCGAACTATACTTAAGAGCCTTCGGAACTATGGACCAACCAAGCCGCACCCCCGTAAAACCTGTCGTCTTACTGAAAGAGTTAATTTCGATGGCGCATGTACCTGCTCCGGGTATCTCAAAAATACTCTTTGGTAAGTCATTGTCGCGAATAAAATGTGAATACGCAGCATCAAAAATTATTATTGATTTTGTCTTATGCGCAGCCTTTATAAGGAGGGTTAACTGCTCTCTGTTTGATACTGCCCCTGTCGGATTGTTTGGCGAGCAATAATAAATTAAGCCGCCCTCGGGGAGCATTGACAGATCGGGGAAAAAGCCGTTTTCCTTAGTACACGGAAGGTATGTGATGCCCTTATAACCTGAGCCCTCAAAAGCGCCTGCCGCCCCGATAAAAACCGATCCGTCAACATAAACCGGATAGGAAGGGTCCTGCACCGTAACCGGAATGCCTGCGCCAAAGAGCAATTGGAGCCTGCCTATGTCACACTTTGCACCGTCAGAAACAAAGACTTCATCGGGGGCTATGATACCCGGGTAAAAAATTCTTGCGATTCTTTCCCTTAAAACCGGAATCCCCTGCTCATCACCATAACCTGTATAACCTTCTGCTGTTCCAAGTTTGCGGGCTCCTTCAATAAGCCCCGAATTAATATGAGGCATTATCGGCTCTGTAGTATTTCCTATTCCAAGGCTAATTATTGGAGGCCCGGGATTCGCTTCTTCAAACTCCCTCCTCCGTTTTGCAATTTCAGGGAATAAGTAGCTTGCCTTTATGTTTGCAATCGCAGCATTTCTCTTTGGCATTTTAAACCACAATACCTGACATCAGCGTAATCTCTATGCCCTTACCCCTCCACATTTGTGCAATCTTATTAAGGCCGATAGAGTCACTTGACATATGCCCTGCAACAATCACATTCCCGATCTTCTGCTCTTTCACTGCTTTCGCATCTTTTTCGGTTATGTGCATGCGAATTAAAGTACCGACTCCTGCTTCAAAATACTCCTTGGTAATGTCGGCCCCGGGCCCCGTTAGTCCTGCCATAAGTACGTAGATCTTCCCTGCATAACTTTCCTTGTTCCCGACTCGTATTACCGGCTTCCTTGCAGAGTTCTTATACTCGTTTAATTCATTTAGGGCATCCAGTACTTCCTGTAACTTTGTTTCGACCTTCCCTGCAAACTTACTGTCAAGGTGCTTTTGCACTGTGGCTTCGCTGATTATATCTGCCGGGGTATGCAGGCACATAAAAGGCATTCCAAGGAGCTTTGCAGCACTCTCACTTCGCCTTGAATTTGAAACATGACTATTATAACTTAGTTCTTCCCTCCTCTCTTCAAGAAGCTTCTGAGATTTATTGCGAGGCACTCCAAGAGCTTCAAGCTTATAAATATGCCTTTTTAATAACTCGAGCATATTCGGATTAGTATTCCTTGGATGATGTGATACAACGCAGTCATAACCCAACTGCCTTGCCAAAAGGAGCTCAGGGGTGTCCATATCAACACCCATAAGTATCTTCTTAATATTATCACCGGGAACGATAATTCCGCAGTCTTCGGGCATTTCCTTAAGCCCCGCAAGTTCCAGTGCAGAATTCATTAAATCTTGTGTGTTCATATTACCTCCATCCTCATTCTTATTGCGTTCTCGTTATAAACCAATTTTACTATAACTTTCCCGTCAGGTATAAACCCCATTTTTCTGTAGAAGTTAATTGAGTTTTCATTCTTTTGAAAGACCCATAAAGTTATTTCTTTTTTCCCCCGATTCTTTGCTTCTTCAATGCACCTGCTAACAAACTCGGTGCCAATTCCTTGCCTTTGAAATAAGGGGTCTATGTATATTCCATGCAGCTCGTATGTATCAGGCCCCTTATCTTCATCCCTGCAATCTCCTATTGTCATAAAGCCCTTTATCATATTACTTTCTTCGCAAATCAAAATCTTGTCTTTATTATTCGGGTCAGAAATGTATTCACGGAATCTTTCTTCCCTGACTTTTACTGTTAATACGTTAACAAGATGCTCCATGGAGATGAAGTCCTTGTATGCGCATCTCCAGCCGAAAACATGTATTTCTGCCATTCTGGAACTGTCATCTAAGACGGCTTCTCTTATCATCTCTATACCTTTATCTCAGCCCATTTACCCCTTGCAAAACGAGCCCTTGCAAGGAAGAAACAAACAACACCGTCAGCACTCAATGCAATCCAAATACCGGCAAGCCCGAGCTGAAAGGGGAAGAGGGAGTAAACAAGAACAATGCTTACTAACGGCCGTAAAATAAGTATGCCGACAAATGTAATTAAAGCTACGAACCGTGAATCGCCCGCTCCTCTTAAAGCGGAGTTATAAATAAACCTTGCATTTGAAAAAACATTAACAAGGGCGATTATTTTAATCATATTGGATGCAAGCAGAGACAGGGCTCTGTCGGTGGTATAAAGAGACGCAATAAGCTCGCCCCCAAAAAAGAGTAATAGCGAAACCAGAATTGAAATTATTAGGCATAGGTTATGGGTCATCTTTACATAAGTCTTCGCAAGGTCCACTCTAACCCGCCCAAGGCTCTGCCCGACAAGGGTTGTTGCGGCAGCACCGAAGGACATCCCTGTCATAAAAGATAATTGCTGTAAGTTCATTGCAATCATGTGGGCTGCATACGAATGGTCTCCAAGAGATGTTACGATTATTGTGAAAAGCATCATTCCGACCCTCATGAAAACCTGTTCCACAAGGGCAGGGAAGCCGATTCTCCAAATTCGCCTTATCATAGAAAAATTAACATTGAGCATTTTTCTTATGTCAAGACGAATATATTCCTTGCCTGAAAGAACCTTGGAAAGGGCCATCGCAAGTGTTACGCATTGTGCTATACATGTGGCGATGGAAGCGCCTGCAAGGCCGAGGGCAGGGAAACCAAAGTTTCCGCTAATAAGGCAGTAGTTCATTATAACTTTTACAACATTACCCACTGCATTATTATAAAATGCCGCCCTTGTATTTCCCGAGCCCCTTAAGGCTGCATTGATTGTAAATGTTAGGGCAAGCGCAGGAAATCCGTAGACCTGTATTCTAAGATATTCGTTCGCCCCGAGGATCATTTCTTCGGATATGTTCGAGCCTGCAAGAAAACGTATAAGGCCGTTTCCGCCAAAGAAAAGGGAAATGCATAGTATTACAGAAATACCTGTGGCCATGATCAGAGCCTGGTTTAGGGCCATATCTGCACTTTCTTTATCTCTTGCACCCTTGAAACGAGCCACCATTGCAGTTGAGCCGACATTCATTGCCATAAAGGCAGCAAGCATCACAAACCTCGGCTGTGTTACAAGACCCACAGCTCCTATTGCAAAGGCTCCAAGGGCCCCAACCATGATCATGTCAATCATGGAAACAAGGGAAGCAAGTATACTTTCCGCAAGTGCAGGCCAAGTTAGGCCAAGTATTAGAGAACGTTTACCTTTTAGAGATTCTACTTCAATGTCAGGGTGTGAGCTCAACCCACTATTCCCGACATCATTGTTACTTCAACTCCTGCCTCTCTCCACTTATCTGCTATCTTGTTTAAACCAAGTGAATCGCTTGACATATGTCCTGCTATAATAACATTCCCTATCTTCTGCTCCTTAATTATCTTTGCGTCCTTTTCAGGGATATGCATCATGACAAGGGTACCGACACCTGCTTCAAAATACTCTTTAAGAATATCCGGCCCCGGGCCCGTTAGGCCCGACATCAGAACGTATATCTTGCCTGCATAGCTCTCCTTGCTTCCGACCCGGATTACCGGCTTTCTTGCCGAGTTCCTGTATTCGCTAATTTCTTCAAGGGCATCAACTATTTCCTGCAGTTTAGTATCCTTTTTCCCTGCGAACTTTCCGTCAAGGAATTTCTGCACGATTCCCTCGCCAATAATATCAGCAGGTGTGTGAATGCTTATATAGGGCATTTTTAGAAGCTTCGCGGCACTTTCGGTTCGTCTTGAATTTGAAACGTGCATATTATAATGAAGCTCTTCCTTTCGCTCTTCAAGCCTTTTCTGAGCTTTATTTCTCGGCACCCCAAGGGCCTCTAGTTTATGAATATGGGTGTTTAGAACTTCAAGTTTATTCGGATTCGTATTTCGAGGGTGATGTGATACTACACAGTCATACCCGAGTTCCTTTGCCAATAGGAGCTCGGCAGTATCCATGTCGACTCCCATCAAAACCCGTTTGATATTACTGCCCTCAACATCAATACCGCAATCCTCAGGCATTTTATCGAGCCCTGCCAGTTTTAGGGCACTGTCCATCATTTCCTGTGTGTTCATAAAATCCTCCGTTTTTTTGGGTCTTTTTAACCTGTGCAAAGGATTATTATATCACAGTTCTATAATTTTGATAATATAGGCCATACCCGTTTTAATTCGGAAGGGATATTTATCTTCTGGGGACAGGCATTGAGGCAGAGCCCGCACTCGGTGCAGGCTTCAGGGCCCTTATAACGCACATTGTTCCAGATTATTCCGCTTGCAAGGCGCTTCCTTACAGACTCGTCAAGGCCCCAAATCTTATGACGCAGGTACTGTGTAAATATCCACCCTATGCTTATCTTTTCGGGGCATACATGGCAGTAATTACAGTTTGTGCAGTATAGGTCATTAAGCTCTTTTAACTCGTGGCTTCTCTCGATTAGGGCCTGCCTCTCTTCGCCGGGGATACTGTCGGCATTTTCTGCATACCTGACATTCTCTTCAAGCTCTTGTAAGGTATTCATCCCTGAAAGCACCATGTCCACGCCGGGATGCCCCCATACAAAACGCAGGGCCATCTCCGTTGCGCTGCTCGCCCCTGAACCCATGCACTCAAGGAACTGCTGTCCCCCGTCACTAAGGGCCCCTCCCATCAGCGGCCCCATCACCATGGTCCCCAGCCCCTTCGACTTTGCATATGCAAAAATATCTTCGTTCCTGCGATCCACGATATTGTACTGCCCGAGCAGGGTAGAAAAGGCGCCAGTATCAATCAACTCGTGCATCTTATCAACATCGCTATGGAAGGACATTGAAAGATGACGCATCAGGCCAATGGACTTTGCCTTTTCCGCTTGGTCTATTAGCTTTAAACCTAAAACCTTATCTTGATAAGTCTTATACGACAAAGCAGGAAAATGATAAAAGTCAATGTATTCAAGTTGCATCAGATCAAGGGCGCGCCTTAGGTAGTCGATAAAGTCTTCCGGCTTTTCTATTAAGTGAAGCATTATTTTTGATGATAAATGTACTTTATCTCGTATGGAATGGAGGGCGGCCCCAACCGCCCTCTGACTGTCAAAATTACAGTAAAACCAGTGCGTGTCAAAAAAATTGATACCAAGCTCAACAGCTCTCTTCATGAGGGGAGTTGCAAGCTCATCATCTACCATCTGCTTCCCGTCTTTCTCTGTCATCGGAAGGCGCATGCACCCGAAGCCTAGGGCAGGGACCTTGATGCCCGTTTTCCCAAAATCGCGATATATCACTTTTTTGCTCCTTTTCGTTTCTTCACACATTCGGTCAAAAGATATTCAATTTGCCCGTTAAGCGAGCGGAAATCATCTTCTGCCCAAGTTTGTAGATCCTTCCAAAGGGCAGGGGAGAGCCGAAGCGGGATTTGCTTTTTAGTCTCCGGTATCGGACCCGATTTCGGCTCAGGCTTTTTATCGCTCAAAATTGATCCCCCGCTTAGTACAGTGAACCGCTATTCACCACCGGTTGGGCATCCCTGTTTCCGCAGAGCACCACAAGAAGATTACTCACCATTGCAGCCTTGCGCTCTTCGTCCAGATCTACAATATTACCTGCACTCAATTTCTTCAAGGCCATTTCAACCATGCCCACAGCTCCATCTACAATCATCTGCCTTGCATCGATAATTGCCGAAGCCTGCTGCCTCTGAAGCATGGCCGCCGCAATTTCAGGAGCATAGGCAAGATGGGTGATACGTGCTTCTTCCACATCAAGCCCTGCAATTTCAACCTTTGACTGTATTTCGTCTCTTAGCTTCATTGCAATTTCCTGACTGCTTCCGCGGAGGGTCTTCTCGTTATCATCGCCATAAGTATCGTAGGGATAAAGCCGCACAATGTTTCGCAGTGCTGAATCGCATTGAATTGAAAGGAACTCTTTATAATTATCAACGTTAAAAACTGCCTTTGTCGGGTTTATAACCTTCCACACCACAACAATACCTATGATGATGGGATTTCCTAGCTGATCATTTACCTTCTGTGTGTCGTTGTTCATCGTAATAACTTTAAGTGAAATCTTTTTGCTGGTAAAACTAGGCATTCCTGTAACCTGGACACTTGTTCCCGGCACAGTCGTTGCGCCTTTCTGCGGTGTAACGGTGGCACTGCTTGTGGAGGTGGTTCCTGCGGCAGGGTTAACCGCGGTAACAAAGGGGTTAACAAAGTAAAACCCTTCTTTCTTAATCGTTCCGTAATACTTCCCGAAAAGAGTCAGCACAAGCGCCTCGTTTGGTTTAATTATTTTTAAACCGATATACGGGAACCAGCTAAAAACCGAAATGTATACGCTTCCTGTAACGACAAGAAAAATGCCTGCTGCTGAGGCAGGGCCAAGGCGGGCAAGTAGGATTGAGCCGTAAACTATTCCTGCAATGGCGGCGAGTATCACAAGGGTCGTTAGAATTAATGCGGCCATACCGCTCCTTGTTTTTGCTTCCTTTTCCTCATAATGAATTAAATTTGATCTTTCCATGAAGATCCTCCTATATATTATTGTGATATCATTATGATATCTTTAATTCTTTTTGTCAAGCACTTGGCTCATGCGAGCCAAGCTTATATAATTAATTTTTTAAGGAAACACAATGAATGGCATCTTTGCAACAATAAAAATGTCGGCAACGGGGAAACTCCACGGCGGCATTTTAGCCTTATTCTCGAACTATCTCTTTAATATGTTCTTCCTCCTCCCCATGATATTCCTCTGGCAATCCCTTGCGGCAGGGGGTGCAGACCTTGGCGGCTTTTCTTTGAGTCAGCTCTTAACCTATACCTGCATATCCGCAATCTTTCGATCTGTCTTAAACGTGCAGTCAGGTGCAGTCTCCTGGCACTACGAGGGGCAGATCATCGACCTTTACCGCCGCCCTCAAAGCATTTTCGGCCAACTGGTCACAACCACCATTGGAGGATGGCTCCCCGAATTGCTTTTTTTCAGTCTTCCCCTGCTTCTTCTTTTGCCCCTTCTTGGCATTAATATAATTCCTGCATCTGCATTATTCTGGCCCTGTCTCTTTCTTTCGATTTCTCTTGGTTTTGCAGTAGATTTCCTTTTTTCCTGCTTCATAATTAGGATGAAAAACGCCAACTGGCTCGCCTACACTCTGCGGAATGCCGTCATCCTGCTTCTGTCGGGGGCTGTTATCCCCTTTGACCTCCTGCCCTGGGGTATGGGAGATATCTTTAACCTCCTGCCCTTCGGGAGCCTTGCCGCGGCCCCCCTCTCTGTCTTTGTCGGGATGGCAAGCCCGGGAGCGATTATTCCCCTGCAAATCTTCTGGAATATCTGCCTTTGGCCCTTAGCCTTCCTTGCCTACGCAAAGAGCCGTGAAAAGATGGTTTCGTATGGAGGGTAAAATAACGCGCAAAATGACAGAGAAAGTTACATTCAGAAGATTAATCGAACTCTATGCTCTTTCTGCCCGTATGGACCTTGACTTTCTCCTTCGCGATTCAAGAATCTCACTTATGGCAATTGCAGCAGATCTGCTTTCGAACATAGCAGCAGTCTCCGGCATCTTTCTTCTTGCATGGCGCTTTGACGGTGTCGGCGGTATGAGCCGCTGGGATGTGCTCTTCATGCTCGGTTATGTCACCTGTGTGAACGGCCTATATCAATTATTTTTCTCAAATAATAACGGCCATATAAGCCGCCGTATTGGGAGGGGCCAACTCGATCATATGTTCATTCAGCCCCTTCCCTTTTCCGTTCAGCTTGCAACAGACGGCTTTATTCCTTTCACGGGAAGCCAGAACATTCTATTCGGAATCGGAATCATCCTCTTTGCCCTAAACGGAATGGGAATGAGCATTAGCCCTTTATGGGTTTTTGGGATGATAGGATACCTGCTTATAAGTCTTTCCATTATAGTGGGCCTTTCCTATCTTTTTTCTTCTCTTGCATTCAGGAGGCAGGTGGCCTTTGAAGAAGTTGCCACCACTATTGTTGATGATATTACAGGGGTCCTCTGTAATTACCCCCTTTCGGGGATGCCCGTAGCCGTGCAGTGGACTCTAATTAGTGTTATACCTGCAGGATTACTCGGATGGTTCCCTGCAATGGCCTTGCTTGGTAAAATGCCTCTTGGCCTCTCAGTTTTTTATCCATTGCTTGTTGCAGTTATTATCTGGATTCTTGCAGCTATATTTTTAAAGAAAGGATTAATGTTTTATGTCAAACTCGGGTCAAACCGTTATACACCCGGCGGACACCGCCGTTAGTTTTAAGAATGTTACAAAGGTATTCTCTCAAAAACAGCCCCCCGCCTCCTTCGCGGACTTCCTTAAGCCGAAGCACCTGACAATAAATGCCCTTGATGATGTTTCTTTTACATTGGAGCAGGGGGAGCTTGTTGCGTATGCAGGACCAAACGGTGCAGGAAAAAGCACCACGATAAAACTGCTCGGTGGCATGCTTGCACAAACCGGGGGAGAGATCTCTGTTTTAGGAATGTCGCCCCTAAAAAACCGCATTCCCCTTATGCGTAAACTCGGAGTCCTTTTCGGTAACCGCACCGAGCTCTGGTGGGATCATCCTGTTTCATCGAGCTTTCGCTGGAAGCAAAGGGTCTGGGATATTCCAAAGAAGGACTTTGAAGAAATGCAGGCCCTCGTCCTCGATCTTCTGGACATAAGGCCCTTCTTTAAGACCTTTGCACGCGAGCTGAGCCTCGGTCAGCGCATGAGGGCCGACCTCGCCATGATGCTGCTCCACCGCCCAAGCCTCATCCTCCTTGACGAGCCCACCCTCGGCCTTGACGTTCTTGCCAAACGCCAAATGATAGGCTTTCTGAAAACCCTTAACCAAAATGAAGGTACAACCATCATTGTTACAAGTCATGACATGGACGACCTTGAAGAAATGACAAAGAGAATTTTATTAATCTCAAACGGCAAGATTGCCTTCGACGGGAGTTTCGCCTCTTTGCGTGATGAACTCGGATGCACAAGAAGGGCCATTATCACCTTTAAGGATGACAGTCGTAAGGAAATTGCATATAATGATACAGCTAAGTTATTAGAGGAGCTTTCGGGAATGCCAAATATTGCAGATATCAGTTTTTCCCAAACTTCTCTTGAAGAGGGCCTTGCAAACCTCTTTGCAAAATGGAGAAGTACTAAGTGATTTCAATGCATAAAATCAATAAAAGTTTTGGCGATAAGACTGTCTTGAGGGAGGTCAGCTTCCACGTAGCAGAACGTGAAATTTTCGGTCTTCTTGGGCCCTCAGGAGCGGGGAAAACCACCATCATCAATATACTTACCAATCAGGTAATACCTGAAGGGGGAAAGCATGAAGTTGGTGCTACTCCCATGGAAACAGGGCTAATGCTCGAAGAAGACGGCCTTTATAAACGCCTAAGCCTAACGGAAAACCTAAATCTTTTCGCAGGTATCTACGGTGTTGAAAGGGCCAAGGTGATGCAGGCCCTTAAAAGCGTAGGGCTCGAAAACGATGCAAAGCTTCAAGTTTCAAAACTCTCCAAGGGGATGAGGCAGAGACTCGCCCTTGCAAGGGCGATTTTACATTCACCAAAGGTTCTGTTTCTCGATGAGCCGACTGCTTCGCTTGACCCGACCACTGCAAAGGGCATTCATCAATTGATTGGCGGGCTTCGGGATAAGGGGACTACAATCTTCCTTACCACTCATAATATGGAAGAAGCTGTTGATTTATGCGATAAGGTTGCCCTTTTAAATCATGGAGTAATAGTCGAATACGGAAGCCCAAAGGAAATTTGTGACAGGCACGATTCTTATAAGACAGTGCCTGACCTTGGCTCAGTCTTCAGGAAAATGACAGGAGTAAAGGTACAATGAATGCAGTAAGAGCGATTTTCATAAAACAGATGAACGACTTGCCAAGGAATGTTTCCATCACCCTTCTCTTTATACTATACCCTGCAATGTCTTATATAATGGGGCAGGTAATGGGGGATGTCGTTCCCTTTGTTGCAATGTTTACCGCCATGTTTGTGGGAAGCACTCCAATGATAGCAATGTGCAATACAGTTGCAGAAGACAGAGAGTATAAGAGTATTCGCTTCCTTGTTATTGCAGGTGTTAAACCCCTTCAATATCTCTTTGGTCTTGCTATTTTTGCCATATCCATGTCACTGCTTCCCCTCTCTGTCTTTGCATATCAGAGCGGATATACCGGTGTCACTTTATTTCATTTCTTTCTTATAACCGTTTCCGGTTGCATTGTCTCTGCAATTCTTGGTGCATCAATTGGCATTATGTCAAAGAATGTGCAGCAGGCAACGGCAATTTATTCCCCCGTAATGCTTTTACTTGCCTTAATGCCGCCTATTGCCGCCGTTAATGAAAACATTGCCCGCATCGGGGAGTTTATATACTCATATCAAACATTTATTTTCATGTTTAACCCTGAAGCAGGCATAAATCGCCCCCTGCTTGTAATTTTTGCCAATCTGGCTATTCTCCTGATTTTCTTTGTGGCGGTCTATAAAAAGAAGGGCCTCCGGGGCTGACCGCAAACGTGCGTTGACAAAATAGTCTTTATAAACTTAGATATACTCAATGAAAAAAGTTAAAATTGTAGCTATAGTAGGCTCACTAAGAAAAGGTTCCTTTAACG
Source organism: Treponema sp. (assembly GCA_009777995.1). GTDB lineage: Bacteria > Spirochaetota > Spirochaetia > Treponematales > Breznakiellaceae > WRKT01. Next base: position 7,231 of record WRKT01000016.1, on the reverse strand, counting down.
GGCAACTTGCTGTGCAGGCAGGAAAGGTTCTTGGAGACAGGGCAGAGTTAGAAATTCTTGAATTTTCTGATGTCCCGTTTTTTAACCAGGACATCGAATACCCTGCTCCTGATGCAGTTAAGAGGGTAAGGGAGATAGTTAAATCTGCTGACGGGCTCTGGTTTTTTTCACCTGAGTATAATCACTCTTTTCCGGGAGTCTTAAAAAATCTTATCGATTGGCTTTCAAGACCTATAAACGAGAGCGAGGGACAGGTGCTTGCGGGCAAGCCGGCCGCATTGAGCGGAATAACGCCCGGGATTTCAGGGACGGGCATTGCCCAAGATCATTTGGTAACCCTTATCAGCTTCCTTAATATGAGGGTGATGAATGCCCCACGCGTTTTAATACCGAATGGGAAGCAGCAAATGGACGAAAACGGACACCTTACGCTATCGGTTAGTGCTCCGTTTCTGGAAAAGCAGGCAGAGGATTTTTTGCGTTTTATAAGTAAGGAAGGTTAGCATGGAATTATTAAGGATGATAGAAAGTATTCGCTCTCCTTTTTTGGACATTTTGATTGGTCTTATAACCCGACTTGGCGAAGAAGAGCTGATCCTTGTGGTCGTATGTGCAATATTCTGGAGCATTTCCAAACAGTTTGCCTATAAGGCAGGCATGGTATTCTTTCTTTCGAGCATTACTGTTCAAGGCGGTAAGATCGCATTTAGAATTGAACGCCCTTGGGTTATAGACCCGGGCTTCAACCCTGTTCCGTCGGCAATGGCTCGTGCAACAGGTTACTCCTTCCCATCGGGCCATACCCAGGCCGCGGCAGCTTTATTCGGCTCGCTTGGTGCTGAGTTCAAAAAAGTTTTATTAAAGGTGATTTGTTTTTCGATAGTTTTTCTTGTTGCATTTTCAAGGATGTACCTTGGATTACATACCCTCCTTGATGTTGCGACGTCAGTTGCATTTACCCTGCTAATGGTTTTTATAGTCTTTAGACTTTTTAGGGATGATATACCGGGCGAAAGACTTGTTTTAGGCAGTGCGATTTTTATTATCCTATATGCTGCAGCCTCTATAATCTATGCAGGCATTTTATTCTCAAATGGAATAATCGAAGAAGTCTATCTTATTGACTGCGGGAAATCTGCAGGAGCTGCGATAGGCTTCGCTGTCGGAATGCTAATAGAAACCAGGTTCATAAACTTTTCGATAAGCTCGCGGAGCATTCCCTTCCATATACTAAAGTTTGTTCTTGGCTTTGCAGGGGTCATGGCAATTAAGGAAGGCATGAAACTTATTGTCGGTGTCAGCCTGGCAACTGACATTATCAGGTACTTCCTTATGATACTTTGGATTTTTGCACTATACCCGCTAATCATAAAGCGGTTTTTTGAAGATTAAACCGGAGGATTGTCGTGAAAAAAGCTTTTTTAATTTTCGTTTTGATTTTTCTTACAGCGGTTCTTTGGGCCGAAACGGGTATAACCACATCTCATGAGCTTTCCATTAACGCTACAACCAACATCGATGTAATGCTCGGTTTTACTACTCGCTTCCGCTTTCCCTTCATGCAGGGAGGAAGCCCTCTTACAGAAGGTAATAATCTAACCCTCGCACTCGGAGCAGATCTAACGCCAATTAATTTTATTGGCAGGACTGAACTCATTTTTACTCCGATAGCATTCCTTGAATTAAATGCGGGCGGTAATATCGGATCGGGCTGGAATATAAATCTTTTTGATGAAGATATTTACGGGATAGGATTCAATTGGCCTCTTGTGGACGGTGGTAGAGAGCATAGGGGAGAAGCCTTTGACGGAATACACTGGAAGGGCTTTATCGGGGGTGCACTGCAGGCAGACCTTGCAGCCTTCTTCCCCGGAGCCTGGAACCATGTGATTTTTAGAACCTACCACGAAATGAGCTATAGGGCTTATTCTCGTGCCGATGCCTTTACAGAGTCTTGGTATTATTTAAGCGATGCAGGGGAGAACCGAAATAGCTTTTATTATTACGGAAACTTTATCCTCGGGTATCAAATGCCAATCTTCCTTTCGATGGTAGCCCTTGTAGCAGAAGGGGAGAGAGACCTATACCTTGACGGCACACCGACTCCTGCTACTTGGGGGCACGATAAAATTTACTGGACCTTTTCTTCAATTTTTAACTTTACTATAACAAGGCAAATTGATATTGGAATTGCTGTGCAGTTTCACACACAGCGCAATTACCTGCAATCAAACTGGGATGATCTTTTTTATACAGGGAGAATTTTGGATAGTGATAAACCTGTGCGCCTTGAGTTTCGCAGAGTTGCCGTTGTTTTTACGTATAGGTTTTAGCTTAGAACATAATGAGTACTCTAACTCTAGTCCCGCCCAAGATCGAATACGAGAATGAGATAAGAGATTTTGTGAATGAATTTATCGAACATGACTCAAAGATAAATGGTGGCGGGGGCTTATTAAAACACATAACAGACAATTTATATGAGGAGTGGGTTAAAATTAATGAGCAGGGGACAAACTATTGCATAAGCGGAAGTGATAAGCTCCCTGCAAGTACTTATTTTGCAATAAGAATTCCGGATAATAAGATAATTGGAACCATAAATATACGACATACTTTAAACGATCTGATGCTCGAAAAGGGCGGTCATATTGGATATAGCGTAAGACCATTGGAAAGAAGGAAGAGATATGCCACAGAGATTTTACGCCTTGGACTTGAAAAACTAAGGGAAATGGGAGTAGATAGAGCTCTAATCACTTGCAGCAAAGATAACCCTGCCTCAGCAGGGACTATAAAAAATAACTTAGGCACACTTGAAAACGAGATTTACCATGAAGAATCCAAGGACATTATCCAAAGATACTGGATTCAAATAAGCTTATGATAATCCTCATAACAGGGGCAAGCTGTACCGGGAAAACATTACTTGCGCAGAAGCTGCTTGAAAAATATAAGATACCCTACCTTTCAATCGATCATCTTAAAATGGGTATTTACCGAAGTGATAAGAACTGCGGCTTTACACCTGAATCGCCTGATGACTTAATCACAGAAAAGCTATGGCCCATATTAAGAGAAATTATTAAGACAAATATTGAAAATAATCAGAATTTAATTATCGAAGGCTGTTATTTACCTGTTTCTATAGAAGATATGGAAGATGAATATAGAAGCAAAATAATTATGCTATCCCTGGCGTTTTCGGAAAATTATATAAGGAAAAACCTTTCTTCTCTTATTTTTGAGAAGAGGAGCATTATCGAGAATAGAGAAAGCGGTTTTATCGAAGATATGGAAGAGTATATCAGTGAAAACCTAAGGCGCAAGGCAGACTGCAATAGGAATAATATCAAGCTTTTTGAATTTATCGAAGATTATGAGGCAGAAATGAGTGCTGTTTACGAGTGGCTGGAGGAACTTGTATACTAGTATACAAGTTAAACATAAACAATATCGTAATATTGAGATTAATGTTTAACTTAACTACAGGTTAAGTTTATTGTGAAAAAAACAACTTGTAATACATGGCAATATACTTTCGCTTCCGGTAATATTAATGAAATTTTATGAAGCATAGGAGGCTTTTATGTTGGATAATATTAACGTAGGAAGAAAAATCGCTAGTTTGCGTAATCAAAATGGGCTAACGCAGGAGGAACTCGCTGAAAAGTTAGGTATAACTGCTCAAGCAATCAGTAAATGGGAAAACGGTCATACTTTACCGGAAACCGTATTGCTTCCGCTTTTAGCACGGTTATTTGATTGCTCTATTGATTCTATATTGATGCCATACGCCGTGCAGGACACTGCATTTCAAGACTTTATTCATACCGTAGGCACTGCTTATGGTGAGTTTGCATTGCAACTTTATCATAAAATGAAGGGTAAATTTGCCTTCACAATAGAGTACAAAAATGAATACAATGTATTTGACGAAGTTTCTAGTGGTAACAGTGCAATATTCAATAACCCAAGCAAGAAGGATTTTATCATAAGAATGGATGTAGAAACTAAAACACCGGAAAACAGGAATATTTATGCTCGGATTCCTTTACAAAATTGTTCGAAGTATATGAATATAATTAATAATATGCCGGAATACATTAAAAATAATTTCAGGTGTAGTGATTGCAAGAGCTGTCAATGCAATGAATGTCCTTTTGTTATGGCTTATACATTTGAAGGTATAGATTATCGACAATGCCATTTTATAACAATTCCGCTTAATTCAGCTGAAAATATAGAACATATATTCACACTATTATGTGAGGAACATGGAGCAAGATGATAAAACTCATACAATGAACTTGATCATAAAAACATTAGTTTAAAATAACTCAAAATTAACAAGAAAAAAATAATAGAAATTACTTTCTAATGAAATTTTCGTATTTTGGGATTAAAGGTACATAATCGTAATTATCCCATAAAGTGCTTGTAATCATTAAATCAGCACTATAACGGTTACAAGCGATGGGAACATTATGTATCCTGCATTGCCGAAGTAACATTAGAATATCGGCCTCATGAGGTTGTGGACTTAAGTCATCGATTAAAAATATTGCCAGATTAATTTCATGCCTTACAACCATTGCTGCAATTTCAGCGTCGCCACCCATAGGGCCGGAATTTAAACACAATATTTCTGCATTAACTCCTTTTTCTTCAAAAGCTGATTTAATTAGTCCTCCGGTTGTTCCGGTGCAAATTAAGAAATGTTTCGATAATGTATCAGCGTTATAAAGCGTCCAGTCAACCATATCCGCTTTTCGTTGGTCGTGAGCTACTATTGCAATTCTCAGTTTTTTCTTCATCTCGTATCCCTCCTTGCAACATTATCAGAATAATGTATTTTTGTCAATAATGGATTAAAGATAATATGAAAGGAATCGTGTAATATCAAATACCGGGTCTCCAATAATCCCATGTGGGTCAATGACTTTAAATGTTTCACCATACGATAGAATATTGCGATAATGCATGTCTCCATGGAGAAGATACTTTCCGGAATAATCATTATTTAATTTACAGTAATGGGTCCTTTTTATATCATAATATTTTAAGCAGTATAAAACCATCTTCAAGTGAATATTCGTACAGCTTACATGTGTGAAACTTATTGTTATAAAAATTTAGTGTAGAAATTTCCGTTAATAATCTTTTATCTTCGGGAACACCTGCTTTTATTACCACATCACCATATATATCTGACTTACATGAGTATATCAGATTTGTTGAATGGGCGAGAAATTGATTTTTATAAACCTTAGATTTTACTTCACAGTATTTAACAATATAGAGTATCCTATTCCTTTTTTAGTTATCTTGTCAATAGGCCTCCCAATCATTATACTATATTAAAAGATTATACTTTATAAAGGAGCTATTATGTCTGTTAAATTTAGACAATACAGAAACACATCTCTCTATGGCGATGATTATAAAATTGTACGGGATTTTTTAATCGAACTTGACTCTTATGATTTTCATTTTGGTGTTTGGGATTGGATGTTTATTTGTCTTGGTGCTGAATGGGCTGATCCGGATAGCTTAGAAAAAATAGGGTTGTGGGAAGATGGCAAGAAACTTGTTGCAGTAGCTGCCTATGAAACTACACTAGGGTCAATTTATATTTTGACATTAAATGGCTATGAAAAACTAAAAGAAGAAATGCTTCTTTATGCTAAAGATAATTTAGTAAAAAATGGAGAATTACGAGTTTTAATTCTTGACAATGACCTAAAAATGCAAAGTATAGCTGCAAGAAATAATTTTTATCCCACACAAGATAAATGGTCAACCTCAATATATCAAATAGATCAAGAAAAGATTAATTATTGTCTGCCGGAGGGATTTAAAATAACCAGCTTTGAAGACGACTTTGATCTATATAAATACGGACAGGTGATGTGGAAAGGATTTAACAATGAAATAAATGGGAAAGGCCCATTTTCTTTCTATTGGGAGAAGTGTTCAAAAAAAAGATATATAAAGGCATGGGATAGGCCAAATATAGATCTCAGACTAAAAATCTTTATTGTAGCACCAAATGGAGATTTTGTATCACATTGTGGTATTTGGTATGACCAAAAGTTAAAGAATGTTTTAATTGAACCTGTGGCAACTGAACCGGCATATCGAAAAATGGGGTTAGGTAAATCGGTTGTCTTAGAAGGAATAAGACGCTGTAGTGAATTTGGTGTCATAAGAGCTATAGTCAACTCATCTCAACAATTTTATTACAACATAGGTTTTCGCCCATTTGCAACATCAACATGGTGGAAAAAAAGTGAAATAAAAACGGGGTAAAACTGCCTATAACCGGAACTTTCATGAGACTTCAATAAAAATGTCCGAAAATGTTCATTTTTGAGATAAAATTTATGGTATAAGGTATTATTGGAGTATTTACATGACACTAAAAGAAAAACTCACGATCATTGACGAATGGCTGATTTTTCGGCGCAGACTCATTGCCGACACAAAGCTTATGAATCTTGTGGATAATGGAATATACGAATATATGTTTCCTGTTGAAGGTTCCAATGGTCCTTCTGAAATCTTTAATATCCGACTTGAAAATTTAGATGACGTTGAATTGTATAAAACAATTAAAACAATTAAAGATTTGGATATTCATACAGAATGGCCAATGGCTTGCTCGGAAAGAGTAAGTATGGCTATATACGGAGAAATACTTTTCTATCCACTTAAAGAATTCGCGCTAGGAATCATGATGGCGAAAGATATGCTGTGTTATTCAAACACGACACAAGACTTAATTATTCGGCAGGTTACTACAAAAAAAGATTTTACATTATGGTGTGATATAAACCGTTTTGATTATGGGTCATTTAATGCAGATAGCCATTATCATATTGTAGAAGAAAGCAAGTTTAATTGCTTTTTGGGGCTTGTTAGTGATAAACATGTTGCTATCTCAGCAGTTGTTAACGATAATGGTGCCGCCGCCTTAGATTTTGTTCATGTATTACCGGAATATCGGGAAAGGGGGTATGCTACAGCCTTATCACAATACTCAATTAAGTGGGCTTTTGAAAATAAAGCAAAGTTTTTAGTAGGCTGGGGGCATCCAACATTTTCACCCGGTAGTTCTCGCCTGTTTAAGAAATTAAAGTTTCCCATTATTTCTTCTGAATAATTTCTCTTAAGAGTTAATAGGAGGTAGATGGTGCTTGATAACAATGGCTTCGATTTGTGGGCAGAT
>WRKT01000015.1 GCA_009777995.1 Treponema sp. | reverse complement strand
TAAAATAAAGAGGCTCGAGAACGTCCTTGGGAAGCTTGGAGGTCAGGTGATGAAGAACCTTATTGGTTTCCTCCTCCATCAGCTGATTTACTTCAGCCTGCTGATCCCTGTATTCCTGTGCCAGTGAATTTCGCGAACCTACAGCGCTTGGTTTTTCCGGATGGAACACATTCGGACTTTTTGGAAGGTCAACACTTGCCATAAAATGACTCCTTTTTAAAAACTTTTATTTAAGCAACATTCGGGCGAGGCGGAGTTGAACCGCCGATCTCTGCGTCCCGAACGCAGCGGAATAGCCTCTATCCTACCGCCCGTGCATACCACATTGTACTATAGGATCAACCTTCGGGTCAAGAGGTTTTTTGTTATACAAAAAACCTCTTGGCTCTCAGAGCAAAGTGCTTCGCACTTCACTCTTCGGGTCAAGAGTTTTTACCTTCTATTCAGGGGGTTGGTGATTGTCGGCAGTGAGGGCGTAGAAGGCACACGGCCCTGCTGTAATTCATCCAATGCCTGTCTTGCCTGATCCTGCACCTGCTGCCGGGCCTGGTCCGTAACATCGGTTAAACCCGCCCTTAGGGTATTTTCAAGCTCAGCCTGCTTATTTGTAAGTGAGGCTTGGAGCGAATCGAATGCGGCCCTGTCTCCCCTAAGTGCGGAGAAAATCAGGTCCAGCTCCTCACTTGAAGCAAACCTGCCTCCGATATGTCTTTCAATCATCTCGCGAAGAGCCCTCTCAAGGGCCTCCTCTGCCTGCCTTATATATTGGGTAATTATTCTTGTCAGTGCTTCCTGTAAAATGGCTCCAAAATTGGTATTCAAGGAAAATTCATCCCTTCCGTCAAGCATCCTTAAATAATTTAAGCCTAAGTCCACCGAGTTTACCCCGCGTATTGCCTCGTCTGCCGCCTGTGCAAAGGTATTTGCAGGGTTTCTTAGGGATGCTTGTGCTAAAGATATGCTCCCCCCGCCTGAAAAACCTCCGCCCACATTGCCCGAAGCATTTACCGAAAAGGATGCACCACCCGAAAAACCTCCGATACCAATGCGTTCAAGGCCGGCCCTAAGGTCCACGGGGAAGCCTGCACCTGTCACTTCTGCATTAAAACGCTCATTTGCAATCGAACGGAAGTCTGCCTCGGCTATAATTTCCCCGCTTCGGCTTAAGTTTGCCCCTCTCTCTGCAAGGCTCAAGGAGAGGTTTGTCGGCCTTCCCGAAAGGTCGGGATCGGAGCTTATTCCCCTTAGATCGACTCCCCAATGCCAGTCTGAAGGGGTTAAAAAGTCCGTTGCAAGGGTTCCAAGATAAAAGGCCGGATACTGCACCGTTGCGAAGTGAACATCCCTTCCTCTGAATATGTTTTCGGGTTTCGGGGAGGACTTCGGTAATCTCGCCTGTATTTCCTTTACCTTTTCTAGGATCTCTAATGCCCTCTGTCCGTATTCAAGGTAAACATATACTTCATCAGTGAGTATGCTCCATACTATCGAGTTAAGCAGCTCTGCAACAGTATCACTCCCCGGGTCAAGATATGATCTTAGGCGGTTAAAATCTTCGTCAATAGCGGCCCTTGCATTCTGCTCAAGGGTGCGAGCAGTGTTAATATCTGTTTCAACTCCTGCAATTACACGGTTTACATCATCTCTTGCACTGTGTACCGTTTCCATCATCGCATTAATATCGCTGATAATAGTCCTAATCTGCTCTATAGTTTCTACGTTTAGGGTACGGAAATCGTTCACGTTTATTGCAAGAAGGGGTTCTGCCCTGCTTTGGAACTCGTTTATCCTCTCTCTCGCCTGTCTCTCCTCATCCCTCCAACGCTCAACCGCATCATTATAGCTCTCAATTGCATCATCATAAAGGCGCGGAGTTAAAAGTTTCTCAAATTCGCTGTTTAATAAGGCCATCGGGTCAAAATTTTGCAGATCAATCATTGGAGGAATCTCAAAATCAGGTCTTTCCGGTTTCTCTTTCGGGGGTCTTTCGGGTAATGCCCCGGAAACACTGCGAGGAGTGCCAAAACGTATGCTGTCGGCCCTAATTTCTTCGATATAGACCTTCCCCCTAAGCACAGCTTCGGGTTTTAGTTTAATCCTCATCGCGGCTGCTTCGATCAGGTTCTGCATCGGACTGTCCCTGTCTGCAATTGTAAGGCTGTCAAGTGCAATTTCGAACCTAAAAAGGCTGATTCTAAAGCCGTTTGCATCAACCTTTGCTTCGAAGATTGCTTCGAGACCTGTTTCGGTGGCCCTTCTTAATAGGGGATTAGCCATAATCGTAAAGAAAAAGACTATCCCTAATATAAAAGCGGCAATAATAAATATTGGAAGCAGTTTAACTGTTATTTTTTTATTGCTATTTATTGCCTTTTTTAGCTCTATCAGCTTTTTTATATCATCTTCGCTTAAATCAGCCCTTAAATTTAAAAAATCCCCGTCAGGAATATAGCAGGAGCTGATAAATTTACGGTCTCCCGGCTGTTCGATATGCCTAAGATACCGGAATTTCAGCTGTCTTTCGTTAAGGGTTTTCCCGTAAAACCTAGGTACCTTCTTACCCATTGTCACTCCTTAATCCACTGCCATATAGAGAATTTTTGAAATTAGCTTCTTTAACTTCGTAATAAGCGGGACCTTTTTTATGGCCTTTACCAGTTTATTTTCCCGCACTTTTGGCGCAATTGTTTGCCTGTAAAGGGGAACAATAAAGTAAACCGCTATATAAACAGGGATGGAAAGTATTAATCCTCCTGCAATGCCCCCTGCTACGAGGGTATTATTAAATTTGGTTAAGGGTACTAAGGGCATATTGTAAAGGCTTGTAAAAAACGGCTGAAGGTTTTCCAGATGAAGCACTTCCCAGCCAAGCATGTCAACAATCGGGGCAAATGCAGGCGAAAAGAGCCTTAGAATTGCCATGGAAAGCAATTTTGTCGGATGATGATGCTTAAAGAGAAAGGAAGTGATAAAAAGAAGAACCCAAAAAATATTCCCGACAGGGATTAGGCCCAAAAAGAGGCCCCAGACGAAGCCTGCCGCAATATCTGCCCTACTCAGATTACCGTTTAGGGCAACTATCAACTTTGCAGAGTATTTAAGCATGAATTAACTCCGGAGATTTACTTGCCTTTTGCTGCCTGTGCTACCTTGGCGTCAACAGTGTTCAAAATGGAGGTGAGCCTTTCCTTCTCGATAAGGTCTATGAGTCTGGCTTCAGTATAACGGCGGGCCTCTTCGGTAAAGGCCCCTACTGTTACGCAAATCCCCTTTCCTGCCTTAACCTCTTTCAAGTGGGAATGGAAGTCCCTGACTATTAACTCTCCGATTGAACCCTGGGTGCGAATAAATCTGAACATTATTATATCTGACCATTTGGGAGTGTCAACCTCGGCGAGTATATCGGCCCATTCATTCTTACTTACGGAGATATTTGTAATCTTCACCTTGGCTCTCGGGAAATAGCTCATTACGATTTTTCTGCAAAGGGCTACAAAGTCCCCTGAAGATGCCATAAGGAAAATTTGCAGATTTTTATTTGCGTTAAGCTCCTGATACTTGCCTATCAGCATGGAAACATCCTTATAAGAAGGATTTTCTGCCTGAATGCTTCGAAGCAGTGTAAGAGCCCTTGCTATATCATTGTTTTTTAGATAATTCGTTGCAAGTCTATACCTGAGGTCGGCCCTTATATCCGGCCTTATATTTTCGTGGCGAAGCCCGAGTTCAAAATCCTGTATCGCCTTTTCGTATTGGCGAATTTCAGTATTGATAATTCCGCATGTGAGACAGGCGCTTGGTCCCATTGTGGGGTCTCCCCTAAGGTGACCAAAAACTCTTAGAGCCTGTTCTGTCTGGTTTGCTTCATAGTAACATTCGGCAAGGGTATAAAGGGATTCCTTATCATCCGGTGCAAGGTCTATTGCTTTTCGGATATAGGTCATTGCTTCCTTGTTTTTCTTAAGGCGGAAATAGGCATGACCGAGGGTCCTAAGGGTTGGTGCATGCTCGGGGTCCTGTATTCTCGCCTGATTAAGGGTTGCAATTGCCTTATCGTAATTTTTTCGTTGGAATTCAAGGAGTCCGAGATTGTATGCAAGTTCAAAATTGTTCGGATTCAGCGATCTGGCTGCATTAAGGCCCTTATATGCCTCGTCGGTGAGCCCCATTTTAAGGGCGGACATACCCCAACGGAGATTTGCCTCGAATACATTGGGAATTTCTTTGCCAAGCTCTGCAAGTGAGCCGTATATTTTATATGTTTGCTCCCAGTTTTCTTCCATGTAGTAAAGGTCACCAAGTTCCTGCAGTGCTACAGGATCCTTGGGATTTTGATCAAGACGCTTATTTGCATTTTTAATTATGGCATCTCGGCCTTTTGGCCGCTTCCCGCCATGACTTACGCTGCCTCCGGCAGGTCGATTGCGAAGCATTACCACTAAAAAAATTACCAGAACTATTCCCAGAACGGCAGCAAGGATAGGAATCATTAAACCCATACATATATTATCGGTTAAATTTCACTTTATTTCAATATATGCATTTGTCATCCCGTTTCCCTAAAATTATTTGACAAAGTCTTATACTCATTCTAGAATTAAATTGAGGTTTATTCCGAAAAAAAGGGGGAAAACCGTGTCTTCAAGCATAGGAATTAAAATTGCGAATGGGGAATTTTACTCGATTTTAAGTGAAAACACCAACGCAAAGAAGCGGCTCATTCTTACTACTGTCCATGACAGGCAGCAAAGTGCACAGATCGATCTTTATAAGAGTTATACCAAGACCATGGCAGATGCCCTATATATTGGCAGTTTAGTCCTGGAAAATATTAGTCCCAAACCCAAGGGTGAACCTTCCATAGAGCTGGTCATTTCTTCAAATAAAAACGGCGATATTAATGCATCTGCCGTGGAAGTTGGTGCAGCAGGAAGAGGGGAACATCAGACCTTGCATGTTTCCCTAAAGACCCTTGACGAGCACGAGAGGGGCGGAGATCTTCCCGATTTTGAAATGGATGATAGGGAACCCTATGCATCACAGTTATATGATAAACCCGAAGAGAGGGAGTATGAATTTGCTCAGAGACGCAAATTCCCCTGGGTTTTAGTCATTGTAATAGCCCTGATAATTGCTGCAGTTGGAGTTCTCCTTTGGTTTTTCCTGCTCCGTGAACCCTCGGGCGGGGGCTTTAGAATTACGCCGCAAACCACGCGAGCAGCACCTGCAACACCCCCTGCGACGACGCCTGCCACAACGCCGCCCCCTGCGACTCAGGTGACTCAAACCTCGCCGCCCGCGACAACACCGCCGCCCGCGACAACCCCGCCCGCGACAACGCCGCCTGCGACAACGCCACCGGCCACAACGCCGCCGGCCACAACGCCGCCGCCTGCAACCACCCCCGTGATCCAGGCCCCGACTGTGGCACCTGCAGCAGCAGCCCCCGCGGCAAGACTCAGGAATCCCCCTGTTGCCTCGTATAACGTTCCCTCAGTCATTCCGAGGGAAGGAGTTCCCTATAGAATTCGCTGGGGCGACACCCTCTGGGACATTGCCGAGGCCTTCTATCGTAACCCCTGGCTCTACCCGCAAATTGCCCGGTTTAACAATATTCGTAACCCGGATCTAATCATCTCCGGCACTACGATTCGTGTTCCGCCAAGGAATTAAGTACCCTGCACGGGCTTCAATAACCCTATTTATCCTCTTACTTTTTTTTCAAAGCTCTTGCAGTACTGCCCAAGTTCTTGGCATTTCGTTGGAAGAAGCGACAGAGGCCCTTAATAGGGGCGATATTGAGTTCATAGAGAGCCTTGACTTTGGTGGGGACTTTACCCGTGCAATTACTCGCCTGCAAGAATTGAATGTCATACATCCTGCAGTTCCATATTATGCTGCCCTTTTAATTCCCGAGGATACGAAGGCAGGCAGGTTTAGGCTCAGAACTTTATTATTTGCTTCCGGCTTTGAAAGCAGCTCAGAAACGGTCACCCGGTTTAGCTCGATGCAATTACTGCGAATAATCTTACAGGGAAATGATCTTGAAGAAGTAAGGTATATTTTATCTTTTCTTGACTCTGTCAGTATTAGAAGGATCCCGGGGCAATATGCTTTCATCGAGTATCATTCTACCCTGAAGGCCGCCTGCCACTATGTCCTTGGGGATTTTGAAGAAGCAATGAAGGCAGCTTCGATCGAACAGGTGTCATCAGAACTCGCAAGCTTAGGCGGCTCCTCATATTTCAGTGAAATAAATAATGCAATTAACCTTCTTTCGGAGTGGAAACTAAGCAATGGAGAAAATGCCGATAGTCAAAAAATTCTTAACTTCCTTTTTCACAGCCACAGTACTGAAACCCTGCGTTGGACCCTGGGAGAGGTTCTTTCTCTTGAGGGCCTCCTTCAGCCTGACGAGCAAATTGCCCTTACTGCATTGATCCTTGCTCCAAATAATCTAATTGCACTTAATTTAATGCGCACAATCTTAAGCGAAAATCCATTAATTTTCCTGCGACACCTTGAGCTTCTTCGGAGGCTTGGCACTGCCTATCTCAATATTGGTGCAATGCGAGAAGAAGGAGCAGTTCTTTTCCGCTCTTGGTCCAATATGCTTGATCCTGTAAATTATTCACAATTCGCAAATGCAGAATTTGCAGAGAGCATAGGGTATATAGATGAAGAAGCGCTTAATGCTCGCATCTTTTTTGTCAATTTTTACCTTGGGAGAATCTTAAGAAATCAGGATAATTTTCGCGAATCATCCGAATACTTTGAAAAGGCCCTTGCCTTTGCTCCCGATAATACCCAGGCTGACGCAACAATCTGGTATATTTTAATGAATGCCCTTAACGGATATCCAAATCTCGCTAAGGATGTCTTTGTTTCCATGCTCCCACAAATGAACGATATTTCTTACTTTTCCGCACTTTTTGACAGATTATCTTCCTATCTTGTAAGGACAAGGCAGTGGGCAGGTTTATATGAAGTTTTTCTTGCCCTTTCGGATGCCGGCCCCGGTGCTTCCCTCGCCTCTTATGCCTTTATACTTGGCAGGGCCGCAGAAGAAGGCTTTATCCAAACCGACAAAAGTGCAGAAGATTATTTTCTGATTACCTTTCAGGAAAGTAATGCATCGATATACTATAGAACAATGGCAGCATCAAAGCTGAACCTGTTTTTTTCTCCAATTGGAGCTGAGACAAATCATGATACTGTCGAATCTGAAGATATTTTGGATTTCCTCCTTGGCTTTTTTGAATACGGGGCGGCTTCTTTTGCTCTGCCCTATATTAGGGAGCTTGAAGATGATCTTTCGATTCATGAACTAAGAGATATTGCCTCTTCCCTTACAGATTCAGGGAGATTCCAGCAGTCCTTAAACCTCATTGCCCGCTATATGAGGAGGGAGGACTATATTCCTCTAGAGCCCGATCTATATCTATACTATCCAAGACCCTATCTTGAATTAATAGAAAAATACGCAGAGGAAGCAGACCTTGAGCCCTTTCTGCTCCTTGCCCTAATCCATACTGAAAGTCACTTTATGGCAGGCATCGGTTCATCGGCAGGTGCAACGGGCCTGACCCAGCTCATGGCGGCAACTGCTGCCGACATGGCAGGGCGTATGGCAAGAGCAGGCCTCACCGATTATAGAAGCGATAATATGGACCTTCGCGATCCTGAGCTTAACGTACACATCGGCTCTTATTATCTCCGCCATCTGCACGGAATAATGGGGAACCCCCTTCTCGCCCTCCTTGCATATAATGGCGGACAGGGCAGGGTAAGACGCTGGGTTAACGAAGACCTTGCCCGGCCCGGGGGTGCATTGCCCCTAGACCTTTTCCTTGAGACAGTGGAATTCCCCGAGACAAGAGAATACGGCAGAAGGGTAACAGGCATTGCTGCTGTTTACGGCTACCTATACTACGGCAAAACAATGGAAGAAGTTGCGAGCGGAATCTTTCAGTCGAATCCGGAATAAGACTTACTTAAGAATATTTCCTCAGCCAGGCCCCTTTCCCGATGGTCCAGGAGAAGGAATACCCTGTTTCATCAAGGGCCCTTAATTTAAGATTTGCAACGAATGCTGCACGAAAGGAAAGGCGTAAAGGCTTAAGTGAATCAAGGTTCGGCTCTTCCCTAATTACCGAAGCACAGATACAGGGCCGGTTGATTATCGAGAGGATTTTCCCCGGTGCGGGGAGGGCCCTATCATCAAAATTTAAATTAAGGGCCGGGCCTAAAAGCTTTAGATGTGTCCCTTCAACTTCCCCGAGCTCACCTTTAACCGTATCCCCTCCGATTATCTTTCCCTCGCTCCCAAGACTCTGCTCACGGATATTCTCTGCAAGCGCTTTCAGCTCCTCCCCTGAAAACGGCCTTGAAAGAAGGGCAATGGGTGCGCAGACAGGAAGGGAATGTGCGCCAAGAAAACCTTCCCTAAAGAGGCCCTCTCTATAGTCTTCCACCCTTCTTTGCACTTCTATGTGGGGTATTAACACAAGTGTATCCATTGGCATCTTCCCATGTTATACTAATATACCAAGGATTTTTAATGAAGTATAAAACAAAATTGCTTGTAGATCGATTTGCTTCCATTGTTTCAAAGTGGCCGGGGGTGGAATGTGTTTCCCTTAACGAGTCAGCACTCCCGGATACCCTTCATCCCTATTTTGCCCTGATTCTTGATATTTACTATACCGATTCAATACCCGGGGCAGAGGAGAGGCAGGTGCTTTACGGCCCTGATCTCGAGGCCTTTGAAACCTCAGGGAACGAAAGTAAGGATCGCTTTCTTATTGGAGACATCCCTGTCCGCCTTGAATATAAGTCTGTAGGCATGATAGATGAACTCGTAAATATTGCAGAGAATAATCTTGATTCCCTCTGGTTTATTAAGGATTCGGGCACCTATGGCTTTTACCGTCTTTCAAAGGGCGAAGTAATATTTTCCAGAAATAATTGGATACAGGGCATAAGAGATATCCTCGATAATCTACCCGATGATTTTTGGAGAAGCATGAGGAATGCCCATGAATCAAAGATGGAGCATTTTTTAAGTGATTTAGGCTCGGCAGTTTTACAGAAGGATAATTTCTTTTATCTTAGCTCTTCGGCAGGATTCATAAAAAGTGCATGTCTGACCCTGCTCTGCATAAATAAGCACTTCGAACCTTCGCATAGGGCATACTACGGGCAGGTGTCTTCGTTAAAGAAACTTCCCGATTCCTTCCTCTCCTATTTCGAGAATTTCTTAAGACAGGACAACGAAATCACTATGGAGAGAAAATTTTCTTTGGCACAGCTTATAACGAGAGATATAGTAGCTCTATGAAAAGGCTTTTGCTTTGCTTCCTGATAATCGCATTTCCCGCCTTCTCTCAAAGCTCTCCTGTAAGGTCTAATCCAAGGGATGTCTTAAACTACCCGATAGAAAACTGGCGAGACAGCCGCTATGAGTTTTTCCTCTGGGACGATTTCCCCCAAATTATCATTTTTGATACGGCCACCTTTGCTGTACAGGATAGGCTCTTTAAGCGCCTTGCCTTCTTTGTCGAGAAACTGGGCTTCCGCGGCCGTCTTATGACCGACTCTGAGCTCGTGGGCCTGCACGGGTGGAATGCCCATGATTATAGGGCAGAGTCTTTAGCCGAGTTTTTCGAGACTGCAAGAAGAGCTAACTTCCCCCTGACAAGGGAAGAAAGGGAGTTACAGAACATACTTCTGCAGGCAGGCATTATAAGAAGAAACAGCTTTCAGGAATTTGTACCCGGTACAGGGGCAGTTCTCTCCCTTTCAAGAGAATCGGACAGGGTAAGCACCACCCTCCGCCCCCGTTTCATGGCCCATGAGGCATTCCATGGCTTATTTTTCATTGACGAAGACTTTAGGCTTTTTTCAAGGCAAAGATGGGATAATTTCCCCGATTATGCAAAGGAAGTTCTTTTAGCCTACTTTTATGTTCAGCAATACGATTTAAATGATGAGTTCCTCATGGTAAAAGAGTTTAAGGGCCACATCCTTCAGCAGACTACAGCAGGGGCGGCCTGGTTCTTCGGGGAGTTTATTCCAAATCGCCTGCTTGCAGAGAACCCAAGCTATGCGGCAATACTGCCTGCAAGGGAAGAGCGCACAAGGGAGGGCAACCGTTTCTGGCCCGATCTTGGAAGGGCTTTTACTTCCGAGGCGGAGGCATTTTCAAATTATGTTAACAATAGATGGGGTTTTGCTGCAGGTAGGCCCTGGCGCTAGTCTATCTTAAAGGTTGGGCGGCGATCCTTTTGCTGCTCATAAGAGTTTAAATCAAGATTAAATCGGCGCTCGGCTTCAAGGGTGGTGGGGGGTCCGTGCCCGGGTAAGATCGTATAGTCTCCCGGCAGTGAAAGTATCTTTTTTCTAAGGGCATTTATCAGGGTGGTCTTTGAGAAAGAGTTCACGGTGCGTCCCATCAGACTTGCGCTAAGGGCATCACCTATGAAAAGAAGGCGGCCTATCTTATATACTACCGAATCTGAAGTATGCCCCGGGACAGTAAAGACTTCGATTTTAAAAGGCCCTATTTCAATCTTATCTCCGTCCCTTACCCTCACCGTTCCATGCTCCCCTATTTCAGGAGCCACTGCATAAACCTTTGCATCGTAGATTTTTAAGAATGTTTTTAACCCATTTACATGATCAATATGATCATGGGTAATAAAAATCCCCTCAGGCTCAAAATTATTGTCTTCGATTAGTTTTAATAATGCAGAGTCCATGTTTCCGGGATCTATAATTATTGCCTTATGCGGAGCGGTATCTCCCCCAAGTAAATAACAGTTACTTAACCCCGAAGCACAGTAATGAAAATAGAGTTTCATTGATACTCCCCGAGCTTAAATACAGCCTCTGCAGTATTTGAAGAGCGAAAGGAAATTTCGTTCTGCTTTGATTGAATGAAATTCGTCCTCTTTAAATTGCAATCGATAAAGTTCGTCCTGCTTAAATCCGCATAAATAAAACGACTATTATAAAGGTTAGTTCTGTTAAAATGTGACTCACTTATTTTGCTTCCGCAGAAGTTTATACTTACAAGCTCAGAGCCTTCAAAACTGCAGCTCTGAATTATAGCACCCGCAAAGGACATAAATTGAAGATCGCTCCCCTTAAAATCGCAGGAAATAAGGGTTGCAAAATCGAAGAAGCTCATCCTCATTAGGCTTCCTCCAAAATTGCAATTATAGAAAACTGCATTGGAAAAACTGCAGCAATTATAATGACGCTTTGAAAAATCCACCCCTTCAAAAAAAAGTCCTTGTGCGCAAATGTCCCTTACTGCAGTTTGCCCCATTATATGCTCGCCAAGCCTTTCGGCATCGGCTACAGGGTCTGCCGAGTGTACAGCACACAAAGCAGAACCTGTAATAACAGGGCGGCCGCAGCCTGCCGAACAGAAGCTCATATCAATCATAAAATAATCTTACATTATTTTTTTTGTATTGAGTAGTAATGACACTTGATAGTATAATCAATATATGTGTTGGTATTGCGGCTCGGCAATAAAAGAGAATGAACCTATAGGACGCTCCCTTGCCTGCCTCGATTGCGGAAAGGATCTAAGGTCCTGCAAGAACTGCAGGCATTTGCGCAAGGACGGCTGTGCAGAGAGTGCGGCTTCAGGGGAGAAGCCCTCCGATGCGGAGCGTGCGAATTTCTGCGATTGGTTTTCTCTTAACCCTGTATACAGGAATGAAACCGAAGGGGAGCAGAAATCGAAAAAGTCTTCAGATGATGCCAAATCTGCATTAAACGATTTATTTAGATAAACATGGACAGTAGCTTAATAACGGGACTCGTAATTAAGGGTTCCCGAAACCTCTTCTTATTACGTCTCTCGAATGCCCAAGGCGAAGAAATAGAATGCCGCATTAAGGGAAAGGTCTTAAAAGACATTAAGGGTTACTATAACCCCTTAGCCCCCGGAGACATGGTTCATATCAAAGACGGCCAAATAATCGGCTTAAAAGAGAGAAGGAACGAGTTCGCCCGTTATAACCAAAAAGGCCGCTCCCCCCAGCTTCTTGCAGCAAACCTTGACCTTATACTCTGCATAACAAGCCCCCTCTCCCCGCCCTTTAGGCCCCGCTTCCTCGACAGGGCCCTCTTACAGGCAGAGATAGCAGGAATCCCTGCTGTCATAGTCTGCAATAAAGAAGATTTGATAAAGGATTCATTTGACCCTGACTACGAGGAAAGGCTTTCAGATTATGAGCGCATAGGTTATAGGGTATTTCGCATTTCCGCCCTTACAGGTGAGGGGTTAAATGAATTAAAGATATTTATCGAAGGGAAGTTTTCAATGCTCCTTGGCCAGTCGGGGGTCGGGAAGTCAAGTCTTATTAAAGCCCTAATACCTGACCTCGATATCAGAATCGGAAGCATTAACGAAAAATACGATCGCGGGAATCATACAACCACCCAGGGCATACTGCTCGAAGAGAACTCAACCGGAGGAAGTATCCGCATTATCGACACTCCGGGTATTCGCCGCTTTGTTCCTGTGGGAATACCTGCATCCGATTTAATTCTATACATGAAGGAATTCTCAACCCTTGCAGGAAAATGCAGTTACGGTCTTTCCTGCTCACATCAGAGTGAACCGGGTTGTAAAATCCTTGAAGCAGTCTCTGCAGGCTTCATCCATGAAGACAGATGGATGAGCTTCCTTAGAATAAAAGACGAAATTAATCCGGGGCTGCTGTGAACGAGAAAACCATTAAACTCCTTGAGTTCGATGTAATTAAAAATGATGTCTCTTCTTATTGCCTAAGCGTCGAGGCAGAGGAACTGCTCCTCTCCGAGCAGCCCTGCCTGAAAGAAGAAGAAGTGAAAGAACTTAAAGCCCTTACCTCCTCCCTTACAAATCGCATGTTATTCCTTGGAGGGGAATTAAGGGAAAGCCTCCCTTCAATAGGACAGGTACTGCCTAAGCTCGCAGTCGACGGTATGGTCCTCGATGCGGACGAGTTTTTTGCAATCGGCGTTTTTATAACAGGATGTGAAAATCTAAAACAATGGCTCTTAAAGCCAATGCCTGTAATACCCGGCAATGATTTTAAAGATGACCCAATCCCCGGCATTTTAGCTTCCCTCCCCGAATGTTCAGATATTCGCGAAGAGATTTTCAGGGTCTTTGACAGGGAAGGCAATCTGCGCGATTTGCCCGAGTTCCGCGAAATCAAAAGAAGGATTCGCTCTTTACAAAAGGACATTGAAAGCGCAGGTTCCCGTTACGTTAAAAAAGAAGAAATACGGAAAATGCTGCAATCCGAAATTCCTTCCCAGCGGGACGGCCGAATGGTTTTGGCAGTCAAGGCAAATTTCAGGGGCCGCATTCGGGGCATAGTCCACGAGGTCTCTTCATCGGGGCAAACCATTTTCATCGAGCCTGAAGAAGTCGTCGAGAAGAACAACGAGCTTCTTCTGGAAAACCGCCGGCTCGATGCCGAGATTAGACGCGTCTTAAGGGAGCTTACAGGGAGTATTTCAGGCGGAAGGGATAGGCTTAAGGCCTTTCACAAGGGAATGGTTTATTTGGAAACCCTAAGGGCAAGAGCGCGGTATGGTTTTGAAAAGAAGTATAATTTTATAAGTGATGAAAGGGAAGGAAAGCTCATCCTTAAAGAAGCAAGGCACCCCCTCCTCGGGCGGAATGCAGTGCCGCTTGACCTTGCAATGACCGGAATAATCCGTACCGTAATAATTACGGGGCCCAATACGGGGGGCAAGACCGTGGCCCTAAAGACCCTCGGTCTGCTTGCACTTATGAATCAATTCGGCCTTGCAATCCCTGCATCCCAAATAAGCTTACTCCCTGTATTTGACGGGGTTTATGCAGATATAGGTGATGAGCAGTCGATAAGCCAGTCCCTTTCAACCTTTTCTGCCCACATGATAAACATCGCCCAAATCATAAAATCCTCGGGCGAGCGCTCTTTGGTTTTACTCGATGAACTTGGCTCAGGCACTGACCCTGAAGAGGGAAGCGCCATCGCAATGGCAATTCTAGATCACTTCATCGAAGAGAAGAGCCGGTTGATTGTAACAACACATCACGGAATCCTAAAAAACTACGGCTATACAACAGAGGGGGTAGAGAATGCCTCAATGGAATTTGACGGGAAAACCTTATCACCAACATATAAAATTGTTATGGGGATCCCCGGCGAGAGCCGTGCCCTCGACATCGCCTATAGAAACGGCTTCCCCCATAAGCTGATAAAGGGGGCCCGCCATTACCTCGACAATGAGCGCTCCGATGTATCTGCCCTTATTACAGGACTTAAGGAAAAGCATAGGGAGCTGGATCTTGTTGCAGAGGCAGGAAAAATTGAAGAGAAGCGGCTCATTGAAGAGAGACGTGAAGCCGATTTAAGACAACTCAGGCTTAGGCAGAAGGAGCTTGAACTCCGTGCAGACGGTGCAGGCAGCTTAAGAGCGCTCCTTACAGAAAGCCGTAAGACCCTTGAAAACTTGGTCAGGGAAGTTAAGGAAGGAGAGCTCAATAGGGAAAAGACTCTTAAGGTAAAGGACTTCCTTTCTAATCTAGAAGAGCAGGTAAGGGCCGAAGATGAAAAACTCATTAAAGAGACCAAGGCCCTAAGAAGTACAGGCCCAAAAAAAGAAAAACTACTTTCGTTTAAGGTCGGGGCCGATGTCCTTGTAGGCGAGACCCGAAAACCCGGCCGAATCATTCGCAAGGATAAAAAGACCTCAAACGAAGATAAGTGGATAGTAGAAATCGGCTCGGTAAAATTAAGCATTAACGAAAGCGAGCTGCAGCTAAGGGAACCTGAAAAAACATCGAAGCAGGCAAGGAAAACCGGGTCCTGGACAGTCGATCTTGCTCCTTCAGCCCCCTTGAGCATGGAACTGAGCCTTAGGGGTATGCGCTTACAGGAGGCCCTTTCTGCCCTTGACCGGCAGATTGAAGCTGCAATTCTTGGAGGCCTTTCAAGTTTCGCTGTAATTCACGGGAAGGGGGAGGGCATTCTGAGCAAGGGCGTCCATGACTATCTAAAAAAGGACAGGAGAATTGCCGATTACCACTTCTCCCACCCCGAACTCGGCGGATTTGGCAGAACCGAAGTTGCCCTAAAGACGATTTAATGTTAGAATTAAGGCAATATGTATAGTACCGGTATTGCATACCTATTATGGCTATTATCGGGCTTCGGAGCCCTTGGATTTCACAGATTTTACCTTGGCAAGATTCCCACAGGGCTTCTTTGGATGTTCACCGGAGGCCTCGGGATGATTGGCGCAATTTACGATTTCTTCACCCTCTCTTATCAGGTAAGGGAGGCAAATATTAGAAGGGAGCTTCTCGATCAGAGCTTTTACAGGCAGAGAAGCTCTAGGGCATCGGGAAACACCGGGAACTGGCGCTACGCAAATGACGCAGCCTATAAGGTGGTCAACGAGAAAAAAAACGCAAAAGATCACCCCGAAAAGATAATTCTAAGACTTGCAAAAGATAATAATGGTGTAATTTCTGTAAGTGATCTCGCCCTTGGTGCGGATATCAGCATAGAAGAAGCTAAAAAATCCCTTGATGCCCTTGTTGCAAAGGGATTTGCCGAGTTAAGGGTCAGGAAAAGCGGGACTTTGGCGTATGTAATCCCTGATATGGCAGATAAAGACGAGCCCTTAGAGGATTTTTAGTAAAAAATACTATAAATTATCGATTATCAGTTTCCCTTGACTACTGTCAAGCCTGATTCTTACCTTTTTTAAGGGAGTTGTTACAAAAAGTGCAGTTTGGCATATCTCTATCAGGGTTCCCGGTATTATCTCACCCCTTACTTCAATGGTAGCAGCTTCGAAATTCTCAAGTTTTCCAATAATTTCTGTGATTTTCTCTTGAGTTTTCGTCTGCTCTTCTTCAAGCTTTTTAAAATGGACTTCAAGCTGCTCCCTTTTCTTAGTGCTTGTTGCAGGGTCTTCAAGAAGGGTATTAATCTGCTTCATCTTGCTTGATATTGCATAAAGAACGCGGTTATGCCTTTCCTTCTCCTGCTCCATCGCGAAGTCAATTCCGCAGTGAATCCTTGCAGCCTTCCCCGTCGCCTTACCTATGGAGCCTGCCCTTACGCCCTTAAATGCATAAATTTCACTCCCGACTATGCGGCCCTTCTCTCCCATTTCCAGTAAGCCCATCGTATAAATATTCGAGTTCAGAATTTCCAGCTCTACCTTTACATCCATCCTTCCTGCAACCCTGCAATTCTCGATAAACTTCGTTCTGATCAAGCCGCCGACTTTCAGCATTGCCTGTGCACGGCCGATTATGCCCCCTGCAACATTAAGGTCATTTTTTGTGACCACTTCACTTACATCAAAGGTCTGCTTTACCGTAAGGGTATCTCCGCAGAAGATCTTGAACCCGTCAGAAACAGTTCCGTCAATCTGAACGCTCCCCGGGAAAACGATATTCCCGGTACCGTAACCGACAGAGCCCTTTATATGCAGGGCTTCTCTTACATGCAAAGCCCCCTTTGTCTGCACCAATTGACCTGACACAGATGCAAGCAGGAAGCTCCCCTCCATGTGGGTATTTTCCCCCTGGAAAACCTCCTGGGGCTTTGCAACCTTAAACTCAATATCTCCCCCGAAAATATTAGTCCCATTAACCCCGATTCGTAACGGCCTTAATTTTGCAAGGGCCTGACCTTTTTTTATTATTATGAATGATGACCTTTCCTTATGATCTACAACGGCATCCTCATCATCGGGAAGTTTTGCCTGATTAAGTGCAGGGTTAAACTGAAGATGCTCAGGCACCTCATTAACAGGAGGATCACCCTTTGCAATCAATACATCTCTTACCGTATCTCCGTGGACAGTGCAGGCCTCGTAGGCGGCATGTATCTGCTCGTGCTGAATGCCGTGAACTATATTTGCCCTATAAAGAAGGTCTCTGATATAATCGTCGTCTATGGGTATTCCGCCCGGTTCATGGGGATAGAAGTCTCCTCGAACCTCAAGATTATTCGGGAAGAAGTTCAGGATGATCTTACCGTCATATTCGGTTTCAGCACCATAGGCCATACTATAATTATCGCAACTTTTTGTTGATTAATCCAGTAATGCGTATTAATGTATTAAAGAATGGGAGAAAAAAAGGAGGATATATGAAGTATACGGATTTTGACAAGAGTGCAGGTTATGCAGGCCTTCTTGAAATTGCAAACAAATCGGAAGCCTTCGACTTCAAGAAGATGCTTAATGCCGACAGGGTTAAAACTTGCCAGACCTTTCTTGCAGAGGGACTTGTCTATAATTGGGCAGCAAAATCCGTAGACGAAAAGGTTCTAAATGCATTACAGGCCCTTTCTGATGAACTGGAGCTTATCCCAAAGTATAAGGCCCTTTTAGAAGGCGAAGTAATGAATACGGGGGAAGATCGAAAGGTTCTCCACCAGCTCTCCCGCAGCCTTGATGAAAAGACGGCAACAGGCATAAGCGTTGAAAACGAGGGCAGGGACCTCGGGGCCTTTTACCGAAAAGAACTTATCCGCTTCTCAGAATTTACCGAGAGAGTACGCTCAGGGGAAATCGGCCCCGCCCCCGGGAGACGCTTCACCTGCTTTGCACAGATCGGCATCGGAGGCTCCGACCTTGGGCCAAGGGCACTTTCCCTTGCCCTTGAAAACTGGGCAGCCGCCGAAGGCAAAATCACCTACCGTGCCGAGTTTATCTCAAATGTGGACCCCGATGACGCTTCCAAGATAAGCTCCTCTCTGCCTCTTGAAGAAACCCTCTTTGTTCTTGTTTCAAAAAGCGGCACAACCCAGGAAACCCTTACAAACGAGCTCTTCGTTAAGGAAAAACTCAAAAATGCGGGGCTTGATCCCGGGAAACACATGCTTGCAGTAACAAGCGAAACAAGCCCCCTTGCAAATAACCCCGGCTACCTTGACTCATTCTACTTTGATGACTTTATCGGGGGCAGATACTCCTCCACATCCCCCGTCGGCGGAGTGATCCTCTCTCTCGCCTACGGAAATGACGTCTTTAAAGACCTGCTCATTGGAGCCGCCTCTGCAGATAAGGCAGCCCTTAACCCCGATATTACTAAAAATGCCGCCCTTTTGGATGCCCTAATCGGTGTATGGGAGAGGAACTTCCTAAAAATGGGATGCACCTGCATACTTCCATATAGCCAGGCCCTTTCACGTTTCCCCGCTCACTTGCAGCAATTGGACATGGAATCCAACGGGAAAAGGGTAAACAGGGACGGGAAACCGATTTCTTACTCGACAGGCCCCGTAATTTTCGGAGAGCCGGGTACGAACGGCCAGCATTCCTTCTTCCAGCTCCTCCATCAGGGCACGGACATAATTCCCCTCCAGTTCATCGGCTTCAAGCAGAGTCAGAGGAAGGATGACAGTGTAATTGACGGGTCTACGAGTCAGGCAAAGCTAAATGCTAACCTTGCGGCCCAGATCACAGCCTTTGCAATAGGGCAGGGCAGTGATAACGGTAATAAGGACTTCCCCGGAGGAAGGCCAGTGAGTCTTATTTACGGAGATAGGCTTACCCCCCAGGCCCTTGGTGCACTCTTAGCCCATTTCGAGAATAAGGTGATGTTCCAGGGCTTTATCTGGAACCTAAACAGCTTTGACCAGGAAGGGGTGCAATTAGGCAAGGTGCTTGCCAAAAAGATACTCACAAAGGCAGGAAAAAGTTCAGGCGATCCGGTGCTGGATGCCTATGGAGAAATATTAGGAGTATAAAAGTGAAGGATGCCGGGGAGCTTATAGATCAATCTGAGCCGGAAGAGAAAGTACTTACATTATGGCATACAATCCGGAATGAGATAATCCAAAGCAAACCGGCTCTCATTTCCCTTATATTGCTGCTTATAATCATTTTAACTGCATTTTCGGTAAGGCTCTTTATCGATGAAGAGGCAGCACGCCGCATAGACCTACATGCGCTTGACATACCCCCCGGAGGCCTTAGCGGAGGTATCCTTGGCACAGATCATGGCGGAAGGGATATGTTTATAATGCTGCTGCTTTCTGCAAGGACATCTTTCATACTTACCTTTTGGGTAACCTTTATAACCGTAGTTTGGGGGGTTCTTTACGGCCTCTTCTCCGGGTACTACGGAGGGCATGTTGATAATATAATGATGCGCTTCATTGACCTTATCGTAATGCTTCCCACTCTTATGACAGTTATTTTTATCATCGCCATGATCCCCTTTCGCGGAACCTGGCAATTTGTCCTTGTACTGTCTGCCTTTAACTGGGCAGACAGGGCAAGGCTTATAAGGTCAAAGGTGATGCATCAGGCGAGTTTGGATTATGTTTCAGCCTCCAAGACCCTTGGCTCAAGGGGACCCGTTATTATTTTTAGAGATATTTTCCCGAATATACTTTCCCTTGTTTTAACTAATGCCACCCTGTCTCTTGCCTATAATATGGGCATTGAAACAGGTCTTACAATTCTGGGTTACGGAATGCACTATACAACCCCAAGCCTCGGCATCTATATCGGGCTTGCAAGAGACACTGTTGTGCTGATGTTCCGCCCCTGGCAATGGCTGCCCCCTGCGATTTTGATAACAATCATGATATTGTGCATCTATATAATAGGAAATGCAATAAGCAGGGCCGTTGATCCAAAACAACAATTACAGAAATAAAGCAGTTTGTATATAATATATACATGAAGATTTCCCTTGACTTTTGCATAATTTCAACTTCATAATTTAATTACTATTAAACCACCGGGGTATTTTCATGAATTTACAGATAAAATAGGAGTGATGACATGGGTGATACGCTTCTCCAGATTAAGAACTTACGAACATCATTCAGGGTGGGCGGCCAATATTATGCCGCTGTTGACGGAGTAGACCTTACAGTTAACAAAAACGAGACCTTCGCCATAGTCGGTGAGTCAGGCTGCGGAAAGAGTGCAATGGCCCTTTCAATTACGAGGCTTCACAATTTGGACTATACAAGGATAGAAGGTGAAGTTAACTTTGACGGCAAGAATCTTATCTCCCTGAGTGAGAGAGCCTTAAACAAGGTAAGGGGCCACGACATCTCCATGGTGTTCCAGGATCCTCTTACATCCCTTAACCCCTTATTCAGGGTAGGCCCCCAGATAGAAGAATCCCTTGTATATCATACGGACATGGGCCCCGTAGAAAGAAAAAATAGGGCGATTGAACTTCTCGATGAAGTTGGCATAGAGAACCCCTCCCTAGCCCATTCCATGTACCCCCACGAGCTTTCAGGGGGTATGAGACAGAGGGCCATGATTGCCATCGGTCTTTCCTGCAGTCCCGCGCTCATAATCTGCGATGAGCCCACAACGGCCCTGGACGTTACGATTCAGGCGCAGATACTGGATCTGCTCCGCAAATTAAAGAAGGAGCACGAATCCAGCATCATTTTAATTACCCATGACCTTGGAGTTGTGGCAGAAATGGCAGACAGGATCGCCGTTATGTATGCAGGCCAAATTGTGGAGCTCGCTTCCTGCCACGATATATTCTCTAACCCTCTGCACCCCTATACCCGCTCCCTAATCTCAAGTATTCCGAGTAAGGATAGCGGTTCAAGCAGATTGCATGTAATCCAGGGCACAGTTCCATCCCTTAAGAACCTGCCTCGCAAGGGCTGCCGCTTCTCTCCGCGCATTCCGTGGATTGATAAAAGCACCCACGAGGAAGACCCCACATTAAAAGAGGTCGAGCCGAATCATTTTGTGCTTTGCTCCTGTTATAAGGATTTCTACTTTAATTATGAGGTAAAACCGGGACGAGTGAGTAAAGCAGGGGAGGGAGTATAGTATGGCATTACTCGAGGTAAAAAACCTTAAGGTTTACTTCCCTATTAAGGGCGGAATTATGGGCCGGGTTGTCGGCTATGTAAAGGCCGTGGACAACGTGAGTTTTGAAATAGAAGCAGGGCAGACTGTCGGCCTTGTAGGTGAATCAGGCTCAGGGAAGAGCACAACAGGCAAGGCCATCCTGGGTCTCGTGGAATTATCCGGGGGACAGATAGTTTTCGATGGGGAAGATATTACCAAGTACATCAACAAGAACCGCTCACC
The DNA here is from genome assembly GCA_009777995.1 of Treponema sp. Lineage (GTDB taxonomy): Bacteria > Spirochaetota > Spirochaetia > Treponematales > Breznakiellaceae > WRKT01. Next base: position 30,629 of record WRKT01000015.1, on the reverse strand, counting down.
TTATAGAATGAGCGTGCAGATGATCTTCCAGGATGTAATGTCGTCCCTTAACCCCAAAAAACGCATTCTTGACGTTATTGCAGAGCCCATACGCAACTTTGAAAAATTGACCAAGGCAGAGGAGCGAAAGCGTGTCGATGAGCTCCTTCGTATTGTAGGAATGACCCCCGATAATGCCTCCAAGTACCCCCACCAATTCTCGGGCGGTCAGAGGCAGAGGATTGGCGTTGCAAGGGCCATTGCCCTAAAGCCAAAGCTCATCGTCTGCGATGAGCCGGTTTCAGCCCTTGACCTTTCGGTTCAGGCTCAAGTTTTGAACTACCTGAAAGACGTGCAGGAGCAGTTAAAACTCTCCTACCTCTTTATCAGCCATGATCTTGGGGTTGTTCAGCATATGTGCGAAAAGTTGATGATCATGCACAGAGCAAGGTTTGTTGAAACAGGTCCAAAAGAGGTTATTTACGATGAGACAGCCCAACACCATATTTATACCCGTAGGCTCCTTAGTGCAATCCCCGATATGGACCCATTGAAACGTGAAGCAAATGAGGCTAAGCGCATCAAGGTATCCAAAGAGTATGCTGAAGAGCGCTCGAAGTACTATGGGCCGGGAAATTCGGTTTACGATTTAAAACAGGTAGGCGACGATCATCACGTTGCCCTGCCCAATTAGGAGGCGGGATTTTATGTGGAAAACTGTAATACGAAGATTATTAATACTTATACCCCAATTATTTGCCCTTGCTTTGCTTGTTTTCTTTCTTGCAGAACTGCTGCCCGGTGATGCCCTAAGCGGTTTTATGCAGGATCCCGATATGCCCATGGAGCGTATTCTGGAATTACGCGCAATGTACGGTCTGGATGACCCCTGGTATGTAAGGTTTGTGAACTGGCTTGGAAGGGCCATGAGAGGGGACTGGGGCGTTTCAATGCAGTTCCAATCCCCGGTTCAGGATGTTGTAGGCCCGCGAATGTGGAATACAATTACCCTCTCCCTATTTGCCATGATTTTGGTTTACGGGATTTCTGTCCCCTTGGGCATTATTGCAGGACGCTATAATAATACATGGAAGGAAAAGCTTATTTCAGGGTACCTATACTTTGGCGTTGCAATGCCCTCGATTGTTTTTGGTTTTATCGTAATTTATATTTTCGGCTTCATCCTTGGCTGGTTCCCCATGCATGGTACTTGGAGTGTTCATGCTACAGGCACATTCGGGATATTTTTGAGCCGCCTCCATCATCTGGTGCTCCCGGGTATTTCAATCGGTCTGTTTGGAGCTGTCGGTATAGTTCAGTATCTTAGAAGTGAAATAGTGGATGCAAAGGTTTCGGACTATGTCCTTACTGCCCGAAGCAAGGGTGTTCCCATGAATACCATCTATAATAAGCATATCTTAAGAAACTCAATCCTTCCCATAGCATCGAGCTTTGGCTACGTGATCATGGGTTTGATGAGCGGAACAGTCATTATCGAGCAGATATTTAATTTTAACGGAATGGGTCGTCTTTTCTTCTCTTCCATTGGCATAAGAGACTTTTCTGTTGCGACATTCCTGTTTACCTTTTATGCGGCAGCAGGCGTAATCGGGGGGCTTATTTCCGATATTGCCCTTACGGTTTTTGATCCCAGGATCAGGATTAAATAGGGGGACTTATGATATCTGATACAACAAACCAAATTTACGAAACTGCCGTAGTTGAGAAAGTCCCCTCCACATTGCAGACCATCTGGAAGGAGATCTGGCAGAGTAAGCCTTCATTTATCGCACTTGTCTTATTTTTTGTGATAATTCTGGGTGCCTTTATTATCAGTGCTCAAATTGACATGGAGACAGTCAGCAGGGTGAACCTGCGCACCCTAAACCTTGCACCCCAGGGCTTTGGAGGGCAGTTCATCCTCGGCACGGACCATGGCGGAAGGGATATGCTCCAAATGCTCTTTCTCGGGGCAAGGACTTCCTTTATTGTGGCCCTTTGGGTGACCTTTATAACAGTAGTCTTTGGCGTTCTTTACGGCCTTATCGCAGGTTTCTTCGGCGGCTGGGTGGAAATGATAATGATGCGTATAGCAGAGTTCTTCATAATGCTGCCCACAATGATGATCATAATAATCGTAGTTACTACAATTCCTAATTATACCACCTGGCACTTCATAATAGTCCTTTCTGCCTTTGCCTGGATGGGAAGGGCAAGGCTTATTAGGTCAAAGGTACTACAGCAGGCAAAACTTGACTATGTTTCTGCTTCAAAGACCCTTGGCAGTCGTAATATCGTAATAATTTTCCGCGAAGTACTCCCGAATGTAACATCCCTAATCGTTACAAATAGCATTTTAGCGCTTGCGGGCAATATGGGTCTTGAAACAGGGCTCACTATTCTTGGTTACGGCCTCCCGCACGGAACCCCTAACCTTGGCAGGTATATTTCACTCGCAACCGATACAATTGTTCTACAACAGCGCGCCTGGCAATGGCTTCCTGCATCAATATTGATTTTTATCATGATTCTATGCATATATCTGGTGGGTTCTGCTGTAAGCCGTGCTGTCGATCCTAAGCAGCAGCAGCAGAGGTAGGTCTAATTATGAGCTTCCATAACATGCCCTCGATATGATAATATTGAGTATTGTAAATTATTTTTTAAGGAGTTTATTTATGAGAATTAAATGGAATTGGGCTTTAATCCCTGTAATTCTGCTAATCTCTGTGCTTGCCCTTATGGGGTGTAACAGGGAGGCCACAGAAACCAGAGCTGCTGCTCTGGATGTTGCAGGCGGAGACTCAATGGCTGCGGTAAACGCCATTTTAGCGCGTTTCCCCATAAGCTACGATAACCCCAACCCGCCAATTAGGGGCGGTACCCTGCGTATTGCTGCGGGCGGCGGAGCAGGCGGTGTTACCTTCTCAGGCCTCATGGACCCGCTTTTTTCAACTGCCGCAATTGACTCAGATGCCCAGGCCTTTATGAGGGGCACTGCTCTCTTCACGGCAGATCCGGGCGGACTCCGCATCGGCAGAGACGGAATGGCCACCATTGACGATTGGGATCATCCCACACGCTCGATCTTAATCAACATGAACCATACAGTCTACTGGCATGACGGCGTGCAAGTCACCCTCGACGACCTCGTCTTCGCCTATGAAGTAATTTCCAACCCCGATTATACAGGTATTCGCTGGACCAGCTTTGTATGGAATGTAGTGGGTACACGCGAATTCCGCGCAGGGGAAAGGGATCATATTTCAGGTCTTGAACTGTCTCCCAATAAAATGTCCTTAAGGGTCTATTTTACTGAAGAAGGCTGGACACCTGCCCTCGAATACTTTGGCTTCTGGACCACCATAAGCCCAAGGCATCACCTTGAGCATATCCCCGTGGCTACAATGGCCCAGCATATAAACGTGCGCGATAATGCCCTCGGCTGGGGACCCTTCATCATGGTATCCAATGTCCCCGGTGAATCCTACCTCTTTAGGGCAAATGATAACCACTGGCTTGGAAGACCCCATGTGGACTTTGTCGAGTTCACCCTTATCCCCCCTGCATCCATACCTCTTGTAGCACAGGCAGGAACCTACGACGTAATAGTCGGCTTCCCTTCAGCACAGTATGAGGCATTTGCAGACCTTAACAATGCAACCTTTATCGGTAATATCCAGAGAGCAAACATGCAGTTCTGGGCATTCTCACTCGGCTCCTGGGATCCTGTAACAGGCGCAGTAGTTGCAGACCCGAACGCAAATCTTGCTGATGTTAATCTTCGCAAGGCCATCCACATGGCGATTCCCTGGCAGGAAATCGGAGAGGCCCTCTTCTCGGGTCTTCTTGTACCCGGTGGTAACCCCATGGCACTGCAATTCGCAGAGTTCCATGACAGGAGCCTAAACTTTAACAGGTATGACCCTGCAGGTGCAAACAGACTCCTTGATGAGGCAGGTTATACCCGCCGTAATGCCCAAGGGTATAGGATGAAGCCCGACGGTTCAGAGCTCGTGCTTACCATTCTCTGGTCACCCCCTGCAACAGCAGCAGCCGAAACACAGCAGAATACCCACTTGCAGGCAATGCGCGATATCGGCCTTGAAGTAAGGCTCTTCGAGGGCCGCTACCATGAATGGCAGCAGATCCTTACCCTTATTAATGCAAACGGACCATACGAGTTCGATATTTATCCCGGCGGCTGGTCTGTCGGTAATAACCCGAACCAGGCAAGCCTTTGGGGACCCTTCTCTGCAAATAATAGGTCAAAATATACAAGCCCCGCTTATATCGAGATCATTAATAGGATGAACAGTGCAGGAATGTGGGATCCCGATTTCTCAAGGCAGGTCTACTCAGACTGGCAGCAGTATATTTATGATAATGTACCCTTCAAAGTCAGCTCCTGGTCAGTAGCCCTTAACGTTGTTAACCATAGGGTTAGAGGTTATAACCTTACTTGGCCCGGAAACCCGAACTACGACAGTGTAGGTCAGTGGCACAGAATTCAGTTAACAGCCGACACAGGTTTTGTACATCAGTAGAAGTTTTATAGCTTAGGTTTTAAAGGCGGCGCTTGCGTACCAAAAGTTCGCAGCCCGCCTTTTTTATAGGTCTATTTCTATAAGCCAATTTGTAATAACTCTCTGCCATTGCAGGAGTTCCAGCATTGTTGTTAATGAATGACCAATGTCATCAAAATAATTAAAATAAAAAGGTTTATTAGGCAGATTAGTTTCGATATACTGAGTTGTTTCAATTGCAACGACATTATCTAATTTTCCATGAAGAAATAAAATAGGTATGTCGATTTCTCTATAATAGTCATATAATTCTAAATGCATAATACTATTAAACCATCTAAATGTCATTTCCAAATTGTCAGCTCCACCTGCCGGAATTGGGAAATCCGGGAATGGCGCTGTTTCGTATAATAATAGTAATGCAGCAGAGAGTATGACCTCTCGCTGTTTTTCATCCAGAGCATTAAATGTAGAAAAATCGTCTGTCTCTGTAATATTTTTATCCAATAGAATCTTTTGGCTTTCGAAAAAGGTGAGCCCACCGCCACCTCCGCTAGAAATAAGAGCTTTAATATTTGGGTTGTTTAGTCTTGAATATAATAGAGGTAGTATATAGGCACCTTCTGAATGTCCAAGGATGATTATTGATTCAAATTCATTTTGAGAAATATACTCACTTATCACCATATAGTAATTTTTAAGCAGATTATCTATTGTATAATGCTCTCTTTCTTCCATAGAGTCAAAATAATTTACCCCTATTTCTCTATTAAATTTTTCAACTGCGAAAATACTATATCTGTCTCGTACTCTGGATAGTAATGCAATAGGAGTGGATTTTCCATCATGCCTCCCAACAGCAGATGTCCAACTGCTTCCGTCTAAAATAATGAAAACTTTATTAGAGTTAAGGTTTCTATATTCGTAACCTTTGCCTCCATGGAAAAACATTTCAGTAAAAGGTGGATAACCGATAAGATTCATTATAAGCCTGTTTTGTGAAGAAGGCTCTTTTTCTTTACAGGAAATACTTAAGATAACCGTAAGAGAAACTACTAAACATAAAAATAATTGCTTAATAATTATCCTCTCTCGAATAAAATTTAATTAATATGATGCTCCTAGTATGTTAGGCAGAATTAATCATTAAATCAAGGCCAAGTGCAGAAGATACCTTTATAAAGGTTAGCATATTACAATTAACCCCATTTTCTATTTTGGATAACTGCTGTTGTGTAATTTGGCTTTTCTGAGCAAGTTCCTTTTGGGACATGCCTTTCTTTTCACGGGCTTCGGTAATGGCCATTCCTAACTTAAGAAGGCTGCGTTCTTCTTCAAATAATTTTTTGAACTCAGTATCCTTAAGTTTCTCGTTTAAATGGTCTCTAAAAAACATTATTACTCCTTTTTTTTTATACATCAAAAAAGATGTAAAGTCAATAGTTTTATGATTAATTTTGATAAAAAATTAGGCAAGTTATCCTATCTTTTATTATTTTTGGTTAAATTTAAGGGTCTACTTCTAGAAGCCATTCTGATATATCGCTTCGCCATCTGAGCATTTGTACAGACCCCCTCGGAGAATGCCCCATATCAGGGTAATAAATATATGTGAAAGGTTTTTCAAGTAAATTATTTTCAAGTAAAAGCGTTTGGATTTTCATTCCTGAACTCATATCCTATGCCTCCATGAAAAAACATTTCAGTAAAAGGCGGATAACCTCCTAAATTTGTTATAAACCTATTTTGAGCTGAAGGGTGTTTTTCTTTACAGGAGAGGGTCAAGATAACCATAAGAAAAAATATTAAGAGAAGTTGATTTTATTCTTCATAGAGCTAGATAATATCATGTATTGCTGTAAAATATAGATAGTTATGTATAAAATATTTTGTCGGAAAAATACTGTCTATTTCTTTTTTTCTCCCTTGTTAATAATAATTCTGCTTTTCACCTCATGTGAAAATACTCAAAAAAGACAAATTGCAAGTGAGCCGTTTAGCGGTGATTTGATGCAGTATGAGCTAGTTTTACGAAGGGGCCGTGACAGGGATTGGGAAGAGGATGTTTTAGAATTTGCAATGAACCTGATTAATAATCATCCTTTATTACTTAGAAATAGAATTACATACAGTGTTAATTCTTTCAGAAGAGGGTTTGATTACGACCCCATATGGGAATTGAGAGCCCGGGATTATTCCCGGGATAAAGAATTTTATGAACCATTTTCAAGTAAAATAAAAGAAATCCTATGGAAAATACCGATATTAGATGATTATGAAATATACTATGGTCTTGCAGAAGCCTCATCAATATTAAGCGATCTTCATACAAGAATTACCTATCCGACTGTAAAAATATTTCCTTTTCAGTTTTCAACATTTTCTGATGGTATTTTTACAAGAAGAGTATTAATAAGTGATGAGAGAGCTTTAGGAGCAGAGTTGATTGCTATTAATTATGTCCCTGTTGCTAAAATTGTGCAAATTATGGGGTCCATTTTCCCTGTTGAAAATGAATATGTACTTTCAAGATGGGCACCTTGGTCATTAATTAATAAAAGTGAAGCTTTACTATATACCGGTATTATTAATTCTACTGCAGATATTCCGTTCACTTTTCTCGACACTTATGGCGAAGAATTTACGTTTTTTTCTGACATTCTCGTACATGGGGCAGAGGAAGACACAGACCGGTTTTTAGTAAATTATGATTTAAGCTCGCCAATTGAAGCAAATTATTGGTTTGAATACTTTCCTGAAAGTGATATGATCCATGTACGCTTCAACTCAAGCTATGATATAGAAGGATACCCATTCACACAGTTTAGCGATGAAGTGTTTCATGTTATTAGAGAGAATAACGGGATAGAAACATTAGTTTTTGATGTTCGAGGGAATATGGGTGGATTAATTTTAAGTGGAGTCAGGCAATTTATAAGTAACCTCATTGATGAAAGAGAGATCATTGGATCAATACTTGTTTTAATTGATGAAAATACGTATTCTGCCGGTGTCATTACTGCAGGATTTTTAAAGAAGTATGTTGATGATGTAATTCTTATAGGAATACCGACAAGCCATGGGCCAAATTTCTTTGCAGGGATTCATACTTTTACTTTACCAAATTCAGGAATAAGTTATACAGTATCAACACGTTTTAATGAGTCATGGCCTGGATTTGAGGGCTATAACCTCATGCCAGATATTTATGTCCCGAATACCATCGATAAAAACCACTTTCAAGCGATCATGGAGGTAATTACTAGTCAAGTTTTAAGGAAATAATTTTCATAAAGTCATTAAATTACGAATTAAAAAGGCGGGCTGTACTGCCCGCCTTTTTTTATATCACTTGCCTGAAATTGTCACACCGTCGAGTGCCATCCATGGGAGGACACTTGTACCGTTGCAGATAATTTCACTTGAAATTGCTATAATCGACTGAAAGAGCTTTTCAAGATTACCGCTAATCATGGTTTCCTTTACTGCATTTGTAACTTTACCGTCTCTAATGGCAAAGCTGTTTTTTGCAACACCGGAGAAGTCTCCGTTGCGGCCGGGCATACCCCCCGAGAAGCGGCTTACTAAAAGACCGTTATCAATCCCGCCAATAATATTTTCAAGACTTTTATCTCCTCCTGCAACAACCATTGATCCTGATGAATTAGGAGAGCGGGGTTTTCCTGTCTTGTTTGCACCGTATAGGGACAATTGGAAATTCTTTAATACACCGTTCTTGATCACTTCCATGTCTTTACTTTCAAACCCATCAGCAGTGAAACGTTCCCCGCAGACTATGCGAGAATCATATGGGTTAAGGCTGAATGACAGAGAAGGATGTGCAACAGTTTGGTTTAGCTTATCTTTCCAGATGCTTGTGCCGTCAATTAATCCGCCTTCTCCAATAAAGTTCATTCCTGTCATTGTAAGAAAATTCATTAGGCATGAAGGAGTAAGGATGATAGGCCCAACAAACTTGCCTTCAACGGGCTTTGGATCAAGACTTTTAAGAGTGTCTTCTATTGTGACACGCATTAGACCCATGTCCAGAAACTTTTTCTTCGGGTCTAAAAATGAGGCTCCGCTTCCCGTGAAAGATGTGGTTTTTTCTCCGTCTTGGGCAGAAACCATTGTACGATAATCATAGTTCCCTGAAACAGATTCAAATTCCACACCATTCGTATTTAAATACACAGTATCACGTCTTACATACTCGGCAATGAATTGTCTAATGCTCAGGTTAGGATACTTTTCCTTAACTTCGCCTACAAACTCTTCCATACGGTCGAATAAGGAATCCTTGTCCTGATTTAAAACACCTGCTTCAAACTTTTTATTCTCGATTTTTTCTGCAATGCCTTCAGCCGGGTCAGGGGTTCCCTCATTTGCCGCTGCTATACAGTCGGCAATGGCATCATCAATATCGTTTTTTTCAAGAGAACTGGTATTTGCTATTCCCTTTTTGCCGTCCTTAATTGCCTTTATCGATAAACCTGAATTAAAAAGAGTTCTATAAAGACTGAACTTGCCCGTATTAAAATTAAACTCGTCCGTATGACCTTCCGATGCGGCGGCACTTGCCATCCCGGCACCTGCTTTTTTTAGAGCATCCAAAGCATATTGTGCAGCTTCTATTCTATTCATAATTACCTCCCCCCCAAGTTCGCATAACAGCGCAGGGCAGGCCCGCCGTTAGAAGTGGGTATCGGCTGCTTCTTGCCGCACATGCCTGAGTTGCGCCATAGCATGTCATCGCTTACCATGTCCACTGTTTTTAGCATGTCAAAGGCAACTCCCGAAATAGTGGTGTCCCTGATTGCCTTGCCAATCTTGCCGCCCTTTATCTCATAGCCTTCGTTTATGCTGAACATGAACTCGCTTGTGCCGTCTGCCTGTCCGTTTCCTGTTTTTACAAGATAGTAACCGTCATCAACAGATTCGATTAAATCGCTCAGTTTTGATTTCCCGGGTAAAATGGCAGTATTCCTCATGCGAATCAAGGGCTCATCATTATATTGCCAAGCCCTTGCATTACCCGTTGGCTCATAACCAAGGCGTTTTGCACTTGCCCTGTCGTGCATATAGGTGCGGAGAATGCCCTTATCAATTAAGAGGGCATCCTTTGCGATGGTACCTTCATCGTCAATGACAACAGGACAATGAGCAGGTTTGCCGTCCTCTTTGGTATGGGCATAATCAATCATTGTGACAAGCTCACTTGCAACCTGCTTATTCATGAAATGGGCTGAAACTGCTCCACCCATTACAAGATCGGCTTCTACAGTATGACCAATTGCCTCGTGGGCAAGCATTCCTGTAATCTCAGGCCCCATTACAAGCAGATGTGTTCCTGCACTTGCATATACCCCCTCGCTCTTTTTGACAAGTCTTTCATAAAGCGAATCAAGGTCTGCATGATGATCGGTTGTTTTCGTTAAAACATCGGGAAAAAATGCGAACTCGGAAACAACATGGTTAAGATTTATTGGTGCTCCCTTTGCATCCTTTATGATCATGGAGACCATTAAAACGGTGCGCGGAACAAGGGAGTGGCTCCTCATTACAGGGCTTTCTCCGCCGTTGGAGGAGAAGAGGAACTTCTCCATTTCAAGGCAGTTTATCATAATTGTGCGCCCGGCCAGGCCCGGGTACTTAGCGGCAATATGGGCGTCAAGCTCCCTGGCGTAGTCAAGGAGCATCTTCTGGGGTACTTCCTTTTCCTTGATTTGCGGATTTTCATCGCCCGGGGCGAGGGGAGAAAGGTCGCCAAGATCGCTCTTTGCCCTACCTCCAAAGAAGCCTGCATTATCCTGTGCACTTGCAAGCACCTTTTTAACACTGTCTGAGTCCATTGATGCAGTTGAAGCAAAGCCGTAGACTCCCTTATCGAAAACTCGGGCACAGACTCCTGCCGTAACGGATTTCTGGTTGCTTGTAAGATTCCCCGAAGTCAAGGTTACAATCATGTTCGCGTTCCTGTGAGCGCGTAAATCCGTTGGCCGCGGCGGAAGATTTATGCCCTTGTTTGTGAATAAATCCTTTAGCATTCTTTCACCTCTCTTTATTTAATATATGTCACTTTCCCAAAGTCCAGTTCATGGGGCTCCTTACCGCTTTTTGCAGTCCCGACCAAAACAGCCATGCCGAATCCGAAGCCTTCCGGAACTTTTAAGCGTTTCTTGAACTCTTCTCCCTTATCCCCTGAAAGAGGAATATTGGCCATTGCGCAAATTACGTTTCCAAGTCCAAGTGCATGGGCTGCAAGTGATACATTCTGAGTCAGGATGCCTGAATCCATAATGCCAAAGCGGGAGTCATCACAGACTATAAGAACCATACAGGGACTATTATAGAAAATCTTCCCGCCCCTGCTCTTAATGCGCTCATAACTTGACTTATCTTCGGCTGAGCCAAGAATTTTCATGCCCTCTTCGTCCATTTCATCGATTAATTTCTTGTCAGTAACCATGATTATATGCCAAGGCTGGCGGTTCATTGCGCTCGGGGCAGCGAGAGCTGCTTCTACAATGGTTTTTACCTGCTCCTCGGTAAGCGGGGTGTCAGCAAAGTCCCTGCAAGAGTACCTTGAGGCTATTGTCTTTATCGTTTCGTTCATTGGCTTTCCTCCTTTTGGAATCATTATCCATCTTACCATAGAATTTATCAATATGATAGTGTATAATAGGATATGGTTCTTTACCATGGTAGTGATCAGATTGTTGAAATTCCCAATCTGGATTTATCAAGAAAAACCCTTGATTTTGGCTCCGGATTCTATACCACTGTTAGTAAAGAGCAGGCAATTGATTTTGCTCGAAAAGTGGCAGTTCGTAACAAGAATGGGAAAAAGTTCGTTAATGTATATGATTTTGATGAGGAGTTAGCTGCGGCTGCCTTAAAAATCCTAAAATTTATTAAGCCTGATAAATTATGGCTTGACTTCGTACAACAGAACAGAAATGGTAAATATACCGGTAAGGCATACGATCTGGTTATGGGACCTGTTGCTAATGATGATGTCTATGCTACTTTGATAGTTTATGAACAGGGGATCATCAATGTAGAGCAAACCATCGAAGCTCTAAAAATAAAAGAACTGTATAGTCAATTCGTTTTTAAAACAACAAGAGCTCTGCCTTTCTTGAGATTTCTTGAATCTTTTGATCCGGGGGCAATGTGATGAACCCTGAAAAGCTCTCTGCTCTTTTAGCAATTTTAAATCCTGCGATTATTGAAATTATAATGAAAAATAAAGGACTAAACTGTATTGAAGCAACTAAATTATTTTATAATTCTGATCTTTATGCAATGTTAGAAAATGAAGCAAGCAAGCTCTGGCACTTAAGTGCCCTAACTCTCTATGAACTTTTTGAGGAAGAACTTGAAACAGGACATATCAACTACCCGGAGGAAGCATGAAATCGGATCCAATAGATAGTGTCACCAAGTTTCTAGTATACTGTATAGAAATATACAAAACCAAGCATAAACTTTGCGGAAAAGAAACAATTCAGTTATTTGAGAAATATGAAATTTTTGATTATATTGTAGAATGCTATGGTGCCCTGCATACAACAGGCCCCGGATACATTATTGAAGATATTGACGGGTTGATTGATGAGAGAGCTAAGGTTTTAAATTAATATCACTAATAATTAGTAAATGAATCAGAGTGATATTCAACCCATGTAACAGGAGCCTGTTTTTGCATTTTTATTTCTTGTATCCACATTGATTTAGTTTTCTTCTTGCTCTTACTCTTTCGTCTTCTGAGAACAGCTCAATCCATTCTTCTTCGAGAATAATAGCTTCTAATGATAAATGCAAAGCATTCATTCTCCATAATTTTTCAAATCCATATGATGCTTGGGGGTTATTTATTAGACGTCTAACAGCTTCTACTTCACCATGATCATTTATCATATTAATAAATACAGTAGGTTTATATTTTTTTTCTTTCATTAAATTAATCGCTATCCAAATTCTTTCTTTAAAATCCATTTTTTATCCCCTTTCTTCATTTTAATTTAAATCATATTTTTCTTTAAAGAGGTATATATTGAGTAAAAATATCTCTTTCGATACTACGTACTCCCTCATTGTAGTTTGAAAGAAGAATAACGATACAATTTTCATTAGTCAAAATGCGAAATAGAGCGTTAATACCCGGAGCTCCGCCGGAATGCCCGATTGTACGATATCCACCGGGATTTAAAACTTCAAACCCATACCCATACTCACCCATTGGGGTATTTACCTTACCTGTCAGCATGGTATTTGTGTATTCCTCGGACAGTAATGAGTGTCCCAATAAAGCAGTTGCAAATTTTAATAGATCTTCAGCTGTAGAATAAGCTCCACCTGAAGGATTACCGATTAATGGAAGTGTTGAAAAGTTGTCTTCCCAGACAGCATTTCTATTGTCAGGAGGCGGCATCGGACGCGGTTGACCGTCCTGCGGCGGCGGTGGTAATGGTATTCTGTTTGTATTTATGTATCCTAAAGCTAAATTTGGTACTAAATCATTTTTTTTGAAAAAATCTGTGTCATCCATATATAAAGGTACAAAAATATTATTACGGATATAACTGTAGTAATCTTCACCTGAAATGATTTCAATTATTCTCCCTAAAACTATATATCCTCCATTACTGTAATTAAACCGTGTCCCCGGTTCCATTCTCAAGGGCTGGCTGATAATATAAGAAACAAATCCTTCAACAGTATCAACATTGTTCATATCATCAAAATAAGCAGGAGTAAAAATATCTCCCAATCCTGATGTATGTGTTAGCAAATGTTCAATAGTGATTTTCCCCACGGCATCTGCCGGTAATTCCTTAAGATATTTATCAATAGTATCGTCAAAAGATAATTTCCCCTGTTCAACAAGCTGTACTATAGCAAACGCGGTAAACATCTTTGCACAAGAGCCAATGTTAAACTTTGTATTGATGTTATTTGGTATGCCCCTGCTCTTGTCTGCCATCCCATAGGCTTCCTGAAAAAAAATTTCATTGCTATTTATTATTAAAACTACCCCGGAAAATGAATCAAGTTTAACAACTTCATTCATAAAATTGGATAATTCAACATACTGTGTTCCTTCGTTAATAGCGACCTCTCTTTGTGTTCTTGTAACACAGCTAAGAAAAATAAACATAGACAAAGCTATAATCAAAATTGCACAGCGCTCACAGAGGAATTTTAGAGTAGACCCAAACATCATCTTCCCGCCACTTCGCGGCTCTTCGAATCTGTGAGCGCTGTGTCTGCAGTGTAAACAAAATTTCAGAGTCTATTCCCCCGAAACATTAATCCCCTTAATCCACAAGGAAGGGCTTGCAACATTCCCGCGCAATTGATTAAGGTCATTAGCCGTCTTCACGATGTTCTTTAGAACACTGTAAAAATTCCCTGCAATCGTTATCTGTTCGACCGGGCGGGATTTCACTCCGTTTTCAATCACATATCCCCCGCATATCACACTGAAGTCGCCCGATATAGGATTGATCCCTGAATGCAGACCGCCAAGGTCTCTAATAATCAGACCGGTTTTTATCTCATTTATTAGATCATCCTTTGAAGAATTAGAAGGCACTATATAAAGATTCGTTGGTGAAACATCTACAGGGGCTTTAAAGCCTCCCATTCCCTTAAAACCATTCCCTGTCGAAGAAACACCGTCTTTCTTTGCAGTCTTCGTATTATGAAGGAAGGTCTTTAGCACACCGTTTTCAATAACTGCTTTATTCTTTGTCGCAACACCCTCATCATCAAATGAGCAGCTCCCTGCCTTTAGCGGTAAAAGAGCATCATCGCGAATATTCACTCCCTTAGCCGCAATCTCTTCTCCAATCTTTCCCTTTAAAAGGGAGAAACCCTTCTGTATGCGCTCGGCGCTAAAGACACTTGAAAAGGCCGTAAGAAAGGCAGATGCATCATCTCTTTCGAGTAAAATATCGTAGACACCTGTTGGCACAGGTTTTGCTCCGAGCTGTGAAAGGGCATTCTCAACAGCCTTTTTTGCAAGGGTCTCAGGGACAAACTCTGTCCAATTATGGCCTGCCCAAAACTCCCTATCAACCTTAAACTGTCCGTTTTCAGTAACGCGAGCAGAAATAAAGGCAAAGCCGTTATTTGACTTAGCACTTACATTAAGCCCGTGGCTGTTTGCAATAAGCCTATACCCTTCAGAAGTCCCTGCGCCGCAATAATCGATTCCCGCTATTCTCTTATCAAGACCTGTTGCGATCCTGTCCATTTCAAGGGTCTTGTCGATTTTATCCTGAACGGGAACCTTTGCAAGTCCCTCTTCAAACTGCTTAACCTGCTCGTATGATGCATCCCCGGGATAAAGCTCGACATGGTCAGGGTCTTCAATTATGCCCGCGTTCTGTGCTGCATTTTCCACAAGGAAGGGGATTGCATCATCTGCAATCTTCTCCGAATAGGAATTGCCCATCTTTCCGTTATAGGTACCTCGAAAGGAAATGCCGGCGCTTCCCGCATTCTTATACTCATCAATTTCACCCTTAAAAACCCTTACGCTAAAAGTGTCACTGACATTAACATAAAGCTCATAGTCACTAAAGCCTTTTTCCTTTGCCGCGGCAAAAAGTTTTTCCTTAAATTTTGTTAGTTTTTCTTCCATAGTTATTTCCTCCCGCCGACAAGGATTTCATCCACGCAAATATGGGGCTGCCCGCAATTTGCAGGCACAGAGCCGCTAATCGAGCCGCACATTCCATTGTCCTGGGTCATGTGTTTCCCGACATGGGTAACGCCAAGCAGGATCTCATGTCCCTTACCGATTAGGGTTGCACCTCGCACGGGTTCTGCTATTTTCCCTCCCCGTATCATCCAGGATTCAGTAACCGCAAAGTTAAATTCCCCTGTCCCGGGGTTCACAGAGCCGCCGCCCATCTTCTTACAGTAAATCCCAAGGTCTATCGAGGATACCATGTCTTCGAACTCGTCATTCCCTGCTGCAATATAGGTATTTGTCATGCGGCTTGTCGGAGCAAAGCGGTAGGATTCCCTTCTGCAAGAGCCGGTTGTAGCCATGCCCATTCTAAGGCCGTTTAACCTGTCTATAAGATAAGTTTTAAGAATGCCATTTTCGATTAACACATTCTTGCGTGCAAAGGAGCCCTCATCATCAATATTGATGGAGCCCCATTCGCTTATCATTGTACCGTCATCAATTGCTGTAACCTTGTCGGAGGCAACCTTCTGTCCAAGCTTCCCGCAGAACACCGAGGCATTTCTTGCAACACTTGTGGCTTCAAGACTATGCCCGCAGGCTTCGTGGAAGATAACCCCGCCAAAGGCGTCCCCGATTATAACAGGCATCTTTCCGCCGGGGCAGAGGTCAGCTTTCAGCATTGTAACTGCGGTTTCGGCTGCCTCCCTTCCGATTTTCTTTAAGTCAACTCCGTCATAGAGTTCAAAGCCCTTAATCATGCCAAGGCCCTTGCCCCCGCTCTGCTTCTCTGTTGCGCTTGAGGCGACTGCCTGTATTTGAAGGCGGGTTCTTGTCCTCCTGTCTTCGGCCCAAAGGCCCTCGCTATTTGCTATGAGTACGTCCTGGGTGGTATCAAGGTAGGTCCCTGTTGTTTGTGTGATAAGTGCATCGTAGTCCATTGCACCGCTTGAGGCCTCTTTAACTAAGGTTACGATTCGCTTTTTTTCTACGGTATTAAAGGGTACCTTCACAGGGTGTGCATTATCAAAGTTAAGGGCCGTAAACTCTTTTACACCGTTTATCTTGTCCTTCTTGATAGCCGCAGCGGCTTCCTTAGCCATTTTCAGCAAATTTTCCCTTGAAGTATCGTTGGTATAGGCATAAACTGCATTAAAACCGTTAAAGATGCGCAGTCCTGCACCGTAATCGATGCCGCTCTGAGACCTCTCGACAACTCCGTTTACCATACTGATATTATTTCGCTTATTGTCTTCAACAAACAATTCAGCAAAATCTCCGCCCGTTGCCAGGGCAGCAGTCAGTGTATCATGAACCAAACTTTTTTCAAGCAATGCCTGCCTCCTAAAGAGAATATAGTTGCTTATTATAGCATGGTAATTATTCCCTGCACAGGGCTTGGGCAAATCTTACGACTGTTTTAAAGTTTTTTGGGGTTAAACGGAAATGACTGTCTTTGGGAGAATTCAGGCTTTTCCAGGTCTGGGGAATTGAAGCGGGTTTATTATTACTTCGTCTGAGTTCTGCATTTATAAGAGAATTTGCAAATCTTGTATTCTTTCTAAGTTGGGCTGCCAACTGACTGCTCTCTGCCTCGGGGAGCATTGTGATGGTCTGTGCTGCAAGTCCGCCCATAAAAAAGCCTGCATCGTCAGAGAAGAGGGTTGGGGCCAGGATCACCTTTGCCATATTAAGGTCCCTTGCTATCTTAAGGGCATAATTCCTTAAATCTATAATGGATTTAAGCTGTTTTTCCTTTCCTTTCTCGTTTTTTAAGAGATGCTCTATGGTGCTCGAAATTACAAGGGTATCCCCCGTACCGCATGCATCAAAACAGAAGATGCGGGAATTTTCCATTCCAAGGTTTTTTAGCATTGAGGCAAGCGCAAAGGCACCTTGAGCGTTCAAACCCTCTCCGGGTTTAAGCTCTTCCTTATCGGAAAAAATGATAATCCAATTTTTATTCCCTGCCTTTTTAAACCTTAGTCCTGTTTCAAGCAGCAAAAAGACCCCTGCGCTATTGTCATTTGCACCCGGGGAGCCGTCAACCCTGTCATAATGGGCAACCAGAATTGTGGGAGGAGGGCGGTTAAGATAATTTTTATCGTCAGCTTCAGGGCTTACGATGATATGCCTGTTTCCGTCAGCCTCAAATACCCTAAAAGTCAGCAATGCTTCTTCCAAAAGGCCTGTGATTATGGAAAAGCGGTTAGCATTAGGGGAGATGAACTCCATGAAACGCCCCCATGGAAGGGGGCTAAGCTCCGATATCATGTTCTATGCTCAATATATTGGGTTAGTTTTTCTCCGACATCGCGGAAATTCTTTTTAACTGCATATATCTTATCCCATTGGGCAAGGGCCTTGGTAATATCCCTGTTTTTTTCATAACACATTCCAAGAAAGTAACGTGCATAAAGGCTGTCCGTATCTGAATCCTTAGTAATAACGGCAGTCGCCCTTTCAAGTTCCTGGGTAGCCTTGTCCATCATTTTTAAAGACATATAACAGAAGCCAAGCTCCACAAGGCTTTTTAGCTTATACTCCTGATCCCTTGATGCCTTTTCAAGGAAGGGAATTGCACCTGAAAAATCCTTCCCGTCTTTCAGGACCCTGCCCATTTGTAAATTTGAGCTATTGTCTGTGGGATCTATCTTGATTGCAGCATCGAATTCTCCCACCGCTTCCTTCATTTTCTTTTGAGCATAGTAGAGCATGCCCAGCTCGTAGCGGAATATTCCTGATTTTGGATTAAGTGATACTGCCTTTCTCAGGTACTGTTCTGCCAAGTCAGCCCTATTTCTTTTTGAAAAAATCTTTCCTGCACGAAAATAATAATCCGGGTTTTCAGGGTGCTGCTTTATAAGTAAAACATATTCTTTAAGAGCCTCTTCTTCTTCGTTGAACTTCGCATATAGATAGGCGATAGTCTCTCGAAACTCTGTTTCAGGTATGTTTTTCCCTGCAATTCCAAGGCGGCTTGCACTGCGATATGACCTGAATGCCAGTTCTTCCCGTTTATCTGTTAAATATGCCTTCCCAAGCAGGTAATGAGCTTCGGCATCTTGCGGATTTCTATCAATTGCAGCCTTTGCGGTTCTCATTGTTTGGAGAATATTCTTATCATTTAAAAGACCTGCTGCAGCAGAAGCCCTTTTTGGCAGAATTATATTCCTTACGATAAAAAAAACAAGGAAACCTATTCCTAAAACCAAAATGATGCCGACTACAAATCCTCCGCTCATTGCTTTCCCCTATGCATATATAGTATTATAAAGCATGCAGGCAAGTAGAGCAATAATTCATCTGGATAATTTCCGTTATAATATGGAAGCGGCAAGGTCTAAGGCAGGGAAGAAGGTCTGTCTCCCTGTAAAAGCAGATGCTTACGGCCATGGGGCCCTTTCAATCTCGCGGATCGCCATTGAAGCAGGCGCTGAGTATCTTGGCGTTGCAACAGTGGGGGAGGGCTTAGAGCTTAGGGCAGGGGGAATCACCGCCCCAATCCTTCTTTTTGCACAGGCCCTGCCCGAAGAAATACCGAGTATTGTATCTGCAGGCCTTAGCCCCTTTATCTCAGACCCTGAGTTTGCACAAATGCTGGATAGTGGAGCAGAGCAATTAAATAAAAAGGGAAAAGTCCACTTAAAAATCGATTCCGGCATGGGTCGTAACGGCTGTCGTCCCGAGGCCGCTGCCGATCTTGCAGGGAAAATCGTAAATTGCAGAAACCTAATCCTTGAAGGAACTGCCACCCATCTTTCTGTTTCGGATTCAGAGAACGATGATGATATGGCATATACCAAGGAGCAATTGTGTAAGTTTAACGATGCAATCTCTTCCATAAGGGATGCCGGTCTTGACCCCGGCATTGTTCATGCTGCAAATTCCGGAGGCCTTGTTTTTCACGAAGACTCATATTTTGACATGATTCGCCCGGGGATTTTCTGCTACGGCTATTCCCCTTCAGATAAACTCCTCCCCGCAAAGCCGGTTATGGAACTGAGATCCAATGTCACGGTAATAAAACAGGTGAAAAAGGGGGAGGCCATTTCCTACGGAAGAACATATATCACTCCCGAAGACACCTTTATTGGTATAATACCCTTAGGATATTCTGACGGTCTTTCAAGGCGCCTTTCAGGGGACCATTTGGTCAAAATTGGCGAAGACAGATACCCGATAGTCGGGCGCATCTGCATGGACCAGTGTATGCTGAACCTTGGGCCCGGTACGAAGGTAAAACGCGGGGATGAAGTCACGATTTTCGGCCCCGGCTACACTGATCTTAATGACCTTTCCGCAAAACTAAATACCATCCCGAACGATCTTGCCTGTGCAATAAGCAAAAGGGTGGTGAGGGTCTATAAGGACTAGGTTTCTATTAACTTCCCGTCCTGCATGAAAGAGATGCGATCACACAAATAGTTAACTATATCCAGATTATGGGAAATGAAAAGAAGGCTAAGCTTTAAGTTTTTATTGAGCTCCCTTAAAAGATTTAAGATCTGAGCTTGAACCGAAACATCAAGGGCGCTTGTCGGCTCATCTGCAATTATAATAGAAGGCTCATTCATTAGGGCAAGGGCAATGGAGACCCTTTGCTTCTGTCCCGAGGAAAGTTCCCTCGGTCTCCGTTTCTTATGGGAGGTATTAAGTCCAACAAGCTCTAAGGTCTTGTCTATTTTTACCTGTCTCTCAAGGGCATTGCCAAAGCGCTTAACCCTTAGGGGCTCTTCCAGAATCCAGCCTATGTTTTTAACCGGGTTTAGGGATGCGCTTGAGTTTTGGAATACTGCCTGTATTTCTGAAAATAGCGGCTCCCTTCCTCTTATTTTTCCGTTTATTATTATATCACCTTCATAGGGAATTAGGCCGAGTATTGCCCTTGCAAGAGTGCTCTTCCCGCAGCCGGATTCACCTATAAGGCCGTATATCTCTCCGCGGTTTATAGTAAGATTTATACTCTTTAATACATGCTTAATTTCTTTTTTCCCGAATAGTCCGAACTGCCTCGAGGAATAATAAGCAGATACATCCTTTACTATAAGGCTTTTATTTTCAGGGTTATTTATCATAATTTATACAATGGGTCGTATGACCGCTTTTTAAAAAAATACTAGGAGGGAAATCCTTCTTGCAACCGGGGCCTGCCTTATTACAGCGCGGGTGGAAGGGACAGCCCTGAGGGCGGCCCTCTTCAAGGGAGGGGATTCTCCCGGGGATTGCCTTTAAGTCCTTGCCCCTTCCTTCGGCCTTTGGAATCGAGTCTATAAGCCCTCGAGTGTATTCATGAGAGGCACCTGTAAAAATATCCTGAGTATTCCCGTATTCCAAAATCTTACCCGAATACATTATTAGGATGCGACTGCAAAGGTCCTTTATTACTCCAAGATCATGGGAGATAAATAGGATAGAGAGGCCAAGGGAGGAATTAATTTCCTTTAATAGTGATAGTATCTTCTCTTCGGTTTTATGATCGAGTGCTGTTGTTGGTTCATCTGCTATTAAGAGTTTCGGTTTACATATTATTGCAAGGGCAATCATAACCCTTTGGCACATGCCCCCCGAAAGTTGATGAGGATAGGCCTTGTAAAGGACGCGAGGGTTTTCAAGACCAAGTCTTTCCATATAGTCTAAGGCAAGTTTCTGAGCTTTATTCCTGTCCCTCTCTCCGTGTAGATAAAGTGTCTCGCTTATCTGATCCCCTATTCTCATTAACGGGTTTAGGGCCGAAAATGGTTCTTGAAATATAAATGATATTTCCTTGCCCCTAATTTCCTTAAACTCATTTTCGCTTAAGTTAACAAGATCCCTTTCTCCCTTTTCTCCTTTAAAAATAATACTCCCCGAGGTGATTTCCTTATCCTTTCCAAGAAGCCCCGCTATTGAAAGGGCAGTAAGACTTTTTCCCGAGCCTGATTCACCTACAAGCCCCAGAATTTCACCCGGGAAAATATCAAAGGAAATATCTTCAACCGAGCTTAAAAGTTCTCCCTTTTTTCTCTTCTTTATGCCGATAGACAGATTCTTAATTGAAATTTGAGCTTCCATTAATCTGCCCTTTCCTTTAGGCCTTCCCCAAGAAAATGAAAACCCAAGACCGTAAGCATGATCATGAAGCCCGGAGCCAAGGCACACCAGGGTGCATTTATGAGAAAGCCCTGAGACTCCGACAGCATCCTTCCCCAGCTTGGTATCGGAGGCTGGAGGCCGAGTCCAAGATAGCTCATTGTGGATTCTGCCAGAATAGCATTGGAAAGACCAAGAACCGAAGCTGAAAGCAGGGGAGTGAATAAATTCGGTAAAATATGAATGAATATTATTCTATACCTTGGTACTCCCTGAATCCGCGCAAGAAGGATAAAATCTTTTTCTCTATACTGTAACATTCCGTTTCGCATAATACGGGTAAAACCCGGAATAAACAGGATTAGTAATGCAAAAATAAGAGTGCCTCCGGAATTCCCTAAAAGGGAAACAAGAACAAGGGCTAAGAGAATACCCGGGAAGGAGCTCAAAGTGTCCATTAGGCGCATTATTACTTCATCGATTATCCCTATCGCATAACCTGAGATAAGGCCAATGGTGCAGCCAAGAATAGCACTTCCTGTAACAGTAAGCAGAGCAGTCAAAAGGGTATGGCCCGCACCAACCATCACCCTGATAAAAACATCCCTCCCGAAATTATCAGTGCCAAAGGGACTGGATAAACTCGGGGCCCTGAACCTGTTTGCGCTGTCCATTTCATTATAATCAAGGGGCAGTATTATTCCAAAGAGAGTGATTAAACCTATGAAAGAAAGTATAACAATTCCCGTTTTCATCTTTATGCCCCTTTCCCTAAACGTATTCTTGGGTCAATAATCTGCAGGGAAATATCTGCCAATGTATTCGCCATTATTACCGAAAAGGCTATGTAGATCATCAAGGTTTCTATCACAGGATAATCCCTTGATGTGATAGATGAAATAAGAAGTCTTCCTATGCCCGGGATTCCGAAAACTTGCTCAATCACAATACTGCCCGAGAATATCTCCCCCACTATCATTCCAAGCAGGGTTATTATTGGGAGTGATGCATTTTTAAAAACATGATTTTTTAGAATTCCATACCTGCTCCCACCCTTGCTTTTTGCAGTGCGAACATAATCCCCTTTTAGTTCATTCACTAGAGATGCTCTAAAAAATTTAATTATAAGAGCAGCGTTTGGTATTGCAATGGCGAGGGCCGGGAAAATAAGTGAGCCGATAAAACCGCTATAGCTTTCTGTATAACTTATATAGGCACCCGGAACAAAGACCCTAAACACAATGCCAAAAACCCAGATTAATGCCACCCCCATAAAAAAGCCGGGCGTGGAAATGCCCATAGCTGTCAAGGTTGTGACAATGCTGTTAACAATAGAATTTTCCTTGTTTACAGAGAGAAGAGAAACGGGGACAGAAATCAGAATTATGAAAATTAAAGAGATACCCGCTAAGCTGAATGTTACAGGGAGCCTTTCAAGGATCAACCTTGATACAGATACCCCCATAAAGCGCCCTGATTCTCCAAGGCGCCCCGTAAAAAGCCTTGAGAGCCAAGCAAGATATTGCTCTGTTAAGCTCCTATCAAGGCCCATTTCTGCTCTTAATGCGATGAGCTGCTCTTCTGTTGCTTCCATTCCAAGAGCTAAAAGAGCGGGGTCCCCCGGAATTAGGCGAAAGGCTAAGAAGCTAAGAAGTGAAACCAGAAAAAGGGTTATAAGTGTTATTATAAGTCTTTTTCCAATAAAACCCATTTAAAGCACTCCGGCTCAATTTCGGTAAATGGAGGCAAAGTCTATTACATAAAGGGGATAACTTAAAACTCCGCCGAAACGCCCTGAGCTAAAGGCCCTGAAGCCGAGTATGTCCTGTATGAATACGCTTGCAGCATTTTCTGAGATTATCCTTTGGGCTTCTCTGTAAAGGCTTGCACGCCTGTTTTCGTCAGTCTCTCTAAAGGTTTCACTAAAAACCCTGTCAAAATCGGGGCTAGAAAAGTTAATAAAATTGCTCCCAACTCCTGTCGCATAACGGGCAAGAAAGGTTCTCGGTGATATATTGTTTGCATCAAGGGAAATTATAGTCCCCTCGTAATCCCTATTACGGTAAATATCAGAAAGCCAGGTTGCCCAGTCAACAAGGCGTATTCTTCCTTCGATTCCAATATCTGCCAATTGGTTTATTATCACTTGAGCAGTATCCACATGCATTGTGAAATTCGAAGCTACCGCAATTTCAAATGTAAACCCGTTAGGGTAGCCGGCTTCGGCAAGGAGACTGCGGGCAAGGTTTATATCCCTTGGGAAGGGATCACGCAGGGATTCCTCGTAAACAAAGGAGAGGCCGGGAATTAAAGGACTGCCCGAAGGTTCACCCATGCCGAAAAATGCTATGTCAATAATTTCCGATATATCAATGGCATGATTAATTGCAAGGCGTACCCGTATATCATCAAGGGGCCTTGCCTCATTATTTAAGGCAAGTAACTGAACCATATTGGAATACCAGGGAATTATATCGAATTGCCTTGAATCAAGTTGGGAAATCTGACTTCCTGTGATATTTGCACCTTCGATATTCCCCCCCATTAGACCTGTCAGAAGGGCGTTGCTGTCTGCAACAAAGACAATTGTCACACGGTCAAGGTGCGGTAAGCCGCTTTGCCAATAGTGGGGGTTTCTCTCCAAAACCAGTGTTTGCTGTGGTGCATAACTTTCTATTGAATAGGGTCCTGTACCAATCGGATTTCTTTCCCTTTCAGAATTAGATTCGGGCACTATTGCCAATGTTAAAAACGGAAGAAATTCGGTGTCCTCTTCAATTAAAGTTATTCTGATAGTACTAGAACTTACAGCTTCTATGCTTTCGATGCGGTTGAACCCTGCAAATCCTGCTTCTCTTCCATAATTAAGAGAAAAAACCACATCGGAAATACTCACTTCGCTCCCGTCATGAAACCTTACCCCCAATCTAAGGGTAAAAACGTATGTAAGCCCGTTATCTTCGATTGAGTAGGATTCTGCAATCGCAGGGAGGAGTCTTCCCGTATGATCAGGCTTTACAAGGCCCTCGTAAACATTAAAGAGTATGCTCCTTCCGTCTGCCGTATTGGCCGGTGAAAGCGGATCAAGGGTGACAGGCTCTGAGATTATGCCGTAGCGCAGCTCCGTTAGTCCGCCTTCAGCAGGGCTGCTCTCCCTATTCCTTTGGCATGTGGTTACCATCAATGCCATTAGTACAATAAGAGTAATACTAATAAGTTTTTTCAAGTTAGTCCGCTTTATAAATGATTTTTCCGTCAATGATTGTATATGCCACGGTGCATCCAACATCATATAGGGGATTCCCGTTAAAAATGACTATGTCTGCGTCTTTACCCGTTTCAAGACTTCCGACTCTATCTCCCACGCCCATTGCTCTTGCAGGGTTAATAGTGATAGCAGCCCAGGCATGCTCCTCTTTCATTCCTGCCCTTACCGCAAACCCTGCACAAAGGGAAAGTCCGCCCTGGGGAATTATTGGTGCATCAGTTGTTATACAGACCTTTAAGCCTGCATCGGAGAGGACCTTGGTGGTCTCAAAGGATTTATGGATGAGCTCCATCTTGGACTTCATCCCCCAGGTCGGGCCTATAAAAAGGTATTTATCTTCCTTTTTGAGCTCGTCGACTATAAGGTGCCCCTCTGTTACATGCTCTAAAGTGATATCAAGGTTGAACTCTTTTGCAATGCGCAAGGCTGTAAAGATGTCATCAGTTCTGTGTGCATGAGCTTTTAAGGGGATTTCCTTTTTCATTACAGGAAGCAATGCATGGAGTTTCATGTCAAAGGCAGGCTTTTTCTTGTCTTCCTTAGTAGATTTCTCATATTCCTGCATTTCCTCGCAGTAGCGTTGGGCCTTAAACAGGGTTTCTCTGAGCAGTGCAGCCGTAGCCATGCGGGTAGAAGGAGCTTTCTTTTGCATTTGACCATAGGCACGCTTCGGATTTTCTCCAAAGGCGCACTTCATGGCAAAATTATCTTTTAGAATCATATCATCTGCACGGCGGCCGTATAGTTTAATGCAGGCAAAGGTTCCGCCAAGGACATTTCCGCTTCCGGGCCCTGTGCCAATCGTGGTTACTCCTCCCTGAACCGAAGTTTTTAAGCCGTCGTCCATCGGGTTTAGTGAGTCAATTGCCCGCATATGGGGAGTAATCGGGTCGGTCATCTCGTTTCCGTCAGCACCTTCCCAACCGGGGCCTTCACCGAAGAGGCCCACATGGCTATGCCCGTCAATGAGCCCCGGAGTAACAAGGCGGCCTTTGGCATCGATAACCTCGGCTCCGCCGGGCTCCGGGATATTCTCGCCAATGGCTTTTATTTTTCCGCCTTCGACAAGAATACAGCCATTACTTATATCCTTTCCTGCCATTGTTTTAATTTTGGCATTCTTAATAAATAACATTCTTACCTGCCTCTTTGATTTTACCTATTCTTATTAAATCATAAAGGTGAAGAAAATTCAATGTCCAATCAAGGTCTTAATTATTAAATTTTAGTGAAAATGCCCTTCGAGAGCATTGTCATTACTTCGTCAAGCAGGGCGTCAAGTTCCTTACCTTTGAGTTTTTTATGTTTGAAAATCACTTTTAAGCAGATAAAGTTCGCAATACCCATTAGGAACCATGCCATTGTCGAATAGTCGGCAGGGATCAGCTCCTTATTAAACCTCTGCAATGCCGCAGTATAGCTCCTTGCAAAGCGGGTATAATAGTCTTCGAAAAGGGCCGGATCTATGTGGGATGAGCCCCAAATTATTTTATAGCATTGGGGATGGGCTTGACCAAAGCGGATAAATGCCTTTAACCCCTCCCTTTCCATTTCGTAGCGAGTTTTACATTTTACTATATGTTTATTAAGGTAATTATTTATTACAACATAGTAGTTCCTAACAAGATAATGATAAATCGCCGTCTTATCTTGGAAATAAATATAGAAGGTTCCTACTGCTGTTTTTGCCCTGCTGCAAATATCGGCTACTGAAGTATCGTAAAACCCTTTTTCGTCAAAGAGGGATTCTGCAGAATCGCAGATCCTGCACATTTTCTTAAAGCCGACTGCCGACTTCGGTATATTTACCCCTTTTAGGCGCGATTCCTCATTAAAAAAAATATACTCCATGAACTTTCAGTATAGCGAAAAAAAAATTGTTTGACAAATGCTCACCCGGCATGTTAACATGAACAATATTCATAATGATTTTGGAGTAATGATATGAGACTACAAGGAAAAGTTGCGGTTATAACAGGTGGGGCAAGGGGACTCGGTCTTGCAATGGCTACTCTTTTTGCTTCCGAGGGGGCAAGGGTGCTTGCCTGTGATCTTGGCGAGAGTGCATCTTCCCCGGATAATGTTGAGTTCTATAAACTTGATGTTACTGACAGTGATGCATGTAAAAAGTTTTCCGAGTATGCAATCGAAAAGTATAAAAAGATTGATATCCTTGTTAATAATGCAGGGATAACAAAAGACGGCATGACAAGAAAGATGACAGACGAGATGTGGGATGCTGTAATTGCAGTCAATCTAAAGGGTGTATTTAATCTTACACGCTTCATTGGACCCCATATGGAAGATTCCGGCGGCGGAAGCATCATCAATATTTCAAGCGTAGTAGGCGAATACGGAAATATCGGACAGATAAACTACGCTGCAAGCAAGGCAGGGGTCATAGGAATGGCAAAGACCTGGGCAAAGGAATTTGCGCGTAAAGGTGTGCCTGTACGTGCCAATGCAATTGCACCCGGGTATATCCTTACGGATATACTTAAAACCGTTCCCCAAGAGCTCCTCGATAAGTTTGCCGCTTCGACCATGCTTGGCCGTCTCGGGCAACCCGATGAAATTGCAAAGGCAGCTCTCTTCCTTGCAAGTGATGACGCTTCCTATGTAACGGGCACTGTGCTCTCGGTAAACGGCGGGATGAGACTCTAATGCATAATACAATGCATCATGCAGGGGTAGTAGGGACAGGGATTTATATCCCCGAAACAAAGATGAGCGCAGCGGAAATCTCAAAAGCTACGGGAGGCCTTTGGAGCGAAGAGGCCGTAATCGATAAGTTGGGCATTATAAGTAAGCCTATCCCGGGCCCGGATGACGGCACCCAAGAAATGGGAGCAAAGGCCGCACTCGATTGTCTAAAGAATACCGGCGTAGATCCCAAAGAAATCGATCTTATCCTGTGCATAGGAGAGGAATGGAAGGAATATCCCCTTACCACATCGGCCCTCTATATCCAGGACAGAATTGGGGCCGTGAATGCCTGGGGCATTGACGTGCAAAACCGCTGCTGCACTTGCTGTGCGGCAATTAAAATGGCCGTGGACGCTCTTTCTTCAGACCCTGAAATAAAAACCGTAATGATTGTCGGCGGTTATCGCAACGGTGACTTTGTCGATTATACCGATAAGGACATGTCCATGATGTACGACCTTGGAGCAGGGGCAGGGGCGATGATCCTTAAAAAGAACTACGGAAAAAATAAGGTCCTTGGCTCTCATATAATCGCAGACGGCTCTCTTGCAAGGACTGAAGGGGTCCGGGTTGGCGGGATTAATGAGCCTTTTAATCCGGGAAATATCGAAGCAGGTTATAGATCCCTTAAACTCTTTGATGCCCAAAAAATGAAGGATCGCCTTAATGAAGTGAGCATGGTTAACTGGTTTAAATGCATCGATGAAAGTCTCCGCAAGGGAGGGAAGACCCGTGCAGACATCGGCTATCTTGCAATACTACACTTTAAAAGATCTGCTCATCTGGCTCTTTTAAAAGAGCTGGGCTTAAGCGAAGATAAATCAATTTACCTTGAAAATTATGGCCACCTCGGACAGATAGACCAGATTCTTTCGATTCATCTTGCCCTTCAAAACGGCCGGATTAAGGACGGTACGAATGTCGTAACCCTGGCCGCAGGAATCGGTTATGTCTGGGCAGCCAATTTAATAGAGTGGGGATAGGCTTATTTCTCTTTTCCGAGATATGCCTCAATAAGACGTTGGTCATTAATCAGCTTTGAAGCAGGGCCCTCCATGCTGATATTCCCCAGTTCCATGACAAGGGCATAGTCTGCAATTTTTAAGGTCTGAAGGGCATTCTGCTCGACTATCAGAATCGTGGTACCCTGCATACTTATTTCCTTAATGCATGTAAAAATTGTCCTTACAAGTATTGGCGCAAGACCGAGTGATGGCTCATCGAGGATAAGGAGAGTAGGGCTCGACATCAGTGAGCGTGCTATTGCGAGCATCTGCTGTTCCCCGCCTGAAAGGGTATGCGCTTGTTGCTTCCTTCTTTCTTTTAAGACAGGGAACATTTTATACACATAATCTTCATTTTGTTTTATGCTTTTTACCCCGGGCCCCCTATTCTTTTTTACAAGGCTATAGGTACCTGCTTTTAAATTTTCTTCCACAGTAAGACCCATTAAGATCTGTCTTCCCTCGGGGCAGTGGGAAATTCCGGCCTTTGCAATGGAATGAATACTTTTTCCTACAATGCTTTTCCCGTTAAAAAGGATATCTCCACCCTTTGGTTTAATTATGCCTGAAATCGTGCGAAGGGTGGTACTTTTCCCTGCGCCGTTTGCGCCAAGGATTGCAACAATCTGCCCTGTGCCCACCTTAAAACTTATGCCCTTTACAGCCTTGATTGCTCCGTATTCGACTGCAAGATTTTTTACTTCAAGAAGATCCTGCATTATTCAACCCCCAAATAGGCTTCCTGTACTTCCCTATTCTTCTGAATTTCTGCAGGGGTACCGTATGCGAGTTTCTTTCCGAACGATATTGCACATATATGATCACAGACATTCATGACCATGCCCATATCATGTTCTACAAGGAATACTGTGGCTTCCTGCTCCCTTGCAATATCTTTTATCGTTTTGCTAAGCTCTTCGGTTTCCTTATCGTTAAGGCCTGCAGCAGGTTCATCAAGGATTATCAGGCTTGCATTCGCCATTAAGGTACGCGCAAGTTCTATTCGTTTTAGAACTCCATAGGGCATTCCTACAGGATAGGCATCTCTTACTTCATATAGGTTCATCTGTTTCAAAATATTTATTGCCTTCTCTGTCAGTACTGCATTTTCTCTTTTCAGCATCGGTGAAAAAATCATGTGGGAGAAGAAACCTGTATGATACCTTGTATGGGATGCGATAAGAATATTTTCCAGTACTGTTAATTCGTTTACAAGCTCAAGATTTTGAAAGGTGCGAACTATGCCTGTTTTAATTATATCGTGCACGGCAAAATTATTTAGATTAAGGGTTTGACCTGAGTGGTCGTTAAAAAGCACATTGCCGCCCGTGGGCTTATAGAACTGTGTAATGCAGTTAAATACTGTGGTTTTTCCTGCACCATTTGGACCGATTAATCCGAAAATTTCACCTTTCATTACATCAAAGGAGAGGTTGTCCACGGCTTTTAGGCCTCCAAAATGCATGCTTAAGTTTTCAAGCCTTAGGGCAATTTCACCCGGTAATTTTTGCACATTATGCTTTATAATTTTTGCTTTTAATTTTTCTTCCTTTCTTGCACTCTGCTTCTCTGCAAAAATACCATATTTTTCGACATCCTTTTGGGATACTTCAAGATTCCTTACCGTCTCTTTTGGTGTATTTAAAGAGCCAAAAAATTTATTCTTTATTTTTTGAACAATGCTTCCAAAGAGCTGTGCAAGGCCTCCGGGATAAAACATCACAACGAGAATTATAAGTACACCCGAAATAACTGTCATAATCCAGGAATTGTTTCTAAGAAATGCAAAGTCTTGAAAGAAGAGGGGCTGGAGACCAAAAATAACGAGAACCCCTATTAAAACTCCCCAGATTGACTTTGCACCTCCGACAAGGCAGGCTGCAAGTATATTGAGTGAAAACATTATCTGCCATTGGTTCGGGTCAGTATACTGTCCGTAAAGCATGTGAAGGGAGCCTGCAACCCCTGCAAAGGCAGTTGCTATAATAAAGGCAAAAAGCCGGTATCTTAAAATACTTATTCCCATTGCCTGTGCAGCTGATGTGCTGTTCTTCATTGCAAGCATCGCCCGCCCTGTGGGGCTTGTTATAAGATTATATGTGAGTATCATCAATAATACCATCATTACTATGACAATTGAGTATAACATTGTCAGGTTTGAACGAATGTTTAGGAGATTCGGAAGCAGGCGGATATAACCGGTCCTCATCCCGTTTGGTCCTCCCGTCCACCCTGCATTGAGAAAGACCTGCCCGAGCACCTCCGAGAGGCCGAGGGTGACAATCGCAAGGAAGAGCCCCTGTATCCTGATTGAGATAAACCCGACAATCGTTCCCAGGCCCACTGATACTGCGAGGACTATTATCATT
>WRKT01000014.1 GCA_009777995.1 Treponema sp. | reverse complement strand
TTATACTTGGTAGCCATAGTGGAGGTGTTATACCCGTTCCCATTCCGAACACGGAAGTCAAGCCCTCTAACGCCGATGATACTGCCCCGCTAAGGGGTGGGAAAGTAGGTCGCTGCCAAGTTTTTTTATGTCCAAATATAAAAAATTTAAGCACTTGTAAAAAATCATAAACGATGGTATATTTGTCATGGAGATTAATTATGGCAGAATCTAATCAATTAGTAACTTTTCAACTTGGGGAAGAACTGTACGGTATCGATATAATGGACGTAAAGGAAATAGTCCGGGTTCAGGATGTAAGGGCCATTCCAAATGCTCCCAATTATGTTGAAGGAATTTTTCACCTTCGAAGTGAAATAATCCCGATCATCAACCTTCATAAAAGGTTTCATCTAAAGAAAATCGCAGTTTCCGAGGAAGATGAACTTTTATCCGGCTTTGTTATTCTAGATATTGACGGCATGAAGCTTGGGGTCATCATTGATAAAGTTTCAAGGGTAGTTACCATAGAAAAAGAGGAGATACAACCTCCTCCTCAAATGGTAAGCGGGATAGGAGCCGAGTATATTCAGGGCGTGGTACGCCAGGAGCATGGATACTTGATTATATTGGATATAAGGGATCTCTTTAATCCAAAAGAACTGCAAAAATTAGCCGCTTTACGCAGGTAGATTAAGCGAATTCTTTTCATAGTATGCGTCACGGATTATAATGAAAATTGAAGTTTTCTCTCCAACCATCAGAAGAAAGGAGATGGATGCGGTATTGACCGCATTGGTGGAGGGTAAGATAGGCCCGGGTGAACAGGCTAAGATTCTTATTCAAAATTTTAAGGAGAGGACACGCTGTGATCACTGTCTTCCTCTTAGAAGCCCTGCCCTTGCTCTCTATTTAGCCCTAAAATCTTTAGATCTGAATAAGGGGCAGGGTGTACTAATATCGGCTTTATCACCCTTATACTATTTAAAAGTGATATCTGATCTCGACCTTATACCAATATACTGTGATGTGGCCTCTTCAACAGCAATGCTGAATAGGGAAACGGTAGAAAACGCCATTGCAAGCAATTCAGGCTCGCCGCCGGGGTGCATCATTCTCCATCATTCTTTGGGCTTTTTAAGTGATGGCCCCGGAATTTCAGAACTTGGAATACCCCTAATTGAAGACTGGTCCAAGAGTTACGGCTCTGCGTCGCCGGATGCTCCCATAGAAACTTCCGGATTTCTTACAATCATAGGCCTTGAAGAAAGAGATATGCTCACATCAGGGGGAGGTGCATTGCTTTATTCCGCAAAACATCGAAATGCAGGCTCTTCTGATGCAGTGAATAAGGTTTTCCACGGGAACTATCAGCAAAACTTGGTTCCCGAATACGGCCTTCCCGACATGAATGCCGCTCTTGCCCTTGTGCAGATTAAGGAGTTGTCAAAACACCTTTCCAAACGAAAAGAAATCGCGCAAGTTTATACACAATCAGCTCTAAGAACAAAACATAAGCTCATTGTACATTCAGATGAATATAATAATTATGCTTTTCCTCTTATTCTTGAAAAAGGAATGAAGGATGTAAAAACTTATGCAAGACGAAAGGATATTTCCATAGAAAGTGCCTTTGAGAATACCCTGATTGGCGCAGGTCTGATTCCTCCCGAGCAATGCCCCGAAGCCTATTCCCTCTCTCTTAGGACTGTAGTTTTTCCGATATACCCCAGACTGGGGATGACAGATGCCGGAAAAATTGCCAAACTAATACAAGCTTTGCCATAGGCAAAGCACTCTCCCATAGGGAGGGCACTTTACCATAGGTAAAGCACTCTTCTATAGGCGGTTTAAATGCCAAAGCGGGCTATCATTTTTATTAATTCCGCGAAAAAAGAAGCAAGGCTGTTTGGACAAAAGATAAAAACGGAATTATTCTCCAGAAAAATATCTGTAGATATTTATGCATCAAAGGGAAAGCCTGATTTTCATACAGAGAGAGGTTATGATATTGCCATTTCTCTTGGCGGAGATGGAACGGTTTTGGCTGCGGCAAGGGCAATGTCTCCGCTGGGAGTTCCGATTTTCCCCGTAAATTTTGGCACCTTCGGTTTTATTGCAGGAGTTAATGCAAATGAATGCCCCGATATTTTAATAAAGGGCCTTGAAGGAAAGTTACCTGTTTCAAAACGTTTAATGCTGGATGTTAGGGTTGAAAGAGCAGGGAAGGAAGTCCTAAAGGGCTGTTGTCTTAATGATATAGTCATTTCCGCATCAGGCATTGCAAAGCTAATTAAACTTAAGGTTTCTTATTTTGACAGTAAGTCGAAGAAGGCTGTAAATCTTGGCCTATATCGTTCAGATGGCCTAATCGTCGCAACCCCTACCGGCTCCACAGCTTATTCGGGAGCGTCGGGAGGGCCTGTACTTGACCCTGAGCTGGAAGCAATGATCTTAAATCCGATTTGCCCCTTTACCTTTTCAAGCCGACCCCTTGTACTCCCGGTCGATGATATAGTGCAGGTTGACATCGAAAAAGATCAGAGGAGCGGGGTTTTGCTTACTGTTGACGGGCAGGTAACGGAGAAGCTGAAAAGCGGCGACAAGGTATTTTTAAAGAAAGCTCCTTATCACTGCCTCTTAATGGCTTCCGTACGCGAGGGGTTTTATGAAACCTTACGTTCGAAATTCCTTATGATTCCTGAAAATGAGGTTGAGGTATGATCGAAGAAATTTCTATAAGGAATTTCGCATTAATTGACAGCCTCACCCTTTCCTTCGATAAGGGCTTCACCGTACTCACAGGGGAAACAGGGGCGGGTAAGTCCATAATTGTCGGCTCTTTGAGTTTTCTTCTTGGCGCTAAAGCTGACGTTGATATAATCCGTACAGGGTCTAATGAAGCAAGTGTTTCTGCAATTATCTATATTGATGATAAAAATACTGATGCTCTTTCCTGGCTCTCTGAAAGGGAAATTGAGCTTGATGATTCAAGGCTGAGCGTTAGGCGAACAATAAAATCAACAGGCCGCAGTTCTATTTTCATACAAAGTGCGAGCATGACAAGGAATGATCTTGAAGTGTTCATGGGGTTTTTATTCGATCTTCATGGTCAGCATAATCACGAATCACTTTTACGAAAGGATACTCATAGGGTTTATTTGGATCGTTTTTCTGCTCTTGAAGATAAGGTTAAAGATTTAAACCGGGTTTTTATTGAGCTTTCAGAGAAACGGAAGGCTCTTGAAGCATTGTTTACAAATGAAAGAGACAGGGAAGCAAGGCTTGAAATCTTAAATTATGCTATTGAGGAAATAACCAAGGCAGCCCCCAAAATCGGGGAAATTAAGGAACTTGAAAGTGAAAGCAGCCGCCTTGGAGACTTTGAAAAGCTCAGCGGCCATGTTAATTCAGGTGCTTCTTCTCTATTTGATGATGATCCTTCACTGCTGACTCTTGCAAGGCGTTCAAGGGCGGCAATGGAAAATGCTTCTTCGATTGACGGCAGCCTGTCTCCTCTCCTAAAGAGACTTGAGGATCTTTACTATGAGGCAGAGGATATTTCTTCAGAGTTTAGGGATTATAGAAATTCTTTGAGTTATGATCCAAAGAGGCTTGAAGAAGTGGAAGAAAGGCTAAGCCTATTGTATAAACTGAGGAAAAAATATAGGCCATCGGGTAATAGTATTTCCGATAGTTCTTCTTCCGACGAGAGCGGAGTATTGAAATATATGACAGAAGCGGCCCTCGAAATTGAAGCTCTTTCGGGAGCTGTTGAAAATCAAACTATCATAAAAAATCAAATTGCAGGACTTGAAAAGGACCTTACATCAAAGGCTTCGTTTTTATCTGCAGAGAGGAAAGAGGGTGCAAAGAAGCTGAATAAGGGTATTACTGAAATTCTTAAAAGGCTTGGGATGCCGAATGCCGCTTTTTCGGCACAGGTTCTATCAAAGGGAAAGGATAGAGGTTTTGTCTGCGGCCCATACGGAGCAGACGATATTGAGTTCATGTTTTCGGCAAATACCGGGGAACCGTTAAAGGATCTCAGCCGCATTGCATCCGGCGGTGAATTATCCCGTGTGATGCTCGCAATTAAGACCATACTCTGCGGGAATGGGGACAGCGGTGCGGAGACCCTCGTTTTTGATGAAGTCGATACCGGCATAGGCGGGGAGGTTGCTCTGTCTGTAGGTGAATATCTTTCCTTGATTGGAAAAGAAAAACAAATATTTTGTGTTACCCATCTTGCAAGTATTGCCGTTCGAGCAGATAATCATTTATTAGTGCAAAAAAAAGTTGACAGGAAGGATGCCCAATCTATTGAAAGGACAATAACAGGCATCACTTCCCTATATGCAGAAGAGAGGCGTCTTGAAATTGCCAGGATGCTTGCAGGTGATTCGGGGGATGCGGCTCTTGCACATGCCGATGAATTATTGGCAAAATACGGTAAGAGCTAAGGGTATGGAGAAGTGATATGTTGAAGATTACAAGTGTTGGTCGTAATCAATATATTGAAAAAACTAAACCATATAGAGATATAATACAGACTCAGTTAAAAAAGGAATCTGCGGGTAAAAAGGCAATAGAGAGGGGGGGCCCTCAAGCGGCATATAGCCGCCTTGCACTTGTAGACGATATGCTCTACCTTGCATCAAATTACCTTATACTATGCGGGATGTCTCAGGCAATTCTTAGGATTCAAAGTGAGGAGTCACTTAATGAAGCCAGAAAATCCTATGTAAAGGCTATCACCTACCTTGAAGAAATTGTAAGCCCCTTTGTCGATGTCCCTTACTCAGATTATGAAGATAAACTTAGTGAAATTAACGATGTTGATGCTCAAAATAGGTATGCATTAATCAGGAGGGCAGGACTGGTTCTAAACCTGATAAAGGATGCATACGGAGAAAATGCAAAATGGAAATGGTCATTCGTTGATCTTGAAGGACGCTATGCTGCAGTTGCAAAAAATATAATGAACCTTAAAACAGCAGTTGCAAATACAGACCCGAGAGCTGTTGATTATGAACCTACGGTAAATCATATTAGGCTTATAAAGAAACTTCTTGCAAATGCGGCTGACAGATATAGGGAAAAGTATGAGCTGCTGTCAAATCATACTGATGATTTTAATATGGGCATTAACTTTTTAAATGCACTTAAAAGGATTCATAATATTCTTGGCGAGAAAAATGATGCCGAAACAATAAGAAAAAAAGCAGATACTTGGGCAGGAAAACTTGACATGGATGTAAAACAAAGGAAAAAACAATAGTACGACCCACAGACTTTACTGTAGGCCGTATACAAAATTATATTAGTTTAAAAGGGCCGCCGCTTCGACATGTCTCCATCTCAGGGCAATTTCGACAGGACTTTCCGCTGCAATATTAACCACATTTCTTTGAGCTCCAAGTGAAAGCAATAACTGTATTGAAGAGGGATCTCCGTGTCTTGCTGCATAGTGCAGTATTGTATTGCCTGTTGTATCCCTTGAACTTATTGCAGTTCCTGTGAAGAGGGACCTGATTGCAGCATCACCCTTTCTTAGGGCAATGTCGGCAGGGGTATTTCCGTCTCTTGCGGTGATGAACACATCCGCGCCTGAGTTTGCAAGGAAGTTTGCAGTATCCCATTGATCGGAATCAATTGCGAGTCTTAGGGGAGTACGGCCTGCGGCATCGACGGGTGAAATCCTTGCTCCAAGAGATAGGATCATGCTGATTGTTGTTACAGGAACCTGCTCAAGCACTGCAATATGCAGTACTGAAGAGCCGTCATCATCAGAAGAGAAGATCCTGTCCATTGTCAGGAAGGTTCTTACCTGAGGCAATGAATATTGCAGGGCATTTTGCAAAGGTGTTCTTCCTTGAGCATTTCTTGCATGAATCGAAGCACCCC
Organism: Treponema sp.; assembly: GCA_009777995.1. GTDB lineage: Bacteria > Spirochaetota > Spirochaetia > Treponematales > Breznakiellaceae > WRKT01. Next base: position 47,314 of record WRKT01000014.1, on the reverse strand, counting down.
ATCCCAAAAGCAGGGTGGTAAGTTCTGTTCTGTTCATTGCTGCAGTTATATGTAAGGGGGTATCGCCCCTGAAATTACGAATATTGGGGTCAGTGCCCAGATTATAGAGTTCTATCATAACTTCAGGGAAACCTGCGAGTACTGCCTCAACAAAGGGTGTATTTCCGTCCATATCTCTTACTTCGATGTTCGCTCCTCTCCTAATAAGAATCCTGTATATTCCCAGCATTCCCATGCGAATTGAATCGTGGAGGGGTGTTTTACCGTTAAGTGCATGATTATCAATATCCACTCCCAAATCGATCAATTCCTCAACCGAAAGGGGGGAATTCCAGCGAACGGCAGCATGAAGGGCAGAGTTCCCAAGGGTATCTCTTGCCATTAGCACTGCACCATGGTTTATTAAGACGTTTATCGTTGAAGGTGAATCACTTTTGACTGCGGAAAAGATGGGAGTTTCCCCTGTGGCATTGGCCGCCTCAGTATTTGCTCCTAATTGAATAAGATAGGGTATCCAGGTATCCAGCCGCCAGTCTGCGGTATAATGGAGGGCCGTATTTCCGAGCCCGTCCCTTGCGCTAAGGGTCTGGGGATTTAGCATCCACTGTCGTAATTCGGATGAGCTTCTTCCCGGCGGGGGGAAGGTGAGGGATAGGGGACTTTCACCTTCGGCATTTCCTGCAAAAATATCAGCATCTCGCCTTAAAAGGAGCAGGCCTGCCTGTTCCTCATTTTGCCTGACTGCGATTGTAAGACTTGTATCACCTGCCTTATTTCTTGCATTCACATTTCCGCCATAGTCGAGGATGCGGTTAATTATGGGGATATTGCTCCCATTACGGACCGTAATATGAAGCATGGTATTTCCATCTCTGTCATTTTGGAAAACCGTTTCGGAAGTAATCATCGGGTTTACTAAGGCTGTATTCTCCCTTAGGGCCCTTTCAAAGGGGCTAATCCCGTTATTATCTGCTGCGAAAATATCCGAGCCGTAGGCTAAGAGCAGGGGAAGATACTTAATATGCTCCCTTTCAACTGCAATATATAATGGTGTCTTGCCGTCTATGTCCCGAATTGTAACATCAGCTCCGCTTTTTAAAAGCGACTCTACAACACTCTCGTGCCTATTTAGCATGATAACCGTATGGAGGGGAGAACTTCCGTGAATATCGCGAATATTCGGGTTTACACCCCTAGAAAGGAAGAGGTTTACTGCATCAAGATGGTGCTCGGCAGGGATGGCAATATGTAATACGGAGTTACCGTTTGCATCCTGTGCGTGAATGTCTGCACCATTATTAAGGAGGGTTTCCATATATCTTACATTGCCTGAACGTGCTGCTTCATGCAGGGGAGTGGCCCCTGAGGCATTTTTTATATTGACATCGGCATTTCGCTCAAGCATGAATTCCAGATAGCCCATATAACCGATTCTTGAGATATAATGAAGGGGTGCCATTCCGTCTGCACTGCGAATATTATAGTTTGCACTCCTTACGGCAGGTGCGAGGTAAGTATAAAGGGGATTCTCTGAAGTTGCGCCCGAAAGGATGAGGCTTTCGGCAATTTCTGCATGATTCTTCGAATTTGACCTTTCTAGGGCAATATCCAGGGCTGTTTTTCCCTGATTGTCCTCTACGCTTATATTACGGTTACCCTCTCTAAGAATGGTCCTTACAGAGGCCGGGTTTCCGTTGTCAACTGCGAGGTGCAGGATGGTCCTGCCATTATTATCCACTGAAGCAAGAGCAACAGGGTGGAGGAGGGCCGTAAGAAAGGTGCTGCTCTCCCTTACAGCGATTAGGGCAGGAGAGGCTCCGCCCCACATCGGGTAGTGGATGTCTGCTCCTGCATTTACAAGGGCCCTTGCGGTTGGACCATCGAGCTTTTCTGCGCTTATGCTAAGGGGAGTTCTCCCGTCATGATCGACTGCATCAACCTTTGCACCCATAACTATGAAAAAGGTTGCAAGCAGTGAGTCCTCGTGTTCTGCCGCATAGTGCAGAGGCGTTCTACCCCGTGAATCGGTGGCATTTACGTCAACTTCACCAAGGAAGAATCCTCTTGCCCTGTCTCCGTCCCCCCTTGCAAGAAGGGTCCAGACATCATCCCTCGGATCGGGCGGCAATTCTTCAGGAACCACTTCAGGTTGAGAAGCACAGGAAGAGAAAAAACCGGTTAAAAGTACTAAACTGCAGATTATCACTGCGATAGATAGATTTCGACTCATCATACTCTTTTATCGACAGGAAGTATTATTGACATAAGCAGGATAAATAGCTAATCTTATTAGTGAAGAATGGATTGTGGCCTTGGTGGAACTGGTAGACACGCTAGCTTGAGGTGCTAGTGCCGAGAGGTATGGGAGTTCAAGTCTCCCAGGCCACAATAGTTAAAGAAAATCATCCTGTTCTAAAAAACACACAAAAATTCAAAAAATTCCCTTTGCGATATGAGAAAAATCTTTATATATTATCTATAGAATAAAAAAAGATATAAAAAAACTGTTCTTTTTAAGCATCTTTTAAGTTTAGGAAATTAAAAACTCATTGCTAAATAAGGAGAAAAAACTGTGAAGATCAAGATTAAACTAAGTATACTAGTCCTTTTCATTGTAACTATAGTAGTTGCAGGGATTTCCATGACCATGCTAAACAGAGCCGCCAAAATAAGCTTAGAGCTGGGCCTCGATAATATTGAGAATCTGGTTCAGAACGAGGCAACCCTATGGAAGGGTATGGCAGACAGCCATTTACGCATTTTGCATACACTTTCAAATGTCATGACAGGCTATGAGAATTTGCCTCCTGAAATCAGAAGAGATATTTATGATGATATGCTCCTCCATAAGCTCGAAGAGGAGCAGAGCTGGATGGCGGTTTATTCAGTATGGAAGCCCAATGCCCTCGATGACCTCGATTCCGTTTCCATTGGCCGCCTTGGATCAGGCCCCGCAGGGCAGTATGCAATGGCCTTTTCAAGGGAGACAGGTGAAATTCTTGGAATGGACAGCACCATGATAGAGGAGGTAATGAACTGGCTTTCAGGCCCTAATCAAACAATGGAAAAGGTAGGGCATCCTGTACTTAGGTCAAATATGGGGCAGAGTGATTTTATTTTATCGATGATGGTACCAATTATTGATCCTCATAGTAATGAGATTATGGGAGGAATAGGCTGTCTTATCAAACTGGACCTGGTTCAGATGAGCTTAATTGAAACTATTACGGAAAATGAAGAAATTGCTCTTATGATTATATATTCAGGTGATGGTTCCAGTATTGCACATTTCCTACCTGAGCGAATCGGAAGAAAGATGAATGAAGTTGACCTTGAGCATGGGAATAATATGCAGGATGCAATGCTTGCAGTAAGAGAGGGTAGCTTTTTTCATGGGCAAACCTACGATCCTACGCTGAGAACCAATGTGGAGTATATGATGATGCCGATCCAAATTGGTAATTCAGATACTTATTGGTCAGTCCTGGTTGGAGTAGCTGAGAGTTATATGCTTAAGGATGTGAATGCAATTACAAGATTCACTATAATTATTGCCATTATCTCAATTTTAAGTGTTGCATCAATTATCTTTTTCGTTTTCCACTATATGACAAAACCAATTGTAACTGTGACCAATACTTTAAAGGATATTTCTGAAGGAGAGGGTGATCTTACACGCAGTATAGTACTAAACTCCAAGGACGAAATAGGTTTACTTGCCCATTATTTTAACCTTACCCTGGAAAAGATAAGAAATGTTGTAATCAATATTAAGGATGAGGCTGCAGTTCTTTCAGATATTGGTGATGGTCTTGCAAGCAATATGAACCAGACGGCAGCGGCTGTAAATCAGATTACAGCAAATCTCCAGAGCATTAAGGGACGTGTTGTAAATCAGAGTGCCTCAGTGACCCAGACTAATGCTACAATGGAGCAGATAACAACGAATATCAATAAATTAAACGGACATGTAGAGGATCAAAGCAGTAATATTTCTGATGCCTCAAGTGCAATCGAAGAGATGGTTGCTAATATCCAATCTGTTACAAGCACCCTTGTCAATAATTCGACGAATGTAAAGGGTCTTTTGGAAGCCTCTGAAGTGGGCCGCACAGGTCTTTCTGAAGTAGTCGACGATATCCAGGAAATTGCAAGGGACTCTGAAGGTCTTTTGCAAATTAATGCGGTAATGAAAAATATTGCAAGCCAGACTAACCTTCTATCAATGAATGCGGCAATCGAGGCTGCACATGCAGGAGATGCGGGGAAGGGGTTCGCAGTTGTTGCCGACGAGATAAGAAAGCTGGCTGAAAGCTCAAGTGAACAATCAAAAACCATCAGCACTGTCTTGAAAAAAATGAAGGACTCCATTGATAAGATTACGGCATCAACCGGAAATGTTATGCAAAGGTTTGAAGTAATTGATTCGAGCATAAAGGTCGTTGCGAATCAGGAAGAGAATATCCGTCATGCAATGGAAGAGCAGGGTGTTGGAAGCCGCCAGATTCTACAGGGGGTTGGCAATGTTAACGATATTACAAGGCAGGTAAAAAGCGGCTCGCAAGAAATGCTCGAGGGTGCTAAGGAAGTAATCAAGGAAAGTCTTAACCTGGAGAAAGTTACCCAGGAGATTGCTTCAGGCATGAACGAGATGGCAACGGGAGCTGATCAGATAAACAGTGCGGTAAACCAGGTTAACCAAATCACGATTAAGAACCGTGAGGGCATTGGCCACCTAATAAAAGAAGTTTCAAGGTTTAAGGTAGAATAAGTCCTTGTAGGCCGGCTTCCGGGCACGGGAGCCGGCTAATCCAGGGCAATATGAGGCCAGAAGGCCAAGGTCTCCTGCCCAAGGCGCCAGAAGCCTACGGCATTCACGCCCATCCTTTTATACATTTCAAGTCTTACAGAAAGTGAATATTCATCCTCGTAAAATACTGTCATCCTGACAGGTACTTCATAGACAAAGTTAGGAACACCCTCCAGTCGCTCAATTTCGGTGATATTCTGCTCATTTTTAATACCCTCTATGCCCGAATGGATAAAGGCCATATTAGGTGTAATATTCCCCCACCTTCTCCCGTAAAATGGCAGGCCCATTATTAGCTTCCCTTCCCCGATTGTATCAAGAGCATATCTTGCGACCCTTTGACTCCAGCCCATGGAGGCAATGGGGCCTGGAGCACTTGTTGACCAATGCTCATCGTAGGCCATAACCAGCATACGATCCACGATGGGCAGTACCCGCCCGTAATCGTAGACATCATTCTGCAGGGTTCTGGTTCTTGAAGCAATTGCCACAGAAAGCATCCTGCCCCCAAGCCCTTCCTTAAGTTCCCTAAGAAAGGAGAGGTAGGCTTCCCCGCTTCTTGCAGGGACACTTTCAAAGTTAATTTGAAGCCCGTCGTATGGAATTGCCGCTTCAAGAATTGCTGAAATCAGGGCCTGTCTTTCGGGCCTTCCTTCAAGAAGGACAAAGTAAGAAATTGCCTGGCCTGTGCAGGCTATAACCAGATGCTTTCTCCCGGGGAAATGTGCAATATTTCTAAAGGCGGGAACACCTATAAGCTGGCCGTAAATATTTACATCCGCACCAAAATAGGCAAGGTCAGAAATTGGAAGTCTTATATCAAGGGCGGACTCCCTTCCTGCAACAAGATATGCCCAGACTTCCCTGAAAGAAGTGACAGGAAGGTCATCCCTTGCATCAGGTAAATTGAGCTCAATCATCGGAGGTTCTTCCGGCGGCGGTTCTTCGGCTATAATTTCTTCGTTAGGGTCCTGAGGCGGAGGTGATGCACATCCCATTATCAAAAAAAGACTGTATACAAGTAAAAAGAAAATACCAAATTGAAAAATAAAGACAAATTTCATATATCCGTCATACAATGAATAAAAAACCATAGTCAAGTATATTGGAAAAATAATGTTGATAAGTCTTTATTTTTCGTATAAACTTTTCATTAGGAATCGAAACACACAATGGAAAAGAACGAAATCCTGCTGATTTACGGGTACGACCCTGTAAAAATGGCAGAGAAGATTGCGGAAGCCGCAGGGCTCTCTGATCTTATAGGTGACCGTAAAAAACGTATAGGCCTTAAGCCTAATCTTGTAGTATCAAGACCTGCTTTGGAGGGTGCAACAACCCACCCTGAAATTGCCCATGGAATTATCAATTATCTAAAAAAGAACGGGTTTGATAATATCGTTATTCTCGAAGGTTCATGGGTGGGAGATTCAACTGCAAAGGCCTTCTCGGCCTGCGGTTATACTTCCCTTGCAAAAAAGCTCGGTATTGAGCTGATAGATACCCAGAAAGACGAGTACCAAACCATAGATTGTAAGGGTCTTGATATAGAGATATGCCAAAGTGCCCTTGATCTTGATTTTATGATAAATCTCCCTGTGTTTAAGGGACATTGCCAAACCCTTCTTACCTGCGCCCTTAAAAACAATAAGGGTCTTATAAGCAATAATGAGAAGCGCCGCTTCCACAGCCTTGGCTTGGACAAGCCCATAGCCCATTTGAACACGGCTATTAGAAGTGATTTTATTATTGTTGACGGAATTTGCGGGGACCTTGATTTTGAAGAGGGAGGAAACCCGGTTTTTGGCCATCGTCTTTTCGCTGCAAGGGACCCGGTCCTATGTGATGCCTGGGCCGCCGATCTTATGGGATATGACGCAATAGAAATTCCCTATATAAGCCTCGCTGAGAAATTGGGCGTTGGCTCAAAAGGCCCGCCTGTGGTCATTGAACTCAATAAATGCTCGGATGCACTGCTTCGAGATGATGATAATCATGTTCCCTATTCTCTTAAGTCTTCCAGGAAGGTTAAACTTCTTTCAGGCTTTATTCATGAAGAAGGCGCATGCAGTGCCTGTTATTCAAGTCTTGTATTTGCTCTTTCCCGCCTCGGAAGAACAGAAAGGGAAGACCTTGGAAGGATTAGTATAGGCCAGGAATTTAGAGGTGTTAAGGATAGGCTTGGAGTAGGGCAGTGTACCGAGGAATTTGACCATTTTTGCCCCGGCTGTCCGCCAACGGGAATGGATGTTTTGACTTTTTTAAGAGAAGAGCTCAGTCGATAGCCCTTTAGCTATGGAAATAAACCTTAACAAAAAAGCATTAATCGCAATGAGCGGCGGCGTAGATAGCTCTGTCGCTGCTTTCTTAATGAAGCAGCAGGGTTTTGATTGCATCGGCATTACCATGAAACTCTTTGAAAATGCTGATATTGGGGAGACCGGGCAGAGGAGCTGCTGTTCCCTTCTTGATGCAAGTGCGGCACTTAATACTGCATCTTCAATGGATATTCCTCATTATATAAATGACTTTACTGAAGATTTTAGAAATTATGTAATGAAGCGCTTTGCAGATATCTATATTAGCGGTGCTACTCCGAATCCGTGTATAGACTGCAATAAATATATTAAATTCGAAAAGTTAAAATTTAGAGCCCTGCAGCTTGGCATTGATTATATTGCAACAGGTCATTATGCGCAGATTACGTATAATGAAGAAACAGGCCGTTATCTTTTGAAAAAGGCCCTTGATAATGGAAAAGACCAGAGCTATGTACTCTATAACATGACCCAAGAGCAATTGGCCAATACAATTTTCCCTCTTGGGGCTTTAACAAAATTACAGGTAAGGGAGATAGCAAAAAATAATAGGTTTAATAATGCTGATAAGGAAGAAAGTCAGGATATTTGCTTTGTTCCCAAGGGAAAGTATGCAGATTTTATTGAAAGGTTTACCTGCACCTCCTTCCCCTGCGGCGACTTTATTGACCTGCAAGGTAATATACTTGGAAGGCATAAAGGAATTATCCGCTATACAATAGGACAGAGGAGGGGGATTGATCTGTCTTTAAATAAGCCCATGTATGTTCATTCAAAGAATCTAGAAAATAATACGGTAACCCTCTGTGAAGACAAGGATCTGTTTAACAGATCTTTAAAGATAAGGGATTTTAACCTGATATCCCTGCAGGAAATTAGAAGCCCGATACGAGTTAAAGTTAAAATAAGGTATAATCAAAATGAGCAATGGGCCACTGCAATACAGACATCGGAGAGTACTGTCGACATCGAGTTTGACGAGGGCCAGAGGGCAATAACCAAGGGACAGGCGGCAGTGCTCTATGATGATGATATTGTCGTGGGCGGCGGAACTATCAAATAAATTTTTATTTTTCTATTGACATTAATCATTTATGGTAGTATATTATAGTTGAACAGTTGCTCAACTGTGAGGAGTTATGAAGAAAGAAAAGCTGGAATGTGACTGTGATGTAATCCATGAGGAAGTGGTGAGTAAGGTTCGTAATGTTATGCCAAGGGAAGAAGAGTTCTATGACCTTGCTGACCTTTATAAGATGTTCTCTGACAGTACACGAATTCGCATTCTTTGGGCGCTTTGCAGGGAAGAAATGTGTGTTTGTGATATTGCAGTCCTTCTTGGAATGACAAAATCGGCTATATCGCATCAGCTTAGAGCCCTGCGCCTTGCTAATCTTGTAAAATTCAGGAAACAAGGGAAGGAAGTCTATTATTCCCCCGCAGACAGCCATGTAAAAGACATCTTTGAAATGGGATTTGAGCATATTCATGAATAAAGGAGCATAGAATGATCAGAGTTTATACCTTAGAAGGACTTGAATGCGCGAATTGTGCCGCAAAAATAGAAAGAAACATAAAAAAAATTGAAGGTATATCGGATGTATCTCTTAATTTGATCAATACCACCCTGAAATTTGATGTAGGAGAAGAGTTTTCAGGTGATATATACCAGGCAGTGTCGAAAATTGTCCATAAGTATGAACCCGATGTATCTGTCCTTGAAAAGCGGGATGATAAGGGTGAGATATCTGCCAAGACGGGTAAGTCAAAAGCAGCCTGGTTAATAATAGGTAGCAGCCTTTTTGTCATAGGCATGATATTTGAGCATGCCTTTAGCTTTGCTTTGAGTGAGTATATTGCGATAGGCCTTTTTGCCGTGAGTTATTTCTTGGTAGGCACGAAGGTGCTTGTACGAATGATAAGAAATATTCTAAAGGGGCAGATATTTGACGAGAATTTCCTCATGGGTGTTGCCACCCTTGGTGCTATAGGTATTGGCGAGTACTCGGGTGCAACAGCAGTAATGGTTTTTTATATGATAGGGGAATTCTTTCAGGAAATGGCTGTTGCCAAGTCCAAAAAGAATATATCAGAACTTATGGATATACGCCCCGATTATGCAAATTTACTTATCAATTTAAGCATAAACGAATATAAGAAGGTTGATCCGCAGAGCGTTAAAATCGGTGACATCATTTTGATTAAACCGGGAGAAAAAATTCCCCTTGACGGCATTGTAGTTGAAGGGGAGGCAATGCTAAACATGGCTGCATTAACCGGGGAATCTATTCCGAGAAAGGCCGGGAAAGGAGACCAAGTACTCTCAGGCTCGGTAAATCAAAATGGCTTATTGACCATTGAAGTAACAAAGACCTTTGGTGAGTCAACAGTTTCAAAAATTATTGATCTTGTTGAAAATGCAGCCTCAAGAAAGGCAAAGGTCGAAACCTTCATTACTAAGTTTGCAAGATACTATACACCTGTCGTAATGGCATTAGCTCTGCTTATTGCTACTGTTCCGCCTTTATTCTTCGGAGGTCTATGGGCAGACTGGGTATACCGCAGTTTGGTATTACTCATTATTGCATGTCCCTGTGCCCTAGTAATGTCAATTCCCCTTGGCTTTTTTGGCGGTATAGGTTCGGCATCAAAAAAAGGCGTCCTTGTAAAGGGAGGCAATTTCCTTGAAGCACTGGCAGATATGGACATAATTGTATTTGATAAAACAGGAACTCTGACTAAGGGTGTTTTTAAGGTTACGGGGATAAAGAATGAGCCCGGTTTCCGGGAGGAGCAGGTTCTTGAAGCAGCTGCCTATGCGGAAGCTTTTTCAAATCATCCAATAGCCCTGTCCATTCTCGATGAATATGGAGAAAGAAACGAAAGGGAAGTTAATAAGGATTCACTTTCTGCATATACTGAGATTGCAGGGCACGGGGTCAGCGTTAATTCAATGGGGCAAACAATTTTAGCAGGCAATGAAAAGCTGATGAAGATAAAGAATATCAGCTTTAAAGAAAGCGATGATTTTGGCACAAAGGTTTATATTGCCCTGGATAATAAGTATGCAGGCTGTATCTTAATTTCTGATGAAATAAAGAATGACTCAAAGAATGCAATCTCGGCAATGAAAGGCCTGGGGGTAAGAAAAACCGTAATGCTGACAGGAGACAGCTCTGAAGTAGCCAATGCTGTTGCAGCCGAGCTTAAAATTGATGAAGTATACTCAAGTCTGCTTCCCCAGGATAAGGTAGAGAAGCTGGATGCGCTTAGAAGCCAAAGGCAGGCAAGGAAATCGCTCGCCTTTGTCGGTGACGGGATTAACGATGCACCTGTGCTTGCACTTGCTGATGTAGGTATTGCCATGGGTGCACTTGGATCGGATGCAGCAATTGAGGCCGCTGATGTAGTTCTAATGACAGATGAGCCTTCAAAGCTAATAGATGCAGTTAAGGTTGCCCGCTATACAAAGAAAATAATTTGGCAGAATATTATTTTCGCACTTGGCGTGCAATTTCTCTTTTTGGTTTTAGGTTCAATGGGTGTAGCATCTATCTGGGAAGCTATTTTTGCAGATGTGGGTGTATCACTTCTTGCAGTACTTAACACCTGGCGCATTTTAAAGATATAATGGAATTTCATGAAGACTGAAACCTTAAATATAGGCGGGATGACCTGTGCAGCTTGCTCTGCCCGTGTAGAGAGGACATTGAAGAAACTAAATGGTGTCAGTTCTATATCGGTGAATCTTGCTACAGAGAGAGCCAGTTTTAGCTTTGACCATCAGATTATTGCCCTTCCCCTTATAAAAGAAGCAATTGAAAATGCAGGTTATAAGGTACTTGCCGAGAAAAAAGCGGGTAAGGCCGATGATAATTGGGCATATAAGCAAAAAGAAATTAGAACATGGAAAATTAAGACCCTAATTGCAATTATCTTTGCACTACCCCTTTTTTACATAACAATGGCGCCAATGGTGCCGTTACCGTGGCTCCCATTTTGGACGGCTATTCATCATTATATGATGGATTATCCGCTTAACTTTGCCATTATTCAAATTATTCTAACAACTCCTATTGTTGTGGTTGGATATAAATTCTATACCATAGGCTTTATGGCCCTTATAAGGCGTAGTCCAAATATGGATTCTCTTATTGCTATTGGAACATCATCTGCAATTATTTATTCTTTCTATAATACATGGAAGATTGCAGCAGGTGATCATAGTGCAGTGGATCTTTTATACTTTGAAACAGCAGGGGTAATCTTCGCTCTTATCCTCCTTGGAAAAACCCTGGAAGTTGTATCCAAAGGAAAGACAGGAGAAGCTATAAAGAAACTGATGGGCCTTGCTCCAAAAACCGCAATAATTATAGTAGATGGTATAGAAAAGGAAATCCCGATTGACGATGTCAAGGCAGGTGATACCATTCTTGTTAAACCCGGAGGAAAGATTCCTGTTGACGGCACTGTTATTTCAGGTCTTTCTGCAGTTAATGAGTCCATGCTTACAGGTGAAAGTATGCCCGTAGATAAAAAACCGGGCGATCATGTTTATGCGGCAACCATAAATACTACAGGTATAATTAATTTTAGGGCAGATAAGGTCGGAGAAGATACGGCTTTAGCGCAGATTATAAAGCTTGTTGAAGATGCGCAGAGCAGTAAGGCACCAATTGCGGCACTTGGCGATAAGGTTTGTGCAGTCTTTGTCCCCGTTGTCTGTATTATTGCAACTATTGTAGGTCTTTCCTGGCTTTTAGCTACAGGCAATGCAGCATTTTCCCTTTCAATTTTTATTACAATGCTCGTAATTGCCTGCCCTTGTGCGCTTGGTCTTGCAACTCCAACGGCAATTATGGTGGGGACAGGAAAGGGCGCCGAGAACGGCATCCTGATTAAGGGCGGAGAAGCTCTTGAAACTACTCATAAAATAAACACTATTATTTTTGATAAAACAGGAACGATTACCGAGGGTAAAGCACAGGTAACAAATATTATTTCCAAAATAGATGATAATTATCTCCTTCAGTTAACTGCATCTGCAGAAAAAAACAGTGAGCATCCTTTGGGGCAGGCCATTGTGTCAATGGCAGAGCAAAGAGGACTTTCATTGCTTAAATCGGAGAGTTTTAATTCAATTACGGGGCGCGGTATTGAAGCTAGTATAGACGGAAAGTCTGTAATTGCAGGGAATCGAAAGCTTATGGACGAGAGAGGGATAATCCTTTCGGAGATGGAGAAAGATTCTGATGATCTTGCAAGCGAAGGGAAAACCCCAATGTATATTGCAGTTGATAATAAGCTTATAGGGATAATTGCTGTTGCTGATGTAGTAAAGACAAGCAGTAAGGGTGCAATTGCAAAGTTAAATGAGATGGGATTTGAAGTTGTAATGATTACAGGAGATAATAAGAAAACAGCTGCTGCAATTGCAAAACAGGTTGGAATCGAACGAGTGCTTGCTGAGGTACTTCCGGGAGATAAGTCCGGTGAAGTTAAAAAACTCCAAGCTGAGGGAAAAAAGGTGGCAATGGTAGGAGATGGTATTAATGACGCTCCTGCCCTGGTTCAGGCTGATACAGGCATCGCAATAGGCAGTGGTACTGATGTTGCAATGGAAAGTGCTGACATTGTCCTAATGAGAAGTGATCTTATGGATGTACCAACTGCAATAAACTTGAGCAAGAGGACAATACGAACGATAAAACAGAATCTGTTCTGGGCATTTGCTTATAATACCCTTGGAATCCCTATTGCAGGCGGGATTCTTTATCTCTTTGGCGGGCCTTTAATGAACCCAATGCTTGCCGCCGCTGCAATGAGTTTGAGCTCTGTCTCAGTTGTTTCAAATGCCTTGCGCTTAAAACGCTTTAAGGCGTAGAATGCCGAAAGGAGATCATTAAAATGCGAATCTCTAGCATATTACAGAGTAAAGAGGTCATAGCATCCTGTGAAATTTTTCCGCCTAAGGCAGGTTCAAAGCTGGAACAGACATTTGAAATTGCAAGCCAAATTGCGGCCCTTAAACCTGCTTTTATAAGCGTTACCTGCGGTGCAGGAGGTAGTACTGCCCTTTATACAGAGAAACTTGCACATCATATAGAAAACTCTAATGTTCCTGCCCTGGCTCACTTGACCTGTGTTGCTTCCGGAAAAGAAGAAATTTCAGTAATTTTAGATGAATATGCTAAAATGGGCATTGAAAATATACTTGCATTACGGGGTGATTTACCCAAAGATATGGATAAACCACCGCCCGGATCATATAAATATGCAAATGAACTTGTAGCAGTAATAAGGGAGCGCGGCGGTTTTTGTATTGGAGCTGCTTGTTATCCTGAAGGTCATATTGAGTCAAGTAATCAGGATGAGGATATTGATTACTTAAAACAGAAAGTAGACGCAGGTTGTGACTTTCTTACAACTCAAATGTTCTTCGATAATAATGTACTTTATAAGTTTCTATATAAGCTTTCCCGTAAAGGAATTAATATCCCTGTGCTTGCAGGAATAATGCCTGTTACAAATAAATTACAGATTCGCCGCATTCTCCAATTCAGCGGAACCGCTTTACCTCCGCGCTTTCAAAATATTATCGATAAGTTTGGAGATAAACCTCTTGCAATGCGACAGGCAGGTATTGCATATGCAACCGAACAGATTATTGACTTAATAGCAAATAATGTCCGCGGAATACATATATATACCATGAATAAACCTGATATTGCAGAAATGATTATGAAAAATCTCTCTGAAATTTTATAGGTTATAAACTTTATGAATAGAATTAAGCATATTCTGCACTATATGGGACATAAGGGGCCGGCAGATAATAATTTAGAGCAGCTTATTTCTTCAAGTTTAGATGAGCTTAATAAAGTTAGTGATCCTCGCCATGTGATGATTCAATTGCCATGTAATTTAAAAGACAACATTATTTCTATTGATAGTATAAAGATAGAGAGTAGTGGTTTAGCAGAACGCCTTTATAATTGCACGGGCGTTTATATTTTTGCGGCAACACTTGGTGCAGAAGTTGACAGGTTAATTTTCAGCAGATCTAAAATTGACAGCTCTGTATCACTCTGTATTCAGGCATGTGCATCAGCGCAAATTGAAGATTATTGCAATAATATTGAAAATGAGCTTAGTTACGATTTAGGGAAAAGAGGTTTAAAAATTAATCCAAGATTTTCTCCCGGTTATAGTGATTTTGATATTTCGCATCAAACAGATATTTTAAGGCTTCTATCAGCCGATAAGAAAATTGGATTATGTGAAACAAAGGCTCATATGTTAACTCCCTTAAAATCTGTTTCAGGTATAATAGGTTTCTATTTAAAGGATGAAAAATGATTAGAGACTTTTTAGGCAAGCAACTGTTATTTTTTGATGGTGCAATGGGCACAGAGCTTCATTCAATTGGACTTAAGGCATCGGAATTACCTGAAGTTTGGAATATTAAAGAAGGAAAATTGATTCAAGATATTCATAAAAAATATCTAAATGCAGGTTCTGATATACTAAAAACGAATACCTTTGGCTGTAATAGCGTAAAAATGAGTGCAACAGGCTATACAGTAGAAGAAATTATAAAACATGCTGTCGAAAATGCTAGAATCGCAATTAAAGAATGTAATACATCTAAACCTCGTTATATTGCCCTAGATATTGGCCCCCTTGGTAAGCTTCTTAAACCTCTGGGAGATTTGCATTTCAATTTAGCTTATGAACTGTTTAAGGAAATTGTCATTATTGGCACAAGAGAAAAAGCTGATCTAATACTCATAGAAACCATGTCTTGTACATATGAACTAAAGGCGGCAGTACTTGCAGCGAAAGAAAACTCAAATCTGCCAATAATTGCCTCAATTACCCTTGATGAGAAAGGAAGAATGCTTACAGGCGGCACTGTCGATACAAGTATTTCCTTGCTTGAAGGCCTTGGTGTTGATGTAATAGGGTTTAATTGCGGACTTGGCCCTGAGGAGCTCAGCCCCCAAATTAACAGGGCATTAATATTAAGCTCTACTCCTATATTGCTCATGCCAAATGCAGGATTACCTAAAATTATTGATAATAAAACCACATATAGTATTAACCCGGAAAAATTTTCAGGCTTTATGAAGAAAAGCGCAGAAAACGGTGTCTTGCTGCTTGGCGGTTGCTGCGGAACCACGCCTCTTCACATAGAATCTTTGGTTCAAAATTGTAAGAATATAGTACCACGGGAAATTAAGAAAAAAAACATAACTATAGCATCATCCTATAGTAAAATCGTTAATTTCGGTACTAAACCTATAATTATTGGAGAAAGAATTAATCCAACGGGAAAAGCAAGACTTAAAAGAGCAATTAAAGAAGAAAATTATGATTATGTACTGCAAGAAGGCATTTTACAGGTAGAAGAAGGTGCAGAAGTTCTTGATGTAAATGCAGGTATGCCCGGAATTGATGAAGGAAATATACTAACAATCTTTGTAGAGCATCTTCAAAGCGTTGTTGATGTTCCGCTGCAAATAGACAGCTCTGATTCTAATGCTTTAGAAAAGGCAATGCGTATATATAACGGGAAACCAATAATTAATTCTGTTAACGGAAAAGAAGACAGTATGTCTTCTATATTTCCTTTAATCCAAAAGTATGGAGGCCTTATTGTTGCTTTAACGCTGGATGAAAACGGGATTCCTAATACAGTGCAGGCTCGTCTTGATATTGCAAAAAAGATTTTAAATTATGCTCACAAATTTAATATTCCCAAAGAAGCCTTTCTATTTGACCCGCTTACAATGCCTGTAAGCACTGATAATAATTCAGCAAAAATAACTCTGGAATGCATAAGCACTTTAAAAAAAGAACTTGGGGTTAAAACCATACTTGGAGTATCCAATATTTCCTTTGGATTAGCAAATCGTGATGTATTAAATACATGTTTTTATCATCTTGCAATAGATAAAGGTCTTGACGCAGCGATTATTAATCCAAATATGTTGAAAGAATACAATATTAATTCTAGGCAAAATGATATTGTACTTGATGCACTGCTTGGCAAAGACGAACACTTTAAAAAATATTTAGAGCAATATAGTATTGAGCATCATGAACCGGCCAAACCGGACCTTAATATTGAAGAGATGACTTTATCTCAGGTCATTTTTTCCGGGTTAAAGCAAAGAGCTCCTTTAAGTGCAAAGAATAGTCTTTTGAAACTTAAGCCCATGGAAGTAATTGAACAAGAACTTATCCCTGCCTTGAATAAGGCAGGGAACTATTTTGAACAGGGAAAAATATACCTTCCCCAATTATTAATGTGTGCAGAAGCGGCAAAGGAAGCATTTTCTATTGTTCGTAAGGCAATGGGCAGTTCTGCTGACGATACGATAGGTACTGTGGTTCTTGCTACAGTAGAAGGTGATATTCATGATATTGGGAAAAATATAGTTCGTGCTTTGCTTGAAAGCCATAGATTTAAGGTAATTGATCTTGGTAAGGATGTTCCTGTTAAAAAGGTTGTAGAGGCTGTAATTAAGCATAATGCAAAGCTTGTAGGTCTATCAGCTCTTATGACTACTACAGTTATGAGCATGGAAAAAACAATAAGAGCCTTGCGGCTTGACGCACCGCCATGTAAAATTATGTGCGGAGGAGCAGTTTTAACAAAGGAATATGCAGAAAAAATAGGAGCCGATTTTTACGGAAAAGATGCACCTGCTTCCATATATTATGCAAAAGAAGTCTTATTGTGAGAAAGGAGGTCTTGAATGAGTCCTTTCTATTTTATAACGGCCTTCATTTTCCATTTCAATGGCATCTTCAGTTGTATAAAGATCGTTAAAATGCCACCATTCGGACGAGAGAGGGGTGAGTCCTGCCTCAGAGCAGTATCTAAGTAAAAGAAGAGTCCCAAATGTTGCAATTGGATTAATTTCAGAGCCAATCCAGGCTGTTGGAGAACGCGAAAATACATTTGAACTCATTATTGCAGATGCTACACTCATCTCGTGCATCGGAGTCTGCATCGGATACTCTGTGTATTCGGTTATATGTATATATAAGTAATTACCTGTATTCCTTGTTTCCCAATTATCTATTCTTGCTAGGCTGGTATCTATTGCAGTACCTCTTTGATGATTATAAGGAGCCTCTGCAAGAAACCATCTAATATTAAATGAGTCTGACGTTATTCCTGTTCTTACAGTAGGATTTACCTCAACTAATTGTGAAAAATGTTCATGGAGGAAATCGTGAGCTTCTGCGGGTCTGAATGCCTCGTAAATTACCAGGGTATTGCCTTCAGCTAATGCTGACTGCTGTGCGGCGAAAATACGAAAAGACATTGGATACATTACAGGAGAGATATACTCGTTTCTTTGGAGTCTTTCGTTAAAGTCTCTTCCTTCATAAAGAGCCTCTCCTGTAATATTTGGAATGTCATAAAAAGATGATCTAAATAAGGAAGAGTAGGTATTTGTATTATTATATACAATCGAAGGTATAATATCGGGTAAATTAATTAAACAATATTTATGTCTAACCCAACCCCTTGTGTTCTCTGATTCTATATTCCACCAATCATTTTCTTCTCTTATAATCGTAAAACCCTGTCCCGGTGCAAGGGTAAATATAATGCTTGAAAAATCATTTGCACTAGAATGGGCATTAAGTTCTATTGCAGCAAATCCTGTTGCACCTGAAAGGGGAAGCTCAAAATTACCTCCTTCGTTAAGATAGTAAACATAATCTATGGCCTCTATATCTCTGCCGTTTCTTGAAAAATTATTCAAATATACAAAAATAGCTATAAAGAAAAAAAGAAGAGTAACTGTAATGATGGTTAAAATTGTCTTTTTCATGAAATTACCTGTTTAGTATTTCGGCGAGATGAGTAAAATGTTTTAAAACATATAAAAGTATCAAATGTGCAGGATAGAAAACATAGAAAAACCAAGTCATAAATCCGGACTTCTTGCCGTTTTTGCCGTTATACATTGCAAGCAAGGGTATTGCAAAGAAAATCCCAAGTTGAAACCATTGGGGGAAACGATCATGAAAGAAGCCGAATCTATAGAAGACAGGTGCAAGGTGGAATAAGACACCGACTACTATAAATGACAGCATTTGATGCTTGAAGTTCCCGTGAAAGATACCGAATCCTAAAATCCAAAGCACTGCAACAAAGTTCCAATTTGCAGTGTAAGATAAAATACAGCAAGCGCCGATTATTGCCATTTTAAGTAAAAGGTGTAGCTTTTCGTTTCTATATGCTGTAAGGGCAATCAGACCCATTGCAAGCGGCCATACCACGCTCGTATTCCTAAAAACAGATAGCCCGAATGCAAGATCGTAAGGAATATGAGAAATTACAGCAAGGATTAATAACCGGATTGTATATTTTTTTAGGTTTGATGTGTAGAAAAACCCCTCAGCAATAAAATAACAAAATATTGGAGCCGCGAGCCTGCCTAATAGCCTGAAAACCAGGCTTATCATTTCATTATGGGCAAAGAAAACAGTCACAAAATGGTCGAGAAACATGACCACTGAGGCGATTATCTTTAGTTTATTTCCTGTCAGCATTTATTTATAATCACCATAAGTTATAATTTTGTCAACTGATCCCGGCATTTTGCCTGGATCAGTTGGCTCTCAGGATTACCGGCTTCGCCGCTAATCCTTCGGGTCAACTAATCCGGGCTATATTATTATCAGCCTATTGACGCTTTTGAAAAATAATGATAAAATCCGGTAAGATACTTAAATTCAATGGAGAAAGACATGAAAGTCAGCAATCAAAAAAAATCCACATTAACCTTCGGCTTTGAGCCGGGAGGAAAGAAATTTAGGTACACTCACTAATCTGTTAATTTTAACCTGATATTTTTCCTCTTTTACACAAAGCCTCGTATCGCTACTCAATTTTTTCGGAGGAAATATGTCTTCAAAATTTCGTTACTTTAAAGTATTAGTATCTTTCTATAAGCCTTATAAACTGCTCTTTTTGATCGTAATTACCTGTGCAGCTATAAGTTCACTTGCGGCTCTTGCAATACCCTTATGCATCCGCTTCATCACAGTTGAAGTTCTTACCCTTGGTACCGCCGATGCTATGCCCCTAATCTTTAGAACCCTTCTTATAATGCTATTGTTTATCATTATTCAAACCTTTTCAGGTCTATTCTACGATAATAAGGGTCATGCAATGGGAGCAAGAATGGAGAGGGATATTAGGAACACGCTTTTTAAGCATTGCCAGAGACTGCCCACGCGCTTTTTTGACAGGGAGAAAACCGGAGTCTTAATGTCCAGAATTACAAATGATTTACACAATCTTGCGGAGTTCTGTCATCATGGCCCCGAGAACCTGTTTATCTTCCTTGCCAGTTTTATTGGTGCATTCATAATACTGTTTCGTATTGATGCAAGGCTTACCCTTGTAATATTTGCCTTATTACCCCTTATGATTTTCTATACCATCTTCTTTCAGGGAAGGCTTAGGCGGGCTTATAGAGAAAACCGTGAGAAAATAGCAGACCTTAATGCTGATCTTGAAGATACACTTTCAGGGATTAGGGTTGTAAAATCTTTTACTAATGAAGAAAGAGAGGATGAAAAATTTAAGGAAGCCAATGAAGTTTTTTGTCAGGGAAGGATAAATATTTTTAGGAACGAGGCTTATTATTATTCGATAATGGAATTTTTCCTCGCTCCCTTGGTTACTGCAGGGGTTGTTGCTGCAGGTGGTATTTTTATCTCAGGAGCCGTAATTTCAACCTCAGACTTAATTGTTTTTCTCCTTTATATCGGATATCTTACTTCTCCCCTTACACGAATCGCCCAATGGGTAGGCCTATATCAGGATGCAGTAGCAGGCTTTACCCGTTTCATGGAAATAATGGATATGGAAAAGGAAGAAAATTTAGGAGCAGGGAAAAATCCGATGCATCGCTTTAAAGGTGATGTGAAGTTCGATAATGTCTCCTTTAAATATGGGGAAGAACTTGAAAATGTTTTTGAAAACATAAGCCTAGACATTCCTGCAGGCAGCTCTGTTGCCCTTGTTGGTGCATCAGGTGCAGGAAAGACAACCCTTTGCTCATTAATTCCCAGGTTTTATGAGCTAAATGCAGGAAGGATTCTGATAGATGGCATTGATATCAGAAATATGGACCTTGAAGTATTAAGGCGAAACATAGGTATGGTTGCTCAAGATGTATACCTGTTTAACGGTACAGTCACAGAAAATATTGAGTATGGGAAACCGAGTGCAGATAAAGATGAGATAATTAGGTCAGCAAAAATGGCAAAGGCCCACGATTTCATAATGTCCCTGCCAAAAGGCTATGATACCGAGATAGGCCAGCGGGGAATACGCCTTTCAGGAGGCCAGCGTCAACGCCTATCCATTGCAAGGGCCTTCCTTAAAGATCCCCCTGTGCTCATCCTTGATGAAGCAACAAGTGCCCTTGACTATGAAAACGAAAGAGCTATCCATGAAAGCCTTGAAGCCTTCATGAAGGACAGGACTGTCCTGATAATTGCCCATAGGCTTTCAACCGTAAATAAGGCGGGGAGTGTTTTCCATCTGGATGAGCATAGGACAGATGCAGACATAAATATTTACAGTTAAAAGGCCATTCTAATTATCCCGATAATGGAATATGAGAAAATTCTTTTTCATAAGCCTATGCATTATCGGGATTTTTGGGTCAAAAAGTTTATCTTTCTCTCAAAGTGCTTCGATGCCCTCCATAATTACCATTGCAGATACAGGTGCTTACTCCATAGTAGAGCGTTCCGATTGGCGCAGATTTGATAACGGCAGGTATACGGGCCTTGTATATCAAGAGCTTAGGGCAACAATTCTTCCAAGCACAAATGGAAGCGCATTATATCAGGGAAATTTTTTTGTAATGCAGAATACAATGCGGGATGCAGTCCGGATTGCAAGGGGAGTTGATGATATTGTCCCTGTAAGTTTTGAGCTTATGCAAAACGGTGCAATAATGATTCAAAATGATAAAGGCTTCCCAAGACTGCGTAACTTTCCAACTTTTCCCTCCAGACCGCTAAGACCCGGTGATAAATGGCAGGCACCGGGGAGCAGGGCAACAGATCCTCTTAATACAGGCAATCCCCTGATTATTCCCTTCGTTGCCGAGTATGAGTATCGTGGAATTGAAGTTTATAGAGATATGCTTGTCCATAGGATTAATGCCGGTTATGCAAGCAGATATCGTAATTATGGTACTAACGGAAATAATGGCTCTATTGAGGAAAATGATTTCTTGGAAGTACAGGGCAGTCATAATGTTGATATCCTCGTACGAGTTGATGACGGGCTATTGGTTTTTATGAGAGATACCCTTGATGTGACATATACCCTATTGGATAATTCCACTATCAGGTTTGCAGGATTCACCCTGACATTCGGAGAGGGAATAATACCAATGAATAGGGTTGAAGTTGCTGCAACTATTAATATCCCTGATGCTGATGTGGTTCACCTGCCGGAAGGAATACGCCTCACGATAAGAGATATCCGCTTTGCCCCCGATTCACCTGAGTTCCTCCCGGAAGAAAGATACCGCCTTGATCTGATCGCCGCCGCCCTAAAGCAGATACCCGACAGGAATTTCCTTGTGGATGGTCATACTGCCGCTGTCGGCCGCCCTGCCGGGGAAATGGAACTATCTATAGAGAGGGCAAGGTGTATGATTGACGAGCTGGTACAAAGGGGAATAAGTGCAGACCGTTTTATCTATAAGGGCTGGGGAGGAACCGTACCAATAGATGATAATTCAACCGAAGCAGGAAGAAATAATAATCGCCGCGTAGAGATAACCATCCTTGAATAATGGGCCCATCCGTGGTACAGTTGCCAAAGGAGGATGATATGGCTCATAAAGTTATAGATCTCCACTGTGATTCCATATTTCATATCATGGATGGAAAGGATCTCCGAGTATCTACAGACGGAGTTCATGTTGATTTACCCAGGCTCAAGAAGGGAAGGGTAGGGCTGCAGGTCTTTGCAGTTTATATTCCGCCAAATACCGAACACGATAAGGCCTTTCTCTGTGCAGCAAAGGGACTTGATGCGGTTGATGCATTTTCATCTTCTCATGAGGATTTAATTCATGTTGAAAATGCAGCTGAATTAAAATCGGTCTTACAGGGAGAAAAGGTTGGCATAATGTCTGCTATTGAAAACGGACTTGCCATTGAAGATTCTCTTGATAAGTTAAAGGAATTAAGGCAGAGAAAGGTTCGGATTATGACTCTGGTGCACAGCCAGAATATGTCCTGGATTGAGTCCTGCACAGGCACAGGGGATTTTAAGGTTGATACAGGGCGGGGACTCAGCAGTTTCGGAGAAAAGGTAGTGGATGCAATGAACGATCTTGGAATCATCCCAGATGTTTCCCATTCCTCTGTTGCCGCTTTTTGGGATGTAATTAAGAGATCCAAGAAACCGATAATTGCTTCACATTCCTGCGCTCTAAGTATCTGCGGAGCAAAACGTAATTTAAATGACGATCAATTAAAGGCCCTTGGAGAGAGCGGTGCTGTTGTGGGTATAAACTTTGCTTCTTCCTTTTTAAGTGAGCCTTACCGTCTCGCCTATATGGAAGCTCGTGCGAATAATCCGCCTCCTGCAAGCATTACAGTCTCTGACATTTTAACAAGGTCGCCCAAGATATCGGTTCCTGTCCCCCACACAATCATTGCAGATCATATTGACTATATGATAAATATTGCAGGGGAGGATTGCTTAGCCCTGGGCTCTGATTTCGATGGTATTCCTGCAGCACCCGACGGCGTTACAGGCAGTGATTATTATCCTGTCCTTGAAGATGAGTTAAAAAAACGCGGGTATAGCGATAAGAGAATCGAAAAAATATTTTACGGCAATTTCTTGAGAGTACTGGAAGCCTGGGATAAATGAGTAATTTCGGCAAAGGGGTTTTCTTTGCTGTTTCGGCGTATCTTGTATGGGGTTTTTTACCGATTTACTGGAGATTGCTCTCTGCAATAAATCCCATACATATACTCGGCTTTAGAATAATTTTCTCATTGCTTTCTGTTGGTCTTGTTCTGCTTATTGCCGGAAACAGGTCATGGCTTAAATTTTATAAGAATAAAAAAACAAGAACCGGCATGATAATAGCTTCTATTCTTGTCACATTTAATTGGGGTCTTTATATATGGGCTGTGACAGGCGGATATACCATAGAAGCAGCCCTTGGGTACTATATTAATCCCTTATTTTCGATAGCAATGGGCATAATTATCCTAAAAGAAAAACTAAGACTCATGCAAATTGTCTCGTTTTCACTGGCCTTTATCGGTGTTTTAATTCTTACAATACTTACAGGGCGCCTTCCATGGATATCATTATGTCTTGCTATTACATTTGCAATTTATGGCTTTATTAAGAAGACAGTCAATCTTTCTGCATTAGAATCCCTTGGAGTTGAAACATTGCTTGCTTCACCAATAGGTCTTTTTCTTTTGTTTATTGTTTTTGAAGGCGGGCAGAATGTGCAAAATTATATTACGGTACTTCCTATATCAACTATTGTAATACTCATTCTTAGCGGAGTTGCAACTTCCCTTCCCCTCTATCTATTTGCAAAGGGAGCAAGGATGCTCCCTCTGTCAACAATGGGTTTTATTCAGTTTATATCTCCTACTTTGACATTCCTTACAGGTCTTTTAATTTTTCGTGAATCATTTCCTGTACAAAACTTTATTGCCTTTGGTTTTATATGGGCAGCGGCTATTATCTATATCGCCTCTTTGAAACGAGTTCGCTAAGTCAAACTAAATCTCAATTGCAGCAATATAAGAATCATACTCACTTCTTGCCCTTCTGCTTTCGTTCAATGCTTCTGTGATACTCCTGTTTATATTGTCAATGTCAATGTCAAGAGCTGTCATTCGCCGCAGATATTCCTGTCCCTGAGTACTCTGAGCACCAACTGCTTCAAGGTTACGACGTATCCTGTCCTGTTCGGAGAATAGCATTGTACGTTCAGATTCAAGCCGGCTGCGGTTCTGTTCAGCATTGTCAAGAACTCTGCGAAGCTCAATTGCCCTTGATAGAGCAGACCTCACGTTTGCAGGAATTTCGGTATTAGTTGAATAAGAGATGAAAACTTCAGGTCTCATTTGTGACAGGGTTATCCTTTCAAAAATAGGAGTTTCTTCCCTCACTGTGAAAATTAAAGTATCTCTTGCCCTTAGGTTTTGATTAAATCTATAAAGGTTAGCTGTCTGCTCATCTGCATGAGCAGGCAGGGTTAGCTCAGAACCTCCTGTGATAGGATGTTCAATAATTATCCTCTTATTTTCACCTGAGGCATTTCTAATGGTATAAACCCATTCATCCCTCTGTCTGCGGTTAACTGTCATCACTCCGCCTGAGATACTCACCCCCGTAATAAAACGTGATCCCGATGAACGGCCGCTTCCTGTGACAGAAAGATCTTCCCCAAAGGAAATTAATCGCTTCTCGTTTTCGGGAAGGAACTCAAGGAGGGCATCTCCTGCGTAGGTTCCTCCGTCAAATACTGTAATCGGCCCTGCAGGAAGACCCATTCCAAGGGTATTTGTAATTTCTACACTAATCTGAGGATTAATCGTTTCACCTCTCCTAACCCTCGTTCCCTGAAAAATCAATGTCCTTTCGGCTGTAAGATTTCCTTCAACGAGCGGCAGCATAGCACTCTGCCGTCTTGGTAAGGTTACAGGGCTTCTGATTGTAAACTCAAACTGATCACCTGCTTCTCTTACCCCCGCAGTTTCAAGCGCACCGCCGCCTTGAAGAACAGGGGCCGACATTGTAGGGGCAGCTCTCATCATGGCAGGTGCAGAATCTTCGGCCATGTATAACATTTCCGCTTGCTCATATGCCATGCCGCTAAACTGCCTGGAAGTAAGTGCAGAATCATGAACTGCGCTTTCGGCAATGCCTGCGATCGAAAGCGGGAGTACCGGGCGGAAAACCCTGTAAGGGGGGTAGAGCATTTGGATAAAGGAAACAGGTCTTCCTGTTAGAAGGGAGAGCTCCACTCCTTCCCAGTCGGTGTCACTGTCATTGTCAACAATCGCCCAGCCTTGAAGAAAAGGCCTTGTTCCGCTCAGATCCAGACGATAGGAAACCTTCCATACTGCTGAAGGGATAACATAACTTATAGATACGGCACGGCTTCCCTGACCGTCTAGAACTACCCTTATATTTTGATTTAATTCGTCATGTGACGATGCAAGGAGATCAAGAGCCCTTAATAGATCAGAGTTCAACTCATCGTTAAAAAACCTGAATGACCTGATTTCTTCTACCGGAATAGAGCTGATTCCGCGAGAAGTTAGAACAATGAGCCAAGGTATGCTTGCAAAGAACTGCCCTGTAGTATGATGCCTATATTCAACACCAATTATCCTGCCTAAAATTTGCTCAGGTGCATATACTTCAATTTCTTCTCCCCTCTGACTGCCAAGGATCTCTGCAAATCCCGGGTTTCCTGCCAAATCAACTCTTAAGCTTCTTAAACTTCTCCAAAGACTCCCCTCAGAATTATAGAGCAATGACGGAGAAGAGGATGCAGGATCATTTAAAACAAGGGATGAAAGTACATCATTCATGACACTTGCATCAAATAATA
Source organism: Treponema sp. (assembly GCA_009777995.1). Classification (GTDB taxonomy): domain Bacteria; phylum Spirochaetota; class Spirochaetia; order Treponematales; family Breznakiellaceae; genus WRKT01. The sequence goes on along the minus strand of WRKT01000014.1, from coordinate 21,515 downwards.
AGCTCACTTCTCCTGCCCCGGTTATTGTTCCCGAATGCTCAAAAAATCCGATGCCGGATGACAAAATTGAGACACGCCTTAAGGGCAGGTTCCGGGAAGCCTGCGATAAATCACTTGAAGACTGAGAATAAAGTAAAGAAGAAGATAAGATGAAAAGAGTAAAAATAAAAAATGCCTTTTGTTTCATGGTTGCTGCTCTAAGTATAGTGTTTTTGTCCCATAGTCGCAAATATTTGCAGGGCCATAGTATTGAATTGCACCGGGGCAGAGATAACTTGTCTTAACTGCCCATACTTCCCTGCTGCCGGTAAATGACTTAAAAGGTGCACCTTTAAGATCAACAAGAGCTTTCTTAATTACAGGCTTCTTAGATCCATGACGCTGCTCGAGGTTCATCATCATTGTAAGGGGAACTCCCCCTGCTATCCAATCGTTTGCATCTTTCGAAAGATTCCTTACGCTTGAAATATATCCGGTTAACCCTGAAGCAATAAGTACAAAGGCACTATACCCGAGAGAATAGCAGTAATCTGCATCAAAATTAGACGGGAAGGCACAGCGTCCTTCATAACCAAAGAAATGACCGAGAGAAGAAAATTTCCCCTTATACTTACCTTCTTTTTTAAGCTCTTCAAGACGAATTTCAGTCATTTCCATGAGCAGTTTCTCTGTCTCTATACGAGAAACCTGCACATTACCATGCGGGTCTCTATCCATAAGAAGCTGTGATGCAATATCGGCAGGTAAAGATTTAATTAATGCGTATGATCCGGTTGACAAATCTTTTTCAAGCAGGGAAATAGAAGAGTCCAATGAAGTTGATTTTGAAAACTCTTTCTGTTTCAAGGACATAATGTCGTTTAACTCACCTATTAGCTGTTTCATCTCAGGGATAAATTCTACCAGCCCTTCAGGGATTAGTATTAAACCAAAGTCTTCTCCGTTTTCTGCTCTTTTAATTATGGAATTACAGATCTCTTCCACTACCTGCTTAAGAGAATATTTCTTTTCTTCAACTTCTTCAGATATTATGCAAATATTTGGTTGGGTTTGAAGTGCGCATTCTAAGGCAATATGACTAGCAGCTCTGCCCATAAGCTTAATGAAGTGCCAGTACTTCTTTGCGCTGTTAGCGTCGCGGCCAATATTGCCAATCAATTCACTGTATGTTTTACATGCCGTATCAAAACCAAAGGAAGTTTCTATATGTTCATTTTTTAAGTCTCCGTCTATGGTCTTTGGACAGCCTATTACCTGTATGGAACTTCCCTTATCAATAAAATATTCTGCGAGCAATGCGGCGTTTGTATTTGAATCATCTCCGCCAATAATTACTATGGCATTTAGACCGAGCTTCTTTGCATTTTCAAGGGAAGTTGCAAATTGCTCTTCTGTTTCAATTTTAGTACGTCCTGAACCGATTATATCGAAGCCCCCGGTATTCCTATACTTATCAATAATATCTTTTGTTAACTCTATTGTTTTATTTTGCAAAAGCCCGCCGGGGCCTCCGAGATAACCGTAGAGCATCGATGCGGGATTTCCTTTTTTTAGGCCGTCATATAGCCCTGCTATAACATTATGTCCGCCCGGAGCCTGCCCCCCTGAAAGAATTACTGCGACTTTAAGGGCGGCAAGGAGGGAGTCATTTTGTCCTGATTTAAACTCAATTAGAGGCTTTCCGTAAGTATGCTTAAATATTTCTTTTAGTGCCTGTCTGTCGGAAATGGAATCTGTTGGCGCACCCTTTTCTACTGAAATTGATGAAACTTCTCCAAGCAAGGAATTGGGAAGTTTTGGTTTATATTGATACCTTTCTTTTTGTAATTCTGATATGTCCATTTTACTACTCCTCGAATTAACTTATAGTCGTCCCTGTAAACTCTTCACCTGCGAGTATCTTTTTTAGATTTTCGAGGTCCCTCCCTGCAGCGCATATTACTTTCAAACCCATTTTAGAAGCATGTTTGCTTGCAATCGGGTCAAAGGGAACATTCTTTCCCGGAACCCATTCGTCTCCTACCATGGCACAAAAATCCACCCATGAAATGCTGTCAATGGGCTTTGCATCCGGGTTTTTCTTTGGGTCATCGGTATAAACCTTCTCGATATTTGAAAGGTTTATTACCATTCCCGCTTGAAATCGCTCTGCCAATAATACTGCGTCATAATCCGAAGAGAAGCCGGGTTTCCAGCCTGCTGCGACAAGGACACGCCCCATCAATGGCTCAACTCTTGTAGGATCTATCACTAAATCCTGGGTACACCATTCTCCCATTACTGCCTTTACTAATTGGGCGTTCAGACGAGTTGCCATTATTCCAATCCAATCCGCTTGCTCATCTATAGGAGCAGAGGATATATTCCTATAGGCATTCTGATATGACCTTGCAGGTCCTCCGCCGCCGACAACAAGTATAAAACGCTGCTTATCATCACGCGAAAGAAAATCACCTATAAGAGCTGTAAACTTCTTTAAAAAATCTTCATCCACACCTTCAGGTGCAACTATGGAGCCTCCAAGAGAAATAACAGTAACCATAAAACGGGCCTCCTCTCATTAGTAGTTCAGTTTACTGACTAGTTCAATTTCATTGAACATTCATCCCTGTAATTATAACATCACTCCAGACGGAAGAATAGGACTGTATTCCCCCGACGGCTTCTTCCCATAGACTCTGAAGGGAGAAATCCCTTCCGCTTATTACGCTGCGCCCCTGCGGGCTCATCTGCGCAAGAAAGCGTTCTCCTCTGGAAAATGCCACCCTCATATTGTCGAGGTTTCCGAAGTAGTATTGGGCATGGTCTTCACGAAGGGTGAAATTCGGCGGGGCCGCTCCTGCTCCAAGAGCAGGATCAACAGGTACCCATCCGAACCCGTCCAACCAAAACTCGGCCCAAAAGTGCCTGCTTGTTTCCCTGAGCCGGTTAACCAACACTCCTTCCACAGGGATGACAGGGATACCTGCCGCCCTTGCAAGGGCACAGAAAAGGAGGGTTGCACTGTAATTATCAGAGTGATTCTCTTCAAGGGCCTGTAATATATCCCCGGGGAAGGGTTGAATCTGCACCCCTGCCGAGGCAAGGAGCCAATTATAGATTCTTCTTGCCTGCTCAAGGGGGAAACGTTCATTCCCGATGATCTGACGAGATAAAGCAATAATGTCTGGATCATCAGAAGGAATCAGTGCACTTGGAAGGACATAGATTTCTCCAATGGGGGAGGGTGTATTAAGTCTTATTGGAGCTTGAGCTCTAATATTTGTTTCCACAGTATATGTATCCATCGCAAAGGACAGATTAAACGCTTCGGTATTACCTGTAACTGTATTTACTAAATGAAAAATGGAAGTACCCCTATGGTTTTCTATAAAGGGATCAGGGCTTCGTGAAAGAAGGCGAATATTACGCTGGGATGAAGATGGGGCAGGCTGGGGCATCCAGATAAAGAGGTCGTTTGGGCTTGAAGCCGAAAGAATATCAATATCAACATTATAAGAGAAGGTATATGTTCTGCTATCCCTATAGCTCTTAGTCCCCGGCATTCCGGTAATATCAAAAGAAATGGGTCTTGAATTACCTCTCGGTGTCCTAAGCTCAAGATTTCCGCTTATAGCTCCGCTTGGAACCCTTACCCTGATTTCCCTTTCACTCCAAAAATCATATCCAAACTCCGTTTCGCTGACTTCAACAAAGGCCTCGAGGCCCGATTCTGATTGCCAGGCGAAAAATACTCCGCTATTATTTCGTGAAATGCCAAAATTGCTTCCGCGAATTGTTAATAGAGTGCCGATAGGACCCGAAGCAGGCTCGATTGAAGTAATTCTTGGTCCATTATTCTCGTTATTATCCAATTGGGCGGGTAAACTTCCCTGATTGGTAAATAGTGCAGGGTTGCTTCTATTGTTTCCCCTGTGGACATAAATTAGGCCTGCATCTCCAAACTCAGGTAATCTTACAATGATTTCTCCGTCGCTCCAGGAAATATAGGAGCCTGAGACAGGTGCCGTTCCTGCGATGCTCACATAAGATTGATTTCTATCCTCTCCGAAACCGCTTCCGTGAATGACAAGAATGTCTCCCATCCTGCCTATCCTTGGGTTAATTGAATGAATTATCGGGTTTTGCTCGCTGCATGCAAGAAGGAAAATTATGCAGGAAAGAATTGTAAATATTAGTCTTCTCATGGAGAACTTTGGTTTCTCCTGCGTGTTGCCCTCTCCGATCGCTCATTTTCTGAATAAGGCTCAAGGACCAATTGGATTTCGATGAGGGGTTCGTTTTCAGCCCTCATGGGTCCAAGAGGGAAAAAGTAAACTTGTTCCATAAATTCCAACGGTATGGTTTGCATTGTGGATGAATAACTGATTCCCCCATCCGGGGTATTGAGCCAAATCTGACCCTGGGCAACAAGGGTATGCTGTCCGCTTTGGCGCAGGAATGGGGTAAATTGAACTGCCACGACCAAGTTAGACCCTACCAGTTTGATGCCGACAGGACGCCCGGGAATTGTAATATTAATATTTTCGGAATCCCAACTGACTGTCTGGTTTCCTTCGATTACACGGGATACTATTCGTAATATAACTGCCCTTTCCCTAATTCCCGGAAGATCCTCAAGTGATTGGGCCCCAAGATTTGCCGTGACTGCAAGGATAATGATTCCCATCGGGATTATTCCTTTGCCTATATGCGTCATCTGTTGGAACGGCTCCTTGAATAGTCTGCCGCATTTATTAGGGCAGGCTGGCCTGTGCGGGAAAAACGGCTTGTCTCAGGCAGGCGAACAACAACGAAATCTCCGTCATTTTCACTTAAAAGGAAATGAATAAAATCATCCATGTCCAAGGTAGGCAGAACCGTTCCAAGATCGTCTCCGAGTAATGTACCTGACCATTCGGCGGGTATCGGCCTTGCCTGATCCATTGCAATGGATTCATTTGTGCCTGCCGGCCTCATAATTAGAAAGATAATTGAAAAAGCTAAAATAAATAGGGCCGCTGCAGCAGCAGGAAGAGGCATAGAGATTTTCTTGCTCCAGAACTTATCATTATTTTTGATGATAATCCTATTAGAGTTAATCTTATTCCAGACACGTTTCTCAGCCTCTTCAATACTTGGAAAATCGAGGCTCTTAATCTTCTCTCCAAGTTGTCTATACCTTGCAAGTTCTGCCTTGCACTCAGGGCAGACTTCAAGATGGGCTTCCATCTTTTCTTTCCATGGGGACGGCAGTTCATCATCATAATAAAGGGATATAACTTGCCTGTCAGGACACATCTTCACCTTCCTTAAGCATTTACCGTATTATTCCCTGCCGATAAAAGCTTTTCAAGGCGCTCCCTTGCACGGAACACCCTTACTTTTACATTGCCTTCGCTTATTCCAAGAGAGCGGCCTATATCCTTATAGTTCAGCTCTCCGTATTCCTTAAGTATTAATACAACTCTAAATTTTTCAGGTAGTTTATCCAATGCTTCAAGTACCTCCTGCCGGGTTTCCTTTTTTATGAAAGTATCTTCTCCGGTATCTACCTTCCCGGTATTCTCCCTAAATACCCTTTGGTAAGCTCTCATCTCCCTTACCTTTCGTTTAGCATAGTTCAAGGATGCATTTTTAACCACCCTTATGAGCCAGTATTTTGCCTCATCCTGGTTTGGGAATACCATGTTTTTTTCATGAAGTCGAAAGAATGCCTCCTGGCAGAGTTCCTCAGCCGCTTCCTCACTATTAGTGATACGGCACGATACTCTAAATAAAACAGGAAAAACTGTTTCATAAAGCCTGCGGAAATCTCCAATGAGCATTCTCTCCCTTCCATTTTCTATTGACTCACTATTGCTCACATTATTAAACACATCCTTAAAATAATCGTTACAATTTTATTTTCCAAGTGGTTCCGCCTGCAGTGTCTTCAAGAATAATACCCATATCATGTAAAATTTGCCTTATTTCATCTGAACGCTTATAGTTCTTGATGTTTTTTGCTTCCTGCCTCTCTGAAATAAGTCTTTCAATTTCTGCAACTTTTTGCGAATCGTCAAGAATTACAGGTTTTGCCTCCTCTTTCAAGTTTAATCCAAGTATACCATCCATATCAAAGGCTGCTGCAAGTGCTTCAGCAGGGCTCAAGGCAGGATCCTTTATAAGCCCCCATAGCTCTGCAAGGGCCTTTGGAGTGGAAATATCATCAGAGAGGGCCTTATTGAATGCTTCAAGGTAGGTATTGGTTCCCTGAAGCGGCTTTATTTCTTCTCCTGCTTCCTTCATGAGCAGACGCAGCCTTTCTGTCAGAGCCCTCCTTGAGTTTCGGGCACTTTCAAGTGCAGGGAGGGAGAACTGCAATTGGCTTCTATAATGCCCCTGAAGAAGGAAGTACCTATAATCAAGGGCAGAAAAACCAAAATCAATTAAGCTCTGCAAGGTGATAAAACCGCCTTCGGATTTAGACATTTTCTCCTTATTCATTATAAGAAACTCATTATGAATCCAATACTTTACCCAGGGTTTTTTTCCTGTAGCAGCCTCGGTTTGGGCAATTTCATTTGTATGATGCACGGGTATATGATCGATCCCCCCTGCATGTATATCAATCTCCTCTCCTATATACTTCATGCTCATTGCAGAACACTCAATATGCCAGCCGGGATAGCCCATCCCCCAGGGACTGTCCCAGAGCAGGGCTTGGTCAATAAACTTTCCCTTTGTAAACCATAGTACGAAGTCGCCTGCATTCCTCTTATTCTTATCGATATCCGTTCGCGCACCCGCTTTTTGCATATCAAGGCGTAAAAGGGCAAGCTCCCCATAGCTCAAAGACTTTGAGATGTCAAAGTAAAGGTTGCCATCAGCAAAATAAGTAAAACCATTCTCTTCTATGCGCTTAATTAACTCAATCATCTCGGGGATATGCTCGGTTGCCTTACAAATTACATTAGGTTTTATGATATTTAGGCGTTCTATGTCTTTAAAAAAGGCATTTGTATAGAATTCGGCTATTTCCAGAACGCTTTTTCCTCGTTCGGCAGCGGATTTAAGCATTTTATCTTCGCCGTCATCGCTGTCACCTGTCAGGTGGCCCACATCTGTGATGTTCATGACATGGTTTACTTCATATCCAAATCTGCGCAGGGTTCTTATAAGAATATCATGGGTAAAAAAGGCACGCAGGTTCCCTATATGCGAATAATCGTATACTGTAGGCCCGCAGCCGTAAAATCCAATCTTTCCCTTAACAAGGGGTTCAAAATCTTGTAATTCCCTGCCAAGAGTATTGTATAACTTTATCATAATTTATTTATTGTCATATCCCTTTTGATTCCCAGCTTTTTAATTGCTGCTTCGTATTGAACGGCTTCTCCGCTTGTAAATATATCGAGAGAGGGCTGTCCTCCTTCCGACAATTGCCCGGTAAGCAGGGCTCTTACTGCCCCTGCCTGGATTTCTGCAGGGTTTATGAAATTAACCCCACCTGAGTTTTTCTCAAAAACATCTTTTACTATCGGATAATGAGTGCACCCGAGGATCATATCCTCTAAACCGGGTGCAATATTCTTTAATTCATTTAATAATGATTTCACTTCGATTTCTATCTCGAGGCTTTCAAAATGTCCTGTATCAACAAGCATTGCAAGATCGCGGCTTGGAATAGAAAAAACCTCGGTTTTAGGACTTAATTCTCCAATAACTCTTCTATAATGACCTTGTTTCACAGTGAACTCGGTTGCAAAAACACCAATTTGCTCAAATTCTTTATCTGCAACATATTCACAAGTGGTTTCTATTATACTCACTATGGGAAAAGCATAGGGTTTTCTTAGTTCCTCAATGAGGGTTGATATAGTATTACAGGCAATCGCTACTATTTTTACATTTTTTTCTTTTAGAAAGTCCAGCATTGCAAATGATAGAGAGAGTATTTCCTCTCTTGAGCGGTTTCCATAAGGGCAGTTTGCATTATCACCATAGTATACAATGCTTTCTTGCGGAAGAATTATCCCAAGTTCTCTTACTGCAGTAAGACCTCCAAGGCCTGAATCCATTACCCCAATCGGCTTATTATTGTTTTCCTTCATTGCTTTTTTCTCCATAGTGGATATATAATCCGAATAAGGTATGGAAACTCTAAGCAAATTCATTGAAAAAATCAATACTGAAGAAAAATTTTCAGGCGTTTTGCATTATGAAAGGCCCATGTCTTTTCATACGAGTTTCAAGATAGGCGGGAATGCGGATGTCTATCTAAGACCTGATAAAGACATTTTTCTTGATTATTCAAGGAAGCTTCTTCTTGAAGCAAAGAAAGAGGGTATACCTGTATTCATTCTTGGTGCAGGTGCAAATATCCTGGTAAGTGATAAGGGCATTCGCGGCATTGTGCTTGATACAGGGTCTTATGAGGGAATTATTGGGGAAATTAAACAACCCTCAGGTGAAGAGACAATTGAAGTGAAAGTGCTTTCAGGCACCGGAGTCGATGCATTTGTGGATAAACTTTCCTCTTTCAGCCTTTCGGGTATGGAGTTTCTTGCAGGAATGCCGGGTTCCATAGGCGGGGCTGTCTGGATGAATGCCCGTTGCTACGGGAAGTCTATTTCGGATGTATTGCTTGAAACGGAGATTCTTGATGAGGAGTTCAGGATAAAAACTATTCCTGCCTTAAAAGAGGATTTCGATTATAAAAAAAGCCCCTTTCAGGCGAAGGAAAACCTGATTCTTTCAGCGTCTTTTTCCCTGCAGCATGCCGATAGGGGTGATATTCTTGACCTTATGGGCTTTAATAGGCAAGATAGGAGGGAAAAGGGGCATTTTCGCCATCCTTCTGCAGGTTCTGCCTTTAAAAATAACGGTGATTTTGGAGAGCCTACAGGCAAAATAATTGATGATTTAGGTCTTAAGGGCTTTAGCATCGGAGGAGCAATGGTCTCTCCCCTGCACGGAAATATCGTGTTTAATACGGGGGATGCAGGGGCAATTGATGTTAAAAAACTCTTGGATGAAGTAGCAAGAAGGGTGAAAGAGGAAAGAGGGTTCACCCTTGAAAGCGAGATTTTGTTTATAGGGGAATGGTAAATTTGACAAAACCATTGGATAATTATATAGTTAAACTTTAGGGGGTTCCGGATGAAATTTGTTCTGGCATTATTAATTTTTACCTTACTTTCTTTGCCCGTTTTTTCACAGCAGGTGGATACTGTCCAGCGTGCAAGAAATTTGGGTACTTCAGTTGATACCGTTCTTACAAGAAGCACAAATAACCTTAGGGCTTTTGACCAATTGATAGACGCAGGTCATGATACAGTTACATTTTCTGTGCTTAGAAGAAGACATGAATCTTTAACCCATGCCCTAGGTGAATCGGAAATACAGTTACATTTTCTTATTAGGACAAATAGCCGGATGGCGGATATCACTGCCGAAAGGAATAATTATCAGCGTTTAATCAATGACCTTGAAACTCTGAAAGCTGACCTTGATAACTATATAAGATCGATACAGTAGACAGGTGGATCTCTTAACCGGAGAGTTCTATTATTTCCGGTATTTCTTCTTAATCCAACTTTCCCAAATTCTACCATATTATTTTCTGGGTATGGTGCTTGGTTCCCTTATATCGGTTTTCGCAAAGGAAAAAATACTGTCTACCTTTTCCGCAATGGAGAATAGGGTACCCGGTCTTATCGGCCTTATACCTGCCTCCCTTGCAGGGATAGCCTCGCCCCTATGCATGTTTGGTACAATTCCAATCACGGCATCTTTTGCATCCAAGGGTATTAGGGAGGACTGGCTCGCTGCCTTTATGATGAGTTCAATCCTCCTTAACCCGCAGCTCTTATTCTATAGTGCTGCCCTTGGGAGGCCTGCATTAATTATACGGTTTATAAGCTCCCTGCTCTGTGGAATTATGGCAGGCCTATTGGTCCACCTTTTTTTCAAGAAAAGGAAATTCTTCAAGTTTGCAAAACTGACAAATGAGGCAAGCCGTGATACAGATCCCAACCTTTTTTTGCGTTTCCTAAAGAATCTGCTCCGTAATATTAAGTATACAGCCCCATACTTTATTATAGGCATCAGTCTCTCTGCACTGTTTCAACGCTATGTTCCACCTAATGCCCTTGCCGGTCTTTTCGGGCGGCATAGGGGATTCGGCCTCTTGATGGCGGCAACTGTCGGTGTGCCCCTATATGTCTGCGGCGGTGCAACGATTCCCCTAATGATCTCCTGGATGCATAGTGGTATGTCACTTGGCACAGCATCAGCCTTCATGCTTGCAGGCCCTGCAATGAAGATAACCAACCTTGGCGCCTTAAAAATAGTGCTTGGAATGAAGGATTTTATCATTTATATTCTTTTTTCGATAGTTTTTGCACTGCTCACAGGCATGCTTGTGGATTTTCTATAATTTTTAGCTTTAGGTAAGAGCCTTCTTTACCCTCTGATTTTCTATTTTTTGCATTTTTCGATATAGTTCAGCCTGTTTTACGATCTCCCCAACCGAGAGGGTATGGATCTTATCATTATCTACCCTTAATTTATTATTTGTCATTATCTTTTTTAATACAGTATTAACATCTTTCAGAGGTACCCCTACCATGGTAACCAGTTCTCTCGGGCCAAAATCAAAGGTATAGGAGCCCTGGCTGTCCAGTGGAATCCTGTTTTTTTCAAGATGAATTAAAAGGGTATCGTACATGCGGCCTACAACGTCTGCAATAAGGGTATTTGCAAGCTGTTTATACATGAACCAAATCCTGTCGGCAAGAAGGCTTGTAAGCTTTGAGATGAGCTGGGGTTGGGTTTTAATCATAAGCTCGAAGTTTGCCCTATTTATCACCATAACCTTGCAGTCCTCGTATGCTACGGCACTCGCCGTTCTGGGTTTGGATTCGAGCATTGCCATCTCTCCGAGTATATCACCCGGTTTTAGTACTGCTAAAAGCACTTCGTTATTATTAACTACCTTGGAAATTGTAACAGAACCGCTCTGTATTATAAAAAGCTCATTCCCGGGCTCGCCTTCGGCAAAAAGCATGGAATTTTTCGCATAACTCCGGTTCATTTCGGTTGCGTTATACTCAAGTTTCACACCCTTTGCATAAATTGCAATTTTAGCAACCCTTTCCTTTGCTGCTCTTACATGTTCACCGTTCGGAAAATGCTTTAAATATTGATTATATACATAAAATGCCTGACTATAACGGCTTTGCCGGACATAGAATTCAGCTATATCAAAGAGCTGTGAAGAATCTGAAGCATCATTGTCCTTAAAGGTGAGTCTTGAAAGAGCTACATTCAGATATCTCAGCCTTTTCGAGAACTGAAGTATAATTTTCATTGCCACAGGAGTATTTTTGCTTATCAATTCCCCGTATTGCCCCCTTGGGACGGAAATAAGCACCACATCTGTCAGGGCTTTGGCTGTCTCTATATGGCTATGTGATGACATTGTGGAAATAACTCCAAAAAAGTCTCCGGGGCCAAGTAAATTGCCCTGTTCCTCCTGGACTATTTCAAATTCCTTAGAGATTAATACCTTTCCCTGATTAATTATGTAAAAGTAGTTGGCATCTTGCTTGCCTTCAACAATGATATAGGAACCTTTCTGGAAATTTACAAAGCTTAAAAGTGCCATTATTATATATATGGTGTTTTAAACCGATTTTGTCAATATATTAATTATTCGGTTATTGAACTTGCTCTTCCTTTCGGCTATAATGACAGCAGTGTAGGGGGCTTTATGACCATATTGGATATGCTTGGACAGAGTGCTATTCTAACAGTTTTAGGTGTTGGTATTGTATTTCTTTTTTTACTTATCGTGGTTATTGTAGTAAGTCAATTTGGAAGGGTCTTTAAAACCGCTCTTAGAAGTACTGAGCTTAGTCCTATTTCGCAGGTAAGTTCGGGAGTAAAACCACAGGTAATTGCCGCAATTTCCGCAGCAATAAGTGAGCATAGAAAATCAAATTAATTGCTTTAATTATTATCCGATAATTAAGTAATGCTGAAATTTTTATTAATATTAACTTTAATACTTTCCCCAAAAGCCCTTCTTTCCCAGGAGCAGTTTGAGATCATAATCCCGGGGCCCCAAAGACAGGGTCTTGCCCCTGAAAACCCGGAACCCCTCTCGGGCAGTTATAGGGCCCTTCACCTTGGAATGAACCTTGATAATTTAAAAGAAGCACTTATTGACGATATTCTTTTCCACTTTAGGGGTGACAGGGATGTATCATTTCTTCCAATAAGAGAAGAGACCCTTGTTGAAACCACAGGCCCCTCCTTTATAAGAAGGGCTCACTTCCAATTAACAGACGGGGCAGTTTACCTGATGTCCTTCTCGCTTGATACAGGGCTTGTGGATCATTATTCAGTCTATACAACCTTTGTAAGAAGATACGGAGAACCGGGATTTCTAAACCCGAGGGAAGCGGTATGGGAAAACGATGATATACGAGTATCAATTGAGCGTCCCCTTACGGTAAAATACCTTGATATGATTGTTTTTAATCGGTTAAACGAAGAATCAAGAGCTATAGAGAGCAGGGAGATGCTTCGCCGTGAGGAATTCCTTGGTGATTTTTAAGACAGTTTTTTTCCCCCTAATCTTTTTCTTTTATGCACTGACTGCATGTAATGGGCAGGAGACCTTTGAAACCCGTGAGTTAACGATAGAGAGCAGGGGAGGGCCTGTAAAAATAATTGCAGAGATTGCTCTTACTGATGCCCAAAGATCTCAAGGGCTAATGCATCGAAGGGAATTAAATGACGGCCACGGAATGCTCTTTATTTTTGAGAGGGACCAATTACTCTCTTTCTGGATGAAGGATACCTATATCCCCCTCTCCATTGCCTTTATCTCTTCTGACGGAAGAATACTTGAAATCCATGACATGATACCCTTAGACCTAAGCCCTATAAGATCAGGCCGTTCTGCCCGCTATGCCCTTGAAGTCCCTCAAGGCTGGTTTGACAGAGCAGGTATTGTAATTGGTGATAGAATGAATCCCATAGAATTGCGCTAATCTTTTTTTTGCTTTAACATAATTAAATGAGTGAACCAATCAAAGTCGCAATAGCCGGTCTTGGAAGCAGGGGCAGACAATCTTATGCAGTCTGTCAGCATAGATACCCCGATTTAATGAAAATTACTGCCATTGCTGATATAGATCCTCTAAGGGTAAAAGAAGCAGCAGAAACCTTTGGGATCTCGGAAGACAGGTGTTTTAAGAGCGGGGAAGAAATCTGTAATACAAAGGACTTGGCCGATGTAATGTTCATTTGCACCCCGGACAGGGAGCATGCAGATTTAGCAATTTTGGCACTACGTAACGATTATCATGTTTTACTTGAAAAACCTATGGCTCCAACTCTTGAAGATTGCAGGCGTATACTTGATGCTGCAAATGAAAGTAATAAAAAAACCATTGTATGTCATGTCCTAAGATATACTCCCTTTTACATGGAATTAAAGAAGGTTCTCGAATCCGGTGAAATTGGTGAAATAGTTTCAGTTCAGGCAATGGAGAATGTCGGCTATTTTCATCAGGCCCATAGCTTTGTAAGGGGCAATTGGCGGAATGCCTCCCTTTCAAGTCCGATGATATTACAGAAATGCTGTCATGATATGGATTTGCTTCTCTGGCTTACGGATAAAAAACTAAAATCCGTTTCCTCTTTCGGAAACCTATACCTCTTTAAAAAGGAAAATGCACCTGACGGTGCTACTCATCGCTGTCTGGACGGATGTAAGGCAAAAGAGACCTGCCCATACGATGCAGAGAAAATTTACATTACAAATGAGCGCACAGGGATCTTGCATGGCAATACCGGATGGCCTAATGATGTGCTTGCCTCAAATCCGAACCGGGAAAACATACGCAATGCAATTGATAAAGGCCCCTATGGCAGATGTGTCTATCATTGCGATAACGATGTTCCTGACCACATGGTTGTTAATATGCTTTTGGAAGACGGTGTCAGTGTAGCATTTACAATGACAGCCTTTGGTCTTGGCTCCCGTCACATGCATGTCTTTGGGACGATGGGAAGCGTCACAGCCGACCTCTCGGAAAATAAAATCACAATAGGCAAGTTCGGAAAACCGCTAAGAGTAATCGACATTGGAGCACTCGCAGATGACCTGAAAGGGCATGCAGGAGGCGATCATCGCATGATATACGACTTCCTTAACCTGATTAAAAACGGCAGCGGGACTGCTGTCACTTCCATACAAAATTCAAGCGAAAGCCATCTTGCATGCTTTGCTGCAGAACACTCCCGACTTAATGGCGGTATATTGGTAGACACTCGCAATTTCTCTTGAAACCCCTTCCCCAATGTATTAAAATTAAGGTAAGTCCCAAGGGGGAGATGAGTGTTTAAAGGTTTAACTATGCTGGTTCAGCGGATTCTTTCCCTGGACGCACAGGAAGAAGCGCGGCGCTTTAATTCAGATCAACTGCTGCCTGAGCATATAATTATTGCCATGCTTAAGGACTGGGGCGGAACCGCATGCAAAGCGCTGATGTACTTAAGAGTCGATCTAACCGAATTCCGCCGAAATATAGAGAATAGTCTGCCTCTAATGTCTTCTTTACTCCTTAGGGGTGATGCTCCTCCATCCGAGAGAACCAAGAAAATGCTTGAATCCGCCTCACAAGAGGCTAAATCCATGGGAAACGAGTATCTTGGAACTGAGCATCTGCTTTTTGCGGCCCTTCGAGAGCCGGACTCGGCTGTTCAAGTTTATTTAAACCAAAGAGAAGTCAGCACCGAGATGTTCAGAGCCCTTGTCCAGGCCTCTTTCAGAAAAAAAGGCTATGCGGAAAACGGCCTTGCTTCAGGGAGCTTTGCTTCGGCGATTTCCCGCTGGGATGAGAGGACAGGAAAGGCCTCCTTTGGCGGAGAAAGCAAACCGAGCGGAAATGCACGTATAAGACCTGCCTCATATCCTGTTTTAACTCCCGCCTTGGATGAGTACTCAAGGGATCTTACAGCCCTTGCAAGGGCAGGGAAACTTGACCCTGTTGTGGGAAGGAAAAATGAAATTGGCAGGGCCCTTAGGATAATGGCCAGACGGACAAAGAATAACCCTGTTCTTGTCGGAGAGCCCGGGGTTGGTAAGACAGCAATAGTAGAGGGTCTTGCCCAGCTTTTTGTCGGACAATCTGTTCCTGCAGCTCTTGCAGGAAAACGCCTATTGTCCCTGGACATGGGTGCAATAGTTGCGGGGACAAAGTATCGCGGAGAATTTGAAGAGCGCTTAAAGAAGATAATGCGGGAAATTACCATGTCCCGAAATATCATACTTTTTATTGACGAAATCCATACAATGATTGGAGCAGGCGGTGCTGAAGGCACTGTTGATGCATCAAATATGTTTAAGCCGGGCCTTTCAAGAGGTGAACTGCAATGCATTGGCGCAACCACATTGGCAGAATACCGCAAGCATTTTGAAAGAGATGCAGCTCTTGAACGCCGTTTCCAGTCAATTCTTGTTGAAGAGCCGTCACTTGATGAAACATTGAAAATACTTCAGGGCGTGCAATTAAAGTATGAGGATCATCATAGGGTAAGTTATACAAAGGCGGCAGTAGAGGCTTCAGCTAAACTTGCACAGCGTTATATTTCAGGCAGGTATATGCCTGATAAGGCTATCGATGTTCTTGATGAAGCAGGCGCAATGCGCAAGCTTGAACCCATTGAACTGCCCCCTGAGCTTGCAACTATTGAAAAGGAGATTGAACAGCTCTCTGAAGAAAAGGGAACAATGGTATCTCTGCAAGATTATGAAAGAGCAGCCGAAGTAAGAGACAGGGTTAGAAACCTAAGGGAACGCCTCGATGAAATGCGCAGCAGCTGGGAGCATTCTTCCCTTTCAGGGAAGTTAAAAGTTGATGAAGATGATGTACGCAGGGTTGTTGCAGAGATAACAGGTATACCTTTAACCCATCTAAAAGAGCAGGAATCGAAACGACTCTTAAAAATAGAAGAAGAGCTCCACCGCGGAATTATTGCCCAGGATAATGCAGTCTTAAGGGTTGCTTCAGCAATAAGGAGGGCAAGGGTTGGCATCTCTTCTCCGCAAAGGCCTCTTGGCTCTTTTATCTTCCTTGGTCCCACAGGAGTAGGAAAGACTCTTCTTGCAAAGAGGCTTTCGGAGTATCTCTTTGAAACACCGGATTCCCTTATTCGCATAGACATGTCTGACTATATGGAAAAGCATAATGTCTCAAGACTTGTTGGCGCACCTCCGGGCTATATCGGTTATGATGAAGGCGGCTTCCTTACAGAACGCATACGCCGAAATCCATATAGGGTAATTCTCTTTGACGAAATAGAAAAAGCTCATAGGGATGTTTTCAATCTTCTCCTTCAAGTCCTTGAAGAAGGCGAGCTAAAAGACAATCTTGGGCATACTGTTAACTTCCGTAATACTGTAATAATTATGACAAGTAATGCTGGGGTAAGAGAAATTTCCAAGGATTCAAGGCTTGGCTTTGGAACCGGTTCGGGTTTAATGAGCTTTAACGAAATTGAAGCATCGGCGATATCTGAGCTTAAAAGACTCTTTAACCCTGAGTTCATTAACCGTGTAGACGATGTTGTGGTTTTCCATCCCCTTGATCTCAAACAGGTTGAAGCAATCTTAAAATTACAGATAGAAGAACTATCCGAACGTCTTGAAGAAAAGGGCTATGGATTAGAAGTAAAGAAATCGGCTTCAAAGTTTCTTATAGAGAAGGGTTGGGATCCCAAGTACGGCGGAAGACCCTTGCGCAGGGCAATACAGAAGGAGCTTGAAGATCCGCTGTCTCTTAAAATCCTGGAAGGCGATTATCCTATAGGAACTATTTTCATTGCAAATGAAAAAGGCGGCAAGATTAATTTAATTAATGAAAGGCGAAGTGCAGCAAAAGAAGAAGAGATTGATTCCGTTGCCTCTCATAAAATATGAATCTTGAAGCATTTATCTTAGGTTGCGGGGGAATGATGCCCCTGCCTCACAGACATCTTACATCCGTATTATTAAGACGTGAGGGAGATCTCTTCCTTTTTGACTGCGGAGAGGGGACTCAAGTATCTCTGAGAAGGCTAAACCTTAGGTGGAAGAAAATTTCTGTTATTTTTATCAGTCATACTCACGCAGATCATGTCACAGGAATTCCGGGCCTCTTAATGCTCTCATCTCAAGTGGATAGGGATGATCCCTTATACATAATCGGGCCGCCAAGGATTTCTGAGTACATCGAAAGCAGCCGTCGTGTTCTTGATATGTATATAAATTATCAAATTATTGTACACGAAATTACTGAGCCCGGCATTGTATATTCCGGTGCCGGCTTTAAGGTAAGGGCCTTCCCCTTAAGACATACAAAACCCTGCTTCGGCTATGTCTTCGAGGAAGATATGCGGCCGGGTGAGTTCTTCCCCGATAAGGCAATGGCCCTTGGTGTTACACGAGGACCTCTCTGGGCTAGTCTGCAATCAGGCCGCTCTGTTACATCGGAAGACGGCTCAACTGTCCTGCCTGAGCAGGTTCTTGGCCCTGCGAGAACAGGGAGAAAGTTCTCCTTTGTAACCGACTCCCTCTATTTTCCCGAAATTGCAAATGAAGTAAGGGCATCCGATCTGCTTATCTGTGAAGGAATGTTTGAAAAAGCTCTCGAAGAGAATGCAGTAGAAAAGCGGCACATGACTGCAGAGCAGGCGGCTGTAATCGCCCTTGCTGCAGGTGTAAAAAAACTTGGCCTTATTCACTATAGTCCCCGCTATACTGAATACGAGTTAAAAAAGGTATTAAAAGAAGCCGAAGCCATTTTTCCCTGCTCAGTGCTTACAAGAGATCGAATGGTTTTTCCGATTGAGTATATTGATTAATTTTCGTGTAACCGTATATAATTATTTTTGTTGTAAAATTGCATCATGATAAAAGTAGAAAATCTAAGAAAAAATTACGGTAGCTTTGAAGCGGTTAAGGATGTCTCTTTCACAGTGGGCAGGGAACAGGTGCTCGGATTCCTTGGGCCAAATGGTGCGGGTAAAACCACCATAATGAAAATCTTAACAGGATATCACTATCCCTTAAGCGGAAAAGTTGAAATAGACGGTCTTCCACTGGAAGAGTACCCCCTGGAAATTAAGAAAAAAATCGGTTATCTGCCCGAGAGCAATCCCCTTTACGGAGATCTTACCCCTGAGGAATACCTTTACTTTGCTGCCTCCTCAAGGCTTCTTCGCGGCACCGAAAGAAAAAATGCTATTGATACTGCAATTAATTCCTGCGGCCTAACTGGTGCAAGAAAACAGCGCATAGACAGCCTTTCCAAGGGGTTCAGACAGAGGGTTGGGCTTGCCCAGGCAATAGTACACGACCCGCCTATTCTGATTTTGGATGAGCCTACATCCGGCCTTGACCCTAATCAGATAATAGAAATACGTTCCCTTATTAGAGAGCTTGGAAAAAGAAAAACCGTAATTCTATCCACACATATTCTGCAGGAAGTGGAAGCTGTCTGCTCTCAAGTCTTGATTTTAAACGAGGGCCGTATTGCAGCTCAGGGTACTTCCGAGGAAATTGCAGGAACGATAAAAAGCGCATCCTTCGGGATGGATACCTGGGTGGTATTTCTTAAAGGTGTCGATGAATCGATACTTTCTGGTCTCTCCATTCCGGGCAGAGAAATCGGAGAGAAGAAGATAACCCTGCAAGAAACAGGAATTATTAGGCTTGATTTTGTTATGGGCGCAGACGGGAGACCGGGAAATACCGGGGACAGTGATTTACTTTATTCACTTGACGGGGAGCTTATCTTCGACTGGGCAGTTAAACAGGGAGCTAAGATAATCGGCATGTCGCGTAAGAAACTAAGCCTCGAAGACATCTTCGTGCAGCTAACCGCCGAAGAACGAACAGAGGTAGGGCCATGACAATTTCTTCACCCGGCGCTTCTATGCGCAGAATAATAGTATTAACACGAAAAGAGCTTCTTAGCTGGTTCAGTTCTCCTGCACTTTATGGTATTACAGTGTTCTTCCTAGTTTTCATTTCAGTCTGGTTCTTTTATATACAGCGATTCTTCGCAATGGACATTGCTTCCCTAAGGCCATTCTTCGAGGCATTTCCCCTGGCCTTTATTTTCATAATTCCCGTTATAACGATGAAGGCCTGGGCCGAGGAGAAAAAGCTTGGAAGTGTGGAAATACTTTTTACAATGCCCTTTAACGAATGGGAGCTTGTTATGGGTAAGTTTCTCTCTTCTTTAATTATTATTATACTCATGCTCCTCCTCACCCTGCCTGTTCCCCTTAGCCTCCTGCCGTTAAGTTATTTTGATCTTGGAGTAATGCTGACTGAGTATACAGGGGTCCTTCTGCTTGGGGCAACCGCACTCTCTGTGGGGCTCTTTCTCTCCGGCATTGCCAAGACCCAGGCTGCAGCCTTCGTCGGGAGCGTTGTAGTGCTTCTTGCCCTGATGCTCCTAAACAATTTTACAGCAAACCTGCCGCCTCTCCTTATAAACTTTATTAACTTTATCTCCCTTTCATTTCATTTCGAAAGTTTTTCAAGGGGGTTATTGGACAGCCGCGATCTTTCATTTTTCCTTTTAACAACATTGCTGTTTTTATTCCTTAATACAAGGATATTAATTTACAGGAAGTGGAGCTGACCTTATGGAAAAAAAACATATAAGGATACTGACCCTTCTTTCTATTATTGCAATTATTCTCTCCTTTATGATAACAAACAGACTCTTTTTCCGTATTGACATGACTAAAGACAAAGCTTATACAATCTCAGCTGTTTCAAGAAACCTGCATCGTGAAATCTCTGACACTGTTACAATTACATACTTTGTTTCAGACAGGTTAAGATATGCCCATCCCCTCCCGGGCGATATTTCAGACCTGATAAGAGAGTATGCGGCCCATTCAAGGGGCCGCATACGATTCGTTCAAACTGATCCTGCAAGGGCAGAAATTACAAGGGAAGTTGAGGCTCTCGGGATAATTCCACAGAGGATACAGGTTACAGAGAGGAATGAAACCACTGTTGCAACTGTTTACTCAGGGGTATTAATCGAGTATTTAGACAGGGAAGATGTAATTCCGGTTGTATTTTCTCTTGAAACCCTTGAGTATGATCTTACTTCAAGAATACGCTCACTCGTTAGAAATACTGAAAGGGTGCTTGGGGTAATAATAGGGGATGCACATAAGGACTGGTTTTCCGAATACGGACTTTTAGCAAGAGAACTTTTTATGTCAGGCTTCCGGGTAAGGACGATAAACCCGGGTGAAGATATTCCGCCTGAACTGCCCGCTCTATTTGTACTTGGCGGCTCTGAAGACCTTGATATTAATACCCTTTACTATATCGATTCTTATATTGCAGGCGGAGGTAATGTGCTCTTTGCCGTAGACGGAATCTTTGTTAATGTTCACAATAATTTTGAAGCAAGGGCAATGCAGGATCAGGGCCTTATGGCAATCCTTGCAAATTACGGAGTAATTGTTCACCCTGTAATGGTAATGGATCATAGTAGTTTAAACCTGACCTATCAAAGTCAGACCTGGGGCATGACAACCATCCGCACGGTAAGGTATCCGCCCTGGATTGCCGTTCTTGAGGATTCAGGTAACCCATTTCATCCTGTGACATCCCTTTTTTCAGGGCTTGATTTATACTGGCCAAGTCCTATTGAGTTAGTTCCGCCCGAGGGTGTGCATGCAGAAATTTTATTTTCAAGTACGGATTTCAGCTGGCTTCAGACTAATAACTTTTTAACAAGCCCCGAGTTTATGTCCTTCTTTGACGCAGAGTACAATGAAACTGCAGGGGCTTATATTCTTGGTGCAGCTCTTTCAGGATATTTCCCGAGAGCTTTCAGCGACTCTGAAGCAGGTTTTTATTTGGAAGATTCTCCCGGAAGGGAATCTCGCATTATAGTAATCGGGAACTCACATTTTGCAGGCTCACTTATACAGTTTAATAGGGGCGGGGAAAGGAATCTTGATTTTCTTTTAAGAGCTGCAGAATGGTTAACAAGTGATGATGATCTTCTTACAATCCGCTCCAGGGAAAGATCCCCCGGGAGGCTTGATCGTATTACAGACAGGGATCTAAGAGATGCCGTAATGACCTTATCTCGCACAATTAATACCATCATTATACCTATAGGTGTCATAGTGGCGGGGGCTATTATTGTGCTTAGGCGAAAAGCCAAGACTTCCAAAGCCAAGGGGAATAATAGTGAATTTTAAGAAAAAACTGATAATACTATCAGCCCTTGTTACAGTATTGGCAATTACCTACGCATTAATTCTTTTTCTTGATTCTCCAAGAAGGAGGGACCCGGCCTTCTCCTGGCTCGATTCCTCCCTCCATAATATGGCCGACAGGATCGAATTACTCGGAGGGCAAGGCCTTATTGTATTAAACAGGATAAACGGCATTTGGCACCTAACGGAAAATAATGTCAACTTCCCTGTAAGACAGGGCAGGATCGAAG
>WRKT01000013.1 GCA_009777995.1 Treponema sp. | reverse complement strand
TAACCTTATATTTTTTTTGTCCTATACTATTTAGATAATTATTTATGTTTAAATAGACTTTAAATCTTTCAAAGTGTGATTCCGGGGTGTCTATTTTAGTTAAAATGCCGTCTTCAGACATATAAATATAAGCAATTTCTTTGTCAAAAAAAACACTTTTTGCTAAATGTGCTGTTTTCAGAGAGAACATTTTGTCATTTGCGACGATTGTTTCGTCAAAAAGTATATTATTGTCTATAATTAAAGAACGTTTTATCATTTTACCCCAGGGAGCAAGTATAGAATATTTAAATTTATCAATTTTACCTTTATTAATTGCACCTTCCATTAATCTATTATTTTTCGGGCATATAAGAAAATGGTCATCTTTTTTCTTTATAATTTTTATTCTGCCGAAATAAATAAGATCATGTTTCGACTCTTTATAATTATCAATTATATCTATAAAATTCTTTGAAAAAAAATCGTCTGAATCTGCAAATAAAATCCATTCTCCTATTGCCTTGTTTAAACCGAAATTACGAGCATAACCGGCACCTTTGCCTTGTTTTAAAAAATGGATTTGAGTATTTTTACTTTCATTCCCCGGGAAGGAAAGAAGGTTAACTTTATCCGGGTCGCTATTATCGTCAATTATTATTACTTCGATATCATCTCTGCTTGGAATGCTCTCAAGACAGCGTTTTAGCAGGTCAGGCCTATTTTTATGCGGTATAATTATTGAATAATTTATTTGCATTTATTAGAAACATTTTAAGTATTTATATAAGTCATAACGATCAAAAACTGCCTTTAGCTGTATATCGTTTAGGCCGTTTATAACGTTTATATTATATAATGAATTATCTAGTGTATTTTCATTATTTAGAAGTTTTCCGCCATTATTTTCATGATCAAATACTTTTTGCGCCATTATATCATTTGATAAAGCCATTGCCTTAAACCAGACATCATCAGCATGTCTACAGATTTCAGTGAATATTTTTTCGTTTAAGACTTCTTCGTTAAAACAATTAGGGGGATATAGTACGCCGCCGTATCCAAGCGGAAAATTGAAATGTGATGCTTCATAATTTGAACTATTCTTTTCCCAATTTGAATATTTATCTAATAGTCTTGGCCCTAAAAGCTTCATTTTTCTTAATCTTGTACAAGAAACTACATTGGGATTTTTTTTATATCCGGAAAACAGGTTTTCTACCAAGTCAAAATTATACAGATAATCGTCATCTATGGTTATAATAACTTCCTTTGGAAAAGCTTGTAGTGCAGGGATTAGCTTAGTATAGGAGTAAACATCTTTGCAAAATTTTATCTCAAGACCGCGTTTTTCTTGTTTTTGTAATATTAAAGGAATGTCTGATTTGATAAAATTATCTGAAATCCATAGAATAATCCTATTAGGTTTCAATGTCTGTTGCATTATAGACTCAATCGTAAGATATACTTCGTATAAACGTTTACCAAATGTTGTTAATGAAATAATTATTTCATTATCGCAATGTTTTTCTGTTGAAATACCTGATATATTGGAATTTAAAGCAAGGTTGTTAAGAATTTCCGATTTATAGACGTAATTTAGATACTTTATTTTTCTATCGGCCCATTTGTTAATTTTTTTCTTTAAAAATTTCATTTTAAACTTTTCTGTTTAGAAGTTTACTTTTCATGAATGCTTGAAGTGAAGTTCTTTCATTTGTGTCTAATCCAATGATATAGACTAAGATAATTATACTTAATGAAGAAGCAATACAGGTAATTATCAAGTTTACCCAGCCTGAAAATATACCATTAATTGAAGTAGTAATAATTATTGTTATTAATGATATTACGAAAATTGGAATTAATGTATGACGTATAAATAAAAGAATTGGAAGTTTTATTTTTGAAATTGAATAAATAACAAGCCAAGAGAAAGTTAGAAATAGTAATATGG
Organism: Treponema sp.; assembly: GCA_009777995.1. GTDB lineage: Bacteria > Spirochaetota > Spirochaetia > Treponematales > Breznakiellaceae > WRKT01. Next base: position 55,655 of record WRKT01000013.1, on the reverse strand, counting down.
TTTTAATTATTAATACACTCTCAGGCTTAAAGCCTATTTTTAAGAAGAAAAAAGATATTGGTAAATTAGCAAATGCAAGTAAACCGGAAATTAATGTTATGTTTTTTATTTTCCCAGTTGCATTTATTGATACTGTTAAAGGGTTTGTTATTGCTTCAAGTAATGCTGCAAGAAGAATTATCCGAGTGAATATAACCGTATAGTCAGGTACATTTCTTAGCCAAATCTGTAAAACAAATTCTGCATTTAAGTATAAGGGCAGAACAAAAATGAATAATAAGAAGAAAGAAGCCTTTGTAGACTGAAAAATTAACTTCATAAAGTAATTATAATTTTGCGATGCATAAGATTTTATTATTTGTGGTCTAAAGGCAGATTGAAAACTTCTTACAAAGACATATACAGCAGTTCTAATCTGCATTGCTATTCCAAGTGCAGCATTGACAGAAACATTGAAAAATACGTTTATTAAAACATTTATTCCATGCGTTCTGCCGGTATTTGCAATGCCTGAAAAAACATTCCAGCCTGAGAAGGTAATGATCGATTTAATTAAGAGAATGTCTTTATAAAAACGGAATTGTGCAATTTCAAAATTCTTATTACAGTATAGTTTGTAAATCAAGAAAGTTATAATTCCTAGACCAAGAACAATAATTGCATATACTATTAGTTTGTCATATAGTACTATACTTAGTAATAGTATAATAATTAATTTTGACAAGCTCTCAAAAAGGCTAAGAAAAGCAAAGAAAGACATTTTTTCATATGCGATAATAATAGCATGGTATGGACCACGTAAAATAGAAAAAACTGTTGTAAAAACAGATAGGTGATATACAACTAGAGCAGCAGAATGTCTTTCAGCAGGAATGTTTAGAATATTAAATAATAACCAGACGCCAATGGTTTGAGCAAGAATAATAAGTAAAATTGCCATAGCAACATGAAATAAAATAAAGATACTATAGGTATTCTTGGCTTTTTCAATATTATTTTCACCTAAGGCAAAGGCAATAAACCTCTCTGTTGAGCTTGTTAAAGCATCATTTAACAATAAAAAAACTGCAACAACGCCGCCTACGACATTATAAATACCGAAATCCTCTACTCCTAATATTCCTAGTTTTATCCGTACTGTATAAAGGCTGACAATCATGTTAAGTATATGCCTAAAATAGAGCATCATAGTATTTTTTACTAATAGCTCATTTCTCGAAGGCATTATTAGAAAGGCCTGCCTGTGCAGAAGTATTTTAACCCGGCCGATTCTGCTTTTTCACGGCTATAAATATTCCTCAAGTCAAAAAAATACGGTTCTTTAAGCAATTCTTTAACCTTGACAAGGTTTAAGTTCCTAAACTGATTCCATTCGGTAATAATTATCAAAGCATTACTGCCCTTTATTGCATCATATTCATCATCAGCGAAATAAAGAGCCGATTTTAACCCTTCAAGCCGCCAGCTTGCCTCATCCATTGACTCGGGATCGAAAACACGGAGTTTCATGCCTTTTTCGGCAAGGCCCCTGCAAATAGTTATCGCAGGAGATTCACGCATGTCATTTGTGTTGGGCTTAAATGCAAGTCCAAGGATTGCAGCAGTTTTATCTTGGAGACTTTCTCCAAAGGCTGTTTCAACTTTTTTTACCATTAAGTTTTTCTGGTTTTCATTGGCTATTATCGTACTTTCCACTATACTCAAAGGAGAGCCTGTATCACGGCCCATTCCTGCAAATGCCCTTGTATCCTTTGGGAAACAGGAGCCCCCGTAACCGGGGCCCGGGCTCAGGAACTTTGGCCCTATTCTTACATCAAGGCCCATTGCCCTCGAAACGTCCTTAATGTCAGCACCTAATTTCTCGCAAAGGTTGGCTGTTTCATTTATAAAGGTAATCTTTACAGCAAGGAAGGCATTGGAAGCGTACTTTATCATCTCGGCAGATTCAAAATTAGTCTCTATGTATGGTGTCTCATTCTCTCGCAAGGACCTATAGACGTCCTTCATAATAGAGAGTGCATGCTCGCTGTCTGCACCAATTACAATGCGATCAGGGTTTGTAAAGTCGTATACAGCAGAGCCCTCGCGAAGGAATTCCGGGTTTGATACAAGGTCAAAATACTTTCGGCCTGCTTCCAGCTCTCCTTTTCCGATGCGCTTATCAATTTCTTCCAGGAGCCAGCCCTTTGTCTTCCTTGCAGTCCCGATTGGCACTGTACTTTTATTAACGATAACCATATAGGATTTTATCAGTTTCCCTATGGAACGGGATGCACTTTCAACATGGGAAAGATCTGCGCTTCCGTCTTCGTCGGAAGGTGTGCCTACTGCAATAAATATTACTTCACAGGAAGACATTGCTTCCTCAAGTGAATCCGTAAAACGAAGGCGTTTCTCGCCGGTGTTTCGTCCTACAACGAGATCAAGGCCCGGCTCAAAAATGGGGATTTCACCCTTTTTTAATCTTTCTATCTTTTCTTTGTCAATATCAAAACATGTAACTGTATTCCCAAAATCGGCAAGACATGCACCTGATACAAGACCGACATACCCTGTTCCAATTATCGCAATGGAAGCCATCTTAACTCCTAATAAAAATTCTTATACCAGTCTACAAATTTCCCTATCCCTTCCCGGATGGGAGTAGAAGGCTTAAATCCTGTATCACGCTCTAACGCAGAACAATCTGCCCAAGTGGATGGTATATCTCCCGGCTGCATAGGGGCATATTCTATAATTGCCTTTTTCCCTATTTTTTCTTCGATTATCTTAACAAAGTCCATTAGCTTTATTGGAGAACCGTTCCCAATATTATAAATTGAAGCAGGCACGGAATTCTCGTCTTTAGCTTTAGGAATAAGGTCTTTAACCCTTACTATACCTTCAATTATATCATCAATATATGTAAAATCTCTCTGCATGTTCCCGTTATTAAAAATTGTAACAGTCTTTCCTTCTATTATCGATTTTGCAAATATAAAGAGAGCCATATCCGGCCTTCCCCAGGGGCCGTAAACCGTGAAAAAGCGAAGACCTGTAGTCGGGATACCAAAAAGATGGCTGTAAGTATGAGCCATATGCTCATTAATAAGCTTTGAAGCAGCATAAAGACTTGCAGGCCTTGCAACAGTATGCTTTTCCGAAAACGGAATTTCAGTATTTAAACCGTAAACAGAGCTTGAAGAGGCATAAACAAGATGACGAATAGGGTTCTTTTTTGCTGCTTCGAGTATATTCAAGAACCCCTGAACATTGCTTGATATATAGATATTCGGATTTGTAAGAGAAAAACGCACACCTGCCTGTGCAGCAAGATGCACTGCTATATCAAACTTTTCACTTGAAAAAAGATCGTCTAGCTTTTCTGCATCACATATATCCATCTTTATAAAACGTATGCAGGGAAATGCGCTTAAATTTTTCAACCGTCCGTGTTTTAGTTCAACATCATAATAATCGTTAATATTGTCAATGCAAACAATATCGCAATTTTCCGCTGCAAGTCTTTTTGCAAGATGATAGCCTATAAAGCCGGCAGCGCCTGTTATAAGAATCTTCATATTAACCCCTGTTAATACAGCTCCTTTTAATAATGATGCTCAAGTCCGATAAAAATCTCCTCCCATCGAGGAATGAAACCAAGTATCGGAGGTGGAAATCCGTCCTTCCTAATTTTATTTATATTATATCCTAGACTCACCCTAAGATACATGCTTCGGAAAAATGCAGGGAAGATTATTATGTCAAAGCCTGTAGTATAGATCATGTCATCAAGAGAGAACCTTGTCTCTTCCATAGCAGGCTCAAGATCATTTTTAATTCTATTGTAAGGGCCTTTAATCAGGGCAAGATCGGTGAATGGAGAAAGATGCATCTCGAAATCAAAAATACGGAAAGATGGCCTTTCAAGCCACATTGAAGGTGTAAATCTTAAAGCACGTACCGGAATATCCAGGTTAAGAGATAACATGCTTTCAGCTCTTAAGTGATTGTTTATTACTCCCCTGAGTCTGTCACCTGCATAGTAATATGGTATATTCCCCTCATTTCTTTCGGACCTATGCCACCATTGGCGATAATTTAGCCTTGAAGAAAAGCCAATATATTCTGTCAAAGGCATGTGGAATATGACCCTTCCGTCAAGGCCAATTCTCAAAGGGGCATCAGGACGGTCAATATAATAGTTAAAGCTATTTCCCGCAGAAGCGGAAAGCCCCCTTCTATAATTGCCAATCCAGTCTACTCTGCCAAAGCCAAGTTCATGACGGAATGTGGTTACAGGTTTTCTTGTGTCGGACATTTGAGAGTACGGGTAGTTGATTCTTTCGGAGAGAGATGGCGTATAACTTACCCTTCCAAAGTCGCCGACTTCAAAACCAAGAGGTATTTCCCAGGAGGCAAACAACTCTGTAGAACCATAAGTGCCATAATACCTTGAACCAAGGCCGAAAATTTCCCTGTCCTCATCGCTGTTTTCTTCGTTTACAGTTACATATTGATTCAGGCCAAATGTGAAAGTGGTGCTTCCTTGGGGAAGATCCATTGCAATGCCGCTAACATTTTGATAGTAAAGGGTATCACCGAAGGTATAGCTAAAAAAGTGATCGAACCTGAAAGCCCAGAGAAAGCCGAGAGCTTCAAAGGGGGTTGTGGATTCTATTGAGAAATCCAGGGCATTTTCGCCCGCTAGATGACGATATCCAAGATCAAATCTTAAGGGGCGCATTGTACCAAGGAAGTTATAGTCTCTTGCTTTTAAGGTTATGCTAAAGCCGTCGTTTGAATCGTATCTGGGGTAGGGAAGGGCGATCAGGTTCCTTGTATCTATTACATGGACAAGAAGGGCTACAGGCACTGCTCCGTCTTCCTCTCTCTCTCCAAGACTGAATTCTATCCATACATCCTCAAGAACACGTTGATTTAATAGGAGCTGACGGCGTATGGCAATATACCTGTATAAATTTTCTTCCCCGATTATCCGTTCACCCTCTTGAAACTCCCCATAGGAGATTAATGCGAAGGGCCTCGACCTCCCTTCTACCTCAAAATTTACCTCTCTTATGACATATATCGTATCAGAATTTTGTGCAGATAGGGGAACCGAGGAAAAATACAGTAAAAGAGCTGTGAATTTAAGAATTTTTGACAAAAAAAGGCCTTCCGAATGTTAATCGGATTAAAAAAAGGAGAAGATCGTGCCTTAAGGGGTCCGCATAGGCGGCCGAAACACGCTCCATATTTCTCCCGGGCCGGCTTTTAACCAATGATAAACTAACATGGTAAGGGAATATTTTCAATAGGCGAAAGGTTAATAAGTGTCATCATCCATGGCTTCAAACCTTTCTCTTACAGCTTGGAGCAGGGTCAGCTCCCTGTTAATGGTTCGCGCGTAGTTCAATCTTCCGTTTTCTATTCTATGTGCCTCATCTTCCCAAAACTGGACCCTTGTAAGGTTTATCCAGCGGAATCTTCTATCTTGCAAAAGTTCAAACCAGGTGAGGGCTTCTTCCCAATAGAAAAGGGCCGCCCTGAAAGCTATTTCTGCTGTTTCAAGACTTTCCAGGTTCTGGTCTCTCCAGGGTGCATTGTAGAAATAGGCGTGCCGTTTATTCCAGTGATTCCCCAGGAAAAGGTGTTGCTCTGCCATTTTGATATTCATGTGCATCATGAATAAATAACGGTATTTCTCCCATTGGACCTCGTTTTCGATGGTAGCAAGGGCGAATAGGGGGTTTGCAAATGGAGCTTCCAGAGCCTTTTCAAGCCAATAGATATTTTCCATGACATTGTCCGGGTTCGCCTGATGATGCATGTGAAAGAGTCTATAGTACTGCTCCTTATACCTTACAAGATATGCATTTGTAGCGGGCGGAAAGATTAGAGAGCAAAGCATTATGAAAAGAAAGAATAATTTCGGGTATTTCACCCTTTGAATATCGGCATTTCCCTTAATACAGCCCAGACTTTCTTGGCAACTTCATCAGGCGGAAGAGAGGCATCAATTATCTCAACTCTTACCCCGGATTCCTGTAATTTCGGCAGAAGGGCCTTATATCGCCTCCTGACCTCTACCTGAAAATCAAGGTATTCGTATATCTCTTTCCGGTCTCTGCTTGAAAGACGTCTAAGAGCTTCTTCGCTTTCTATGTCAAAAAACAACAATAATTCAGGTCCAGGAAAGTCTTTATTAAGGCGCTCAGGCAGTTCATCCCCGCAAGTAATGCCCTGATAAACCAATGAAGAAGGTACATAACGGTCACAAACCACCAATTCACCCCTCTGACAGCGTTCGACAAGGCCATCTTTAGCGTAAAGATGCTCGTTTCTATCGGCTGCGAAGAGCATTGCAATGGTTTGGGGGGTCAAAATCTCTTCATTCCTTAAACCTAAACGAATTAGCTTTCCTATGGAACCTTTTGTCGGCTCGAATGTTTTAAAAAAAGATGGTAAAGATGGCTTATTATCTAGAAAAAAGTTCTCAATTGTATTAAGCTGAGTAGTAGTACCTGAACCATCGCATCCTTCGAAGACAACGAAGTTTTTCAAAATTTCCATGTTAGAGCAGGATATTACATTATTTAAAATTTGGCAATTATTACTTCAAGTAAAGGAATAAAGCTTGGCTGAACCGGTAAAAGAGGGGGACAGGAAAAAAATCTCTAACCCTCTTATTGGTATTAGTATAAGAATCCTCATCTTTATTGGCCTAATCGGCGGAATACTGCTTGCATTAGGGCCCGTACAGGCAAATCTGCAGCAAAGAATAGAGTTCGCAAGGGATAATATCATCAGGGAGGCAGAGCTTTTCCTTGGGGCTAAGATTCAATACGGCTCAATAAGCCCGTCGATCTTTGGCGTATTTGATATTAGAGATTTGACTATAAAAAGAGATGATGACAGCATTCTGCTTTCAGTGTCCAGAGCAAGGTTATATTATTCGATTTTTGCGATATTCAGAGCAAATAACCTTGAAATGTTCCGTTCCATGAGGTTTGATCAACCTGTTTTAAGCCTTGATACCGCTAAAGATGCCAATCTTTTACAGCGTTTTACCGGTTTTAGGCCAAACGGAGAAGCAGAGTCCCTGCATTTTCGCGATTTACTGCCTGAAAGATTTACATTTCGTATTTGGAACGGAGAAGCAGAGATACGAGATACGTCAGGGACGGTACTTTTTTCTGATATAGGGATAGATGCAACCGTACGACAGGCTGAAATCAACTTTGACGGCCGTTTTAACGGAGCTGTTTTTCTTCCTGCCTTTAATGCCGTAATGAGCGGAAGAATTACAGGAGATTATTCGGGAGAAACCGATCTTGGTAATGCCATAGTAGCTATAAGTTCTATTACAGGTGATAATTTCATCCTTCAGCCGATGAACATAAGTTTTTTCCTTTCGGAAAGCCTTATTGAAGCTCGTAAAACCCATGACTCTACTCCAACAGCAATTTTTGTCCTTTATGACCGTCAAAACTCAAGGCTTACAGGCAATTTTGAAGGGGAAAACTTTTCTCCAAGGGATATGGTAACACTTACGGGAGCCTTTAGCGAGTATAATACGGCCCTGGCAGTGCATATTTCGGGGAATGCAGGGTTTATAAGAGATAATTCAAACGGCTTTCAGTATAATATTGATTTTTCAAGCTCAGGCCCTGAAGATTCGGCTTTTCAACAGATCTACCTTGATTTAAACATGCACGGAAACGGCGCATTCCTTATAGTTGATAATTTCGATTTCCGCTCTCCCTTTGGAAACCTCGAGTTTCAAGGAGGCATAGACTTTAACCCGAATACCCCGTATGGCTCACTTACCCTCACAGATTTCCGGTTGCAGGGGGACAGGGGCATCAGCGGCGAGTTCATGCTTCATACAGAGGGGGATGAAATTCTGCTATCGGGGGAAAATTTAAGGACAGGAGATCTGAGCCTCTCTTACCTTGAACTAAGCCTTATCCCTTATGAAAGAGGGTTTAATTTTAACTTCTCAGCCCTAAACTATAACGGGGCTCTCACACATACAGGGGAAGGAGAGGCAAAAAGCTCCTTATTACTCGAAGGCCAATTGGAAGTCGATCCCAATTTCAGCAGAACCCGCCTTGCAGGGGCCACCTTATTGCTCGATTCCTTCCCCGTTGGAGACATCCTGAAATTCGCAGAACCTCTTATTGACATTTCCATCCCGCTTCCTGCACTCGCTATGCTCGATGATTTGGTGGTCAATACCCGGGCAAATTTCAGCACAAATAACGGAGATATTTTTTATGATGTGCCGTATTTCGAGGCAGGTCATGGAGGAATACTTGGCGTGCATGCCACAGCCGGTTTTTCAGGTACAAACAGTAATATTAACTTAGATCATGCTCGGTTTACCTTCGGTGAAGAGGTTTTGGAGATTTCAGGGGCCCTTGACCTTTCCGATTTTGACGAAATCATCTTTTCTCTTGATACAAGATTCAATGATCTTGCATATTCCTTCGAAGGATATATCAGAGATGGACAGGAGATAACAATTTGGGGCTCCCATGGCTTCCAAATAATTTTAAGTGCCCATGAAAGCGCAGGCTATTCAGGCTTTATTAGAGGAGATGAGATCCCCGTTCAGGATAGAGAGAGGCCCGCACTTGCAAGTTTCTATATCCCCATCCATCTTGAGTCCCCTTCCTCTTGGAGGGCAAGTATAGATAGGTTTGAGATAACAGGTATTACAACACCGGTTACCTCCTCAGGGTCTGTATATCTTAGGGGCAATGCAAACGAAAGGGGACTTATCATTCCCGAAATATATTTTGATGATGGCCGCGGGCCCCTGCAGGGCGGTATCGCCGTAAGCTGGGATCAGAGTTATAGGAACTTCATCTTCAATGCAGAAGTTCTTGGTGACAGGCTTGAGTCCTATAATCTTAGCGGATCATACAGAAACAATATTCTGGACCTTGATTTTTCAGGCAGTTCAATGCAGCTTTCCCGCATAATTAATCATAATGCAATGGCTTCAGGGGATATAAACCTTCGTTGGGAATCACCTGAATCTTTTGAACTTGATGTCGATCTTTCTTCCTTTGTTTTTCACAGGCAGGGAGGCACAATCAGGGCCTCGGGCAATGTTTCCATGAATAATGATACCCTTTTCGCCGAAAAGCTCGCAATTAATCGCCAGGGCCTTGAACTCTATATTCCCATCATTAATATCGATCGCCTATCATCCTCCTTAGAAACAGAAGCCTTAATTTGGGGCGCTTTCTCCGGGAAACCTGTGGACATTTTAATGCGAGGAGAGGTGAGCTTTAACGAATCTGACAATTGGATAACTCTTTTAACCGATTTAAGCTATTTAAACGGCTCCCTTTTCATCGATTCCGCCCGATTTGATAACCTTGAAAGCACCGAACCCTTCGATTTTCATTTTACAGGCAGTCGTGAAACACACGGCTTTGCATTAAACCTGAACGGGGGCCCGAGAAACATGGTACGTTTCCGCTTTGCCCCTGAAGAAAACGGAGGCAGTTTCTTTGCCGCCCTCTCGGCTCCTTCCCCGGTAAGGGGAACATTCGCAGGGTCCATCATTTCAAATATGATCGATGCCCAAACCTCCGATCTTTACGTGGATATGGGCTCTCTCTGGCGTTTCATCCCCCCCGAAGTTGACTTTATCGCCTTCCCTGCAGGAATTGCGACCGGCTCCATAAGAATGACAGGCCCGATTAGTGACCCCGAGTTCTATGGTTTTGTCCAGGGCAGAAGTTTGCAGATGCTTATTCCCGATTTCATCGGTGGAATCATTCGCCCTGTACCCATACATGTGGTACTTGACGGACACGATATGACCTTTGGCCCCATTGATGCGGCAGTGGGTCAGGGCATGGGCAGGGCCTCGGGATGGTTCAGATTCGATCAATGGGTTCCGAATATTTTCAATATTGATATTCAGGTTCCCCATGAGCATCCGATACCCTATGACATTAATATTTCAGGGATTATCGCAAGGGGCCTTGCATCGGGAAGGCTCTCCCTTTCAATGGAAGATCTGATATTCTCGGTTAGCGGTAACCTGATGGCTCATGATACTGTTATGAGTATGAATGCCAATGAACTTACAGGACTTCTAGACTATGGAAGTGCAAGTCTTTCCGACAATCTTGTTCATGTGGCCACCGATATAACCATTCAAACAGGGAGGAGGGCAGAATTTATTTGGCCGCTGGAGTTCCCGATTATTCAAGCAAATGCTGATATGGGGACTACCATCAATATTAGAAGTGATGATATTGCAGGGCGTTACTCCCTAAACGGAGATGTCAGACTGCGAAGCGGGGAGATTTTCTATCTTGAAAGGAATTTCTATATCAGGGAAGGCACCATCTTCTTTAGAGAGAGTGAATTGCAGTTTAATCCCCGTATTTCTGCCAGAGCCGAAATACGGGAGCAGGCCAATTCAGGCCCTGTAACGATTTCCATGATAATCGACAACGCACCCCTAATGTCCTTCACTCCCCGTTTCACCTCAGCGCCGCCCCTGTCCCAGGTGGAGATCTACGCCCTGCTTGGTCAGCAACCCCTTGAGGGAACTGCTGACGGTCAATTGAACTTCGCAGCATCCGCGGCAATAGACAGCCTTGCCCAGGTAATCGTAGTTCAGAGGCTTCAGAGACAGTTGAGGGACTTCCTTGGGCTGGACATGCTTTCGGTGCGCACTCAGATTTTACAAAATGCGATTATGCAGTTTACAGGCCAATATGGGGAAGGATTCGATAGATCCCTTGTCGATAATACCACAATTTTCCTCGGAAGATACTTTGGAGCAGAGATTTTCGGCGAAGCAATGCTCTCTTTCAGGCATGATGAACTAATGGGTACAGGCGGAATCAGACTTGAATCGGAGTTTGGCCTTGAAATGAGGAATCCATTCTTCGATATCAGGTTAAGCATGATCCCTCTTAATGCAGAAAGATTATTTATTGATGATGTTTCCCTCTCTCTGATTTGGCGGAGATCATTCTAAAATAGAAAATAGGGCTCTATCAATTTTTTCTTTTTTTTTTTATGATAGTTATATTGAGATGCAGCATGGTTTAAGGAGCAATAATGCGGATATTTTTGGCTATTGCCATTATATTGATATTGGTTTTTCCCGGTTTCACCCAGGAATCGGGTGATTGGTTTCAGGGAAGACCAATCAGGAGAATTGTTTTTGAGGGGCTTGTAAATGTAAGACTTATGGACCTGGAAGGAATAATCCAGCCGTATATTTCAAGATCTTTTACCGACGATCTATACTGGGAACTTCTTGGCCGCCTCTATGCCCTTGAATACTTTGACGATATAACCCCTTCTGCCCTTAGAGCCGATGCCGCAGGAACGGAGGTGGTGCTTCAGTTCACAGTAGTGGAAAGACCCGTGGTCACCAGAATCAACTTCGTCGGGAACTCCGGCGTAAGAAGAAGTGACCTAATGGATACCATCACCCTGCAGGTAAACGATGTAGCCACACATTTAAGACTCCGAATGGACGAGCAGGCACTGATTGCAAGATATCTTGAAAGAGGCTTCCCTGACGTTAGAATCCGAACGGAAATCGTGTCCACAGGACCACTGGCTGTCACGGTAAATTTCCATATTGATGAAGGGGACAGGGTCTCCATTGAGGCCTTCGTATTTGAGGGAAACTCGGTATTTTCTGACAGGACCCTCGAGAGGCAGCTCAGCCTCCGAACCAGAGGTATAATCCAGGACGGAGCCTTCCAGGAGGCGAGGCTCATTGCCGACAGGCAGGCCATAGCCGAATATTATCATGACCGCGGTTTTATTGATGCACTGGTTGTGGATGTGGCCCGGGAAATTCGAAGGAATGACAGGGGTCAGAACCTGATGACTATCACCTTTAGAATATATGAAGGAAGACAGTATACCTTTGGAGGCATTACATTCGAAGGTAATCATATTTTTTCTGATGAGCAGCTTTCAGCCCTAGTCCTTTCAAGAACGGGAGATACGGTTAACATAAGAAGGGTGCAATCGGATTTGATGAGGATTGCAAGCCGTTATTATGAAAACGGTTATATTTTTAATCGTATCGATCCAATACCTGTGCGGGATGAAAGTGCAGGCATCCTTTCCTACCATATTCAAATTGTAGAATTTGGCCGTGCACATATCGAAAACATTATCGTAAGGGGCAATGAAAGAACCAGGGATTTTGTAATTCTTCGCGAGATTCCCCTAGTCCCGGGGGATGTTTTCTCCCAGAGCAAGGTAATTGATGCCCTAAGAAATCTTCACAATTTACAGTACTTTTCCATGGTCGAACCTCAGACCCCTCCGGGCAGTGTGGACGCCCTTATGGACCTTGTATTCACCGTTGAGGAAATGCCCACTGTTGACCTCAACTTCGGTCTTCATTTCTCAGGCTCCTCTGACCCCGATAATTTCCCCATTTCCATTCAAGTTGAATGGAATGACAGGAATTTCCTTGGTGCAGGTAATGTACTTGGTGCAAATCTTCTTGCATCAATTGAAACCCAAAGTGTTGCCCTTAATTATACACAGCGCTGGCTCTTCGGGCTTCCCCTCTCGGGAAGCTTTGACCTTACACTCCAACACATGGCTCGCAGAGCGGCAACACAAAACACTGCCCCCTTCTTTCACGGGAATGAAAGTTATGCCTTTCCTGACGGCTTTAATTCCTTTGATGAATACGAGGCAGCAAATAGGGTCCCGCCTGACAGTTATCTTATGCCCTATAATCAGTGGAACCTTTCTCTTGGTGTCGGCTCGGGATACCGCTGGCTGACCCAATACGGTAACCTGGGCTTTTTCGGGGGATTTAGAATAGGAATGATTCAAAATACCTACGATTCCTCTCTTTATAGGCCCTTTGATCCGATTATCCGTGAGAGAAATAATAGGTGGACACCTGCTCTGTCGGTGTGGACATCCCTTTCCCTCGACAGGCGGGATATTTTCTGGGATCCTTCAAGCGGTTACTATGGGGTTCAGCGCCTTAGCTGGCATGGTATCCTGCCCTTTGAGCCGGAGCATTATATCAGGACTGATACAAGGGTTGAGTTTTTTCAGACCCTCGTTGACATCCCTGTTTTTGAAAACTGGAACTTTAAGGCTGTATTTGGAATCCATTCAGGTCTTTCCTTTATTTTCCCGCAGCCGCAATATGGTCAACCAAGGATTGAAGAGACAAGTCAGCTAGCCGTTGACGGAATGTTCTCGGGCCGCGGCTGGAACAGTGAGTTCAGGAGGAAGGGACATGCCCTTTTTCAGAATTGGGCAGAAATTCGCATCCCCCTTGCACCCGGAATCATCGCCTGGGATTTCTTCTTTGATGCCGCAGGGATTAAGGAAACACCGAGTGCCTTTTTTACCGACTTCTGGGCGGATGACGGCACAATGCCCGGCTCCGACACCTTCTTTATGCGCTTCAGTTTCGGGGGCGGATTCAGGTTTACCATATCCCAATTTCCTTTCAGATTCAGCCTTGCAAGGCGCTTCATAATAAGGGATGGGGGTGTAGAATGGGTTGGAACAGGTATCGGAGGTTCGGGATTCGATTTTGTTATATCTTTTACTATGTCTACCTATTAGTTAAGAGGAATGGGAATGAAAAAAAGCATTTTGATAATCTTGCTTTTATTTACTTTAGGCTTGAATGCAGGGGCCCAGCAGCTCACCCGTTTTGCAGTTGTTGATCTTCCAAGGGTCTATATGGCCTTTTTCTCCGAGTCAAGAGCAGTAAGGGATTTTGAAGCCCGCAGCGCCCAGGTACAGGCGGAAATTGATAGAATGTCTGCCGAGATTCAGGCCTTAAGAGTTAATATGGTGAATGCCCAGGCCCAGGGCAATATGGAGCAGGCCTTTCGTATTGAAGCTGATATAAACAGAAGAACCGACTTTCTTAGAGAATTTTATCAGGTAAGAACTGCAGAGTTGGAAACCATGCGTAATAATCTGACTCAATCCGGGGCCTTCCTTGAGCAAATTTATGACGAGATACGGTTCCTTGCAGAAAGTGAAGGCTTCAGTATGGTTCTATCCCTTAGGGAGAATACAGGCATACTCTGGTATAGCCCCACTGTCGACATTACAGACAGACTTATTCAAAGACTTACAAGCAGGCGTTAAGGAGACTATCTGACAGGCACAAGCCCCATGATGGACCAATACCGCAGGATTAAGCGGGATCATCAGGGGGAGGTTCTTTTCTTTAGATTGGGCGATTTTTATGAAATGTTTTTTGAAGACGCCCTGGAAGTATCTGCCCTTCTGAATCTCACACTTACAAGCCGTCAGGGTTATCCCATGTGCGGCATTCCGTATCATGCGTCCCGCTCGTATATTGCAAGGCTCTTAAAGGAAGGAAAGAAGGTCGCAATCTGCGAACAGCTTAGCGCACCGGGAAAGGGCCTTATTGAGCGAAAAGTTGTGGAAGTTATAACACCCGGCACTTCCATAGATGAAGACTTTCTTGAAAAGGGAAACTCAAACTACCTTGCTTCCTTGGCCCATACTCAAGCGGGTAGTTTCTCTTTTTCCTATATTGATCTTTCCACAGGGGATTTCTTTTCGACTGCCTTTGGAGAAGACAATTCGGCTGAAAGGCTAAGGCAGGAACTTGAAAGATTGCAGGCAAGAGAATTGATAGTACAGGAGTCACTCTTAAACGAATTTCCTGCCATTGCAAGAGCAATTCAGGAAAGAGGAACCCTGCTTAATCGCTGGGCTGACTGGCTATTCGATCTTGGAAGGAGCAGGGACAGACTTGAAAAGCAGTTCGGCGGTGCAAGTCTTAAGGGCTTCGGACTAAGCGAAAAGTCTCCGCAAATAATATCAGCAGGTGCCTTACTTGATTATCTTGATGATACTGCAGGAACCCTTATCCCCCATGTGCGCTATATAAAGATTTATGGTGATAATGAATATCTGGGCCTTGATGAATCCACCCAGAGGAATCTGGAACTTGTAAGGAATCTCCAGGACGGAGAGAGCCGCTTCTCTCTTCTTGAAGTAATGGACGAAACAAAGACTGCAATGGGACGCCGTCTTTTAAGAACCAGAATACTTCAGCCCTTGATTGACGAGTCTCTAATTAATTTAAGACTAGATAATCTTGACTATCTATATCATAGTCAGGAAAAGCTTATCAAATTACGGGAGATACTCGGGAAGACTCAAGACCTCGAGCGGCTTTGCTCCCGAATTGCCCTGGATAAGGCACACGGTAAGGACATGCTTGCAGTAAGAAATGTCTTAAGTCAATATGCCTGTATAAAAGAATTGGCTCTTTCTATCAACTTTGAATCAGATGAAGCCCTATCTCTTAATGAGCATGGGGAAGATCAGCTCAAAAGTTTAAGGGATTTATTGGAAAAAGCAATTTCTGAAGATCCTTCGATTCTTTTAAGTGAAGGCAATCTTATTAAAAGGGATTATAACTCGGAACTTGACAGATTGCATGAGTTAAAGGATTCAGGCAGAAAGCTGCTTGAAGAATACCTTGAAGAAGAAAAACAGAAAACAGGAATAACCGGTCTTAAGATAAAGTACAATAGATTTATCGGGTATTTTTTTGAAGTAAGCAATGTAAATCTTGGAAAGGTACCTGAGCATTTTATCAGACGCCAGGGAATCGCAGGGGGCGAGCGTTTCAGCACCGAGCGTCTTGCTGCTCTTGAGTCTGATATTAACGGAGCTTCCGACAGGATCATTGAAACAGAGAAGAGGCTCTTCTTAGAGCTAAGAGATGAGGCAAGGGCCCTATTGCCCTGTCTTACTGCGGCAGGCAGGAGAATTGCCGAGATTGACTGTGTTCAGTCACTTGCAAGAGCTGCTACCATTCATGGCTGGTCAAGACCTGTAATTAATGCAGGTAGTGCAATTAATATAATCGAAGGGCGCCATCCGGTCGTTGAAGCTTATTTAAGACACGGGGAGTTCATCCCAAACGATATTATTCTTGATGCAGGAGATACCTCCTTTGCCCTGATTACAGGCCCGAATATGGCAGGCAAATCCACATACCTTAGGCAGGCAGCCCTTATTACCATAATGGCTCAATCGGGGAGCTTTGTTCCTGCACGGCAGGCCTCCATCGGCCTTGTTGACCGCATCTATTGCAGGGTTGGGGCCCAGGATAATCTTGCAAGAGGGGAGTCAACCTTTCTTGTTGAAATGAATGAAACTGCCTTTATTCTTAATACTGCAACAGAAAAAAGTCTTGTGATCATGGACGAAGTCGGAAGAGGAACCGGCACCGAAGACGGTCTTTCCATTGCAAGGGCAGTATGCGAGGATCTTCTTGAAAGGATAAAATGCCGAACCCTTTTTGCAACCCATTATCATGAGCTTTCAAGGCTTCTGCATCCGCGAATGGTAAACCGTTCAATGGAAGTATCCGAGAGAGACGGGGAAGTCTTATTCTTACGAAAGCTGCGAAATGGCCCTGCAGGTAAATCGTACGGTCTTCACGTTGCGGCCCTTGCAGGGCTCCCCGATACGGTAATCAACCGGGCGAAAGAGATAATGGGCAGTATTCCGGAAAGTGATAATATACCTCTTCCAAAAACGAAAACTTCCAATAATATAGAATCAAAAATAATAAAAGCAATCTCTGAACTTGATATAAATTCCACCGCCCCTATAAAGGCCCTGACTTTAATCCGGCAGTGGCAGAGAAGTATTGAGAAGCCCGGGAAAAACCGGGGGAATGAACCTTCCCTATTTAACTTCGACGATGATATCGACTAACTTATATTGTTCAAGCAGCTTTATATAATCCATCACTATGTCGGGATCTCCGTCATTTAATTCAAGCCGCAGTTCTCTTGCAATTTCAAAGATGCTGCGCTTGCCGTCCATATAAAATTGTATAAGAGCCTCACTGTCACCTGATGATTTAAACTTCTTCCTGCTTCCCTTATTGTATGCTGTATAAGCAGCATAAAGCTCATTATCGTTAATCGCGTAATCATCCAGATGCTGGATTGGAGATACATGCTTTCGTATGGGTATACCTGCATACTGTGAAGGAGTCTGGTGTTTCCTATAAGTAAAATCTTTTACCCCGGAATTTACCAAATATTTTTTGAATGCCGCATCAACAATGGTCTTTATATATTGCTGCTCATTACCAATTAGAAGAGATAGTCTTTCCTGCTCACTGCCCTTAAAAAACCTCTTGTAATCATCGCACCCTGCCCCTGCAAAACGTTTTATTTGCTCAAACTCTTCATATAGATCGTTTGCAGTTTGATTATCATTTTTATCTTTCTTCTCATGAGCTCTTTCAATGGCAAGACTCAGTGCCCTGCTAAGGCGTTCCCCCGATTTATTGAGGATTCCGCTTAGATCATCAATTGATAAATTCGCAAGTGCATAGGCATAAGAAGCTGCAATGCATGCTGACTTTTGTAAAATAAAGGGGTCAAGTTTATCGATTGTATCCTTATCTGTATGATAGTTTACATCAGGTGATTGCCCAAGCATGAATGTCGGGATTGCTATTGTTGGGTCAGAGAGAATAAAGTGGTCGCTTCCACCTCCGTAAATCGTCTCTTGTATATTCAAGACAGAAATATTTTGCTCACCCTCGAATAATGCTGTATTACCATCCTTTCTAACTTCATCTATAACGAAGGCCGCAAGGTCGGTCACAAAGGAGGGCATTGCCCTTGGCAAGTCTACCATTGTAAGAGGGCCATAGCCGTTCGCTTGCCTTCCTCCCACCATGTCAAGATTTATACCTGCCAGAATTTTCTTCATGCCCGCTCCAATTTCGTCAAGGAATGCATAAGTTCCGGTAAACTCAGGTACAAGAAGCAATCGTATAGTCCTTTTAAGGGGAGGAATTTTCCCGTTTTTTAAAAGGTCATTCAGGGTTTTCATCGCCTCCATTCCTGCGGCAACCCCGCTGGCATTGTCATTTGCACTTGCTCTTGGATGGCATAGATGAGCTACAATGATAATTTCTTCATCACTTTCGCCTTTTATGACAGTATCTACATTTTCAAAAGATCCGTCATAAATTGAAGAAGAAACATAACAGGATACTTTCGGATAAAGGTCTTTGCTTGAATCCTTGATATGCTCTTCACGCATTTTTCTGCACTGTTCTGCAAGGATATCTCCTTCTTTCGGACTTAGTACAAAACCAAATGCTTTTGGTTCGTTTATCGTATATTTCCACCAGAAGGAAGTATAGTTTAAGGCATCGAACATGGTAAAACGATCCCTTACATCGTCAATAGGGCGAAGGAAATCGCTTATAATACCCACGGCTCCCCGCTTTTTCACTGCCCATTCCATAAAGGGCTGAAAGGCTTCCCTTACAAAAATAATTTTCCCCTGTAAATCCAGGCCCTCATAAGCTGCTTCTTCCGTGCCGCGATCCAAAAGCACTACATCGAGCGGCTTATTTCTATGATCGCAGGGATAACTCCTCTGAATTATGGAAAGGTTATTTGCAGAAAAGTCCGCAAGCCGCTTTATCTCGGGGCTAAGAAGATCACAGTAAGCTTCCTTGCAATCCCATTCTTTGAAAATTTTTGCCGAAAGATACCATTTCTTACCGTCAGCGGGATATGACTTAACCTTGCTGTCAAGACCATAATTCTGTAACTGCTCTGCAATTAATCCTGCTGCCGCCCTAAAGCCCTTTGAGCTCTGTATACGGTGATAATTTGAGACTTCCCCTGCATTGTTAAAAATGCGGTTCCCGTCCGCCGCGTGCTTTATGGCTCTAATATAGTTTTTCATGGTTTCACCTCTATTTCTGTATGACATTTAATTCATTTTTTGTCAAATGGCCAAAGAAAAAGAATTTTTAGTCTTTTCTTTTTATTTATTGTATATCTATTCCTCAGGTGCTATTTTCACCCTCCTTATAATTTGCCAAATTAATTTTATTGCAATATGTTTTATTTAACTACATGCCGGTTACGTAGGAAAACCTTTTTTGGAGGAGTAGATTATGAGAGATTATCTTAAAATAGCAGACAGCCCCCTTATGCTTTTCCTTGTATCATTCACGCTTTTGGTTGTTGCAGGGCAGAGCCTTTTCTTTATAAGAAGGGCATGGAAAGAAGGCGCTAAAATCGGTATTGAGACTGCTCTGATGAAAAAATCCATGATAAACAGTGCTATATTTTCTGTTGTACCTTCATTGCCCATTTTGATCATGCTTGTTATTTTAAGCAATTCACTTGGCAGATATTTTATCTGGCTTCGTCTGTCAGTTGTGGGGTCAGCGGCCTATGAAAGTATGGCTGCTAACATTGCTGCAACATCAGTAGGTCTTAGCGGTTTTGGCGATCCTAATTTTAATCTGGAAGCATTCAGTACTGTAATGTATGTCATGACCTTTGGTATTGTTTGGGGAATTATTTTTAACATCTTTTTCATGAAGTCCCTTGATAAGTTTTCCAAAAAAATGAAGGCGGCAAAGAATAATTTCGTCCCCGTCTTTTCAGCGGCTCTATTCATGGGAATACTCGGACTCATGTCTTCACCGCATATCACCAATTTTGGAAATATTCCGGCCCTTACAGCTTATATAAGCTCTGCAATCATGGTTTTAATCTGTAGTAAACTAGCAAAGGGTACAAGGTTTAAGGCTATAGATGATTTTTCTCTGCCCATCGGCATGATCTTTGGTATGGCCATGGCTATTGTCACAACTAATCTTATTGGATAGAAGGAGAAATTTATGAGTACAATTCAAGATGATGAAAAAAAATATGATGATGAGATTAACCTGCTTGGACGTGTTACAAGTATTATTACTCTTATTCTAATGTTTAGTATTCCGATTGTAATTACTCTTTGGCACAAGATTCCGGTAGATTTTTCTACCACTATGGTTGCTCTTAGCGGTATGATTGCAATGTTTGCACCTGCTGCTGTTATAGAGAATATTTCATATTATGCAGTAATTGGGGCGGGAGGAGTTTACTTATGTTCTATTACAGGTAATGTGATGAACATGAAACTGCCAAGTGCAATTTCGGGAATGAAGATTGCTAATGTGGAACCGGGCTCACGTAAAGGTGATATTATTTCTATCTTGAGCATTGGTACTTCATCCCTTGTTACCATGTTAATACTCTTTCTTGGAATGATTGTGGTCGCAAGGCTCTTGGCTCCCCTTCTTTCCCATCCGGTACTTGCTGCAGGTTTTGCAAATGTAATGCCTGCACTTCTTGGCGCTGTTGCAATGCCAATGATAATAAGGAATTGGAAGATAGCCCTTGCTCCATTTTTTGTAAGCATAATTCTTTGCTTGATTCTTGGTGTTTGGTTTGTCCAGAGATACCAGAGCTTTTTATTACCCGGCATAATGATTATATCATTAGCCGCTGCTTATGGTATGTATAGAAAAGGAATGCTGTCTGTAAAGCCGGCTGAAAAGGGAGAATAATTATGACAGATGAAAAAAAAATTATAATCGATGCAATTGAAAGTAAATCGAAGGTCTTCTGCGATATTAGCGATAAAATTTGGGACTTCGCTGAAGTTCGTTTCGACCTAAGAAACTCGGCAGACCTTCTCTGTAATTACCTTGAACAGGAAGGTTTTACAATCGAGCGCGGCTTGAGCGGTATGAATGATGCCTTTATTGCCACCTACGGCAGTGAAGGACCTGTAATCGGTATTCTTGGCGAATATGATGCCCTTTCAGGAATGAGTCAGAGTGCAGGTCAATGTAAAAAGGAAGTGCTTGTTGAAGGCGGTGCAGGTCATGGTTGCGGACATCAACTGCTTGCCGCAGGTGCTCTTGCAGGGGCTATCGGACTCAAGGAATACCTTTCGAAAGCAGGGGAGAGCGGTATAATTAAATACTTTGGCTGTCCCGCCGAAGAAAGCGGTTCAGGAAAGGCCTTCCTTGCAAGGGACGGAGCCTTCACAGGAGTAGATGCCTTTCTTACCTGGCACCCAATGTCTGAAACAGGTGCCTTTGGTTGCAGTACGCTTGCAAACTATCAAGTTTACTTTCACTTTAAGGGACGAAGCTCCCATGCTGCAGCAGCACCGCATGAAGGACGAAGTGCCCTCGATGCCTGCGAGTTGATGAATGTAGGTGTAAACTACCTGCGTGAACATATAGTTCCCGAGGCCCGTGTTCACTATGCATATATCGATACAGGCGGTCCTGCTCCGAATGTGGTCCAGGCAAGTTCGACATTGCTTTATTTTATTAGGGCTCCAAAATCATCCCAGGTCCATGATATATATCTGCGTGTACTGGATATTGCAAAGGGCGCCGCATTAATGACAGGCACTTCTATGGAGCTTGAATGGGATAGTGCCTGTGCCGAGTATATTTTAAACTCCACTCTTCTTGATGCAATGTATAAAAACATGGTTGAACTTGGCCCTGTTCCATTTGATGATGAAGACTTTGAACATGCAAGGGGCTATTCTTCACAGCTTGACGATCTGACAAAAAACTTCCTGCGTTCGAGTATCGCAAAGAAGTTCCCGGGAGAAAGCCGTGAGAGGCTTGACCTGCTTGCATCTAAACCCCTTCTTGACGATATAGTACCTTTGTCTATTTCTGAAGAAGCAATGCCGGGTTCGACTGATGTAAGTGATGCGAGCTGGCATGCGCCAACCGTGCAATTTGTAGTCGGCTGTTATCCTCAAGGCACCCCTCCTCATTCATGGCAGTGGGTTGCGACAGGAAAAAGCAGTGTGGTTCATAAGGGTCTTCTGCATAGCGGCAAAATTCTGGCATTGACGGCGCTTGATATAATCAAGAATCCTGAATTGCTGAAAAAAGCAAAGGAAGAATTCAAGGATAGGCTTGCAGGTGAAACATATAATTGTGCAATTCCAAAGGATGTCATTTCCAAGTAGTGCAGGAGAATTTAAATAAATAATTAAAAATAATTTAAAAAATGTAAAGCAAAATCCATTTCCGCGCAGTATACCTATATGAAGTATTTTTATTTTTTTCTTAGGGAGTTCTTCTTCCCTAAAGGGTGCGGCCTTTGCGGAGAGGCCCTCTTTGAAAGTGAAGATGCCCATTTCGGGCTGTGTTCCGGGTGCAGAACCCTGCTTTCTTCAGCACTTGGCTTAGAAAAACGATGCAATGTATGCGGGAAGGCCCTTATTTCGGAAACAGGTAATTGTCTTATCTGCAGGAAACAGGAAGGTACATATAGTGAGCATATAGAAAAGCTTAAATGCATTTTTCCATATAGCGGGCGCTATATAAAACTTCTTGCATCTTTTAAGTTTAATAAGTCTATGGGTGTAGGGAATTATTTTATCTGCTGCCTAATTAATGCTCTAAAAAGTTTTAAAGAAGAAGAAATAAGGAATGCTGTATTGGTCCCTGTTCCTCCAAGGCCCGGGAAGCTGAAAAAACAAGGCTGGGACCAAGTTGAGTATCTTGCTAAGGGGCTTGAGAAATCGAGTGATTTCCCATACGGCCCATTACCTATAGTTCGTTGTTTAAAAAGGCTTCCTTCGAGAAGCCAGAAAGAGTTGAATAAAAATGAAAGGGGTGCAAATTTAAAGGGACGTATTATATGCAGAAAAATGCCCGGAGATACTGCAATTTTATTTGATGATGTATTAACCACAGGTGCCACTCTCAATGCCTGCGCAAGTGCATTAATTGAGAGCGGTTGCAAAAGAGTTATTGGAATTTGTCTTTTCTATGACTAATTAATAGCCTAAAATAATTAATTCCACTGTACGATAAGACTCCCAAATACCTGTTCTTGCAAGTATCGGAGTCCTGTCTGATCCATAATACTCATAGCTTATTCGTTCCGGATCTATACCATGATTTTGGATGAAATAATCTCTGCTAAAGGCAGCCCTCCATAGACTGACCATATGCCTTCCCTCATCGGTATGGAAGGGAGCTGCGTAAGCATGAATGATTAACTCTAATGACGGGTCTGCAGCAAGTTCCCTGCCCACATCTTCAAGAATTGGATGAGAGAAATCAAGCAAAACGTCTGAATTTGCCTCAAAGTATATGGAAAGGAAAATTCCCTGTCTGCCGCCCAGAGCTATTGCCGTGCCTTCTAATTGCGATGTCCTCTCGGGAGGCGGTGTTGTCGTGGACGGCGGAGTCGTGGCCGGTGGCGGAGCTGTCTCGGGAGGCGGAGTCGTGGCCGGTGGGGCAGTCACGGTCTCGGCCGGCTCAGGCGCTGTTGCAGGCGGCGGCGTTGTCGCAGGAGGCGGTGTTATAGGTGCTGTCTCGGGCGGTGTCGTCGCCGGGGGTGCAGTTACGGTCTCGACCGGCTCAGGCGTTGTTACAGGCGGCGGTGTTGTCGCCGGGGGTGGTGTCACAGGAGCTGTTTCGGGCGATGTCGTCACCGGAGGCGGTGTCGTTGCCGGGGGTGCAGTCTCAGGCGCTGTCGTCGCCGGAGGCGGAGTTGCCGCGGGCGGAGCGGTCACAGGGGTTGTCGCAGGTGGTGTCGTCGCAGCCGGGGGTTGTGTCACAGGCGCTGCCGCAGGCGGCGGTGTTACAGGAGCCGTCACAGGCGCTGTTTCTGGAGGCGTCGTCGTCGCAGGTGGTGTAGTTACTGGTGACGGAGCTGTCTCGGGAGGCGGAGTCGTGGCTGGCGGAGCGGTCACTGTTTCGATCGGCTCAGGTGTTGTCACCGGAGGCGGAGTCACAGGAGCCGTCACAGGCGCTGTCGCGGGTGGAGTCGTTGCCGGTGGTGTCGTTACCGGCGGCGGAGCGGTCACAGGGGTCGTCGTCGCAGCAGGCGGAGCGGTCACAGGGGTTATTGCAGGGGACGGTGGTGTTACAGTTGCCTGTTGTGCAGGGGCCTGTTCAACGGGCGGGCCTTGAGCTATCGCTTCAGTCCCGGTTTGCTCGGCTCTTTCTCTTACCGGTCTTCTAAATGATCCCCTTGGAAAACGAACACCCACATCGAATGTTGTATGAAGGTCAGGCCTTACTGCTGTAGGGTAAAAGTCAAATCCTCCCCCTATATATACGCCGAAAGGAAAGTACCTATAGCGAAACTCAATCTCGAATCTTACCCCGGAAAATAGGACCCATCTATTTGTGTCAGGTCCTACAAGGCCAAATGTGCCAAGTTTGAATACAGGGGCAAAGTAAAGTATTTCTGCAAGCCTGAAAGGATGGGCTATTGCAAAAGCCAGGGGAATATAATCAACTGTACCCTGTCCTCCAAATCTTAGGCCTGAACTGTATCCTGCTTCAATACCCAAAGCAAGGGCACCATAATCATTAGAGAACTCTAAACTTCCGCCAAGTTTTAATATATTTAATCTTGTTATCGTAATTTCAGGAATTATATGCAGAGGACTGCCCTGGAAACTGGGTCTAGCGTACCCCGAGAAAATGAAAAAGTCCTGTCTTTCTTCGTTCTGTGCATAAATGGATGTGGAAAGAACTGCTCCTAATAGAATTGCGAAAAAACAAAATCTACGCATAAAAAGAGCTCCTGTCCGTAATGTTATTAAATCACGAAGTATTCTATCATTATTTTGCTGATAATTACCACCCTTCCAATAGCTCAGAAGGCGAAGGCCTCCTGAGCTATTGACATTATTGAATCATTTTGCTATGCTTTAAATGACAGCATAGGTTCCGCAATAAATTGGGCCGTTTCGACGACCCTTTTTTTGTACCCTTGGCTTGGATTAATATGAAGTATATCCGCCAAATAACAAAAGACCCGTTCGGGCATTTGTTAACTTCTCTCGGGCCCTTGGTTCAAAGCCTTGGGATGTCTCTAATAGAGCTTAATGTCTTTCATTCCCGGGGGCGACAGGTTCAGGTGAAAGCTGTCATTTACAAGGCCGGAGTAATCGGAATAGATGATTGCTCGAAGGTGAGCCGAAGTATTATGCCAAGACTGGAACTTGATTTTCAGGGTAAGGATTTGCACCTGGAAGTTTCATCAACCGGTATTGATAGGCTCATTAAGGAAGGCAGGGAGTTTCATCACTATATTGGAAAGGAAATAAGGTGTTTCCGTACCGATATTTCGGACTGGACAACCGGGATACTGCTTTCAACGGATGAGGAAAAGATTGTTCTAAAAGGCGGGGCTGAGGAAATTGCCCTGCCTTATGAAATAATTGCCAAAGCGCGGCTTCACGCTTCGCCGCTCTAGGTATAGGAGGATAAATTGGCAACGGATATGTCTGAAGCGATTCGCCAACTCATGCAGGATCGTAATATGTCTGAGGAGCTGATCCTTACAACCATCGAAAACACTCTCCTTGCGGCTTATAAACGCCGTTTTGGTAATTCGGACAATGCAATAGTCCGTTTTGGTGATGATAACTACGAAGTTACAATTTATGCAAAAAAGAAAATAGTAGATAGTGATAATTTCTATGATCCAAGCTCAGAAATTGAACTTGATGAGGCAAGGGAGCTGAATCCCGAGGCAGAAATTAACGATGAGATACTTATAGAGGTAGACCCAAAGGATTTTGACAGAGGATCGGTGCAAAGCGCAAAGCAAACCGCTCATCAATCAATAAGAGAGATACAGAAAGACTCTCTTTATGCTGAATATAAAGATAAAATTGGTGAAATTATCATCGGATACTATCAAAGAGAAAGAAATGGAACGATATTTGTCGATCTTGGCAAGATTGAAGGGAAGCTTTTAAAGAAATACCAGTCTCCAAAGGAAGAATTTCACGTTAATGACCGAATTAAGAGCCTTATAGTGGAAGTTAATAAGAATCCGAACAGCCCATTGGAGATTATTTTATCCAGAACGCATACAGATTTTGTCAGGGCTATTTTTGAGCTTGAAGTCCCTGAAGTCTACGATAAAATCGTAGAAATCCATAAAATCGTCCGCGAGCCGGGATATAGAACGAAGCTTGCTGTTTATTCAAACAGAGAGGATGTTGATCCGGTCGGTGCCTGTGTTGGCTTAAAGGGTGTTCGTATTCTTGCCGTCATCAAGGAACTTGAGGGAGAGAAAATTGATATTCTAAAGTACGATCCTGACCCGAGAAAGTTTATCAAAAATGCTCTTTCCCCTGCCGAAGTTCAGGATGTAATCATACTTGATGAGGCAAAGCATCAGGCCCTCGCTGTTGTAAGCGAATCTCAGCTTTCCCTGGCGATTGGGAAGCAGGGATTGAATGTACGTCTTGCAAATCGCCTTGTAGACTGGAATATTGATGTAAAAACTGACGCACAGTTTGAAGATATGGATATTGCCGCCGAATCCAGGCGGGCGGTGTCTGAGCTATTCGGAGATGATGACTACGGAGTGGAGTACTCTCTTGTCTCACAGTTGCCGGGTGTTGATTCTGCTGTAGCAGCTCTTTTAATTGAGAAGAATATAGATTTTATCGAAGATTTCCTTGCTCTTTCTGAAGAGGAGCTTGTGGAAATTGGTCTCGCTGAAGAGCAGCAAAGGATCTTAAGAGCTCTTATCGAAGAGCATATTGAGATAGTTGAAGAAGAGGAAGAAGTTTCTGAAGAGGATTTGGCGATTTCCCCTGAAAAAGAAGAGGAACCGCCCCAGGAAGAAGAAGTTATTGAAGTGGAGCCTGAGGAGTATGAATGTCCTGAGTGCTTTGCAAGGATCACTGTCGATATGACAAGTTGTCCTGCATGTGGAATTGGGCTTAGCTTCGAATATGAAGATGAGACAATATCTTAAGAAAGGAAGAATATGGCTGAGGAAACAGGTAATACCCAAAAACCAAAAGCGGAGTTAATTAAGCGACCCCCACGATCAAAACCGGAAAATCCTGCTGCAACAGGCGAGCAAGACAATTCTGAAAGAACGGCAAGAAACGCTCCCGAGCACGGAGAGCGCCGTAAGGTAATTGTGGTAAAAAAGAAGTCGCCGCCTCCTGCACCACATTCAACGCCTGCAGTACAGGGGCCTGTTGTAAGGCGCCCTCAGCCTAAGGTCGTTGTTGCACGGTCACAGGAACCTGTGCCGACTCCTCCTACTCCTGCAGTCAAAGAAAAGCCACCGGTTCAGAGCCGTGAAATAACCGAAGAGCCGCAAGTGCAGCCCCCGGTAGAAAAAAAGGAAAGCACCACAAGTACCTTCCCTATTACGCAGCGCCCTATGGCCGCTGCAGGCAGGGTAGGTGGTAAGTATGTGGGCCCGCGTCCCCAGCATGAAGAATCAGTCAGGGGAGGGAGCCAGGGAAGACAACATGGTCCTGCAGGCAGACCCGGCAACAGACCTCCCGGAGCAAGAACTGACGGAAGGCCCGGCGGCTTTACCCCCGGCGGGCAGAGACCTCATCAGGGCAATCAGAGGCCCGGCGGCGGCGGACAGAGGCCTTTCGGCGGGCCGCCTCGTCCCGGCGGACGTGGCCCCGGTCCAGGCGCTCAAAGGCCCGGCGGTTTTACCCCGGGTACCGGCACACCTCCTCCCGCAATGGAAGGAAAGGGTTCTACAAAGAAAACCTTTAAGGCAAAGAAACCTGTTTACACTCGAAAAGAGAAAGAACAGGAAATGCAGGAGAAACTGCTTCAAACAAAGAAGAAGATTTCCCAGATTACAAATCCCGTTCCAAAATCGATTGAGATAATGGAAGTTGTATCAGTATCTGAACTTGCTCGTAAGATGAACCTTAAGGCATCAGACCTTATTCAAAAGTTAATGGCCATGGGTCAGATGGTAACCATAAATCAAAAAATTGACGCAGATACTGCTACTATTCTTGCGGCAGAATTCGGCGCCGATGTAAAAATCGTAAGTCTTTACGATGAAACTGTTATTGATACAGGCAGTGACCTTGAAGAGGATTTGAGCAGAAGGCCGCCGGTTGTAACCGTAATGGGCCACGTTGATCACGGAAAGACAAAGCTCCTTGATGCAATCAGGAGTGCGGATGTGGTTTCAGGGGAGTTTGGAGGCATCACCCAGCATATTGGTGCTTATACTGTTGATACTCCTCAAGGAAAAATCACCTTCCTTGATACACCGGGCCACGAGGCATTTACCCGAATGCGCGCAAGAGGTGCACAGGTTACAGATGTTGCGATAATTGTCGTTGCAGCTGATGATGGCGTAATGCCGCAGACAGTTGAAGCTATAAACCATGCAAAAGAAGCTAATGTCCCGATTATTGTTGCTATCAATAAGATAGACAAACCTGAAGCAAACCCTGACCGTGTTAAGACACAGTTATCCGATCATCAATTAATTCCTGAGGATTGGGGCGGTCAAACTATGTTTGTTGAAATTTCTGCACTTAAAAAAGAAGGTATCGATAAGCTTGTCGAAGCCATCCTTTTGGAAGCTGAAATTCTTGACCTTAAAGCAAACTATAATAGAAATGCAGAAGGGAAGGTTCTTGAGTCCAAAATCGATCATGGACGCGGTGTTGTTGCAACAGTCATAGTCGAGAGAGGCACACTAAAAATCGGGGATTCTTTTGTTGCAGGAGTATGGCCCGGTAAGGTTAGAGCCCTGTTCACCGACAAGGGTGAAAAGGTTGATTATGCAACGCCTTCAATGCCGATTGAAATTCTTGGTTTTGAAGGAATTCCAAATGCAGGTGACCCCTTACAGGTGGTTTCTGATGAAAAAACTGCAAGAAGTATTTCTGTAAAGAGGCAGGAGCTTAAACGCTTTGAAGATTCAAAGAACGTAAGAAAAATTACTTTGGATAACTTGCACGATACCATTAGCGAAGGTTCAATACAGGAGCTTAAAGTTATAATTAAGGCGGATGTGCAGGGTTCGGCAGAAGCATTACGCTCAAGCCTCGAAAGACTTTCAACAAAGGAAATCCGTCTTCATGTTATTCAGGCACTCCCCGGAGCAATTAACGAAGGAGACGTTGACCTGTCAATTGCGTCTAACGCTATTATCATTGGATTTAATGTAAGGCCTGTTCCAAAGGCAAAGGCCCTTGCGGATCAGGAAAAGGTCGAAATAAGGCGTTATAATGTTATCTACAAGGCAGTTGAAGAAATCAGACTTGCGATGGAAGGAATGCTTAAGCCTGAAACCAAGGAAGAAGTCATTGGAGTTGTCGAAGTTCGTGATACTTTCAAAACACCGAAGTTTGGCACCATTGCCGGTTGTTATGTGCAAAGCGGCATAGTGAAACGCAGCGCAGGAATTCACGTAATTAGAGACAGTATCGAAATCCATACCGGTAAGATTGGCTCCTTAAGACGATTTAAGGATGATGTCAGAGAAGTGAATGAAGGTTTTGAATGCGGTATAGGACTTGATAACTATAATGATGTTATGGTCGGCGATCAATTTGAGGTTTTTGAAATCAGAGAGATTGCGAGGAAGCTGAGCAGTTAGCTGAGCTGCTAATAGAGTATTATGGGAGATTTTAGAACAGAAAGACTTGGGAACCTTATCAGGGAAAAGATTGGCGCTTTTATTGTTGAAGAGAAGGTTAAGGATCCGAGAGTTAACACATTTTTATCCATTTCCTCTGTGAAGGTTTCAAGAGATCTTTCTTGGGCAGACGTTTATGTTTCCACCTTTAAACCTGAAACGAACCTTGCTAAAGGTGTTCTTGGTCTTCAAAGTGCAGCAGGTTTCATTCAAGCACTTCTTGCAAAGGAAATGAGAATACGCCAAACTCCGAGATTACGCTTTCATGAAGATCTAAGTGTGAGGGAAGGGTTCGATATGATCAAGAAGATAGATGAACTAGTAATTTCTGATGAAAAACCTGAGTAATGGCGGAATTCTTCTTTTTAATAAGAATAGCGGGCTTACATCCTTTGATTCACTGAAAACGATTAAGAAAAGATTCTCGACAAGTAAAGTTGGTCATACAGGAACACTTGACAAATTTGCCCAAGGACTTCTTCTGGTTCTTGTCGGGAGAGCCGTAAAGCTTAATTCCTTATTTGTGGGCATTGAAAAAGAATATTACGGAACCATTAAGTTTGGGGAAGAAACAGATACCCTTGACCCTGAAGGAGAAATAATTGCAGAGGATAAGCTTCCTATAAAGGAAGACCTCTGCTTAGTACTGGAAAAATTTAGGGGAGATATTTTACAGAAACCTCCTATATACTCAGCCATACATATAGACGGAAAGAGAGCCTCGAAGCTTGCACGCTCAGGAGCTGCGCCAATTATGAAGGAAAGACCTGTTAGGATTAATAAACTTGATCTCCTATCCTATGAACCTCCCCTTGCAGAAATTTTAGTCCGCTGCTCTGCAGGAACTTATATTCGCTCTCTTGCAAGAGATATTGCACTTGCAGCAGGCTCTCGCGGCCATCTCTGTGCCCTTAACCGCACTGCCATTGGGCCCTTCCGTCTAACAGACTCTTCAGATTCCTTGCTCCCCCCGGATGAAACACTTTTCAATGCCCTTTCCATTCCTTGCTTTTATCTTAACGAGAGGGCAGGCAGAGACTTTATCCATGGGAAACCCCTTTCCGGCATTTTAAAAGAGGCTAAACCCGAGGCAAATTTCGCCGGGGTATTTCAAGAGCCTCGGCAAGATGGTGGAGGGGAGCTTTTGGGGATATTGGAAAATAGGGCAGGCAAGTGGGGCTATAATTATGTCTTCGCTTAGCCGGTCCGAAGAGCCGGCAGCCATGGCTTGCTGTTGACCCGAAGAGCCAACAGCTTTAGCTGTTGACTTTTCTTAGAATTTTTGTACAATGAGAGACGTAGAGATCGGTTTAGAATACTAGAAAGGCCAATAGGAGAGTAAAATGGCATTAGAGAAGGCAAAGGTGAGCTCAATAATAAGCAAATTCGGTAAAAATGACAAAGATACAGGGGCAACAGAAGTACAAATAGCCCTGCTTACCGAGAGGATAAACCAGCTCACAGGACATTGTAAGCAATTTAAAAAGGATAAATCCAGCCAAAGAGGCTTATTAATCCTGGTCGGTCAGCGCCGCAGGATGCTGAAATACATTCAAAGAACAAATTTGGAAAGTTATCGATCGTTAATTAAAGAATTAGGCCTGCGCAAGTAAGGAATTTATGACCCATAAAGTAACATTTCAAATTGCCGGAGAGGATTTAGTCCTCGAGACCGGCCGGCTTGCAAGACAGGCCAACGGTGCTGTTTTTGCCACTTATGCAGGCTCTGCAGTTTTGGCTACAGTTTGTGCATCTGCAGATTCGGTAGAAGGCCTGGATTATGTCCCGGTCACAGTAGATTATAACGAAAAGTACTATGCGGCAGGGAAAATTCCCGGCGGCTTTATCAAGAGGGAGGGGCGCCCGAAGGACAAGGAAATCCTCGTTTCAAGGCTCATTGACAGACCAATGCGGCCTCTTTTCGAGAAATCTTTCGGCAGGGAAATCCAGATTATTCCCACCACCGTTTCTGCAGACCAGGTTAATCCGCAGGATATCCTTGCGATAATCGCATCATCTGCCGCGGTGCATATTTCCGATATTCCCTTTAACGGGCCTGTTGGAGGCGTTCGTGTCTGCCGGGTAAACGGTGAATTGATTATCAACCCTACCTATGAGCAAATAGAAAAATCCTCCCTGGAAATTGTTGTTGCAGGAACAGAGGAAGGCATTACTATGGTGGAAGGGGGAGGAGATGAAGTATCTGAAGAAACTGTAATCGAAGCCCTTGAGAAAGCTCATGCAATGATAAAGGAACTTTGCAAACTTCAAGAGAAATTGCGTGAACTTGCAGGAAAGCCAAAGCTCCCCTTAACTAAAATTTCTTATTCTCTTGATAATGAAGAAAGTATTCGCAATGCCCTTCTTCCCAAACTGGAAGCTGCCTGTTATATCAAAGGTAAACATGAGCGCCGAGATGCAATACATAAGGCAAGGTTAGATATTGCTTCACAGTATAAAACCCAATTCGAAGACGAGAAGCAAAAAAAGCTCTTCGATGTTCTTTTTGAAGATATACATTATGATGTTTTGCGCTCTCTAATCCTTGATAAGGGTCTTAGAGTTGACGGCAGGGGTGTTGAAGACATAAGAGAAATCAACTGCGAAATCGGACTTCTTAAGCGAACCCACGGCTCGGCTCTTTTCACAAGGGGTGAGACACAGGCCCTTGTAGTAACCACTCTTGGGACTGTATTTGACGAGCAGGTCTACGATGATATAGACGGAGATAAAAGAGAACACTTTATTCTTCACTATAACTTCCCTCCATATTCTGTCGGGGAAGTCGGGCGTACCGGAACAGGCAGGAGGGAAATCGGGCACGGTAACCTTGCACGGCGTTCTCTTGAAGCGATGGTCCCCTCCAAGGAAGTTTTCCCGTATACAATCAGGGTGGTATCAGAAACCCTTGAATCAAACGGCTCTTCTTCAATGGCATCGGTCTGCGGCGGAACCCTGGCGATGTTGCATGCAGGTGTGCCAATGAAGAAAGCTGTTGCAGGTATTGCAATGGGCCTTATAACCGAAAGTAATGATCCCGGTGCCCGTTATGCGGTACTCTCTGACATTCTTGGGGATGAGGATCATCTTGGAGATATGGATTTCAAGGTAGCAGGTACATCCGACGGGATTACCGGTTTTCAGATGGATATTAAGATAGCAGGTGTAAACCCTGAAATTATGCGCAAGGCCCTTGATCAGGCTAAGCGCGGACGCCTTCATATCCTTTCTATAATGAACAGTACAATCTCCAAACCGGTAGAAGAAATCAGCGAATTTGCTCCCAAGATTTTGAGTCTGCGCATTGACATTGATAAGATTGGTGCGCTTATTGGACCCGGCGGTAAAAATATTAAGGCTATCTGTGAGCAGTATAGCGTTAAGATTAATACCGAAGATGATGGGACAGTTACTATATTCGGCAAAACTTCCAAGGACGCAGAAGATGCTAAAGCGGCAGTGCTTGGTATAGTTTTAGACCCTGAAGTAGGTAAGGTCTATGATGGTACTGTCAAACGTATTATGGACTTTGGCGCTTTTGTTGAAATACTCCCGGGTAAGGAAGGACTTGTACATATAAGCAAACTTTCACGTCAAAGGGTTGCTCAAGTAATAGATGTTATTAAGGAAGGTGATAAGATCCCGGTAAAACTCCTTGAAATAGATAAGATGGGAAGATTAAACCTTTCATATATTGATGCGATAGACCCGGGAGGAAGCTCTGAGGAAGAGAGTACCAGACCTCCAAGATCCGAGAGGAGCTTTGGCCGCAGCGACAGGCGAGACTCCCGACGGCATTAAGCCGACGGCATTAGGCATGTTCTTTAAAAAACGGCCGATACTTAAAGTCAAGAAAAAAGAAAAAGGCGTGCAGCTTCCGGAATATGAGAGTTTCGGTGCTGCAGGCATGGATTTAAAGGCCTTTTTGGATGAAGATATTTTAATCCTTCCTTTTGGAAGAGCAAAAATTCCAACAGGGCTTTTTCTTGAAATCCCGAGCGGATTTGAAGCACAGATTAGGCCAAGATCAGGACTTGCAGTGAAGCATGGGATTACAGTCTTAAATGCACCCGGGACCATTGATTCTGATTATAGGGGCGAGTTGGAAGTGATTCTAATTAATCTTGGAGAAGGGCCTTTCACTGTAAAAAACGGGGAGAGGATAGCGCAGATGATTATCTGTCCTGTTTCAAGAGCAATTGTTACGGAAGCAGAGTTTCTTTCACAAACCAAACGCGGAGCCGGAGGGTTCGGGTCCACGGGAAAATAGGAGCTGCGGAATGAACCCTTCATTCATAACGCCAAGCCTCGCTATACGAACAATGTCACCCACATTGTTCAAATACTTGATAAGGGATACGCTCTTCTCTTTTTCTGTTGCATTTGCCTTTTTCTTCGGTATTTTCTTTTTAAATCAACTTTTACTTATGGCCCAGCAGGTACTTGCTAAACAGGTTCCCTTTTTCCAAGTTGCGCAGCTTATTCTTTTTGCACTTCCCCAGATAATTGCTCTTTCTGCTCCATTTGCTTCACTTATGGGCACTTTAATGACAGTAGGAAGACTTAGTTCAGATAACGAAGTTTTAATAATGCTTTCATCGGGTTTGTCTTATAAAATGATCTTTATGCCTGCCTTGATTGTCGGGCTATTTATTTCAGTTGCATCTTTTATCACAAATGATATTTTACTTCCATTGGGAACTATTCAATATACAAGACTCTATAGAAGAATTTTGCTTTCAACACCTGCATTGGAACTTGAACCAAACTCCATCCTGCGTTTTAGAGATACCATTCTTATTACAGGCCCCGTCGAAGGCAGAGCTATTGAGAACGTTGTAATTCTTGACAGAACAGGTGATGGGGAACGCCGTTTAATTCTTGCGCAAAATGCAGAGCTGATGGATGGCGGCAGAGAGGGCTTGAGCCTTGATCTATCAGGTGCTTTTATGCAGTCTGCAAGGGAAATGGTCCGAAATGATTATGATTATGCCTTTGTAGATTATCTGCGTTATTGGGTATCACAAGAAGATATAATGCAGACCTTGACCACGATAGGTCCTAATCATATGAGTTCAAGGGATTTAAGACAGGAAGTTAAAATTAAGGAGATTGACCTTGCAGATCGTCTTGACGATCTATATGGTGTTCTTTTAACCCAGGCAATGAACCTCGAAAACAGTCTTAGAATGGGGCCTCCCCATGCCGCATGGAACCGGAGGGAAAGTCATTTTGAAAGTTATATAATTGAGCATGATAATATCAGAGCCATGAGTTTGGATAGGAGCCTGATTCATTTTCGCCTTGAATACTATAAAAAGTTTTCAATCCCCTTTGCGGCTCTTTCTTTTGTGCTGCTCGCTGTCTCTCTCGGGCTTCTTGCGAAAAAAAGCGGTCAAACAGTCGGCTTTATTTTTGGTGTAATAATCTCGTTTATTTTCTGGGTGATGCTCATGGTGGGCCAGACAGTTAGCATACGCCTTGGCTATTCACCCTTCCTTTTAATTTGGATGTCAAATCTTTTGGCTCTTTCAATCGGGTTTGTATTATTCCTTGTAAGGATTATGAAGTGAAAGTTTTGGACAGATACCTTATAAAGCAATTTATTCCTGTTTTTTTAGTTGCATCGTGTATGTTCATTTTACTTCTCTGCCTTGTCGACCTTTTTGTTAATCTCTCCCGCTATCTAAACTTCGGAGTATCTGCCCTGAATATTTTCACAGTAACTGCATTATATGCACCTAAAGCTTTTTCTTATGCCCTGCCC
This sequence comes from Treponema sp., assembly GCA_009777995.1. Lineage (GTDB taxonomy): Bacteria > Spirochaetota > Spirochaetia > Treponematales > Breznakiellaceae > WRKT01. The sequence continues at coordinate 20,585 of WRKT01000013.1, read as the reverse complement.
ATCGCACTACTCTTTGCATCAGCTTATACATTAGGTGATCTATTTGCAAGAAATGAGTTGATATCCATTTTTGCATCAGGTATACCATTCTGGCAGTTTTCAAGGTCAATAGTAGTAATCGGCCTTATCGCTTCAGTGTTTTCCTTTTTCTTTGATGACCGTATCGTAATTCCAACTTTAAAAGATTATAACTCACTCTCAAATACTCTCTTGCAACGGGAGAGATCCGACTTCCAGGCTGATATTGTTGTAAAGGCAAGGGGCGGCAATCTTATTTACGCAGTCGACTTTTTTGACGGCGAGTTTCAGATTCTTACAGGGCTTAGCATAATAGAACAGGATGATGAAGGTAATCTTGTCGCACTCGTAAGATCACAGAGGGCACATTGGAGAGGATATTATTGGGAGCTGATAAACGCAATTGTGTATAGATGGGAGGACGGTATACTGCGTTATAGCCCAATGGAAGCAACAGACCAATATCGTGAAGACCCTGAAACTTTCAGACGAAATCTTGTAAACATCGAAGAGCTTCACTTTAATGATGCACGTCTCTTAATTGAAGACTTAAGGATTGCAGGACTACCATTTACCTCTGCCCTTGTCGATTTCCACCATCGCTTTTCATTTTCCGCTGTATCATTTGTTGTAATAATGCTTTCGATTTCTATGGGAGGGCGCTTCAGGAAGAATATCATTCTTATGAGTCTTATTTCAAGCATAGGAGCTGCAGTGGTTTTCTATGTTATAGAGATGGTAACAATGATGATGGCAAGGATGGGACGAATCCCGGTTTTAATTGGAACCTGGTTTCCTGTTTTTATTTTTATCATAATCGGTTTCTTTCTATTGAAAACTGCAAAAACATAAAACACAAAAAAGGTCTGTTTTGGAAAATCATTTTACTGTCTATAGCGAAGACCTTGCCTCTAAGGCAAGAACAGGAGTTTTAGAGCTACCGCACGGGAAAGTCGAAACCCCTGTTTTTATGCCTGTCGGTACAAACGGAACTGTAAAGGCACTCACTAACGAGGACTTAAAAGATATTGGCTTTGATATAATTCTTTCGAACACTTATCATCTTTTTTTAAGACCCGGAGAGGAAGTGATACAAAAAGCCGGAGGGCTTCATCAATTTACAAAATGGGATAAGAATATCCTTACAGATTCAGGGGGCTTCCAGGTATTTTCACTTTCTCCGTTTAGAAAAATAAGCAGTGAAGGGGTTACATTCAAGTCCCATATAGACGGGTCTAATTTTTTTCTAACTCCCGAAAAGATTGTTGAAATACAAGTAATGCTTGGAAGTGACATTCAAATGCAATTAGATGTTTGCTCTAGTTGGGGAGCGAGCAGAAAAGAGGCAGAGACCGCCTTGGATATTACAACCTTATGGATGGAGAGGGCAGGTATACGATGGCAAACTGCAAGAGACGAGGAAAATTATCCGGGTCTTTTTTTCCCGATAGTGCAAGGGAATTTTTTTAAAGATTTACGGCAGAAGAGTGCAGAATTGGTAATTAGTACAGATCCCCAAGGGATTGCCATAGGAGGTCTTTCTGTTGGGGAGCCGGAAGATGTCTTTTTTGAGTATCTTTCCTATACTGCTTCTCTTTTACCGAGTAATAAGCCAAGATACTTAATGGGGATTGGGAGTCCTGACTATATTCTTGGAGCAATAGAGCAAGGAATAGACATGTTTGACTGTGTTTTTCCTACAAGAAATGCAAGGAACGGCAATGTATTTACAAGAAAAGGGGCCTTCGCCTTAAAAAAAGCCGAAAATCACCTTGATTTTTCGCCGATAGATGAAGAGTGTAGCTGTAAAGTGTGCCGTACTTATTCCAGGGCCTATCTTAGGCACCTTTTTAAGTCAGGTGAAATACTTTGCTCCATTTTGGCAAGCTATCATAACCTTTACTTTATTAATGAATTGGTCAAAAATGCAAGAGAAGCAATCAGAGAAGGTCGGTTTATCGAATTTAAGAATGATTTTTTGAAGAAATATTTGGAGGGAGAAACATGATTAAGAAGAGTTCACACAGAGAGCACAGAGACACGGAGGTCACAGAGGGAATTCGAAGAGAACCCCTTCTCTTTCTCCCTTCTCTGTGGCCGCTGTGCCTCCGTGTCCTCCGTGTGAAATTCTTACTTTCGGTTGTATTATTCTTATTTCTTTCTCCTTTCAATTTTATACACGCAGACGAAAGCGACGAGCCTGCTCCGGTAGAAAGGACCGTTGAAGACAGGCGGAGAGATACTCTGCGCTTTGGAACCGAAACCGAAATTGCAACCCTAATCCAGACCATCAGAACAGAAAGGTATACTCTCCTTGATGATGAGTTAATTGAAGTTGCAGAGAATACCCGAAACCGAAGTATATTCACCGGGATCTTCGGCTACTTTGGGGAAATGGAAAAGAGCGGTCTTGAAGAGCGGGCAATGAGGGCAATCCGTGAAAGAGACTATGAAGTAAATGACACAGTAACAGCCGCAATAAGTTACCTTGGCAGAATGCGGGCCCCTGAAGCAGTCGATGTCCTTAGGGACTTGGTTCAATCTGCTGAAAGCCGTTTCTTGAATACAAGCATTCGTGCACTGGGAAGGGCAGCAGGGGCAAATCCCGAAGAGGCTGACAGTACAGCGGAGTTCCTCCTGGAATTTTATAATCATAGAAGTGCAAGTGATGAAGCAAGATATGAGATTATAGTAGCATTAGGCGAAACAGGTTCTTCTCTTGCCGTGAGCTTTCTAATAGAGCGAATCATGAACGACGATGAAAGGGCTGCAGTCCGCATGGCTGCCCTTGATGCAATGGCGAAAATAGGCGATGAAGAAGGACTCCCTGCTGTAATTTTCGCAACTACTTCCACAGACCCAAATGTGCGATCAAGCGCCGTTGCCGCCCTTGGCCCCTTCCCCGGAGAAGAGGCTGAAAGAGCCGTACTTGAAGCCTTTAGGGACTCCAACTTCCGTGCCCGCATAGGCGCAGCCCAAGCTGCGGGCCGCCGTCAACTTGAAAGTGCAATTCCCTTTCTTCGATTCAGAGCTGAAAATGATGATGTCGTAGCAGTAAGGGAAGAATCGATAAAAGCTCTCGGGGCAATAAATAACAGCGAAAGCATGGAAGTGCTAGATTCTCTTTTTTCCAACCGCAGGGCATCGAATCAGGTTAGACTTGTTGCAGCAGAAATGCTTTTAAATAATGACCCAAACACTTATTCAAGAAGAGTCTTTATTGAAATGCAGGAAGCACAGAGAACACACCAGACTCCCCTTTATAATGGCTTCGTGCGTTTAATGAGCCCTGTCAAGTCAACTAACCTTGAAGATATTGTGCTCCACTTCATGGGAGGCGGTGTAATCGAAAAGGCCCTTGCCCTCGATATGATTATGAACAACGAGATTCGCAGCATGGAAGAGGAAGTCCGCTCATTGCTTGACGAAAGACGTTGGGGCGTAAGCCTTGCCCGCAGGGCAGAGAGGACACTCGAAGTTCTTGGGCTTACGGTTAATTAAATGGCATTGCTCGAGGTTGTTAAAAAGAAAGAGCATGTTACCAAAGAGCAGTTTGATAAGCTCTCCCTTATTAAGGTTGCAAGCTGGGCTGTTTGGAGCCCCGGTTTTGATAATCCCGGTTGCGTAGAAGATTGTAATGATGGTTCATTTAAAAATTATATTTGGAATGAGCATCGTAACGAATTAAAAAGTAATGTAATACTTGCCGGCCTTAATCCTTCAGGTAAAGAAAAAAACGATAAAAATGAGCCACATCAAAGACTGTTTGGCAGTTTTCATACTGTTCCACATCGTGCCGATAAGCTTCTTAAAAAGATAATTTCAGACGGAAATTTATTAAACATTTCCGGTGCTTATATAACGGATTTATCACAAGAAAGACAAAGCAATTCAAAATTAGTAAAATTAAATTCTTTAGAAGTTAAAAAACTATTTGAAATGCAATTGGAAATACTTGGTTCAAAAAATTATAACATTATTTGTTTTGGTGATGATGTTTTAAAACAATTTCTTCGTATTTATAAACCGCCTCAAAAAAGACCCGTAAAACAAAAGATATTAAGAAATGGATTTGAAATTAATACTTTAAAATATTCGCATAATACAGAAAAATATTCATTAACGTTTTATTGGTCCATGCAATGCTCTTTTGTTGTAAATGGTCGAGGAAATAAAAGAAAAAAGGAATTTACCGAGAATATGAAGTATATTGATGAGCTGATTGGAGAAAAAAAAATGAAGAAAACTATAATTACCGGGATGTTATTTTGCTTAATGATATTTTTTGTCCACGGTGCATACGGACAGCCTTTCCCTGAAGTAGACGGTGTATTTGCCTATAGGGTAGGGCAGTTTAACGTCTTCATGATAAATGAAGCAGAAAACCGCGGGAATCCTGCAATATTAAGTGGTGCAGATGAAGCTATAATAAACCGTTATATCCCCGATGGCTTTATTCTCCCTGTTAATGCCTTTTTGATTGTGGCTCCTAATCGGAATATCCTTATAGATGCAGGAACAGGCGCTGGTGGGATCATTGTCGGTAAAATTAGGCAACTTGGCTTTGATCCTGCCGACATTGACACAGTGCTGCTTACTCATCTGCACGGAGATCACTTTGGAGGGCTTCAGGCAAGCGGTATTGCTAATTTCCCGAATGCGAGAGTCTATGTGTCCGAAAGGGATATTGAGCATTTCACCGTGACCAATAGAGAGCGAAATCAGGGAGCAGTTAACGCCTTGGCCTTATATGGCGAGCGTGTAATGACTTTCAGCCCCGGCTCTCTTGGCTCCGTGTTAACACAGCTGCTCCCGGGGATTAGCGCAATAGCAAATTACGGACATACGCCCGGGCATACAGTGTTTCTTGTGGAAAGCGGCAATGAAAGGCTCATCATAGCAGGTGATTTTTTACACGTCGGCCTTGTGCAGTTTCCTCTTCCGTATATTTCGGCTACCTTCGACGTAGACCCCGTAGCCGCAGCCGCCTCCCGCATGCAGGTTATGGACTATGCTGCAAGCAATAATATTCCCATCGGCGGCATGCATCTTATGTACCCGGGCATTGGGACAGTAGTGGCTGATGGAGACGGTTTTAGGTTTACGCCTGTGCGGTGATTGAGTATCATTTCTCATTTTCCTTCTTGACAATATACAAAGACGTATATACAATTATGCATGGGGAAAGTAATAAGCCTTGATGGTCGATTTGAATGGGATGATAATAAGAATAATCTCAACAAAAAAGACCATGGTTTTTACTTTGAAGAAATCTTGGTAGCTTTTGAAGATCCATTCTTCTTGGAAGCTTATGATCGGGATAATTCGAGTTTAGATGAAATACGTTGGAAAGGAATAGCATCCTTCGATAGACGTATATACTTCTTTATATCCTATACTGAGCGGGATGGTAGAACCAGAATACTATCTGCACGCTTAGCAGAACCACCTGAAAGGGAGCGTTATGATGAAAACTACAAAAAGCAAATTACCTATTATGAGTGATGATCGCATAAAAGAGCTGCAGAATTTCAAAACAAAAGATTATACTGATTGCCCTATTCAAACCCCTGAGCAACTACAGGAGTTCAAGCCTAAATATCCACAGCAGGTGCCTGATTCCCGGCTTTATAAGCCCATAAAAAAAACTGTACAAATTCGCATTGATGCTGATGTCCTGGAATGGTTGAAACAAGCAGGCCCCGGCTATCAAACCAGGGCAAATTCAATTCTTCGGCAAGCTATGTTGCAATCGAGCTAAGGACTCAAACAACACATTCAGCTCTTCCGGCTCCTTAAGTCCAATCGGTGTAATCCCCATTAGCTTCACATATACCTTTTCCTTCATAGGAATAAAGGCCAGGCCCTTATAATATGGCTCCAGAAGCGAGCGATGTCCTATGGTAAAACTTTTGGTATTATGCAGCAGGTAATTTAAGAGCACACTGTCCTGGGCATCGAAGTACCTCTTATGACCGCTAAACTCGAAATTTTGCATGCTATATTCGGTAAGATTAGAAAAAACATCGAGGCCATCATCGCCGCTGAATACAAAGGTATGATCGGCTAACTGCGATAATTCCAAGCTCCCATAGGAGGCAAGTGAATCGGTTGCATTAAGAATGACAAACAGTTCTGTTCTGATCAGCTCCCTGTATTTTAGGCCTTTTTGGTCGAATATACTGAGCCATAATTTGGCCTGTAGATCAGTAACATAAATAAACCCAATGTCACATTGGCCGTCTGTTACTGCGTCGATTACTTCAGATGTTTCACACATCCTACACTGCAATCTGAATGCGCTATTCTCTTCCTCAAGCTTTTCTGTCAGCTTGCTCAGCGCCCCCGGGACGATGCCCGATTGAACTGTTGTCACCCTTAAGCTGCTGACCTTTTTCTTAGGTCTCTTCCCGAATACTTCAAGCTCATTCACTGCAGAAAGGGCCTGCCTTGCCTTGGCAAGGAATTCCAGCCCCTCTTCTGTTGCCTTAATTCCATTTCTTGAGCGATTAAAGATGGTAATTCCGATCTCCCGCTCAAGTTCTTTAATCGCAAAACTAATTGTTGACTGAGAAGTGTGGAGAATCTTGGCTGCACTGCTTAAGGAGCCCTGACGTTCGGCTTCAACAATGTATTCTATCTGCCTTAAGGTCATACCATAGTATTTTACTATACATCTATCGAAAAAAACTACATCATTTCTCCTTGAAAATTACGGTTTTTGCCCTCATAATAGGAGTTATTCCACCGGAGGTAGGTAAATATGAAGTCTTCTGAAGCAATTCAAGGAAAAAACGCTGGTAATTATCGAATCGGCCTTGGCGAGAAACTGGGCTTTGGCTCTTTTGCAATGTCCCTGGACATAGCAACAAACTTTATTGCAACCTTTTTCCTGTTTTTCTTAACTGATGTTTTTGGAATCTCCCCTGCCTTGGCAGGAACGGTATTGCTGCTTGGTACGATTTGGGATGCAGTTAATGATCCTCTAATCGGATACTACTCAATAAACAGAAGGTTTAAAAATGGCGAGATTGCAAGGCCCTATGCTAAATGGTTCGCCCTTCCAACAGCCTTAATTTTCATACTTTTGTTCACTGCATTCAATATACCGATGAGTATACGGTTTATATATATAGTAGTTATTTATCTTATTTATGATACCTTCAGCACTTTTCTTAGAATCCCTTCCGGGTCCATGCCGACCCTGGCAAGCGGCAATGTAAAAGATCGTATCGGATTTAGTGTTTTTTCTACCGCGGGATCCAGCATTGGTGTCATAATTGCAACCTTGGTTTGCTGGCCCTTAATTAATGCATTGAGCGGGGTGGATGAGATGGGCGGACTCATTAATCCGAGAACCGGCTTTATTGGAGGTTCTGCTCTTGCTGCCCTTGTAATTTTAGGTGGGACGCTGTTTTTCTATGCAAATACCAAAGAACGGGTAATGCCTTTAAAGGACATCAAGGATAAAATAAGCACAATCGATGCACTTAAAATGCTCATAGGCAGCCGTGAATGGGTTAATAATACCCTTTACATGCTTTTCTATAACCTGAGCATTATCTTTGTTACCGCATCCATAGTTTATTATGCCACTTATGTATTGAATGACCCCGGAGCAGTAACTATTCTGCTCGGCGCATATATTGCCACCTCCTTGCTCACTCTTCCTTTTGTCGGAATTATCCATCGTAAACTTGGTCGTAAGAACCTAATGATACTCGCGGCAGGTATACTTGTGCTTTCCAAGTTATACTTTATTTTTGACCCTGCAAATATGGTTGCCGTTGTTATTAATGGAGCGTTAATGGGAATAGGCGTTGCTTTCAGCATTGTTGCTTTTAGTACAAACCGCGCTGAAATTGCAGACCTTATCGAATGGAAAGACGGAAGGCGAATCGAAAATATGATTTCCGCCATGAGCAGTTTTATTTCAAAGTTAGGTCTTGCTCTTGGAAATTTTATTATTGGCCTTATCTTAGAAATTACAGGTTATAGGGGAGAGTTTTCAGTGCAACCGCGTGAGGCGATAGGTGCAATTAACAGCTTTATGGGAACTATTCCAATGGCGCTTGCTGCCTTAATGCTCATTGTCGCTTTCCGCTCTAAAATTGTAGAAGCAGTTTCCAAGATGATGAACGAGAAGGAGAAGATGAATGAAGAAAGTGCAAAATGAAAAGATAAAAGAGTTTGAAGAGTATATCGCACAATTAATGACTAAAGAAGAAGCTGTAGGTATTGCTGTCGCAGTAATCGATAGTGAAGGTAACAATCTTTATGAAAATTATTTTGGTTACCGTGATGCAGAAAAAAAACTTAGTATAAATTCTGATACAGTTTTTGGCATTGCTTCCATTACAAAGTCCTTTACATCTCTTGCCTCAATGCTTCTTGCCGAGAAAAGCCTACTGAAAATAGAAGATCCTGTTAGCCTCCATATGCCTGAGTTTGCTCATAAAAACATCACCATTGAGCATCTATTGACCCACTCAGGCGGCTTCTATCCCCAGCCTCGTAAATACCTGCCGCAGTTTCTCGAAGATTCAGGATACAAAATCTCAGAGGATGATGATCCTGCCTTTAGCGGACCTTTAACAAAAAAAGCAACAGAGCAGCTCCTTGATGCCCTTAATAAAGTTGATAAGATGATCGGCCCCCCGGGAGAGTTTATCAGCTATTGCAACGATGGTTATAACCTGCTTGGCTCACTTCTCTGCCGGCTCTCCGGCATAGAAACCTTCGCTGCCTTAGTCGATAAGTATATCCTCTCCCCCTTGAGCATGACTCGAAGTAGTAGCGCTTATAATTGGAAGGATGAAAATGTCTCACGGCTCTATCAACACCGTGAAGGAAAGCTCTGCGGTGATTGGAACTTCTATGAATCTCAGTCTTCCCTCCCCGCAGCAGGCGCACTGAAATCTACCATAAGCGACATGAAAAAATATGCCCGAATGTACTTAAACCGCGGGCAATTGTCCGACAAATCTCGGTTTATATCAAGCAAGGGAGTAGAGAGGATGATCCGCCCCTATATTAATAGCGGGCTTAACAGTTATTACGGTTATGGTCTTAGGATAAAGCCCCTAGCTGACCTTACAATAATCGAACACGGAGGTGATAATCCCGGCGTTTCGTCTAACATGGCTTTTAACTATGAGACAGGCATTGCCGTAATAATTCTGTGCAATACATCGAAAGTCTCTGTGGCTTCGGCTTCCGATTTGGCAATGCTCATTTTCTCAGGTAAAGACACGACAGCTTTCAAGCAGACACCGGAACCTGTCGAATGGGACGAGGAATTCATGAAGCAGGTCTGCGGCACTTACCTTTCGGGTGAAGGCAATACCATTCGCATAGGTCTAATAGATAAGCAATTTTCTGTAAACCTGGACGGCAGCGAAACTATTGCATATCCCTTTAACAACTATATGATAAACGTTAAGGCAAAGGTGGATGATATCCGGGCAAAGATTTACACCGATGATGCAGGCAAAGTTTGGGCCCTTGGCGGCGGATTAAGAATAATCCCAAAGGTGGAATAGTTAAAAAACCTCTGAGATAAACTCAACCGCCTCTTCAAGACGACAACTGTGGGCCTTAAGCTGCTGCATGCCCAGAGCCGCCGTGAACTTGAGTCCCCCTCCGCTTAACACACAGACCACCTTTGAGCCGGCTTTAATCTGCCCCTTAGCAACCAGTTTCTTAAGAACAGCAAGTGTAAGGGCCGACTCAGGTTGCACGAAAAGGCCGCGTTCTGCAAGGCGCTTCTGAGACGCGAGCATCGACTCATCGCTTTCTGTCACCGCTAAGCCGCCGTACTCGCGCAGGATGCGGAGCACCCCGTTACCGCTTGGAGGCAACGGATTCGTAATTGCACCTGCGATTGTACTCGGATTTTCAAAACGGCTTACCCGGTTTTCACCTTTCTCAAAAGCCGCAGCAACCGGGGAACATCCCGATGCCTGCGCCGCGACCATGACAGGCAACTTTTCTATTAAACCGCAACGGTAAAAATCAAGAAATCCCTTAAAGATTCCCCTGAATTGTCCGCCTGCGCTGTTTGGCACGATTACATAATCGGGAACATCAAAGTCGCACTGCTCACAAATTTCGTAGGCCATGGTTTTATAACCTGCTACGCGCATCGTGGCATCGGAATTTATAAAGGCAATTCCCAATTTTCCCCCGATTTCAAGGGCTGTATCATACATTTTGCTGTAATCACCCTTGATTTTCACTAGAGTAGGGCCGTGCACGGCTATAGGGTTGAGCTTTTCCTCTGCAATTTTATCGGATACCAAAACAAGAGCTTTCATCCCGGCCCTGCCTGCGAAAGCTGCCACAGAAACTGCCATATTCCCGGTGGAAGCAGTTCCGACCTTCTTATAGCCTAGGTTCTTTGCCTGAACTATTCCTGTTGCAGTGCCCCTATCCTTAAAACTCCAGGTGGGATTCACTGTTTCGTTTTTTAGATAGACCGCAGCTACTCCGACTTCTGCCGCAAGGACATCATCTCGAATCAGGGGTGTCATTCCCTCTCCGAGGCCGGGATCATCACTTAAATCCAGGTAGGGGAAGAAGTCTGCATAGCGCTCCAGTACTCGTTGTCCCGGTTTATCGGACGCCCTTATTTTGCCCTCTGTTATGATGGGTGTATCAAGGCCTTCCCCGCAGTCGGGGCAGCGCAGACGCAAGCCGTCTCCCGGGAAGATTTTATCGCAAACGGAGCAGGTAAGTTCAAAGGTTTTCATCATTTTTTTCCTTATTAAATTTGACTTTAGCATATTCTCATGTTTCAATATATATACATTAGGAGGAAAAAGGTATGATTTTTAACTTACCGCCAATTTTGGGTCTAATTCCGCTTATTCTGTACATCATCATGACAATCAGGGGCAAGGACATGGTCTGGTCCGTGCTTCTTGCCGTTATTGTAGGCGCCGTTTTAACCGGCAAAACCCTGGTTCAGGCAGGGCCCATCCTTGCGACTGCCCTCGGGTCCTTCCTTGCCTTGATCGGCCTTATCATCATGCTTGGTGCCGGCCTTGGAGAGGTTCTTACCAGAACAAGAGTTGCTCCAAATATAGTCCGCGTCGTAATGACCAAGGCAAATATTCGGACCCAGAACAAGGCCATAATCGTAACCATGCTGCTCTGCAGTGTGCTTGTCGGTATGCTTGGTACCCTTGCAGGTGCCAATGCCATCTTGGCTCCAATTGTAATCTCCTTCGTTGCAAGCATAGGGCTTACCCCAAGTACCCTCGGTGTTATTTTCCACGGTGCAGGAGCTGTCGGCCTTATGGCAGGGCCCTTTGTCCCGCCGGTTGTGACGATCCTGGGGCTCACAGGTCTTTCATACGGAGCTTACCTTCTTGAAGCAGGTATCCCCCTTGCCATCCTCTTGTGGATAGTTACTTTTGTTATGGCAAAGAAGGTGCAAAAGTCTACACAAGGTGTTACCGCATATGCTGAAGAGGATAAGGCTGCTGCAGATTTCCAGGTTACCCCGGAAGTAAAACGCGGGACCGTGGTATTTATCGTCGGCATGGTGCTAATGCTCGGATTCGGTATTTATTCAAGAGTCGGCGCAGCTTATGCCACAATGGTTATGCTTACAATGTCCTTTGCAGTTGGTTTGGCAGCGGGGCTAAAGCCGACACAGATTCTTGAAGCAATAATTGCAGGCTGTACAAGACTCTTCCCCTTATTCTTCATGTTTGTTCTGTTTGATCCGCTTATGAACTTCATTATCGAAAGCGGTGCATTCACCGCCCTTACCGAATACCTGCAACCGGTGCTTGCCGTTGGCGGAAAAATCGGCTTCATGCTTGTTTCCACCCTTATCGGTATTTTCGGTATTTCAGGCGCGGCAGTTGCGCAGTCAAGGGTAATCCACGACTTATTCGGGCCAATGGCTGTAAGCCTTGGTATTCCGATGGCCGTTTGGGCGCTTGTAATTGCAGTCGGCTCCCAGTTAACATCCTTCGCATACCCCGGAGCTGACATGCTCGGTCAGATGGGTCTTGCACGCTCCAAGGATATTAAGTCGATGATGAGAAACGGTATCACCCTAACCATTGTTACAGTTGCCTATATTCTTCTTAGAAGCATCATACTCACAATTATGAGCTAAGGAGGCAGGGCATGTGGTTTGAAAAAGCAAAGCAGCTCATTGGTAAGGCAGAAGGGGAAGTCGGCCTTCTTGTAAAAAACCTTAATACAGGCGAAACCCTTGCCTATAACGAAGATAAGGCTTTTACTTCTGCAAGTACAATTAAAGTACCAATCTTGCTTGCTCTTATGGACGAAGTTGAAGCAGGCCGTCTTGATCTTAATTCGCCGGCCCCTGTCTCACCCGAAGAAGTAGTTCCCGGAGCAGGGATTGTTCAGTTCCTCAGTACCGGTCTACCCTTAACCATTTCAGATCATGCAACAATGATGATCGATTTAAGTGATAATACATCGACAAATAAATTGATAAGCACCCTCGGCTTTGATGTAATTAACGGCAAGTGCAAAGCTCTTTCTCTTAAAGACACCGTGCTTGGAAGGAAGATGATGGACTTTAAGGCAAGGGAGGAGGGGAAGGATAACTATACTTCCTGCAGGGACATGCTCATCATTTTTGAAAGTATTCATGCTAATCCAAAAAAGTATGAGCCGGCTTTAAAAATACTCAAACAGCAGATTGTTAACAATCTATTGCCTGCTCTCACAGTCCCGGATGAGTTTGATTTTGCTCATAAAACAGGTGAGCTGCCCGGTGTACGGCATGATGTCGGGATAATGTATTTAAGCGCTCCAATCTTCGTTGCCTATTTTAGCATGGGCTTTAAAAGGGAACTTGATACCATAACACTGGCTAACGAAATTGGCTTATTAATTTACAACGAGTATAAATAGTCTTTGAAAAACTCGAATACTTTCTCTTAAGAGATTTGTATTCGGGTTATTTCTATTCTTTAGGAAGACCCGGTTTTGAAATCGAGTTCATCAACTTATTAATTTTAACAAGCGGATCTTCCCACATATCAAACCGTATATGCATTTCATATTTCTTTTGGGAAACAACCCTTATACTTTTTCCTATACAATTACTTACAGGGCTTGAACCTATATCCGGGAAATGCTCAGGTTTTCTTGGAGTAAGGGTGCAGTTCCTGCCATCATAAGTCACATCAGCAATTCTCTGCGGCATGTTTACTAAGAATATAAGGAAGTCTGATTTACCGCCGCCTATGCTGAAGGTCTGTCCTGCCTTCATTGAGCGAATATTTCTCCTTCCTATTGCAGTATTCTGGTCTGCAACAAATAGGTTCAGCATCAGAGGCTCCCCATGCTTGCGAATAAATAAGGATTCGTCATAAACCTTGTCTTCAAGAACCGTAGTTGATCTCTTGGTTGGGGAAGAAATGTCCAATCCGGATGCAGCCTTTGGAGCCTGGGCAGGTCTTGCCTGTGCCGGTCCCGGAGCAGGGGAGGCTGCTCTTGGACCGCTCGTACCCTGATTGCGGCGCTTTAATGCGAGAAGGATGATAATTACAATTAAAATTAACGCTAAAATTCCAAGGCCAATTAATACAGGCAGGGGAATCCCGTCACTGAAGAAGGAGGCTCTTGGCTCGCTCTGTTGCTGTGTGGTTTGCTGCTGTGTCTGCTGCACCTGGGGTTGCTGCGTGGTTTGCTGTTGAGTCACCTGCGCTTGCTGCTGAGTTACCTGCTGCTGCTGTTGAGTCTGCTGCTGTTGTTGAGTCACTTGCGACTGTTGCTGGGTCACTTGCGGCTGCTGCTGAGTTACCTGTGGTTGCTGTTGGGTTACCTGCGGCTGTTGTTGAGTCACCTGCTGCGTAACCTCGGTAACCGGCATCCTTATAAACTCGAGCTCAGCTCCTTGATTCCTGAATCTTGGAGAGTATGAATCAATCAGGCCCTGTGTATTTGGGTCTCTCCCATCGGAAATAAGAACGACTTTCCTTCCGCGTTCCTCAGGCAAAGATGATGAGTAATTTTCTGTGAACTGCAATGCCTGCGAGAGATTTGACGGAGGATCAAGAGGGTACATAAGGAGCAATCTGCCGATGACAATTTCCACATCACTCTGTCCTATAACACGGCGTGATATTTCAAGCCTTGGACTTTGTGAAAAAGAAATAAGATGAAAAGTATCTCCAAGCCTTAGCTGCTCAACCAAAAAAGGACCTGTAAGGAAATTACTTGTTTCCCTATATATACTGCTCATGTGTGAAGAGGTGTCAAGAAGAACAATAAGGTCAATCGGCTGACGACCTGCTGCTTGACTATGAACCCCTAAGGTAATTCCAAAAACAAGAAATAAAATAAAAACCGTTTTTTTCATACCTCTCCTTTTTTAAAATGCCGAAGAAATTTTTTCTACCGAGTAAGAAATCCTTTCATCGTTATTTAAAAACTCTACCTCATCTCCGACAGCCTTATTAAGGATTACTTCTCCAAATGGGGACTGATAAGAAATAATATGGTTCTTTGGATCAGATTCCCATGGGCCTAATATCGTAAACTCTTCCTTTTCATTTGAACTCTTATTTAATAATGTCACCTTGGTTCCGAAAGAAATTTTCTGCGTATTTACCTGAGTAGGATCAAAGGTCTTGGCCCTGTCAATATCACTGCTGAGTTTCGATGCAAGTGAAGTAAGCTGATTCTGTTTATCTCTTGCAGCATGGTATTCGGCGTTTTCTTTAAAATCACCATGGAGTCTTGCAGCTTCAAGTTCCTTATAGTTAATAGGAATGTCAACTTCATTAATATGTGCAAGCTGCTTCTTCTTTTCCTGAAGCTTTTCAGATGTAACAAGCAGACCAAGGCTCGCAGTTTTCTTTTCCTCGGTGCCAAAGAACTTAAAGTCAGGATGCTTTTTTAAGATCCTGTTTCTCAAGTTCATCTTGTCGGCAGGATCAAGATCCTTTACCGCATTAATAAAAGTATATAGACGGACAATTGTTTCTGTGTTCGTAGTATCAAAGTAATTATTGATCACATTCTCTTTAAATAGAATCGTATATACCTGTTTGTTTAACTTACGGCTTTCAGAAGTGTCCCTCCGGTTTTCTATGTCCCTATAGCTATTGTCAAGAATATGAATAAGGGCAATTAGCTGTTTTTCGTATGCAATATTTGCCTCTTTAAACCAAGGCTCATCGCTTGAGTTCTTAAAAAGCCACACTGCTGATTCTCTATAGTCCCTATAGTTTTCAAAACAGTTTATTGCCATCGCCCTTAGCTTATCAGCATAACCCTCTCTCTGCAAATGCAGAATGATTGTGTTAATCGGACAGCGGGGAAAGAGCTTAATATAGATTTCAGGCCATGCCGGAATGAAAAGGCGAATATTTTTTAGGAACTCTTCCTTAAGTCTTAAATCTTTTAGATTAACAAAAAGTTCACCTGCATCTTCAATGCCATTATAAAGGTCAGTGAAGTTAATCCTGATTCCTGCACCCACTAAATAGGGGTACTGACCAATAAGTTCCTTTACAAGGAGATAAGAAACAACAACCTGCTCGCTCACCTGATGGTAGGATTTAAGATAGGCGGCGAAATAATCAAACATTTCGTTAAAGTATTCAGAATCTTGCTCTGCTTCCTTTTTCGATGCGAAATTCTGCAAGACTTGAGCCCTTTCAAATATATTTCTTGCCGCCTTAAACTCATTATAGAGCTTCTCTTCTACGCTGATAGGTCTTTCCCTTACAATAAACAGATCGATATTATCAGGGTTAAGGCCGAAAGACGGATCAGTTTTCAGAATCTCCCTTGCCTTGGTGCTCCAACCAGTCCATTCAGATACAGAAAGAACGGAAGGTACAAGTTCACTCTTTATACGCTTAAAATCACAGGAATTACCAAAGCTCTTAATTACGGTTTTTAAGGCCCATGCAGGCTCTGCCTTAACTTTTTCGTGAAGCTTTTCCTTTTTCCATACAGCCTTTAATACCCAAATATGGTCTTTTGCCAGAGTCTGCAGGGCATTAACTGCCATTTTCAATGACATTGCATGACCGCGCTGTTTGGAAAAATCAATTACAATATCATCACCCTGTAAATTACCTATGCGGCCCACTCCCCAGGTTCTATGAAATACAAAATTGCCCTTATCGAAGGCAATATGCTTTTCAAAATCTTGAACTGCTTCTTTTACATTCCTTGGGCCCTGGGCAAGGCTTGAAACTCGAATATAATCATCGAGTTGACTATGGTCGGCATATTTTTTTCTATAACATTCTGTAATCTCTCTTCTTGCATGACGATCATCATTGTCGTAATCAAGAATTAATTTTAGCACCGCAATTCCGGTATTAAGGTCATCCCTTTTAATGCAGACATCATACATTTCTTTAAGAAGACTGCCCGCCTTCTGCTCATCAAAGTTTTTTGCAACCCTTTTTTGAATATGAAGAAAAAAGTCAATCTCTTCAGGGCAGTATCCAAGCAGCTTGTCCCAAATCTCTTTAACATTATTGAATTGATGCTTTGCAATATATCTATGTAATGCCTTCTTTAAATAGTCTATTGCGTTTTCAATATCTCCCTGCTTTTCAAACCTCTCGGCAAGGGTCTTTGCAAGGTCAGCCTCTTCATGATCAACTTTAACAAGCCTTTCCCAAATCTCGAATACGCCTTCTTCATCATTTTCATTCTTATGACAATCTATTAGAGTTCTAAGTGCAAACTTCGATTCACCGTAATCGAGTATTCTTTCGCAGAGATACCTTACAATTACCCATTTATGATTATCCAAAAAGATGCTTACCAAGCTTATCATTGCAGAATCATCAATAATCTGCTGAGAAAGGGCAGTCATTCCGCCAAGATATAGAGCTATAATACTGTTCTTTGTATGACTTAAGTGCTCGTCCATGAGCTTTTTTAGCTCATTCTCAAAACGACCTTCCCTGGCCTCTTTTAATATGGTATCCAGCTCCTTAAATTGGCTTGCGGAATAATTACTGAGTGTTGCGCGGGTCCATTTTTCCTCATTAAGCATTTCCTGGACATTTTTGAGGAGAGCTTCAGACATCATATAACTCCTAAGTTCTATAGTGTTCGTGCACAACCGGATCTATAAATTTTATCTTCAAAAAAGTTTCGTCCATCAAGCCGGTACCATCACGGTTGTGCTCACAGTGATCAACCAGCCAAAAATAACGGTTCAAAAGCCGCGGTTTTATTTCAGGTCCGCCCCTATTACTCCTATACTCATTTTCGAGAGAGAGAATGGATTGCTTCAGCCTGCTAAGTTCCACCGGCTTAAGTTCCCTCTTTATCGAAAAAATGCCCCAAATACAGCCCCAGATGGGGATCCATTCGGCAAGCTCAACCCCGCTGAATCCAAGGTTTTTCACCCTTTCCAATAGTTGGAGTATCATCTCCGATTCAAGGCTCTGAAGGTCTATTCCCTGCGGGTCAAGGAAAAAAGCTTCCCTAAAAAATGCCTTTGCCGCCCTGTCTTCCCCGAGAAGGGCCTTCACATCGGCAAGTTCTGAAAATATTGCGCTGTCCTCTCTCCTGATTCGGCTTGCCTGTTCAAGATACCTTAGACTACCCTCCCAATCACCTGCACCCTTACAGCAGCGGCCTATTTGCAATAAAAGATCGGGATCATGAACATTAACCCCGTCTCTTATCAAGACCAAAAAATATTCCAGAGCCAAAGTAAAAACAAAACGCCTTATGGCGTACTGGCAGGAATCACAAGCTTCTTTGCCCGGAAGAGATGTATCACTTATTCGATCCAAAAAACCATAATACCCCTTCCATTGCGAGAGAATAAAAAGCCCCCTCTCATACGGGTCATGGAATTCATCGAGCCTTTTTACTCTTTCAAGCCACCAATTAAGGCATTTAAGAGCATATAAGACTACCGGGTGCTCAAAATCCCTTTCCAATGCAGATCGGAGAAAGGCTTCGGCGGTTTCTGATTCGCCTATTTTGAGAGCTTCATAGGCTTTGTGAAGTAACTCTTCCACTCCTTTCTCATTCATGGCCTACATTTTCACTCAATTTGTATAATCACCCTCTTAATTGTACCTGTTTTTCTCAATAATTACAAGGGGTAATCTTGCCTGCACCCGTCCTTTAGCATTAAGAAGTGCTTTACAAGAAGTTTTATCGAGATTATCATAGAGATATGAAGCTCGATCCCATTTTAACCAAAGCTGCACACCTTGCAAAGAGAAAAAATTACGATGCTGCAATAAAATCTCTGGAGATCGAGGCAAGCCGATATTACGGCTCCTTTAATTATCATTATCTTTTGGGAACCTGCTACCTATACTCAAAAATTTTCGGCATGGCTCTGACCTATTATAGATTGGCATACGAACAAAAGATGAGGGAGCCGAATACACTCCTTGGTCTTGCAGCCCTATACCTGAACCATGGGGACACCGACAAAGCTGTTGATCTCTACCTCGAAGTCATCTCCCTTGATGAACACAATAAAATTGCACATAAGGCCTTAAAAATTATAAGGAAGCATCCCGGGCCTGAGAATATTTCCAATTGGATTGCCATTGGCAAGCTGCATACCCTCTTCCCGCCCCTTCCAAAGGCAGGTGTCCAAAGAAGATCGATAGTGATAGGGTCCCTTTCAGTCCTTGCCTTGATTATTGCCGGCCTTGGCGTTGCTCTTGTTACAGGCTATATATCCCTTCCCCAAGGCAGGGAGCAGAGGGTGGTTCCCGAAAATCTGGTTCTATCGAGGGATGAGCTCGATGCACCAATGCAGAGCGAGGGCAGTTTTCGCTATGTTTTAACAAGGACTCAAGTTGAAGATAACTATAATGAGGGACTTAATTTCTTTATGGAGAATAGGGATGATGCAGCAAGAACGAGGATGAACCTGATCCTTGAGTCTAATGCCCCTGAGCCGGTGAAAAACAGGGCCAGAATCCTTAATTCCTACCTTGTTGTCCCCGGTTTTAATACTCTGGAAGACAGGTTCACCTATGCTGAAGTGATACAGAACCCCTTTATCTTCAGGGAAACTCATGTGATCTGGCGCGGCATGGCAACAAATTTACTTGTTGAGGAGAATCATACATCCTTTGATCTGCTCGTCGGCTATGATACTTTCAGAATTATGGAAGGAATAGTCCATGTTATATTTGACTTTGCAATTCCCGTAAATACCGAGCATCCTGTTGAAATTCTTGGACAAGTCATTCCCATATCCTCCGAAAGAGAGTCGGGGATTAGGATTCAGGGGGTTTCTCTTAATCAGACGGGGATGCTCGAGAGGGTAAGAAACTAGATTGTGAAAGCGGTTATTCAACGTGTGCGGGAAGCATCGGTTACAGTAGAAGGCTCTATTACAGGAAGCATAAACAGGGGACTCCTTGTTTATCTTGGCGTTGCAGGTGAAGATACCGAGAAGGACGCTTGCAAAATGGCTGAAAAGATTGCCAATTTGCGAATTTTTAATGATGATGCAGGGAAGATGAACCTCTCCCTATTGGATATTATAGAAAAACCGGGAGCAAGCGAAGAAGGCCTCGGGATTCTCGCTATCTCTCAATTTACCCTCCTTGCAAATGTCAGCAGGGGCCGAAGGCCCTTCTACGGGGATGCAGCAGATCCGGAAAGAGCAAATGCCCTCTACGAGCATTTTATCGAGAAAATCAGAGAGCAGGGTCTGGTCTGTGAGTCGGGTGTTTTCAAAGCAATGATGGACGTAAGCTATACAAATGAAGGGCCTGTGACCATATTGCTTGATTCCCGGGAAATATAGTTTCGTTCAGGTTAAGAAGGTTCTTATTATAAAGAAGTAAACTTGAGGAAATATCGAAATAACAGAAATTAGACGGAATGTTTGAATTAATGCAACCTTTGGGCCGTCCCCATCAAGGTCATCGACAATAAGGGCCATTTCTGTTGCCCCCGCAGGGATTGTGGAAAATAGGGCCGTTCTAATGTCCAATTTGCAAAGAAAGAAGATCAATATACCTATTCCAAGGTTCATTATAATGAGACCGGATAGGATTATTATTAAAGGCAGTATAACAGATGATATTTCCATGATATTTCCCATTGTTATGCTGCTTCCGATTATTGATCCTGCAAAAATCTGGGTAGCTTTGCGTAATTTTATCGGGATATAAGCTCTTTTTGTAGTTAAATTGAAAATGCAGGTAAAAACCATGCTGAAAACCAATGTTCCTGCAGGAATCCCAAGGAAAAAACCGGTCAATGCCCCACAAACTGCCACTGTTAAAGAAAAGAATACATTTATCCCGCTTTTTTTTGTGCTTTCTATAATAGAAATTGAAGAATCCTTTCTTTTTTCCCTTGATGCACATAAAATCGGCCATTTTTTCTCGATAATTGATGTAATATGCTTGCTTAAAATTGGCAGGAAAACCAGGGCAAAGAAGAGTCTTGAGCTATGTATTAATGATATTTGCAGGGGATTTGCATCAGTCTCGGTGCTTATGAGCACTATATCCGTAATCCCTCCGGGGGCAGAAGCAAAGAAGGCTGTTGTATGATCCATAGAGGTAAAATTGAAACAGATAAGTGCAATACCTATC
>WRKT01000012.1 GCA_009777995.1 Treponema sp. | reverse complement strand
TTTCTCTGTCATCTCCCTCCAGGCCTTTAAATCAGGGTCAGGGGGTGTTATACGCAATTCACGGCAGACTACCCTGTCAAGGCCGTTTTCGTGCAGCTTCAGAGGGGCCTCATACAGTGACGAGTAGGTAATATTCTCAATTACACAATCAAGCTTTACATTGCAAAAGAGTGCAATTTTATCTGTGATACCGGGGCTAAGGGGTTCATCCGAGCGTGCAATTATTATATTAGGCGTAATTCCCATTGCCTGAAGCTCTTTAACAGAATGCTGGGTTGGTTTGGATTTATGCTCACCTGATGCTTTTAAGAATGGAACAAGCGTAACATGAATAAAAAGACAGTTCTCCCTACCCTGCTCAATGCTTATCTGCCTTACTGCCTCAACAAATGGAAGGCTTTCCATGTCACCAATTGTACCGCCAATTTCTGTAATTAAAACTTCTGCACCGCTTTTTTCGGCTCCTGCATAAACGAAATTCTTGATTTCCTGGGTAACATGGGGAATTACCTGAACAGTGCTTCCCGAGTATTCTCCGTCTCTCTCCCTCTGTAATACGCTCCAATAAACCTTTCCTGAAGTCAGACTGGAAAAGCTGGTTAGATTCTCGTCTATGAACCGCTCATAATGACCAAGGTCAAGGTCTGTTTCTGCTCCGTCATCTGTTACAAAAACTTCCCCATGCTGATACGGGCTCATTGTACCGGGATCTATATTCATATAAGGGTCGAGCTTTTGAGCTGCAACTTTTATTGAGCGCTGCTTTAAAAGCCTTCCAAGGGATGCTGCTGTAATTCCCTTACCAAGACCTGAAACTACCCCGCCTGTCACAAAAATAAATTTGTTAGTTTGCATAATTTTTCCCCGTATCAAACAGTATGCTCTTAATCTTCTGCTCCAAATTAATTAAGGGCTCAGATCCGTCGGCAAGCGCTCGTATGTGAATGCCGCCGCTGCCTGTAATGCTTGCCCCGCCTTTAACTTCTTCCTGTTCCAAACCCTCTCTAATATCTCCTATCATCTTTTCGCAAATACCGGGAGCAAAGTAAAAAATCCCAAGTAAATGGGTATAACCTTCGAAAAGGCAAAAGCCCTCCATTTGCATGCCCTCAGGTTCAAACACCGTATTATCTGAATAGATAAGCTCATCTGCACAATATGCCCTTACGCTATTTGCATAGCGAGTATATGCGAATTTTTCACCGCGAGCCACTCTTCCGCAAGACAGGATATCACAGTAAAAAATCGATGAGGAAGCGTCTGTTAATTGTATAATAGATGCACTTGAAAAGGAAGAGAGGGCATAGGGTATACTAGGCAGGGGTGTATAAATCAAGACTGCATCCCTCCCGACCTTTAGCTCAATATTGCGCCTTGCCGTCCCGCTTTCCATTTTATGGATTTTTTCAAATGATTGGGAAAGCATTTGGAGATTGGCTCCGTCATCAACTTCGATCTTAATATTCTGTGTATCACCTTCCATAATACCTGCCGACACACTCATCAGCATTACCTGCAGCCTTTGCTCGTTATCATAAAAGGGGCTTGTAATTTTGAAAGGGGCAGTAAAACGAATTTCTTCAGGGATGGAAACATTCTCTCCTTTTTTTATGCGTAAGAAAAACTCAGAATCTTGGGGATACCTGTTTCCTGCCATTCCTAAATTCCTTCAAGAAGTACATTGCGCTTAATCCAGGAAACAACCTCATCTACATTCTTACCACTTTTAATATCCGTAAAAATAAAAGGTTTATTCCCGCGCATTTTCAATGAATCCCTTTCCATTATTGACAGGTCTGCTCCAACATACTGCGCAATATCAATCTTATTAATTACTAAAAGGTCAGAGTTTGTAATGCCCGGACCTCCCTTGCGGGGTATCTTGTCTCCCTCTGCGACACAAATTACAAAGATTGTAGCATCTGCAAGCTCAGGGCTGAAAGTCGCCGAAAGATTATCTCCCCCGCTTTCAACAAAGACAATCTTAGTATCAGGGAAGCGTTCGATAAGTTCATTTACAGCTTCGAGGTTCATCGAAGCATCTTCTCTTATTGCAGTATGCGGACAGCCTCCCGTTTCAACCCCTATTATCCTTTCCTTTGGAAGAACGGAGTTTTTTGTAAGGAACTCGGCATCCTCTTTTGTATAAATATCGTTTGTAACAACACAAATACTATAATCGTTTGACATTTTTCGTGTCAGCGCTTCAATTAATGCAGTCTTACCTGAGCCCACCGGCCCTGCAACACCAATTCTTGCGTAAATCTTTTCGTTGCTCATTATGTTGATTCTCCTTTAGGAAATATATAATCGGGAATAAAGCCTTTCATGCTGCATAGATGCTATGTCCAGACCCGGTGTACTCCTGCAAAGATCGTCTTCTGTTAAAGTACCAATCTTTGAAAGAAGCTCCGTAAATAAGGCATGCAAACCTGAAAGAATAATCTGACCATCACTCTGGCTCAATGGAACGGTTTTAACACAGTTAGTCACCATTGATGCAGACTGGGCGAATAAATAGGCGGCCATTGCAGCTTCTTTCTCAATTCCGCAGCCTGCACAAAAAACAGCATAGGCAATTGCATGTGAAACGCGCTTGCCAACTCTTTCGATGTATCGAGCCATTATATCGCCAGGCTTTTTTACCTTTATCGAAGTACTTGCAAAACGAGTGCCAAGTTTTAATGCCGCATTGCGAAGCTCAACAGGAGACTTACTTGTAAAAAGCAGGTCTTCAAGAAAGGAAATATAATCAAGGTCCTCATCTTTTGCAGCATCATAGGCAAGGGCCAGAGGGAGCAGTTCAGTATAAAGAAATGATGTTCTCAAATTCTGCTCAATATACAGCCTTGCACTATTTGCATCCTTCACTTTTCCCTGCTGAATATAGGTTTCAAGCCCGAGCGAATGGGTATAACTGCCTATGGGAAAGCCTGCATCATTTACCTGTAAAAGAATAAAAAGCTCATCCAAGTCCACAGGTCTTTCCTCTAATGCGAATGACCGCTGACAGAGGAGAGCCTTTTATGCGGTAAGAGCCGTGCCTCTACTTTTTCAGGGCTAAGGCCCAGCTCTGTTATCAAAACTATCATAGGCTTTTCATAGGGTGTTAAAAACTCATCCTCACTTTCTCCATAGTAAAGAGGCGCATGGCGGTTCCCTGCCTCATAACAGAGCCTTGCAAGTTCAATTTTATCTTTGGCAAAAATCCGTATACAAGAGCAGGGAATAATATCCACCACAATGATGCAGCTCCCGTCATCGAAAAGGACATCATCCCGGGTAAGACCCCTATGGGAAGTTTCATGATCAAGGCGAATGCCAAGCTCTTTCCCGTTACGGGTCATTTTGCGGTCAATTCTCTTAGTCGCATTAAACCACTCGATGTCCAAGGTGTCGGTGATGCGGCCGGCATAGGCCGCATCACCGGCTTTTCCAAGTACCTTCTCTGCGATCATCTTACCACATTCCTCGGAGCATAAGGAAACCGGGAACCCAGGCGGTTATAATCCCCTCAAAGACTAATAGGGAGGGCACGAATTTACCAAGGTCCTTTTTAGCCACCGTTTCGATCCATCCTGTAAGCCAGAGTATTCCCCATAAGACCCAGATTATGGCCATTTTCCAATCACCCGAATTATAATCGATGATTGCGCAGGGAATTGTATTGATTGCAACAAATAAGCTGAACCACCCGAAAATCCTTGCATCAAGTCCTGCAGTTCTAACTGCCGCATTAATCAGGTAAGTAAAGCCGAAAAGAAGGCCCGCTGCTGCCGCATAGTATTCCCCCTGAATTATTGCAATGACATTAACCGTAACAGAGAGACCTCCGACTATCCAGTTCATCACCGACGTAGATTTATCATCAATACCTGAAAACCGGCAGATCCCGTTATTTATAAGCACTATTCCAACATAAAGCAGTACAAGTCCAAGCATTGGTTCCTCCTAAAATAAATTGTAAAGCTGGGCGAGAGGCAGAACTTCGGCAGGCTTGCTGCTCAACTTCTGTCCGTCAACTGTAACCGCATAAGTTTCAGAATCAACTTTGATCTTTGGGGCTGAATCATTATGCTTCATATCACTCTTTGAAATATTGCGGCAACCTTTAACAGGAAGGACAGTTTTTTCAAGGCCCAGTTTTTTTGCAAGCCCTGAGTCATGTGCGACCTTTGATACAAAAGTAATGCAGGTCTTAAAAACTGCCTTGCCTGCCGCTCCAAACATGTGGCGATAAAACACAGGCTGCGGTGTAGGTATAGAAGCACCGGGGTCTCCCATTCGCGCTGCCGTTATCATACCGCATTTTATGATAAGCTCAGGTTTCACCCCAAAGAATGCAGGATTCCAAAGAACAAGGTCTGCAAACTTTCCCTTTTCAACAGAGCCAAGATAATCAGAAATACCGTGGGTGATTGCAGGGTTAATTGTATACTTTGCAACATAGCGCTTAACACGGAAGTTATCATTTTCCTTGGAATCTTCAGGCAGGGGGCCCCTTTCCTTTTTCATCTTATCTGCAGTCTGCCATGTTCGGGTAATCACTTCGTTAACGCGTCCCATGGCCTGGGAATCTGAACTCATCATGGAAAAGACACCCATATCATGCAGTACGTCTTCGGCTTCCATTGTTTCGGGTCTAATCCTCGAATCTGCAAAGGCAACATCTTCCTGAATGCTCTTATCAAGGTGGTGACATACCATAAGCATATCAAGATGCTCTTCCAAGGTATTTACAGTATAGGGCATGGTCGGATTAGTCGAAGATGGAAGAACATTCTGTTCCCCTGCAATCTTGATGATATCCGGAGCATGGCCTCCTCCTGCACCTTCAGTGTGATAGGTATGGATTGTGCGGCCTGCAATAGCGGCAATGGTGTCTTCAACACAGCCTGCCTCGTTTAAGGTGTCTGTATGAATGGCAACCTGAATATCGTATTTGTCGGCAACCTTAAGAGCACTGTCTATGGTTGCAGGTGTGCTTCCCCAATCCTCATGTAATTTAAGGCCTATTGCACCTGCTTCGATCTGCTCTGCCAGAGGCTCACTTGCGGCACTATTACCCTTACCCATAAAACCGAGGTTAATCGGATACTCCTCTGCTGCCTTGAGCATTAGCTCCATATTCCTTGGGCCCGGGGTACAGGTTGTAGCATTCGTACCATCGGCAGGGCCTGTGCCGCCGCCAATCATTGTGGTGATACCTGAGAAAAGGGCATAGTCAATTTGCTGCGGACAAATAAAGTGGATATGCGTATCTATGCCGCCCGCAGTTACAATCATCTTCTCCCCTGCGACAACTTCAGTTGAAGCACCGACTACCATACCGGGTGTAACACCGTCCATGATATCGGGGTTTCCCGCCTTGCCTATACCTGCAATCTTGCCGTCCTTTATGCCTATATCTGCCTTATAAATCCCTGAATAGTCGATAATCACGGCATTTGTGATAACAAGGTCCAAATCGCCGGAAGCGCTTGTGGTATTGGATGACTGGCCCATACCATCCCTAATGGTTTTACCGCCTCCGAATTTTATCTCGTCTCCGTAAACAGTAAAATCCTTTTCGATTTCAATAAATAGCTCAGTGTCTGCAAGCCGTACTTTATCGCCTTTGGTGGGGCCGTACATTGCCGCATACTTTTTTCCGTCAATAATATGGCTCATTTCCCGGCCTCCTTATCGATAAAGCCTTTTTCCACGGCCCTGTCTAAGGCCCCTTTCAAACTCTCGGCAGAGACTTCGCCGTTAGTAAGGCTGTTAAAACCGTATACATGCTTCCTTCCGCCAACTTCAACAAGATTTACTGTCTTTGTCTCGCCCGGCTCAAATCGAACCGAAGTGCCTGATGGGATATCAAGATGCATGCCGAATGCCGACTTCCTGTCAAAGGACAGGAGTTTATTTACCTCGAAAAAATGAAAGTGAGAGCCTACCTGAATCGGCCTGTCTCCCTTATTGCTAACCTTTATCTCAAGGCACTTTCGGCCCTTATTTAATTCAATTGTTTTGTTACAAGAAATAATTTCACCCGGAATCATTTTCGTTCCTCCTACTTTGAAACTATCGGGTCATGTACGGTAACAAGCTTTGTACCGTCCTTAAAAGTTGCTTCTATTTGAATCTCGTGAATCATGGCAGGCACGCCTTCCATTACATCGTCAGAGGTGAGGATTTTACGCCCAAGTTCCATGAGTTCAGTTACAATCTTACCGTCACGAGCATATTCCATGAGCTCAGAGCTGATAAGGGCTATGGCTTCTGTATAGTTAAGCTTTAGTCCCCTCCCCCTACGCTTCCTGGCTAGTTCTCCTGCAGTGTGCAGCATCAATTTTTCCATTTCCTTTGGTGTCAGTTTCATAATTTACTCCTCTAAAATAAATATACAAAAAAAGGGCGGCACTTTGTCAAGGGTTTACACTGATATTCTTTCAAGGCTATACTACTCTTGCGTTAAGCAGATTCCTTTGGGGGTGCACCGGTTTCGACTGGTGCGAACCGGGGTATAGGTTGCAGATGGAGCGCTCGCCTCCTAAAACGGGCAAAAAATTTAACTGCCAATAACGACAGTTACAACTACGCCTTAGCTGCATAGTTGCGTGGAACCTTTCCGCCGCTCTGAGGGAAGTCTTCCGCGTCGCAATCAGGGCTGGTCTTGCCGCTGCTTCCGGAAGCGGCAGGATAAGAAAAACCGGAATAAGAATGGGTCGCGCGCCGTTTAGCCAAACCCGTTACGAAAAACCAATAAACGGCTAAATCTGTAGAAGCCTGTATTTCGCGCATCAGGACGCGGGTTCGATTCCCGCCACCTCCATGGCTTAAATGCTAAAAGTTCCCGAGGAGGCTTTCATGATCCAATTTACGCCCAAGAAGGCAGGTAAATTATTTAACCCGAAAGTTATTACTTTAATGGTTATAATAATTGCCGTTCTTATTCTTCTGGGGACAAGTATCTACATAGTAGATCAGGCTGAAGAGGCGGTTATTACCCGTTTCGGAAGGTATCAAAGAACCACAGGGCCGGGTTTACAGTTCAAACTGCCCTTGAATATTGACAGGGCCTATATAGTAAGAACCAGGGAAGTACAAACCGAACAATTCGGCTTTCGCACTGTTGCCCAGGGCCTTTCCCCGAGATTTGCAGGTGATACAGCAATGTCAACCATGCTCACAGGTGATCTAAACATAATCGAAGTTGGATGGATTATTCAGTATCGTATAACTGATCCTGTCGCATGGACCTTCAATGTGATGGAAAGAAGGGAAACCATAAGGGATGTATCGCAGTCTGTAATCAATATGCTTGTCGGAGATCGCACGATCATGGATATAATGGGTAATGAAAGAAATGCAATTCAGGCAGCAGGTGTTGAATACATGAATGAAACTTTCAGGAGCTTTGGTCTTGGAATAAATGTAATTGCAGTTCAGCTACAAAACACAGACCCGCCCGGAACCGTTCAGTCTGCATTTGATGATGTGAACAGGGCAATTCAGGACATGAACAGATTCATTAACGAAGGTATGCATGCCTATAACGAATCAATACCACGCGCAAGGGGGGAAGCCGACAGACTGCTTCAGGTTGCCGAAGGTTATGCAACAGAAAGGGTTAATCGCGCCCATGGTGAAATTGCCCGTTTTAATGCCGTTTTTGAAGAGTATCGCCTTGCACCTGAAGTTACAAGGCAGAGGCTTTATATGGAAATGGTTGAAGATGTTTTTTCAGGTGATAATAGAGCTACATTGATAGATCGCAGGTTCAGTAACTTCCTGCCCTTTTGGGATTTAGGCGGCGCACAGGGAGGCCGTTAATGAAAAAAAATAAAACCTTAACAACCATCATTGTTTTAATTGTTCTTACGATTGCAGTCTTTGTAATGGGCCCCTTATATGTAATTAACGAGGGGGAGCAGGCAGTAGTAGTCCAGTTCGGAAGAATTGTTAATGTTGTAACAAATGCAGGGCTTCATATAAAGGTACCCTTCATAGATGAAGTTGTAAGATATCCGAAAAGGATAATGGCATGGAACGGAGAGCAGAGAGGAATTCCAACCCTTGAAAGGCAGTATATCATTGTTGATGTTACTGCAAGGTGGAGGATTGCAAACCCGCAGGTTTTCTATGAATCAATTGGTACGATTAACAGGGCCTATGATATACTTGGAGAAATTATAAACTCCGAAGTCAGAACCGTTGTTGCGGAAAATTACTTCCATGAATCTGTACGCGATTCAAACATAATTCTTGAAAGGGAGTATGTCGAGGATCTGGGCCTTGTTGATATTGATGTGGAGCAGATTACCGCTTCCATTGGCAGTGATGTCCCGCTTGAGCCAGTATCCAGAGGCCGAAGGCAACTGTCATCAGAAATCCTTACACGCTCAAGGCGCATGGTTCCCGAGTACGGCATCGAATTAATCGACGTTGTAACAAGGCAGATCCGTTATAGCGATGAGCTTACAGAGAGTGTTTATGCAAGGATGATAAGGGAGAGGAATCAGATAGCTCAGGCAATAAGATCAGAGGGAGAGGGCCGAAGGGCAAATATCCTTGGGCAGATGGAAAGGGATAGGATGACAATAATGTCCACAGCCGAAAGGGAGGCCCAGTCTATAATGGCAGCAGCAGATGCAGAGGCTGCAAGGATCTATGCCACAGCCTATAGCAGGGACAGGTCCTTCTTTGAGTTCTGGCGCGCAATAGAATCTTATCGCCTGACAATGCCGGGATTCGACTTGGCTCTTTCCACAGACCCTGACTATTTCAGATTCCTATATTCGGCTCAAGGGAATAGATAATATTTAAGAGTGATTTAAAGCTTCCTTTCCAGCCATAGATTAATTAAATGGCGGGAAAGAGAGGCGCTACCCGGGAGATTCGGCAGGGCATCCCTTGAAAACCACCGGGCATCTGCAATTTCAACTCCGTCAGGTTTTAGCTCTCCGCCCTTATAACGGGCAGTAAAGCCAAGCATCAGAGAGCAGGGGAAGGGCCAGGGCTGTGAGCGTATATAATGTATGTCTCCAACATCCACATTGACTTCTTCCTTAACTTCCCTAATAACAGTGTCTTCAAGACTTTCACCCGGCTCGTTAAAGCCTGCAATAAGACTGTAAGTCTTTGGCACAAACCCGGTACCCTGTGCAAGCAGGGCCTCGTCTTTATCATTTCTTACAATGATAGTAACCGCGGGGGCAATTCTTGGAAACTCAAGACGCCCGCAACTAGGACACTTACGGGCAATATCTTCCTCCCGTGCATCCTCGTTCGCTGTGCCGCAGCTCCCACAGAAGCGTGAATCCTGCCTCCAAATACTTATGTGATGAGCACGCAAAATACGCCCGGGCAAGCCCCTCCCTTCGATAATACCGCCCCCCGAAAGAATCGGCAATGTCTGACGCAGGGGGATTGCCTTCCACGCGGAAGGCAATCCCCCTTCCCCCAGAGTGATTGCCTTAATACCGGGCCCCCCGTCCAAAGCGGGGATCGTAAAAACGTCTATCACATTCAAAGTCTTTAGGGCCTCGTCCATTAAGGCAGGCGAGAGTCCCTCCCGGATTAGATTGTCGGGGGTGTCTTCCCTT
Source organism: Treponema sp. (assembly GCA_009777995.1). Lineage (GTDB taxonomy): Bacteria > Spirochaetota > Spirochaetia > Treponematales > Breznakiellaceae > WRKT01. Next base: position 53,346 of record WRKT01000012.1, on the reverse strand, counting down.
ACAATAAGATTATTATCATAAAATATATAACTCAACTTTCAAACATTCCTTTTACAATAATTTTTTTATCCCTCATCATTATTTTCCCCTTTGCTATAACAGTGTCAATATTAAGATCGGCATCCAAGAGCACAAGGTCTGCATCAGAAGAGGGACTTAAACTGCCCTTTCGGGGGAAAAGCTCCAAGGCTTTTGCAACATTACTCGTAATAAAGGTAAGAGCTCTTTCTATCGGCACATTATGGTTAACAATCATCTCCCTAACCGCATTGTATAGACTCGTCATCTTACCCACGCCCATCCCGATAATATTTTCCTGCTTTTCATCCCAGACAGGCAGACTGCCGTTTGAATCTGAACTTATGGTTAGAAGTTTCTCATCTGACTCTTTCATCACTTCGACGAACATTGCAGGCAGGTTCTTTCCTGAAGTAAAATCAGCATAACCGCCCATACGCGTAAACTCGGCAGCCTGTTTCGGATGCCTGCTCATATGGGTCGGGCGAAAATGCTTAATGGGAATGTCTGTGCTTTTTACAATGTCCATTATGGGCAGTACTCCCTCAGGTGCAGGTCCGATATGTATATGTAATAGGCCCGGCTTACCGCTGACAAGACCTGCCCTCCTGACTTCCGAGACAAGCCAAATAAGCTCTTCCCGTGTTGGATGGGAGCCCCTATGGTCGGAATATGCAAGCTTGCATCCGATTACTTCACTTATAAAAACAATATCCTTACTCACAGAGCCTGTAAGGGTAATCGGAGGATACTGATAGGCGCTTGTAAAGCAATAAGCTGTAATTCCTTCGTTATTAAGGGCCTTTGTCTTTGCGACAAGGGATTCCACATTGCGAGTAATGCTGTCAGTACCAAGAAGGCCGACAAGGGTGGTCACACCTGCTTCAATTGCATCGCTAAGTAGGAGTTCAGGTGTCCTTGAGTGAAGACCGCCCTCCCCTCCGCCGCCTGTCACATGGACATGCTGATCGATAAAACCGGGAACGAGGTACTTACCCTTAGCATCAATTACTTCTATTCCGCTCAGGTCAAGAGTCAGACTATCATCAATTTTAATAATTCTATCAAAAGACAATAGGACATCTTTTTTCCCGAGAGGCTCAGGCGCATAAATATCTGCGTTTTTTATCAGTATGAACAAATTTACCCCCTTTATTTTTTACTCTATTCCTAATATTATCATATTAACAGGTATATTATAATGGGGGATAATATGGGCATTGCAGGAGTATCTTTCACAGGCAGTTATCTTGAATATCTGCCGGCAAATAAAATAATGAAATATATCGGGAATGCACCAAAGGGCGGAACGAAGTTTAAGGGCTACCCTCAGCAGCACCCGACTGATAAAAATAAGCTAATTCTTGTAAACGATCCCCTTGGCGAGAGTCCCGCTGTTTTGGAATTTAAACTTGATGATGTCATTTACGTTGAAGATGCCCCAAAGGCGGTTACCGAGAAGGGCGAGGGAATACCCCTAGTTATTCTTTGGATACGCCGAGGTGCAAGGGGCATGCTCCTTGAACCCTTTGAAGTGAACGATTCCCTTGACTTTATCGAAGTAAGGAAGGAACTAAGAGAACGCTTTGAGAAATGAGGGAGCGCCTAAGTTTTTCTCTTCCCGAGAAGACGGAAAAATCCTCTGCTCTCTTTGCCCGCATAATTGCCTCCTCCCCCCCGGAGGAGCAGGCAAATGCCTTGTCAGATTTAATGCAAGCGGCGCAGCCGACAGCGCTGCTGACGGCGCTGCTGACGGCAGGGCCGACGACAGGGCCGACGACAGGGCCGATATCCCCTTCTACGGATTTATCACGGGCCTTGCAGTAGACCCCATCGAAAAAAAACCTCTTTATCACTTTAGACCCGGGACGAGCATACTTTCTTTAGGATTTACAGGATGTAACCTTTACTGCCCGTTTTGCCAGAATAGGCATATCTCAAGGAACACTAATACTCAGGGTAAGTACTACTCCCCCGCCGAACTTATTGAGGCCGCCCAAAAAATGCCGGGGGCGCCTGCCATTGCATATACCTACTCAGAGCCCCTTGTTCATATCGAGTTCCTGTTGGATTGCATGAAAGAAGCTCGCAATGCGGGCGTCGCAAATATCCTTGTAAGTAACGGCTGTATAAATAATGCCCCTGCAAGGGAAATATTAAAATATACAGATGCCGCGAATATCGATTTAAAATGCTTTAATAATGATACTTATAAAAATGTGCTTGGAGGAGACTTAAATACCGTATGCGATTTTATTTCTGCCGCGCTTGAAGAGGGAGTGCATCTTGAAATTACGACCCTGATAGTCCCCGGCCTCAATGACAGCAAGACGGAACTGGACATGTGCAGGGATTTCATTGCCGACTTGCATAAGGGAAAAAACCGGGCGGAAGTTGCAATTCCCTGGCATCTATCCGCCTGTCATCCGAACAGTGAATGGAATAGGCCTGCAACAGAGGCTGCTTTCATAAAAGGCATTGCAGCAAGGGCGAATGAAAAACTTCCATACGTTTATACAGGTAATATTATAAGTGATAATAAAACTCTCTGCCAAAATTGCCGTGCTTGCCTGATAAGCCGGAGGGGATTTTATGCAGATATATCGGGGCTCTTACTCGAGAAGGAAACAGGAAAGTATATCTGCGCATCTTGCGGAAAGAAGGTGCCTGTTTGGAATTAAGTGAAAAAATGGAAAAATTACCGGGCAGAATATTCGAGACAATTCCCGGCTTTGAAGATCATTTAAAGAAAGAACTTAGTGAGGGCTTCGAGAGCTTTGGTCCCCTATTTTATTCGGAAACAAAGGAAAAAGTTTTTTGGCACAGGAATACATGGCTCAGCCCTGTTAAAATCGAGTTTGATTCTATAAATGAGGCTGCAAGGGCCCTGCGCAGTCTTGGGCGAAATTGGCATCCCAATCTTTTTACCCAATATAGGCGAGGAAGCCTAATCGAGTCAAAACTCCCCGTTCTTCGAATAAAGAAACACAGCTTCCCTCGTATAGTTCCCGATGTACCAATGGGAGCCTATACCCTTCTCGATGCAAATACCCTTCTAGCATCTGCAAACTGCTCAAGTCCCTTCCCCGGGGGGATAATAGACTTTGAAGAGGATAAGGAGGGACCGCCAAGCCGTGCATACCTGAAACTTTGGGAGGCCCTTACCATCGCCCGTAAGTGGCCTTTGCCGGGAGAAAGATGCCTTGATGCAGGTTGCAGCCCCGGGGGTTGGAGCTGGGTGCTCTCGAACCTTGGAGCCGAGGTCATCGCTGTCGACCGTGCCCCCCTCGAGCCGAAAATTGCAGCAATGAGGGGCGTAAATTTTCTAAAGCACGATGCCTTTACTCTTAGTCCCAATGAAATAGGCAGAATCGACTGGCTCTTCTGCGATGTTGTCTGTTATCCCCCAAGACTCCTAAAATGGATAGAAAAATGGCTCGAATCAGGGCTTTGCAGTAACTTCATCTGCTCGATTAAGATGCAGGGCGGTGTGGATGACAGCAATATACGAGAAGCAGACTTTGATACACCTAAGCTTTTCGCAGAAATCCCCGGTTCTACAGTACTCCACCTCCATCATAATAAGCACGAGCTCTGCTGGATTAAAGTTTCTTAATTGGATATGATGATATAAGACTTAATGAGAGACTTTACAAAGGGAAAAATCGGGAAAGAGCTGCTATTGTTCTCCGTCCCCATGCTTATAGGCAATATTTTTCAACAATTTTACAGCGTAGCTGACATGATAATAGTGGGGCGTTTTGTCGGAGGCCAAGCATTGGCAGCAGTCGGCATCTCCATGACCATGACAATGTTTGTCCTTTCTACCCTATTTGGTCTATCCACAGGAGCTTCGGTAGTAATTTCACAGTTTTACGGAGCAAAGCAATACGACAGATTAAAACGCACAATGTCTGTCAGTATTACAACAATGCTTGGCATGTCAGTCATACTAACAATCCTTGGCGTATCCCTTGCACCGACTCTTCTGCGTCTTCTAAATACAAACGAAGATATTTTAAGTGATGCGATACTTTATATGCGCATATTGATGTCAGGCATAGTTTTCCCGATTTTTTACAATATATATGTCGCATACATGCGTGCCTTGGGTGACTCACGCCGCCCCCTATACTTCCTTATCTTTTCTACGTTCTTAAATCTGGGACTAAACCTGTTTTTTGTGGTTGTCCTTGGCATGGGGGTAGCAGGGGTTGCCATAGCCACAATCATTGCCCAGTCCATTGTAGCACTTCTATGTTTCCTGTATGCCGATAGAAAAATACCCCTATTAAAGGTTAGGAAACTGATATTTGACATAGAACTCTTTAAGCTCATCCTAAAGTACGGGATTCCCCCTGCAATACAGCTCTCCCTTGTCTCATTCGCCCAGTTAAGCATTACCCGCCTAATCAACTCCTTTGGATCCCTTGCCATGGCAGGAATTACCGCAGCGTCAAGAATCGATCAATTTGCAATGATGCCCGCAGCAAACCTTAGCATGGCCCTGTCGACCTTTGTCGGGCAAAACATGGGTGCAGGACATGAAGACAGGGCAAAGAAAAGCCTTCACATTGCAATGTTATATATGGTGCTTATCTCGGTTTTCATGACCGGAGTTCTTATGGTATTCCGTGGTCCGCTAATGTCACTCTTTTTGAATACAGGTGATCCGGGTACCCCTGAAATCCTGCGCATAGGCAGTGAATACCTGAATATTATGGTCTCATTTTATTTCCTGTTCGCAATCCTTTTTGCCTTCAACGGCTTTTTTAGAGGCACAGGTGATGCGGTAATTGCGATGGTATTCCCTGTAGTCAGCCTGACCATCCGTGCATCTTCTGCCTACGGTCTTGTTGGTTTCTTTGGCATGGGTCCTGAAGCCCTCGCCTGGTCAATTCCCATCGGATGGGGCTTTAGCAGCTTTGCCAGTTGGGTGTATTATAAGAAGAGGCTTTGGGTAGGAAAGGTGGCTACGGTAAAGTTTAATTCAGAATAAAAGAAAAATGATAAAAAAAGGAGTAAAAAATGAAAACTGTATCAAAATCGGCAAAACGTTCCTTCAGTACCGAGTTGAGTATCATTTTCCTCGTCGGGATGCTTATTCTTACCGTGACTATATCAACTATATTTGTACTGCAGATGCGCTCTCTTGCTACGGGCCAAATCGAGGCAGAAATTAAAGATCAGGTCTCAGCCATTCGTGATAACCTTGAACTTACTTTTAAAATTCATGAGGAAGCCCTGTTTGCTTCCGCGGCAGGTGTTTCCCTCCTATACGAACAGACAGGCGAAACTTTTCTGAGCGCCCGAGCAATACCTCAGGATGATCTGCGCAGATTTCTCTCTCGAATTAGGGAAGGCTTGCCTGATGTAGCCCAGATGCATGTTGCGAACAATATCCCCTCCTTCCTGGAAGGCGGTTATTTTGTGATAAGCCCTGTATGGGACTTTGGAAACGATTTCGATCAATTAACAAGACCCTGGTATACCGGTGCAAAGTCAAGACCGGGTGAAGTAAATTATTCCGATCCCTATATGCTTATGGCCCTTGGTGTAATGGCTACATCTCTTTCAACCGTGCTTTACGATAATTACCAAAATGATCTTGGGACCATCGACCTGGACATCGCTGTCGATTCTCTAACAGGTATAGTTGCCGAATTTTCTGAAGCCTCAGGCCTTAATGCATGGCTCCTAAACAGCTCAGGTCTTTATATTAGCCATGATAATACTGAAGCGGTAATGAATGTTAATTTTTTTGAAGACCAAAACCTTATCCAATACAGGAATCATATTTTAAACAGCGATGACTTTTTTACAATGGACAATGTTCGGATCATAAGTTCAGCCAGGATCCCGGGAGCAAATTGGGTAGTTGTCTCAGTCATTGAAAGATCAGTGGTGTTTGCCGAGGTTAATCGCACAATTTTATTAACAGTGCTTCTGGCAGCAGGTATTATTATAGTACTCGTAGTCCTGCTTGCATTTATTGTCCGACGCTCTACAAAACCAATTGTTACAATTGTGCAGGCCTTAAAGGATATTTCAGAGGGAGAGGGTGATCTTACTCGCAGAATTAATGTAAGCACCAAAAATGAGATAGCAGACCTTGCCCATTATTTTAACCAAACCCTTGAAAAGATAAAACTCCTTATTATAAGTATAAAACAGCAGTCGACAAACTTATCAGAAATTGGTACAGAGCTGGCAAGCAATATGACTGAAACCGCCTCTGCAATAAACGAGATAACAGCAAATGTGCAGAGTATAAAGAGCAGGGTGATAAACCAAAGTGCAAGTGTCACAGAGACAAATGCCACAATGGAGCAGATCACAAATAATATAAATATGTTAAACGGTCATGTTGAAAAACAAAGCTCCAATATTACTCAAGCCTCTTCTGCCATTGAAGAAATGGTCGCAAATATCCAGTCTGTTAATCAGACCCTTGCAAAAAATGCTTCCAATGTAAAGGAGCTGATGAGCGCATCGGATGTGGGCCGCACTGACATGATTGAGGTTGCTACCGACATTCAGGAGATCGCCCGTGAGTCCGAAGGTCTTTTGGAAATAAACTCTGTAATGCAGAGTATTGCAAGTCAGACAAACCTTCTTTCAATGAATGCCGCCATTGAAGCAGCCCATGCAGGCGAATCAGGAAAGGGCTTTGCAGTCGTTGCCGATGAAATTCGCAAGCTCGCAGAGAGCTCCAGCATACAGTCCAAGACCATAAGTACTGTGCTAAAAAAGATTAAAAGTTCTATTGATAAAATAACAGTCTCAACAGATCATGTTATGAGCAGATTTGAATCGATTGATTCATGCGTAAAAACCGTTGCAGATCAGGAAGAGAATATCCGCAACGCAATGGAGGAGCAAGGAACCGGAAGCAAGCAGATACTTGAAGGTGTCGGCAATGTGAACGAAATTACAAGGCATGTGAAAAGCGGATCGGAAGAGATGCTCGAAGGCTCAAAGGAAGTTATCAAAGAGGGAAATAATCTTGAAAAGATTACCCAGGAGATAACAGGGGGCATGAACGAGATGGCTGTCGGTGCAGACGAGATAAATGAGGCAGTAACCAAGGTTAACGAGCTTAGCAGCAAGACCCGGGAAAATATTGGCCTCTTGGTAGCGGAGGTTTCAAAGTTTAAGGTGGAGTAACGGGAGGGGGTGACAGGCACCCCCCTCTTTGATTACTTAGGGTCCTACAGCAACAATCTTTAGATCATCCCCGTCTTCTACTAGCTCGAAATTATCGAGTTCATCTCCGTCACTGTCAACCAAGACAAAGAAATTGCTGAATCCTTTTCCATTCGTAACGGCAATTTCACCCTCCGGTGGTGTAGCAAAGTCTAGCAAGTATTTCTTATTACTTGGCTCAGGCTTAAAATTAAAATCAGGAGTACCTGCGGTCGTAATAGAAATATAATTATTAGCATTCACAAAAGTTATTCTGCCCTCCAGGGTGGGGTTTGAGCCAAAAGCAATATAACTATCCAGTTTAGTATTTGCAATCGCCACTCCCCCTGCCGCCGCTGAAACTGTACCTGAGTACATGGCAACATATCTTTCATTCTCAACTGCTACAGGACCTGTCGTTGTAACTGTGCCTTCGATTTGTACCCACCCACTTCCATCAGTATTCAAGACTGCCACAACATCTACTGCGGAGATAATACCTACCGGCCCAATATTAATTCTACCACCGTCACCAATATTTTTTACAGGTATACCGCTTCCTGAAGAAACCTGACCATTTATGGCTATAGCAGCGGAATTACTGCCATCGTTTTGAACTGCCACTCCAGTAGTCGCAGTAACTATTGTATCGTCGATTGAAATATGACCTGCGCCAAAATTATGAACTGCTACACCATTTGTTGCTGTTATTGTGCTTTCAGTTAAAGCAACCCATCCGGACGCATAATTCTGAATAACCATTACAGCGTTTCCTAGGTTACCTGTATTCGCGATATCTGCATAACTCAATAGCTCAATTTCATTTAAAACAAGTATTGTTCCTTTTAAAGACTCAGTATTTGCTGATGTAATACTGCCGCGAAGAATTATAGTGCCCCAAGTAATACTATCAGAAACTCCGGGATCATTATTAAAGCTTATTGAAGCAGTGCCAATGTCAAGGATTTTTCCGTCTTCTGCTAACTGAATATTAGGATATTGAGCATTATTTGCATGTATTCTAATCGCATCAATAATATCTTGAATTGGCTGATTAGCTTCTCCAATAATCACACCTTCCAATGTGGCAGTAAACTCATTGTCGCTACCTGTTATAATGTAAGTCTCGCCATGACCCTCGGGCCTTCTGTCGTACTGACGACTGCCGCCGCCCGTACCCGTACTTACTCCCGGGCGCGTGAAGCTCACCTGGATTCCATCGGAAAGAGGGATGCTGTGAATGTTTACATAATTACCTGATAGACTTCCGTAAAATTCTTGGCCTCCCCCTGAAGGAAAAAAGGTTAGATACATTCCGATAACCCGAATAGTACCGCGTAAAATCACATCCGGCGGATTAACATCGGTAAAGAGTATCTCAAAGCTATCTCCTGTTTCAGGAGTCATTACCGTAGAGCGGCTAATAGTTCTATTGGTTCTGAAAATTATTTCACTGGGCCTCCCGTCAATTCTCCCGCGAATAACAAGAGGCTCATAGCGCTCACTGTCATCACTATCGCAAGAAATGAAAGCCATGCTTAATGCCAATAAGATTACTGACATTACCAAAACAATTTTACCTTTCTTCACAGAAATCTCCTTCGCGGTTTTTACCACTATAAAATTATACAATGGATTTAATAATTGTCAACGATATAGTAAATTCTTTTAATCCGCTCCGCTTAAAACAGTAAATTGTCGCTGAAGGATATTACCGCTTCCATCTACCAGAGTTAAATTGCGAAGACCGGGGCCGGCTCTTGCTTCCATCTCATGGAAGTTTTGTGTGAAACCAAGATAGTCTTCATCTAAATGCCAGTAAATAATTTCTCCTACATTTCTATGCGCAGCAGAAAAAACTATCCTGCCTTCCCTTCCGTCAAGCTCCCTTGGTATAAAAACCTCTGCACCCGGCTCGGGATTAAAGAGGGCAAGTACAGCTCCGGGATTAATATCAAAGGTTCTTTCAAGAGGAGGCAGAGGTTTATAGTCAAGATTATGTCGGCGATAATACCACTCCTCCGCAGGGGGAAGGACGAACCATTTCTGCTCAACTGCAATTGCACTGCTCCCGGGCCCTAAAGTAATCCTAAAGTCAAGACCCTCGTTAAGAATTATGGTTTGACAGTAGGGACAAGCCCTGTGAGCAGGAGCATTTCTTGGAATATCAAAAACCCTGATCCTCTCGCAATGGAGCCCTGCAGGAAAGCCGGACGCAGCGCAGGTCTCAACCTGCCTTAACTCTGCAGTCGGCTGAAGGAACCAGGTCGGCCCCGATGAACTTCCCCACCCCACCGCATCCAGACTTGAAAAAATCTCAAAGAGCACAGGAGCCGCCGTAACCGTACTCCTTAATTCAGGTCTTCCCGCACCCGAGGCATTTCCTATCCAGACACCGACTGTCCAATTTGGCGTAACGCCAATGGCCCAGGCATCACGAAAACCGAAGCTCGTCCCCGTCTTCCAGGCAATGCGCCTTGCACTTGCATACTCCTGCCAGATTGCCTCATCGCCCGGACGAACTCCAAGGAGGAGGGCGTTAAGGGTGAGCCATGCGGCACCCGGAGAAATCAGGCCCTCCATTTCCATACTCGCCGCCCTTCCAAGGCCCGCGTAAAGGTCCGTTATTTCCCTAAGGGTTACTTCTGCTCCGCCCAAAACTAAGGGAAGGCCGTAATCATTCCCATGCCGAAACAGGGTTGTCAGCCCGAGGGAGCGCAGGTAGCGGGCGAAACGATCAACACCGTAGACTCTTAACATTCTTGCCGCAGGAACATTGAGTGAACGAGCCAGGGCCTCATCTGCAGGCACCACTCCAAGATAGGTTCTCGTCATATTCTGCGGGCTGAAACTTCCAACACGTGTAGGAATATCCGAAACAAGCGATGATGGAAGAATGTCTCCCGAATCAAGCATTGCAGCATACAGAAAGGGTTTCAATAAACTTCCTGAGCTTCGCCAAGAATTGATAATGTCTACTGCGCCGCCATGGGGAGTATCTGTATTACCGACATAAGCTGCAACTTCCCCTGTTTGAGTATTTATGATAATAGCAGCCCCATTCATTATTCCGTTATTCGCAAAGCGATTCGATGCTCTTTCAAGGATTGCTATAGTTCTCTCTTGTATGTCCCTGTCTATAGTTGTGTGAAAACTTGGAATACCGGTATTATCTGCTTCAAAAATAAGAGTATCAAGAAGATGTGGAGCAAGACGGGGCAATGGAAGAGGCTGATTTGGAAGAGGCTCTGCAAGGGAGAGAAAGAAGGTTTCTTCATCGAAGCGGCCCCTTGCATAGAGCCTGTGCAGAAGGGCATCGCGCCTATTACCGAGGGCCGCACGATTGCGCCCCGGATGAATAAGGCCCGGGCTGTTTGGAAGCACGGCAAGGGTTGCAGCCTCCGCCCAGGAGAGATCGGATGAACTCCTGCCGAACCATCTCCATGCGGCGGCTTCTAATCCTACGACATTAGCACCGAAGGGAGCATTGGCCGCATAAAGTGAAAGGATACTGTCTTTGGATTTGCCAATTTCTAAACGCAGGGCAAGCACTGCTTCCACAGCCTTCTCCAAGGCGGTGCGCTTACGGCTGCCCCTTGAAAGGCGAATTGTCTGCATCGTAATAGTCGATGCGCCTGAGACCACCCTCCCCCTTTGAACATTCTGCACAAGAGCCCTTACTGCCGCTATCGGATCAACTCCGGGATGCCGCCTAAACCTGCGATCCTCTGCTTCGATTAGGGAAATGACAAACTTTTCGTTTAACTCACCCGATTCAGGGAAGCGCCACTGTCCATCGGAAGCAACTCTGGCCCCTAGGAGCCTCCCCTCCCTGTCGTAAAGAACCGGAGAGTATGAATGCTCAAAAAGAGCCTCGGGCAGGGACAGTGCAAAGATAAGAAGCAGTACTCCAAAGGCTGAAGCATAAAGCAGGGAACGGTTTTTCTTCATGTCATATCCGGAAAATTACCGAAGCTCATTCTTTGAATTGGAGAGGGGCCATGACGTATAATTGCTTCCCTATGTGCCTTAGTCGGATACCCCTTATGTCTTTCATATCCATACTCGGGATAAAAAAGAGCGTAGTATTCCATTAAACGGTCTCTTGCAGTTTTTGCTAATATTGATGCTGCCATTACTTCGGGGACTTTACTGTCTGCTTTTACGACAGCCTCGCAGGGTATAGGAAGGTCAGGGTTAAAAAGGCCGTCGACAATTGCCCTTATTTCATCCGGGACTAAGGCTTTACCTGCATCCTCTCCTGCTTTAAGCATTGACTGAAATGCCCTCTTCATTGAAAGGAGGCTTGCATTGTGAATATTTATTTCGTCTATTTCTGCAGCTGAAACCCAACCAAGGCCCCAGGAATAAGCTTCCTTAAAAATAATTAATTTTAATTCTTCCCGTTTTAATGAACTTAACTTTTTTGAATCATTTAAAATTGATGAAGGGAAACCCTCTCCAAGAATCACTGCGGCAGAGCAGACAGGCCCTGCTAAAGGCCCCCTGCCTGCTTCATCGAGCCCGCAAATAAAAGCCGCTTTCATTACTTGTCTTTGTGTAATACTCCAAGCACTTCTCTTAGAGCAGGATCATCTTTATAGTAATACTCTTCAAGTTCCTCTTTGCTAAGACCTGTCAGTTCATGGCTTGAATAATGAATCCAGATATCATCATTTTCGGATGCGATTTCATGCTTTCTGCACCAATAATCGGGGTGTATTGGTAATTGCTCGGATTTATTTATGAAGTATTTATAGTCATGGACTGCTATCTTAATGTCTTCTCTTGGGACACCCTTCTCGATTATATCACTCATTAGATAATTTATGGTATTTCCCGAATCAAAAATATCATCAACCAATAAAACCTTATCACCTGTTCTAAGATACTCAGGTGAATAAGTCCAGCCCTCAACCTTAACCTTTCCTGCCTCACGCACTCCGGTATACGACCTTGCAACAACAGCGGCATAGTAAACCGGCCTCTCATGCACCCTGATAATTTTATAATACTCGCTAATTACATTTGCAAGATATGCTCCGCCTCTAAGGGAGGCGTAGATCACATCAGGAATAAAACCTTCATGATAAATACGATGTGCGAGCTTAAGCGCATTGTTACGAACCGTATTATACGATAGAAATTCCTTTTTCATATATCCTCCTTAACGTCTTGGCACGCGAAAAAAGCCGAAAAGACTGCCTATAAAGCCGCCTACGATATGTGCGAATTGAGAAATATTATTAGCCTCGGCACCAAATGTATCGAAAAGTTCCCTTCCAAGGTAGAGAATTAAAACAAGGATGAAGGTAAGAGGTATCTCGCCCCTATTAAAGTTTGTAAACGATGCAAGGAGTATCATCATGAATACCACTCCGCTTGCGCCTAACAAACCGGAATTGAAAAAGAGGACATTTAGAATGCCTGTAACAAGAGCTGTTATAAAAATCATTATAAAAAGGGAGGCAGAGCCGTAAATTTCTTCGAGTATTGGTCCAATTAAAAGTATGAAGGAGAAGTTTGATACAAGATGAAGCCAGCCTGCATGACCGAGGACATGGGTAACAAGGGTAACCCAGTGACGAAAATTCCCTGCTGAGAATCCGTCTCTGCCCGGAACCACAAACCACTGAATGGTTAAAGTGCGCATTACAGTTTGCGATAGAATCAAAACAAGTGCGCTGATAAAGGCGAAGGTAAGAACGGTGGGGGAATTATACCTGATTCTCATTAAAGGCCGGCCTTTAAATCCAATGTAATTTCGATTGGACAATGATCAGAGCCGTGAACATCGGGGCGGATTATAGAAGACTTTACCTTTGGCAGGAACTCGGGGTCTATACCATGATAGTCGATTCTCCACCCCACATTCCGCTCCCTTGCATTTAGCCTATATGACCACCAGCTATAATGACCTGTCTCCCCGGGCCGGAAGTGTCTGAAAGAATCGATAAAGCCTGCGCCCGTAAAAGTATCCATCCATGCCCTTTCCTCAGGCAGATACCCTGCATTTCCTTCATTTTCCCTTGGCCTTGCAAGGTCTATAGCAGTATGGGCAATATTATAATCCCCTGAAAGGATAAAATGCCGTTTTTTCTTACGGTATTTTTTACAAAGGTCCATGATCGCAGAGCAAAACCCAAGTTTATAATCAAGACGCTTCCCCCCGTCCTGAGAATTGGGGAAGTATGCGCTTATTAGGGTAAAATCCTCGAAATCCGCCTGGAGTACCCTGCCTTCATCATCAAATTCACTTACTCCAAGGGGTCTTACATCGAGGGGTTTAATTTTAGAGTAAATTGCCACCCCTGAATAACCTGCTTTTTTTGCAGAAGCCCAGTAAGCATGGTATTGCTCACCGGTTTTGCTTCTAATCCCCTTTAGTTCTGCGGATAATTGCTCGGGCCTTGCCTTGGTTTCCTGAAGACATACCGCATCAGCCCCCTCATCTTCCATCCAAGAGATAAAACCCTTCTTCTCAACGGCTCTAATACCGTTAACATTCCAGCTTAAAATACGCATTTTTGTGGATGTAGTATACCGTAAAATTAAAGAAGTGAAAAGATAGACAGTTCAGTATAATTCCTGAGTGACGTCATATATGCGTCATATATGTGTCGTATATACGTTAAATATGGTGTCAGATTCCATAATCTAATTAAAATAGGGGCGATGCTACAGATTAATTATGAATCATTACGCTTTATAGACAAATTTGCCTTTTCTCAATAAAATTATATCTACTAAAATGCCGCTTAATGAAGACAATATAGAAAAATTAATTTTTTCATCACCAAAGAAATATAAAATTATCGCAATTAAGAATTTATTAGAAAATAATGATATACCTATATCAAGTATTAAAATACATATTCAAGTAAGATGGAGTTTAGCCGGTGTAAAAGGATCGGGAAGAGTAACCGGGGGAAGAGAAAGGAGAGATAATTTAAATGTACCTATTGAAGAGTTTAATGAGAAACTTAATGATGCACAGACCTTCGAATTATACACATATGAAGAATATGAGAATATGACATTAGAAATAATAGAAAAAAATGTTGACTATAATTTTTTTGGGGATTATATCTTTAGAACAGACAATTATGATCAAATATATGAAATTTATTTGAATTTAAAACGTAACAACATACCTTGCGATAACATCGTTACAAAATATGACGATTATGATAATGAAGAATACCTATTATTCACCGATCCGGAAAATAGAGAACCTGCACTAAGTATGATTGACATTCTCCAAAAAAAGTAGTACTTTGGTAGTATGATTACTAAGAGAAAAACATCAGTTTCCTTGTCCACAAATTTACTGGAAGAGCTTTCCATAATAAACAAAGCCGGAAATGTTTCGGAATTTATTGAGAAAGCGCTGGTTCACTATATAAATGAACTGAAACGACAGGAGCGCAATAAGCGGGATTTGGAAATAATTAATGCCAATGCTAAGAGATTTAACAAGGAAGCAGAAGAAAACCTTGAATTTCAGGCCATGAAATGAAGAGAGGAGAACTCTACCGTATTTCTCTTGCTTCAAAACCGGATACTAAGAAGCAAAGGGTATATATAATAGTTTCAAGGCAGGAGCTTATCGACAGTGCTTATTCTACCCTTATATGTGCACCTGTTTATACCAATTTCGATGGCTTAAGCACCCAGGTGCCGGTAGGCATTGAAGAGGGCTTAAAGCATCCGAGTGCTATACGTTGTGATGAGTTAATCAGCATCTTAAAATCAAGGCTAACAGATTATGTGGGGGTTCTCCCTGAAGAGAAAATGCCTGAACTAGGACAGGCCTTGTCTATCGCTCTGGAGATAGGCTAAAAACATAAGTATCGAGAAAATATCATCTCAAAATACTTGCAAAGTGTTAAAAAAAATACTTGCTTTTTGTTAAATTTATCGGCATCTAAGACCCTGAGCATAGAGCAGTTGACCCGAAGGACTAACGGCGCAAGCCGGTAGTCCTGAGAGCCAACTGCTCCATGCTTTAGCATGGAGCAGTTGACCCGAAGAGCCAAGTTATCCCGGCCTATAGCCGGGATAACTTGACACACCAGCGAAAATCATACTATCCTCCAATTAAGGAGAAATACCATGGGACAAGCAAGTAAAAACTCACGAACTTCAAGTTCTACCCAGAAATTCTTTTGCTCATGCGGCGGCGAAGTTAAAATGAAGACCCTTTTTGAGAAGGGAAAGGTGAAAAACCATGCCGAATGTGAGAAGTGCAAGCATATAGAACGCCGTCCATCGGACTTTAAATAAGATATTAGTGGAGGATACATTTGGCGAAGAAGAAGTCGTCCGCCCAAAAGCGGCATAGGCAGAGTGAGGAGCGCAGGCTCAGAAATAAATCAGTTAAGTCTTCCGTAAGAACCAGTGCAAAGAAATTCGTGGTTCTTGCACAAAAGGCAGGACGTAACCCGGTTGAAGTACAGGGAGCAGAAACAGCCTTAAAGGACATGATAAAGAAGATAGATACCGCAGCACAGAAGGGAATCATCAAGAAAAATACCGCAGCCAGGAAGAAATCCAGGATGCAGCGCCTGTTTAACTCTATCAAAGCCGCTCAATAAAAACACAAAAGTCAAATGAAGGCTGACGGTATAAGCAAGGTTTCCAAAGCAGATATCGTAGATGCAATTTACGGTAAAGTCAGCACGGATCGTAAAGACATACAGAAGGTCGTAGATCTATTCATCGAAGAAATAAAAAATGCTCTTGTGTTGGATAAAATCGTAGAATTAAGAGGTTTTGGTACTTTTGAAGTAAAAATAAGAAAGGGGCGCGAGAGAGCCAGGAACCCAAAGACCGGGGAAATTGTATCCGTTACAGCCCATGGGATTGCAGCTTTCAGGGCAGGGAGGGAATTAAAGCAGGATGTCTGGGTTTTAAAAGGTGAAAAAAAGAAAGATAACTGAAACTTTAACTAAAGAGAGCAGATTCCTGCCGACCATACAGAATCTGATTGCAATTGCGGCAGGTTCTATACTCTTTGCGGCATCTTTTCCAAACTTAATTTTTACAAACGGCCTTCCCCTACTCGCATGGATAGCATTTATCCCGGTATTTTGGATGATCCGTCGAGTCGGACCTATAATCTCCATCGTCTGGGGAGCTCTTTATGGATATGCAGCCTACGGGCTTTTCAATTATTGGTTAACTGTCTATCATCCGCTTGCAGGCCTTATCGTAGGCTCGATCTACATGGTCTATATGGCAGTTCTCTTTTTTTTCCTAAGACTTTCAGTGCAGTTCTTCCCGAACCGCGGCTATATCCTTCAATTTCTCTTTTGGATGGCTTATGAATACCTGCGCACCCTTGGCTTTTTAGGATATTCCTACGGAATAGCAGGATATTCCCAATGGAATATGCTCCCGATCATCCAAATTGCTGATATTACAGGTGTATGGGGCGTATCTGCTCTGGTAGTATTTCCATCTGCCTATCTTGCGGCGGCACTTATAGGATATAAACCCGAAACCGGAATTAGAGGACTCGGAATAAAGCTAAAAACCTTTTTCTTAAAAGAAAAAATACCTGCTGTCATCTGGGCCGGCTTCTTAACATTTACAATCATCTACGGTTTTGCATCGCGCATCGATTATTCCGAGGCTCCTAGTTTTAAGGCGGCGTTAATCCAGCACAATACAGACCCCTGGCTGCCGTATCATAGTGATAATCCGGTAGAAGATTATAGGGAAGATTTCAACATTTTATCTCGCCTTTCAGATTCTGCCATTGCATCTCATCCCGATTTAGACCTGGTTGTCTGGTCAGAAACAGCCTTCGTGCCAATGGTTCACTGGCATACAACATATAGACCAAGCAGGTCTTACTGGCTTTTGGTAAGCGATTTTTTATCGTTCCTTGCAAGTCATGATGTTCCCTTCATCATAGGAAATGATGATGGAAGAAGGGACCCGATTTTAAACCCCGATCCGGATGTATTCAACATGGTAAACTATAATGCCGTTTTACTGTTTGAAAAGGGAGGAATTACAGATATTTACAGGAAGCTCCACCTCGTTCCCTTTACAGAGCATTTCCCCTATACACAATTCCCTAGAATACGACAGGCTCTTATTGATGCAGACACACACTTTTGGGTAAAGGGCAGTGAAGCAACAGTTTTTGAAGTAAACGGAGTAAGATTTTCCACTCCAATATGCTTTGAAGACACATTTGGATATCTTGGACGTAATTTTGTACTAAACGGTGCCGATCTCTTTGTAAACCTTTCAAACGATGCCTGGGCAAATAGTCTTCCTGCGCAAATGCAGCACCTTAGCATGGCGGTTTTCAGGTCGGTGGAGAATCGCAGGTCTACGGTAAGATCAACGGCATCAGGTCAAACAGCGGCAATAGACCCCAACGGGAGGATTCTCTCAATGGCTGAGCCTTTTACTGAGGCAGCTCTTATTGTTGAAGTGCCTATTATGAGCCGCAACAGGATTTATACCCTTTATGGTGACTATCTTGGCAAATTCTTTACCTTCTCGGCCATTGTTATGTTGCTATTTGGGTTGATACGATATATAATGCACTCATCAAAAGGCTCTTTAAAAAAGAAATAAACCTTAAAAGGGAAGGTTTTCCATGAACAACCAAAAAAAGATATTAATTGTTGATGATGAAACGATAAATTTAGATTTTTTCGATGTAATGCTGTCTAAACTGGGCTTTTCGGTGGAAATGGCAAGTGATGGTGTGCAGGCCCTTGAGAAAGTGAAGCAATTTATGCCCGATCTCATTCTTTTAGACAATATAATGCCTAAAATGACCGGTTGGGAAGTGACAAAAATCCTAAAAAAAGACCCGAAATATAAGGGGATTCCCATAGTAATGTTTTCTGCCTTAGACGATGTAAAGGATAAGGTTGAAGGATTTGAGCTTGGTGTTGACGATTATATTACAAAACCTTTCAATTTCGCTGAAGTTTTAGCAAGAATCAGGGCAGTTTTAAGAAATCGTGAACTTTTTGCACAAATAGTGGCAAGAGAATCGCGTTTAAACCTTGCAGAAGAGCTATCATCTGACATGAAGAAGCATTTACAAGACTTTATGACCAATATTGATGAGCTTGATGCGGCGATTTCAGCCATAAGCGGCTCCGGCGAGACTGCTGAAACCAAAAAGACTTTTAAATTAGTAAAAGAAAAGTCAAAATTGGTTCGCAGGCAGGTGGATGAGTTGGATGCAAGGATTGAAAAGACCATCGCAGAATGGGAAATGCTTAAGAAAAACGAGATAGATCTACCAATGTTGGAAACGCATATTCGTAAGAATATGGAATAAGAGGAGCAGACTATTCCCATGGCAAAAAATAACGGGAAGAAGAAGAGTATAAACAAACTTGTGGTTCTGGGAACCGGTACCGATTTTAACGGCCTTTTACGGTTCACAGAATCATTATGTATAAAGGGGAAGTTTAAGGGCAGCATTCAGGCTATGGGAGACCTGATTGTTGATAAGGGAGCTTTCGTAGAAGCAGAAAGTATTTCTGTAACTTCTCTATTGGTATATGGAACAGTAATTGGGACAGTTCGCGCAACCGATAAAATCGATCTATTCCCGGGTGCCGAGGTTAAGGGTGATTTAACAGCTTCAAGACTGCGTATTGCAGACGGCGTCCTCTTCGAGGGACAGTGCAGTATGACAGGCATAAGTAAGGATGTAGAAATCTTCTCCCGTCCTACCGAGGAAATAAAAGCTGAACTCCAAAGAACCGGCGATTGAAAATTTAATACAGGGCCTTATTGCTGAGAAGAAGAAGGTCGTTCTTGCAGAGTCCTGTACCGGAGGCCTTGCAGGAGAAATTTTGGCAAGTATCCCGGGTGCCTCAAATGCTTTTTGGGGTTCCTTCGTATGTTATACAAATGATGCAAAGAGGAAGATGCTTGGGGTAGAGGAAGAACTCTTAAAAAAGCATGGCCCTGTAAGCAGAGAGACTGCCCTTGCAATGGCAAAGGGAGCCCTGGAAAAAAGCGGAGCTGACATTGCTGTTTCAATTACAGGCCTTGCAGGACCCGAGGGGGATGGCTCCGGTAAGAAGGTGGGCACAGTCTTTATGGGACTTGCAAGTTTTAAGGCAGGGCAATTATACTTTGAAGATAGGGAATATTTTTTCAAAGGCTTAAGAAACGAAATACGAAGAGCGGCTGCAATTACAGCTCTTCAATTAATAAAAGATTTTGCTTTAGGGAGTATACACATTGCTTAAGTATGTCCTCAAAAGAATGGTTCTGATGGTTCTGACACTCTATATCGTAGCAACCATAACATTCTTTATGATGCATTCCATTCCGGGCAGTCCTTTTAATTCATTAGAGAATGTGCAGCCAATGGTGCTTGCTGCCATTCAGGAAAAGTACCGGATGAACGATCCCACCCATGTGCAGTATGCAAGGTATATGGGAGATCTGCTTCAAGGTGATCTTGGACCTTCCCTTAAATACCAAGGAATGACTGTGTCGGAATTAATTTCAAGGGGTTTGCCGACAACTGCACAGTTAGCCCTCTACTCGATTTTAGTGATAGTATCGGTGAGCATACCTTTGGGTATTTATGCTGCCTTAAAAAATAATAAGTGGCAGGACGGTCTTACAATGGCCCTTGCAACAATCGGGGTCTCTGTCCCTTCATTTATAATGGCCACGGTATTGCTTTACATTTTTGCGATGCAGTTGCGGTGGGTGCCTTCCATAGGCCTCGAATCAGGCAGGGCATTCATTTTGCCTGTTTTTGCCCTTGTAGCTTATTCCATAGCTTTTCTTACCCGTCTTACAAGGTCGAGCCTTATGGATGTAATGAACCAGGACTATATCCGCACAGCAAGGGCTAAGGGCCTGCCCGAGAGCAAGGTTATTTGGAAGCATGCTTTGCGGAATGCCCTGCTGCCTGTCGTAACGGTTTTGGGTCCCCTTATCGCAGGACTTATAACAGGTTCTTTTGCAATTGAGCGCATATTCGCAATCCCCGGCATAGGCGGACACTTTGTTGATTCGATTCAAAACCGTGATTATCCCACAATAATGGGAATGACAATGTTTTACTGTACTCTTTTGGTTTCCATGGTTTTTATTGTGGATTTGCTTTATGTAGTAATAGATCCGAGGATTAAGGTTGACAACTCATAACGACAAGTGGGCACCACTGCCCGAACACTTAAGAGCTAAAGAAAAGATCCATGGACAGCAAACAACATACTTTAAAGACGTAAGTTATAGGTTAATTTCGAATAAGTTAGCCATTGCAAGTCTTATCGTTATCATCATATTAATAATAACCGTAATAATTGGCCCTATGGTTTCTTCCCACGGCTACGAGACCCAGAATCTGCAATATGTAAACCTGCCGCCTGTAATCGGAACACATATGCATGGAGGGCAACTCTACTATATTGCAAGTAATTTTTCATTAATCGAAGTTAGCCGAGAAGGGGAACTAGGTAACACCCATCGTACATTGGCACAGGATACAGAGCAAAGAATTTTCACTTATAATATTCCGGGTCTACATGTAAGTTATGCGCAAATACCTGCTGTATTGGTTAACAGTGAGGGCAGGCAAAATGTTGTAAACAGGCTATACCGTTTTGGTACCGATGCTCTAGGCCGTGACATACTTGTGCGGGTTATGCACGGAACAAGAATATCACTTATGGTAGCTTTAATTGCCACCCTTGTAAACTTTTTTATTGGCGTAGTCTATGGCGGCATTTCCGGTTACCTTGGCGGCAATGTCGATCTTTTTATGATGAGGATTGTTGATATAATCAGTACCATACCGCTGACTCTTTATGTGATCCTGATTATGGTGATGCTCGATTCAACCGGATTTACAAGCATAGTTATTGCGATGGGCTCGGTATTTTGGGTGGGCATGGCACGAATTGTACGTTCCCAAGTTATGTCCCTAAGACAGCAGGAGTTTGTATTTGCTGCAAGGACAATCGGCACATCCACTTTCAGAATACTCTTTAAGCACTTAATTCCCAATTCCATGGGAGCAATTATCGTAACAATAACAATGCAGATTCCGGCTGCCATTTTTACGGAATCTTTTTTAAGCTTTATCGGCCTTGGTGTATCCGCACCTCAGGCATCTCTTGGAACTCTTTGCAATAATGCCCTTGGGAGCTTAAGGGTCTCCCCCTATCAACTTGTTTTTCCTGCCGCTGCAATTTGTTTAATCATGTTCTGTTTTAACTTCCTGGGAGACGGCTTAAGAACTGCCCTTGATCCCAAATCCTCGAAAACCTAAGGCTGCAATTATATGAACGAGACCATACTAAGCGTAAACAATTTGGATGTCTCCTTTAGAACAAGAGCAGGGGAAGTGCAAGCCGTGCGTGGCATTGGCTATGAGCTTAAGCGCGGAGAAGTAATGGGAATAGTGGGAGAGAGCGGCAGCGGAAAGTCTGTTTCTTCCATGGCTCTGATACAGCTTTTGGGCCGGAATGCAATTATAAATAGCGGAAGTGCAATGTATAAGGGCCGTGATCTTTTAAAGCTAAAAACCGCAGAGCTGAACAAAATACGGGGTTCAAGGATAACAATGATATTCCAGGATCCCATGACTGCATTAAACCCCCTTATGAAGGCAGGGGATCAGGTGGCAGAATCCCTTTTGGAGCATAATCCCGGCACGAGTAATGCGGATGCAAAAAGAAAAGTTATCGACCTCTTTAATCAGGTGCGTATTCCGACTCCTGAAAAGCGTTATCACTCTTATCCACATGAATTTTCAGGTGGAATGAGGCAGAGGGTCATGATTGCGATGGCTTTAGCCTGCAGCCCTGACATCTTAATTGCGGATGAACCAACAACAGCTCTTGATGTAACTATACAGGCCCAGATTATAAGGCTTTTAAAGGGATTACAGATTGCCACAAATATCGGCATCATTTTTATAACCCACGATCTTGGGGTTGTAGCAGAAATCTGCACGAAAATCGTGGTGATGTACGGAGGGAAAATCCTTGAGAGGGGCAGCGCAGAAGAAATCTACGGGAATCCGTCCCACCCATATACCCTCGGGCTCATGGCGGCAGTCCCAAGGGTTGACCAGGACAGGGAAAGCCCCCTTGATCCTATCCCGGGCTCCCCCCCGGACATGCTAAAACCCCCTGCCGGGTGCCCCTTCTGTCCGAGATGCCCCTATGCCAGGAATATCTGTCATACGGAAATGCCGCAGGAGTATGATATCGGAGAAGGACACTTGTCCTGTTGTTTTTTGCACGATAAAGAAGCCCCTGCAGAAAATAATCCCTTCCACGGCAGGAAATTATGAGTGAATTAGCACTTGAAGTAAATGACTTGGTAAAATACTTTCCCGTTACAGGTAAGAGAAGGAGCTTTGTAAAAGCGGTTGACAAGGTAAGTTTGAAAATTGAAAAGGGTCAGACCCTGGGGCTTGTTGGGGAATCAGGCTGTGGTAAGTCAACGGTAGCGCGTACAATCAGCCGGATTTATAGGCCGATGGCCGGGGAAGTGCGCTTATTTGGTACAGAGATTAGCCAAATGAATGAAAGACAGTTAAAACCCTATAGGCGCAGTATGCAGATGATCTTTCAGGACCCTTATTCGTCTCTTAATGGTCGAATGACAATCAAGAGCATTCTTGAAGAGCCCTTGATTGCCCATGATGTAAAGGGCGACCGTATCGAAATGATCTGTGAAATGCTGGAACGGGTGGGCCTAGAGAGAGAGCATATAGGCCGTTACCCCCATGAATTTTCAGGAGGGCAGCGTCAGAGGATTTGCATAGCAAGGGCCCTAATTCTTGAGCCTGAGTTTATTATTTGCGATGAGCCGATTTCAGCCTTAGATGTTTCGATTCAGGCGCAGGTGGTAAACCTGCTTAAAAAGTTCCAGAAGGAGAGGGGTCTTACCTACCTTTTTATAGCCCATGACCTTAGTATGATTCGTTATATTTCGGATAATGTGGGTGTTATGTATCTGGGAAAAATGGTAGAGTTTAGTAATAGCAGGGAGATTTATAGAAACCCCCTGCACCCCTATACAAAGGGGCTTCTGGCCTCGGTACCCATTCCTGATCCTAAGCTTGCAAGGGCAAGGGAACAGGTAATTATAGAGGGTGATATTCCTTCTCCAATAGATCCACCCCCCGGCTGCCGCTTTGCAAAGCGTTGTAATTCTGTTCTGCCCCGCTGTACGGAGAGGGACCCCGAGTATAAGGAAGTTGAAGAGGGGCATTTTTGTGCCTGCCATTTATTTTGATTTCGTTTTATTAAAATCTTAGGAGGATTTAAATGAAAAAATTACTTACGTTGCTTGTTTCTGTGCTGATCTTGCTTGCAATGTTCAGTGCATGCAACAGGGATGCTCAACCAAGGGCCGCTGTCGGTGCTGACACTCAGAGGTTGGTCTTCGGAATGGAAGCCGAGCCCAGGGGCTATGATCCCGGTATTGGAGGTGAAACTTTCGCATTACCGGTTGTCCGTAACGTTTTCTATGGGCCAATTAAAATGGGGCCCGATGGAGGCACAGTCCCGTCCCTCGCCACCAGATGGACAATTTCCAATGATGGCCTAGTTTATACCTTCTACCTTCGAGAGGACGCAAAATGGTCGGATGGAACGAATCTTACGGCTCAAGACTATGTCTACAGTTATAGGCGTGTTGTCGACCCGAGTTTCGCAAGCCCACAGGCCTCTTCCATGTTCCCGATCCTAAACGGACAGCAAGTTTTTACAGGACAAATGCCCATGGAATCCTTTGGGGTCACCGCTATAAGCGATTATGTTTTGCAAATAACCCTTCACAGTCCCATGCTTCACTTCCTTCAGACCATGCATGGTATGGCCTTCCTTCCTGTGAATCAAAGGTATGTTGAAACGGGCGAAGGTTGGCACCGTAATGCCTCTACTTATATTGGGACAGGGCCCTTTATGGTAACGAACTTTGATTTCGGCAATGCCGTTACCCTGGTTAAGAACCCTCATTTTTATGATGCGGACAATGTAAGACTTGAAGAGCTGGTTTTCCGTATCATCCCCGATATGGGAACGGGTGTTACAGCCGTGGCTACGGGTGAAATTGACGGCCATAATCAGGTTCCTGCGGCAGAAGTTGCCCAGCATAGGGTGCATAATCCGGCTTTCAGAAGCGTTACAATTTTGAGCACCACCTATTGGCTTGTGAACACTTCAAAGTGGCCGTATAACGACCCCCGTATCGGCAGGGCACTCACACTTGCTATAGACCGGGAAACCATCATTTTTGACGTATTACAGAATGCCCATGCCTTCGGTTATGCTCTTGCACCTCCGGGTTTGATTGTAAACGGCAGGGACTTCCGTGAAGCGGGGGGCGATTACGGATTTGGCCCGAATGCAGACGTAGCTGAAGCAAGGCGTCTTTTGGCTGAGGCAGGGTTCCCCAACGGAGAGGGATTCCCCACAATGCGTCTTAGGTACTATACCGACGAGAATGTCAGAATGACCGTGGAAGCAATTCAGCAGATGTGGGCAACGAACCTGAACATAAGAGCAGAGGTTGATGTCGCTGACTGGCAGATCTTCTATACAGAGGTTCAGAATCTTGAATACGATGTTGCCGCAATGGGTTCGAATCTGGGATATCCCCATCCTACAAGCATGCTTAACAGCTTTATGACAGGTAATACAGGCTCGGTAATGACAGCTTTCAGCAATGCGCGCTATGACGATCTTATGAGCAGGTCGTGGGTGGCCTCAAATGAGGCGGATGCAGCGGCATTGATGCATGAGGCAGAGGATCTGTTAATGTCATACATGCCCACAATACCCATATTCCATCAGGCTAGGGCATTCTTATTGCAGCCCTATGTAAGAGGTTTCTACCGCACAGGTACAAATGTAAAGTATTTTGAAAATGCCTACATTGAAGGCCGCGGAAGATAAAAAAAATTAAAGGGGAGGTATAATCCTCCCCTTCACTACCCAAGATGCAATTGCAATGTACTTGACAATAAAAAAATTTTCGTCTAGCATGAAGAATCCCCTGAATAAAATTGAAGGCCCGTCTATAATTTGCATATCGTCGGAGATAATTAATGGCAATAATAAGAAAAAGCAGAAAAGCTAAAAGCCCCGGAGTTGAATTATCACTCAATGAATCAATCAACGAAACATCGTTCGATGAACCGCCTGATGAAATATCACCTGAAGCAGGGCATGAGGAAAATGAAATAAGGGCCGAGAGCCCTCAAGAAAACAAAACCGTTGTGGTGCGTACAAGGGGACAGAAAAATATGAACGGGAGGCCGGTAAGCATCCGGAAGGAACCGGAACAGGCCTTTACCCGGGACGAGCCTCCCCCTTCATCTCATTCCTTGCCAAGGCTGCCCTCAATGCCCTTTATTTACGGACAGCCCGAGCCTCGCCTTGACCAGGATCACGGGAAGCCGAGGCTTACAATTAATGAGCTTATACGCCTAAACATGATAGACCTCCGCGATCTTGCATCAGCCTATAATATTTCAAATGATGATATGGTGACCCTTAAAAAGCAGGAGATAATATTCATAATCCTAAAGAGTCATACAGAGAGGGGCGGTATAATTTACGCATACGGCTCGCTTGAGATACTCCCTGATGGTTATGGATTTTTACGCAGTCCCCAAAACTCTTATCTTCCCGGGCCCGATGACATCTATATAAGTCCGAGCCAGATACGGCTTTTTGCCCTGAAAACAGGGGACACTGTATACGGTCAGATTCGGAGTCCAAAGGAGGGAGAGCGCTTCTTTGCAATGCTAAGGGTTGAAACTGTTAATTATGACGATCCCACTGTGGCCCAGAGCCGCATACCCTTTGATAACTTAACTCCCCTCTACCCGGATGAGAAACTGGATTTGGAATCCACTACGGAGGGAATCAGCGAGCGAATTATCAACCTTTTCTGCCCAATCGGAAAGGGGCAGAGGGCCCTGATTGTGGCTCCTCCCCGTACCGGGAAAACCATAATGATGCAGAAAATTGCAAATGCAATTACCCGAAACCACCCGGAAGTCTACCTTATAGTGTTGCTAATTGATGAACGCCCGGAAGAAGTCACGGATATGGAAAGGACAGTGAAAGCAGAGGTCATTTCTTCAACCTTTGACGAGCAGGCGAGCAGGCATGTGCAGGTGACCGAGATGGTATGGGAAAAGGCAAGGCGGCTTGTGGAGCATAGGAAGGATGTTGTAATTCTCCTTGATTCCATCACAAGGCTTGCAAGGGCTTATAATCAGACCGTCCCGACCTCGGGTAAGATTCTCTCGGGCGGTGTGGACTCGAATGCCCTGCATAAGCCAAAGCGCTTCTTCGGTGCTGCAAGGAATATTGAAGAGGGAGGGAGCCTCACCATCATTTCAACTGCCCTTATAGAGACAGGGAGCAGAATGGACGAGGTTATCTTTGAAGAGTTTAAGGGCACGGGAAACCTGGAAATCAACCTTGACAGGAGAATTTCCGACAGGAGATTGTTCCCTGCCATCAATATCAAGAAATCAGGGACGAGAAAGGAAGAGCTTTTGCTTAAAGATGATGTATTACAGAAGATTTGGATACTCAGAAAGGTTATTAATCCTATGGACGATATCGAAATTATCGAGTTCCTGGTTGACAAAATGAAGAAATCAAAGAATAATGAGGCATTCCTGCGTTCAATGAACACCGGAATTGCCGGAATGGATTAGCGGAGGTCCTATATGAAAGAGAAAATTCACCCGAAGTATGAAATGACGAAGATTAGCTGTGCCTGCAGTAATATTATAGAAACGCGCTCGACAGTGAAAGACCTGAAAGTGGAAATTTGCTCAGCCTGCCACCCCTTCTTCACGGGAAAGCAGAAACTTGTAGATACTGCGGGACGCATAGAGCGCTTCCGTAAAAAGTATAATATCAAAGAGACCTGATATTTTTGGACAATTTTCTTTCAACTTTTTCATTTATTCTTCCTACAAGGATAGTATTCGGGCCGGGCTCTATTAGGAGCATTGGGGAAGAACTCTCCCTGCTTGGAGTAAAGCGGCCCCTAATCGTAACCGATGCGGGGGTAAGGGCAGCGGGGATCCCCGAAAAGGTCCTTGCACAGTTACCTCCGGGCACTGAAAACCTGCTCTTTGACGGGGTTGAAGCCAACCCAAAGGACATTAATGTTGCAGAGGGGGCCGACAGGTATAGGGCCTTTGGTGCAGATTCGATAATTGCAATAGGCGGCGGCAGTCCTATCGATTGTGCAAAATCTATAGGAGTACTTGCTGCAAATGGAGCCAAAGACATAAAGGCATTTGAAGGCAAGAATGCTAAATCGAATCCCCTGCCCCCTCTAATATGTATCCCAACCACATCGGGGACGGGAAGCGAGCTGACCTTTTCATCAGTCATAACTGATACAAAGAATAACTATAAAATGACGGTAAAAAATGCATTCACTGCACCGAAAACAGCGATCTGCGATCCCGAGTTGACCCTGACTGTTCCGGCTCATTTAACCGCTGCCACAGGAATGGACGCATTGACCCATGCAATAGAGGCTTTTACTGCGACCTGCTCAGAGCCGATAAGTGATGCTGTTGCCCTATACGCTATAGAGATAATTTACCAAAATCTTTTAAAGACATATAAAAACGGGAATGACATCGAGGGGCGAAGCCGCATGCTAATGGGCAGTATGCTTGCGGGAATTGCATTCAGTCATTCGGATGTGGCCTCGGTGCATTGCATAGCGGAATCCCTGGGGGGAATGTATGACCTTGGCCACGGAATTTGCAATGCGATTATTTTACCTTACATGATGGAATACAATATGGACTATTGCACGGAAAAGTATGCAAGGGTTGCAAGAGCTTTTGGAATAGTTCCTGACAGCGGTAAGGAAGGGGCACTTGCTGCAGTAAATGCGGTAAAACAGTTAGCCCTTGATCTCCGGCTTCCGTCTTTTTCAAGTTTAAATATTGACAGTAAAGATTTTAATAAAATTGCATCATCCTCAGCAAAGAATATAAGTACAGAAAGTAATCCAAGGCCAATGAGGGAAGAAGATTATTTATCAGTATTGAAAATGGCACAATGACATATAATAACGGCAATTCCGTAAAGAGTAAAAAAATGTCAAGGGAGCTTTTAGCAGGTGCCCATGCAAGGCTTGATGATCTGATTAAGTTCCTTGAACCTTATCTTTTATCGCTTTATATGCCGGGAAGAAGAAATAAAGAGAAAAGCGAAACTGCTATTATGGAATTTCTTGAACTATCCCATGAAATGGCTGAAGGCAATCCCGAATGGTTTCCCATATTTTCAAAACGTGCAAGCTATGAGGAAAAGTTTTTCCTAAACCGCGAACTCTACCTGCTCTTAGAAAAAATGGAAATATTGCACGCGGCAATTCATGACATGAAAACCCTTTTTGGCAGTGATGTAATGGAGAGCTCCATGATTTTCTATAATAACGTAAAAACGGCTGCAAGGCGGGATCTGCCCGGAGCAAGGGCCATTTACGATGAATTAAAAGCTGTCTTCCCCACAAAGAAAAAATAAGATATATTAATGCCGGAGGCATTAAGGTGTACAAAAGTGTGGAACAAAAGGTAAGCTTTCCCGCTCTGGAAGAAGAGATACTGGCATTTTGGGAAAAAAATAAGGTTTTCGAGAAATCGATCTCCCGGCGTGAGGGGGCACAAGAGTATGTGTTTTATGACGGCCCTCCATTTGCAACAGGTCTGCCCCATTTCGGGCATTTTATTCCAAGTACCATTAAAGATATTATTCCCCGCTACCAAACCATGAAGGGTAAGAAGGTGGAGAGGCGCTTTGGCTGGGACTGCCACGGACTCCCCATTGAAAACCTCATAGAAAAGGAGTTAAACCTTAATTCCAAACAGGATATAGAAAAATTCGGCATAGCAGAGTTTAACGAAGCCTGCAGAGCTTCGGTATTACGCTATGTTAATGAATGGCGGCAGACAATCACAAGGCTTGGCCGCTGGGTGGACTTTGACAATGACTATAAAACCATGGACACCGACTATATGGAAACGATATGGTGGGTTGTAAAATCCCTCTGGGAAAAGGGCCTATTATACGAAGGACATTATGTCCTGCCAAACTGCCCGCGATGCGCAACTGTCCTCTCAAACCATGAGCTGAACCTCGGCGGTTATAAGGATGTCCATGATCCTTCAATTACGGTAAGGTTTAAGATTGTTGAAGGGAAAGATATCCCTAAAGAATGCTACTTTCTTGCATGGACGACCACACCCTGGACCCTTCCGTCTAACCTCGGACTTGCCCTGGGCCCTGAAATCGATTATGTCCTTGTCGAAGACCTCGATTCCTCGGATAACTATATACTCGCTGAAGCAAGGCTTCCTGCCTACTATAAAAGCGAGAAAGAGTACCGCATTGTATGGAAGAAGAAGGGTGCAGACCTGCTTGGGATCGAGTATGAGCCAATCCTGCCATATTTTAAAAATGCAAGGGAGAGCGGAGCTTTCAGGACTTTCCCGGGTGATTTTGTTTCAACGGAAAACGGAACAGGCATAGTACATATTGCCCCGGGTTTTGGAGAAGATGATGCAAGGGTGCTTAAGGGAACGGGTGTGCCGACAATTTGCCCCATAGACATAGAGTGCAAGTTTACAGACGAAGTGCCTGACTTTAAGGGCCTTTTTGTAAAGGATGCTGATAAGGGCATAATGGAAAAGCTAAAGGCAGAGGGAAAACTCATTAAGCGTGATCAGATACTTCACGCATATCCCCACTGTTGGCGCTGTGATTCACCTCTAATTTACAGGGCGATAAGCTCCTGGTTTGTGAGTGTCGAGAAAATTAAGCAGGACATGCTCGATGCAAACAGCAAGATTTTCTGGGTGCCGGGCCATATTAAAAGCGGGCGCTTCGGTAAATGGCTCGAAGGTGCAAGGGACTGGGCAATCAGCCGCAACCGTTATTGGGGGAATCCCCTTCCAATCTGGAAGTGCTCCGACTGCGATAAGGCTCTCTGCATCGGGAGCAGGGCGGAACTCAAAGAGTATAGCGGCGTCTCCCCGGATGATCTGCACATGCATTTTGTGGATAAAATCACCTTTAAATGCCCTGACTGCACGGGAACTATGAAAAGAATCCCCGAGGTTCTTGACTGCTGGTTTGAATCAGGTGCGATGACCTATGCACAGAATCACTATCCCTTTGAGAATAAGGAATTTTTTGAAAGTCATTTCCCCGCAGACTTTATTTCTGAGGGTCTTGATCAGACTCGCGGCTGGTTTTATACCCTAATCGTTCTGTCTGCTGCCCTGTTCAAAAAGCCTGCATTTAAAAACTGCATAGTCACAGGCATAGTACTTGCATCTGACGGCAGGAAGATGAGTAAAAGCTTAAAAAATTATACTGACCCTGCTGATGTGATCAGCTCATACGGCGCAGACGCTGTCAGGCTTTTCCTCGTTCACTCTGCCCTTATGAAGGCTGACGATCTCCGCTTTAGCGATGATGGTGTAAAGGAAGTATTAAAGAGCATAATCATCCCCCTATGGAATGCTTATAGCTTTTTTGTAATGTATGCAAATATTGATAAAATAACTCCGAACGAGGCACCGAAAAAGCCCGGGAATCCCCTTGATAAATGGATACTGTCCCTTGCTGAATCGCTTGTAGAAAAGTGCACAACTGCATTGGACAACTATGATCTTTCAAAAGCGGTAGACCCGATTGTGGAATTTATCGACCTGCTTAATAACTGGTATATCCGCCGCTCAAGGCGTCGTTTCTGGAAGGCCGGCAACGATACCGATAAGCTGGAAGCCTATGGAACACTTTATAATGTGCTCAAAACCCTTATTACGGTAGCCTCTCCATTCATGCCCTTTATTACAGAAGTGATCTGGCAGAACCTTAGAAGGGATGATGAATGTGAATCGGTGCATCTTGCAGATTTCCCTGTGCCGATCCCGGAAAGAAGGGATCCGGGCCTTGAGTTTAAAATGGCAAGTGTTCAGAAGGCTGTTTCGATGGGGAGGGCCCTTCGTTCGCAGTATGGCATTAAGAATAGGCAGCCTCTTAAAACAGTAGAGATTGTTACGGGAAACCCTGAAGAGAGGAAGGCACTTCTTGAGATGGAAGAAATTATTCAAGAAGAGCTGAACGTAAAGAATGTCGTCTTTAAAGACAATGAAGAAGATCTTGTTGAGTACGAAGCAAAGGCAAACTTCCGCATTCTGGGGAAGGAGCTCGGCAAGGACATGAAGGAGGCTGCGGAAAAAATTGCGGCCTTTAGCCAAGCCCAGGTAAAGAGTATTTTAAGCGGGGCCTCCTTAGCCATTGAAATTAGCGGAGAGAATGCCCGCTCAATCGAAATTACCCTTGAGAAACTTGATATAAGGCGGCTTGAAAAGGCTAACCTTAAAGTGCTTAACGAAGGCACTCTTACCGTGGGTCTTGATACAGAGATAAGTGAAGAACTCTCAATGGAAGGTGATGTTCGTGACCTTGTTCGCGGTGTGCAGAACTTGCGAAAGGAATCGGGCCTTGAAGTTGTGGACAGGATCACTTTATATCTTTCGGGCTCGGATAGGCTTAAGTCTGCCTATGAAAGTTTCGCAGACTATATCGCTTCGGAAACCCTTGCGACGAAGATACTCTGGGAGAAAAGGGAAGCTATGACGGAGATAGAGGCCGGAGAAGAAAAGTGGCAGGTTTATATTGAAAGAATTTAATTCTTCTTTATTTATTTTCACACAGAGCTCACAGAGACCACAGAGCTCACGGAGGATTTCCGGAGCAGGCAAAATTTCTTATCTCTCTCTGTGTGCTCTGTGCCGCTGTGGCCTCTGTGTGATCCCTATTTCGTTGGTGATTTTGATTGCCTTTGCATCCTGTGCGAGTGCTCCGAGGGTGAGCATCCCGGCGCCGGGGGAAGAGTCCCTGCTGCTTCCGACAGGGGGGAATGTTTATATAGTCGCCGATGCCATTACGGGAAGGCCCCTCCTCGATTTGCTCTCTCCTGTTGATTTAAACCACCCTGATATTGCAAGTATGATTGATAGAACAGATACGATGGCGGCGGCCCTTTACCCCGCGAGCAGTGATAGGAACTTTTTTCTTGCAGCCCTCGGGACCTTCCCCGGCACAAGCGCAAATTTTTCTTTTCTTTTTAGCAGGGGCTGGAGGAGGCAAAGCTCGGCAGGAAGTGGGAGCTATTGGTTTTCCCGTGAAGAAAATATAGCAATTTCGCTTTCGAGTAATCTGATTCGAGTTTCAAATACTGACCCGATAGCTAACTTCCAAACAGAAAGGCCGCCTCCGGGACTTGCCGAGTTTGGAAGGGGTATGCCCCTTATAGGATGGATGCCCTCACCCGCGGACTTTCTTAACGGGTTTTTCACTTTCCTTGGTATTCCCATTCAGATCCCGGCAGAGGAATTTTTCTTTAGTGCATCTCAACCTTGGCCTGATGAGGATGAGTACTGGGAACTGCTTTTCAGGATAAAAACCCCATCGGAGCTGCATGCACGGTCCATTTTGGCTCTGTTTACTGTGGCAAGGCTTGCCGTATTTCAGGGAATGGTCCCATCAGAAGACTTTATAAGCGGAATTTCAATAAACCCGCGAGAATTTGCATCCTTACTCCTTGCAAATCTGCCCGAAAGAGATGTGGACATCCTTCTTCTTCGCACAAATCCGATGACTGCAAGGCAGATGGCTTTACTTTTTAATATGTTCACGTTATATTAATTAGCTGAGAGGGAATATGCCTACTTATGGATATGAATGTAAAGCTTGCAAGCACTCCTTTGATGTTTTTCAAAGCATGAAAGACGATCCGATGAAGATCTGCCCTGAATGCGGGAAAGAATTGCGCAGGCTTATAAATGGCGGTAACGGAATTATTTTTAAAGGCAATGGTTTTTATATTACAGACAAGAACGGCAAGTCCACAATCGGCACAGGCGACACCGCTAAGAGCACTGAAAGCAAGAGTGACGTAAAGAGCGCCGATACCGGTACAACTAGTACTTCCGGTAAAAATTCCGATACTCCGACCTGTTCTAAAGCAGCAGGTTAATCATTTTGCCTGATTCCACAGGAACTCAAAATAAAAAACCTCGATTTTTTTGTGAAGGCTGCGGCAAGGAAGTACCAATAGACGGGAAAAAATGCCCGAATTGCGGAAAGTATTTTGCCTCTGTGCGATGCCCCTCCTGCGGCTTCATAGGCGATGATGCGGCCTTCATAGGCGGCTGTCCTATCTGCAATTATTCTGCATCACAGGGTCCACCCCAAAGCAATAAGAAAGACTTAAGGCCCGCAGGAGCACTCCCCTTTTGGGTATATATTCTAACGGCTGCCGCTTTTACTGCGGTAATTGCTGCATTATTTTTCAGGGTATTCTAGTAACACCGGTTTAAAGGAGCAATTATGAAAAAACACTCATATATTTTTTTATCGATACTTATACTTCTACAGTTTTTTTCCTCTTGTTCAAGCGAGTACAATCCTCCTGATCCTACCTTTATTTCAGGGGTATCGGGCGGCATTTTGGCAAGGAATGAGCAAATAAGGGTGGAGTTCGTTCATGGCAGAGATATGAACACACCTCTTCCGGGGAATGTCTTCAGTTTTAGCCCTGCACTCGCAGGCACAGCTTCCTGGCAAAATGAGCATACCCTCATCTTTACTCCAAATGAACCTTTGAGGGCAGGCAGGCAGTATAAGGTAAGAGTAAGGCTCCCCGGTATAACTTCTTTCGGATTTGACTTTATGACGGCTCTTCCGGTTTTTGAAGTAGAATTAAATCCGGTCAGGGTTAATAATCTTGATGAGGTTTTCATAACAGGTACAATAAAGGTTGATGATGTTGCAAGCTTAGAAAATATACAAAGAGCAATAAGTTCAGGCGAATTGGGACGGCCTGAAATTTACGGAGCAGGTAATGTTTACAGCTTCGCTTTTAATCCTGTTCTACGAGGCGAGACATCGAGGACTGCAGAAGTAACATGGAACGGCAGATCTCTTGGCTCATCCGAGAGGGGATATACAAGTGTTATTATCCCGGGCAGGGATAACTTCGAGATGCTGAGTGTGCATCATAATGCAGGTATTATTGAAGTGGCATTTTCTTCGCCGCTTAGAGAGTATCAAGACTTAAGAGGTTTTGCTTCACTTTCGGGGAGAACAGATGTACGCTTCTCAATTGAAGATAATATTGTCAGAATATTTGGTGATGATCATGGGGACATTCCGATCGGGTCTGAGCTTCTTATTAGAGACCTTACAGATATAAACGGAAATCATCTTACAGTTCCGGTTCAGTATAGGGTAGGTGAAGTATGGGAGCTTCCGGAAGTACGCTTCACGGGCAGCGGTGTTATTCTTCCTACAGGTCAGGGCAGTCAATTAGTTGTAGAAACCAGGAATATTGCAGGTCTCTTAGTTGAGGCTTTCAGGATACATGATCATAATATGATCCAATTCCTTCAGGTGAATAATCTTGACGGAGATCGCGAGCTTGACAGGGTGGGAGAACCTGCCTGGAGCCGTTCATTTGATTTTGAATGGGAAGAAAGGGATCAGAATCGCTGGATTCGCCGCGGCCTTGACCTCTCTGAGCTTTCGCGTAACTACCCTGACAGCATGTTCCACCTAAGAATCAGCTTTAGGCAAAGGCATATACGCTATGAATGCAGTGAAAGCCATAGAGACTTTTCTCATTTATTATTCCCCGATGACAGTTTCCCTGCCTTTTATACTGCGACAGGAAACAGCTTTTGGGACAATGTCTGGAGCTCTCCCGGCTTTGACTGGAATGAATGGTGGACTTATCGCAACGATCCCTGTCATCCGAGCTTTTATCACAATCACTATAATGGAAATATTATAAGAAGCCGCAATATACTTATTTCTGATCTTGGTCTTTTGGCAAGAAGGGGCCTTGACGGTTCCTGGCTGATTGCTACAACGAACCTATTAAATGCACTCCCCTCCCCTAATACCCGATTTTCTTTTTACAATTTCCAGGGTCGTCTTCTGTATCAAGGAAGAACTGATAATGAGGGGATGGCATTTATTCCCGAGCCGATTCCGGGAACAGGTCCTACTTCAAGGCTTTTCCTTATTGCAGAAAACTCAACAGGTAAGGCATATCTTAGGGTAAATGATTCAAGTACCCTTGCAATAAGTCACTTTGATGTTTCAGGCTCAACACCTGCATCCGATATTCGCGGACTAATCTACGGAGAGAGGGGTGTGTGGCGGCCGGGGGATGATGTCTACCTAACCTTCCTCCTTTCCGACCCAAGGGGAAGTCTTCCGCAAAATCATCCGGTAAATTTTGAGTTTGAAGATCCGAGGGGCCGTATTGTTATAAGTCAAAATTATACATCATCTATTGACGGGTTTTATCCAATACAGATCTCAACAGCTGCAAATGCTCCAACAGGAGAATGGACTGCCCGAATAAGAGTAGGAGGCAATGTATTTTCAAGACCTGTCAGAATAGAAACCGTTATGCCAAATCGCCTAATGATTAACATGGACATTGACGGTGTAGATTTTATTCGAAGCGGGACGCAGGGTGTTGCTCTTAATGCCGAGTGGCTCTTCGGTGCACCTGCCCCGGGACTAAAGGCTGATATTTCGGTAAGTTTTTCTGACAGACAGACTGTCTTTCCGCAGTTCCCCGATTTTAGCTTTAGGGATCCTTCAAGGAGGGTGAGCTCTGAGCGCCACAATGTCTGGGAGGGAAACCTTGACGATACAGGCAATGCGGTTTTCCAAATGAGTCTAAACCCGGGAGTATCTGTCCCCGGGAAGGTCAATGCCGGTTTCATGACAAGGGTCTTTGAGAGTTCAGGGGCATTCTCTTCAAGTCAGTTCAGTGTGGAATACTCACCGTATAGCCGCTATGTGGGCTTAAGGCTTCCTGCAGGAGATGCAGAAAGAGGCATGCTCCTTACCGACACTGACCATACAGCCGAGATAGTACTCCTTGATGAAGAGGGGAATCTTGTTCGGGAAAGCGTTACCCTTAGCGCCGAGCTCTATGAGCTGAACTGGCGATGGTGGTGGGAAAGGGGAAGAGAGGATTCGGCTGAAATTGCTTCAAGCATTTCAAGACGCCCCATTGCAAGAGGGACTGTAACAACTGTTAATGGAAGGGCGAGCTGGGATTTCAGAGTGAATCATCCTGATTGGGGGAGATACCTTGTTATTATCAGAGACGGTAACACCGGCCATGCTGCGGCCCAAATTGTATACATTGACTGGCCGGGTTGGGCAGGGCGAGGACAGGACGGCGGGCAGGGGGTAGGAGCTATGCTTAACTTAAGCTCTGATAAACCTGCTTATAATGTCGGAGAAAGAGTTACTGTTAGCTTCCCTTCGAATATCGATGCAAGGGCTAATATAGTTGTAGAAAAGGGAGGAGAGATAATCGAGCATAGGTGGATGTCTTGCGAAGACGGTATAACACATTTTGAGTTCATTGCAAACCCATCCATGGTTCCAAATGTTTATGTACATGTAAGTCTTCTGCAGCCTCATTTACAAACCCAAAATGATCTTCCCCTAAGGCTCTATGGTATTATTCCAATTACAATAAACGACCCTAGAGTGGTGCTTTCTCCAAAAATAACTGCACCTGAAAACTGGCAGGCAGAGTCATCTGTTTCTTTCACAGTAAGCGAAGAATCCGGGAGGCCAATGGCATATACTGTTGCGGTTGTCGATGAGGGGCTTCTCGGCCTTACCCGTTTTAACTTGCCAAATCCAATTAATACATTTTATGCGAGGGAGGCTTCCTTCCTTAACAGTTGGGATCTTTTCCATGAAGTCATAGGAGCTTACTCAGGCAGGCTTGAAACCCTTCTTGCCATTGGCGGAGGGGAGGATATTATTATGGACTCTGACAATGAGGCAAGACGCTTCATACCCATAGTTCGTTTCTTCGGGCCTTTTGAAATTGGCTCAGGAGAGCAGAAAACCGAAACCTTTGAGCTTCCCCCATATATCGGAGCATTGCGCATAATGGTGCTTGCAGCCTCGTCTTTAAACGAGGTGCAAAATATTTCACAGAGGGCATACGGGACTGCAGAGGAAAGCGTAAGGGTGACTTCCGATCTGATGGTCTTTGCAACCCTGCCCCGCGTCCTTTCTCCGAATGACGAAGTTGTGGTTCCGGTGCATGTAAACTCCTATATTGAAGGAAGCAGAAATGTAAGGGTGAGTCTTTCTGTTGAAGGAGCCGAGATAATCGGACAGACTTCCCAAGTTTTGAGCTTTAACGGGAGCGGTGAGCAATTGATCCGCTTCACAGTAAAGGCGCCGCCAAACCCGGGCCTATTAAGGTTTAGAACAATAGCAGAATCCGAAAGGCTAACTACGGCCCGGCATGAGGTTGAGTTACAGGTTAGATCTACAGCAATCCCTGTTACAAGGACAATGTACAGCCTTCTCTCCCAAGGGGAAAGCTGGAACGGGAATATTGAAATGCCGGGAAGGGAGGGAAGTAATACTGTTACAGTTGAGTTCTCCCGCATGCCTCCCCTAAACCTTGAAAATCGCCTTGGGTTCCTGATTAATTATCCGCACGGCTGTGTTGAGCAGGTAGCAAGCAGCATTTTCCCACAGCTCTATCTTGAAAGAATTATCAGACCTGACGAAAACAGACTCCAAGAGATACGAAGCAATGTGAATGCGGGAATTACCCATCTTCTGGGCATGCAGCTAATGTCAGGGGGTTTTAGTTATTGGCCGGGAGAAGCTGCGGCAAATGACTGGGCATCATCCTATGTTGGACATCTCCTGCTTGAAGCTCGCCGCCTTGGATACAATGTTCCTGACAATGTAATTCGCAGTTGGGTTCAATACCAGAGAAATAATGCGGCCCTCTGGACTGCTCAAAGCGGCAGATTTAATGAGCAGGCATATCGGCTCTTCACTCTATCTCTTGCAGGAGAAGCTGACCTTGGCTCAATGAACAGGCTTAGGAGTCATGCTAATTTGCCTCCCCAAGCCGGTTGGAGACTTGCCGCATCTTATTGGCATGCAGGACAGAGGGATGTCGCACGGAATATGATCCGCGGGCTTTCCATCCCCGAACATGAGTACAGGGAACTTTCGGGAACCTTTGGTTCGACTCTGCGGGATAAGGCCATGATTTTGGAAACATTAATTCTAATTAATTCAGGTCCTAATATATCAACCGAAGAACTTGGAAGGACAAGGGTTCTCTTTGCGGAAATTTGTGAAGTTTTATCATCAGAAAGATGGCTTTCCACCCAGGAAACCGCCTTCGCCCTGATTGCCATCTCTCCTTATATCGAAGCAAATGCAGGAACCGGCATAATGACAGTGGATTATAATACCGGAGGTTTAGCGGGAACTGCTAGTTTTGAAAGTCCCGCTTTAATACTTGATGCAGGATATGTTCAGGGAAATATGACACAATTTAATTTCACTAATCGTTCACCTTCACCCGTTTATGTGAAACTTATTGCAAGGGGCCTTCCTATAGAAGGAAGCGAGCCGGTGCTTTCAGAGGGCCTTGAACTCTTTGTTGAGTATAGGAACAGCAACGGCATTGTTATTAACCCCGACAGTTTAGCACTCGGAGAAGACATGGAAATAAGGGTTAGGATACGCAATTCATTTATAAGCACAGTTGAGGAAATTGCCCTTATAGTTCCTGTTCCTGCATCTTACGAGATCATAAATACTCGTCTTGCAGAATCTACATCGATAGCAGAAAATTTTCGCTATAGGGACATTCGCGATGATAGAGTAATGACCTATTTTAACCTCAATAGGGGCGAAGAAAGGGTTTTCAGTTTCATGGTAAATAAATCCTACGATGGTATTTTCTATAGGCCTGCAATTCATGCCTATGCAATGTATGATGAATCGATTAGGGCCCTGATTCCGGGGAGCAGGTAGGAGGAATATATGGAATGGCAGAATCCTGAAATTTTACATATAAACAGGGAGAAGGAAAGGTCGTATTTTATTCCCTTTCAATCTGAAGAAGCAAGTTTTAACTTTATTGATAATAGGGGCAGCTCCGCTTTCTTTAAATTATTAAACGGAGATTGGGCATTTAAGTATTATGAAAGTCAAATTAATGTTTCTTCCTGCGATTTTAAGCGGGACTCTGACCTATGTACCTGGGATAAAATCCCTGTCCCTCTAAGCTGGCAAATGGCAGGTTATGATATTCCTCTATATAGAAATGCCGGCTATAATATCCCGCTTGACCCTCCATTTGTGCCTGACGAAAACCCGGCAGGTATTTATGCCCGAGACTTTTTCCTTAACGAGGAATGGACAAGCAGAGATATTTTCATCGTATTCGAAGGTGTAAATTCTTGTCTTTTTCTTTATGTTAACGGTGAATATGCAGGTTATAGTCAGGGTTCTCACATGCAGAGTGAGTTTAATATATCCAAGTTCTGCTCAAGGGGGAAGAATAGGATTACGGTAAAGGTTTTAAAATGGTGTGACGGGAGTTATCTTGAAGATCAGGATCATTATAGGCATAGCGGCATTTTCAGGGATGTCTATCTTCTTTCAAGAAGTAAAAACCGTATCCGCGATATATTTATTAAAACAGATCTCGACGAGGAACATAATAATGCTGTCTTATCCATTGCTCTTGAAAAGGAAGGGAGTGGAAACGATGTTTCATTTAAACTATTTTCGCCTTGCGGTAAAAATATTACAGAAAAGAAGCTCATATTCGGTGAAAACTCCGTCAAGATAGAGTCTCCCCTAAAATGGAATGCAGAAACTCCCCTCCTCTATAGGGCGATTTTCAGCTTTGAAGACGAATGGATACCAATAGACATAGGCTTTAGGAAAATTGAAGTTGCTGACAACTGCTCTCTCTTAATTAATGGAGTTTCAGTAAAGCTTAAAGGTGTTAACCGTCATGACACTGATCCTGAAATGGGGCACTATACCCCTTCTAATCATATGAAGCGTGACTTAGAGTTAATGAAGCAGAATAATATTAATACTATAAGGACTTCCCATTATCCCAACACACCTGAGTTTTACAGGCTCTGCAATCGTTATGGCTTTTATGTCATAGACGAAGCGGATCAAGAGATGCACGGTTTTTGCGGCATGAATATGAAGGAGGGATGGAAGTATGTAAACTTC
Organism: Treponema sp.; assembly: GCA_009777995.1. Taxonomy (GTDB): domain Bacteria; phylum Spirochaetota; class Spirochaetia; order Treponematales; family Breznakiellaceae; genus WRKT01. The sequence continues at coordinate 12,973 of WRKT01000012.1, read as the reverse complement.
CATCCCGAGCATCCCACAGAAAAGCCTGAATGGAAGAAAGCTTTTTTAGACAGGGCGAGGCGTATGGTGGAACGGGATAAGAATCATCCGTGTATCATCATGTGGTCGCTCGGGAATGAGACTGCTTTCGGTACCAATATTATTGCAATGGCTGACTTAATAAAGGATAGAGACCCGACAAGGTTAATACATTTTGAGAGGGCCAGTGCAGGTCTTAGAAACGATAAAGATGCAAAGTATACAGATGACTGTATTGACGTTGAAGGCGTTATGTACCCTTCCCTTTCACTGCTCGAAGATGCAGGGAAAAACAAAAAGAAAGACAGGCGGCCGTTTTTTATCTGTGAATATGCCCATGCAATGGGTAATGGCCCCGGAGGTCTAAAGGATTATTGGGATATTTTAAATAAGTACCCGCGTCTTATTGGCGGCTGTATTTGGGAATGGGCGGATCATTCAATAGTTCAAATTGATGAGAGAGGTAAGAAATATTGGGGTTACGGCTCAGGAGACATGCTGCATGACGGCAACTTCTGCAATGACGGCTGTGTTATGCCTGACAGGAAGCCTTATCCCGGTTTGAGAGAAATTAAAGCGCATTATTGTTATATAAAAAGTAGTTTGTTTGGCATTGACGCAGAGAATAAGAAAATAACAGTAAAAATTACTAACAAACACGACTTTATTACTCTAGATGACTATTTAATAAAATGGTCATTAAATAATGACGGAGAAGCAGTATCTGAAGGGAGCTTTAATATTACAGGGCTTGGCCCAAAAAAGTCGAGGCAAGTTACAATTAATACAGAAATCCCTGAATCCGGTTTTTTTGGTCTTTACTTAAACTTAAGCTATCATCTTATAGAAAGCAGACCCTGGGCAGGCAGGGATTTTGAAACAGGCAATATGCAATTAGCACTTCCTGTTTTGCAAAAGAGCCCCGGATGCCGGGGACATATTAATAAAAATGTCGCACCGTTAAAAATAGAAAATAAGGGGCTTCTTACAATTATTGAAGGAGAAACATTTAAATATGTTTTTAATAATTTTTATGCCTGTTTTGAATCGATAAACTATAATGGTACCGAACTGTTAAGCACCCGTCCGCGTCTGAGTGTGTGGCGTGCACCGACAGATAATGATCGAAACATTCAAGCAGAATGGAGAAAGGAAAACCTTGAGCATGTACTTAGCAAGGTTTATGATATAAAAACTGAAGTTAAGGATGATTCAGTAATATTCAAAGTTAAGGGAAACCTCGCCGCCATTTCCAGAACCCCCTTTGCACAGACTACTCTCTGCTATACAGTATCGAAGTCGGGAGAAATAAAGATCGATGTTTCTGCCAAGATTAGAGAGAGCATGGTCTTCCTTCCGCGTTTCGGCCTTGAAATGGCAATGCCCAAAGAATATGAATACCTTGAATATTATGGCCTTGGCCCCGATGAAAATTATTCTGATATGTGCTCTTCATTAAATATGGGCCATTATAGATCTACTATAAGCGAACAATACTTCCCTTATATAACACCCCAGGAGCATGGAAACAGAACTAATGTTAAATGGGCGGCCCTTTATGATAAACTTGGAAGAGGTCTCTTAATTAAGGCAGAAACACATTTTGAGTTTAATGCATCGTATTATTCTAGCGAAGCACTGACAAGAGCTTTAAATACAAGTGAGTTAGAAGAAAGCGGCAAAACAATTGTCCGCATTGATTATAAGGTTGGAGGGATTGGTTCGGGCAGCTGCGGGCCATATACTTTTGAAAAATATCTTTTAAACGATAAGGATATTCACTATTCTTTTAAACTGCTTCCGTTTTCTATAGAGGAAATGCCTGCCTGCGAGGCAGCTAAATACATGCTTTAGCTTACTTTGTCAGTTCCTTTACCATAGGAACAAATTTGGTAAATTGTCTAAAGAATAAAAGACCTATGGTACCGACAGGTCCATTACGATTCTTTGCGAGGATTAGCTGTACCTTCTGAGTGGGTTCTTTTTCCTGCTCTTCATTTGTTTTATCCAGGTTCCTGTCCCTATTAATGAACATAACCATGTCTGCATCCTGTTCAATTGAACCGGATTCCCTAATATCTGCAAGGCCCGGCTTCTCCTTTTCTGCTTCCCGTCTCAACTGGGATAAGGCAACCACAGGAATATTTAATTCTCTTGCAAGTCCCTTAAGAGCCCTTGATACCTGCGACACAAATTCATAGCGTTTCTGATCTCTTTTATCTTCAGAGATTAACCCGATATAATCAATGAAAAGGATTTCTATGTTTTCCTGTATCTTAAGCATCCTTGCCATTGTACGAATATCACCAATTGTCATGTGGGGCATATCAACAATAAATAAGGGGGCCTCATGAATCTCTTCTGCGGCATTCATCATTTTTTCACGCTCATTTCCCGTGATCATGCCTTTTTTAAGTTTATAAGAATCTATATTAGCTTCCGATGAAAGAAGCCTAATCATTAAAGATACATCTGTCATTTCCAATGAAAAAAAGGCAGCGCTTTTTCTCTGTCTTATTGCTATATTAGCTGCCATATTAAGACCGATTGCTGTTTTTCCCATTCCCGGCCTTGCGCCAATAATTATAAGTTCTCCGTTTTGAAAGCCGGATGTCCAATAATCCAGATCGTAAAAACCTGAGGGTATACCGGTATATTCAGGCTTATACTTAATAGCATACTCAAGATAATCGACAGTGTTTGTAACAACATGCTCGGTCTTTTTATAGCGAAAAATTCTGGTTGGATCACTAATCTTAAAGAGCTCGTGCTGAGTATGTTCCAAAAGGACCTTAGGGTCTACCGTTTCATCGTATGCATTTGTTGCAGCTTGACCTGAAATCTTTATTAAACCCCTGCGTAAACTGCACTCAAGTACTATACCTGCATAAAAATCAGAGTTTACACTGGAATAAACATTATGGGTTAATCCTGCAATATAGTCATATCCGCCTGCCTCTTTAAGGGTTCCCTGTTTTTCCAGTTCGCCTGAAAGGGTTAAGAGGTCGGGCCTTGTTCCATTATTAAATAAGTTTGAAAGAGCCTTAAAAATCTCTTTATGACGCCCTGAATAAAAATCATCAACTTTTAAATACTGTCTTACACCTGCTGCTGCATTTTCATCAATGAGCATTGCCCCGATTATTGCTCTTTCTGCATCAAAATTATGAGGAGGGACTCTTTCAATGCCGGAGTTAGTATTACGAGACCCATAGGGTTTACTTTCTCCGGCATCAGAGGTCATTTATTCTTCTCCGAGAGATGAATCGGAGGATTCTTCTTCAGCCTCTTGTGCAGCAGCCTGAATCTCCGGCGGTACTTCCATTTCAGGGATTTCTGCAACTGCTGTATCGGCAGCTTCTTGAGTACTCTCCTGCTCATCACGCCGCCTCCTTGCAGGTCTTGGAGGGGGAGCTTTCCTTGTTTCGATCTTAATTTCCTGCCCAATCACCGTAAAGCTTAATTCCGCAGATGCATTTTCGTAGAGTTTAACCGTTGCCTTAAACTTACCGACATTCTTTACGCTGTTTCCCGGCAGATCAATCTTCTTCCTTTCGATCTTAAACCCAAGCTTCGTAAGCTCATCCATTATGGTCTGACTGGTTACAGCACCATAAAGTTTCCCGTTTGGTCCTGCGGGCATGGTAATTTCAAGAACCAGGCCTTCCAGCTTCTCTTTAAGTCCTGCGGCATCTCCCCGCTTTTGGACCTTTCTAAGCTCGATTTCCTCTCTTCTGCTCTCGAAAAGTTTAATGTTTCTCTCAGTATATGGAAGGGCTATGCCCCGCGGGAAAAGATAATTCCTCGCATATCCCTTTGCAACATCCTTGACATCCCCTTCTTCTCCAAGGGGTAGGAGATCCTTGTTCAAAATAACTCTCATACTCAAGCTCCTTGATTCTATCGGGCTCTAATTACGCCTGTGGAGTAGTAGGCGGCCCGTTTATTTTAGGCGCCCTGAAGGGCACCCAGTTTTCGGTAATTCCAAGTATGGTAAGGCCAACAAGGAGTACCAAATTAAGCACAGGACTAACGATTAAAAAGACAAACAAGATCATAAAAAGAATACCCATAAAGGGGGGTGTCGAAGGCTTAGAGAGAAAAAACTGCAATATTCCAATACCCTGTGCCAGATATAGAATAACGCAAAGAATTAAAATATTCCAGAGTATGATCTCTATAAGCTTGAAATTAATTAACCTTGACAGAACAAGAAGGAGCAGGGAGATTGATAAGACCCAGATAAGAATAGAACTTGCATGAAACTGAACAAGCGAGCTGGGAGAAATATCAATCTTTTTTCTTCTTAAAATAATTCGGGCAAGGAAGTAACCTAATTGCCTGCATAACGTAAATAGAAGAATACAGGATATAAGGCTTCCGCCTCTAACCATTATGGACATTATTGCATCCAGAATCTCTTCCACAGTGATTGATTGGAGCAGGGCATTTTGTACCACATTGGCCCCTGTATTACTCAATAAAAAGTTGTTCAGCATGGAATCCATATAATCCAAAAAAAAGGGAGTCGAAATTACCCTCCCCATAATAAAAATTAGGAGCAGGGCACCAAGGCAGGACCCAAAGGAAAGCCTTATACTCATTGGAACTTGATTACTTGCAGGAGGCGGGGAAACTATCCATGTAAAGATGCCTGCCATGGCAATATAAAAAAGAAAATTACTTATGTCCCTGTTTAAAATACCAAAGTTAAGAAGAATATTGCCAATTACTATAAAAGCAAAACCTGTCCAAGCTGTTCTATAATCGTACCTATAGGCAAGAAAGCCTAAAGGCACTAAGAATAAAAGACTAAAGAGCCCGCTTATGGCAAGGAAAATACTCACCCCGGCTCCAATAAGAGCAGGAACCAAAACTTTTCTGTCATATATATAAGAAATCATTGGCTATAAGCGTTTATTGCCTGTTTATATCAGTCAGCTACAAAGGGTAATAAGGCGATCATCCTGGCTCTTTTTATTGCAAGAGCCACGGCTCTCTGATGCTTTGCACAGGTTCCGGTAATCCGCCTCGGGAGAATTTTCCCCCTTTCGGTGATAAAACGACGCAGGGTATCTGCATCTTTATAGTCGATTTTCAGCTTTTGCATGCAAAACTTGCAGACCTTCTTTTTAAAGAAAACCTTACCCTTCCTGCGCTCCTCATCACGGCCTTCCATCTGGGGATCCATCCCCCTGTCACGGGAAAAACGCTCATTACCTTCCATATATTTTTCGTCAGACATAAATTACCTCATGAATTAAATTAAAACGGTATATCATCAGAGAAGTTATCATCCTCGGGGGGATTATCTTCCCTATTATTTGGTCTAAAACCGGTTGACCCTTGGGAGTTTGAATCCCGGGATGAACCGGAAGAGGGGCCTCCGCTTCCTAGAAGCTGAATATTATTCGCCACAATCTCAATCTTTGACCTGTTCTGTCCATCCTGCTGCCAGCGCTCCTGGCGCAATTCGCCCTCAATTCCAACCAGCTTACCCTTCTGAAGATACTGGTTTAAGGATTCGCCCTGGCGGCCCCAGAGGACTATGTCGAAGAAATGTGCTTCATCCTCCCAATTGTCGCCGTTTTTACGTCTCCTATTAATTGCAATTGCGAATTTGCATATAGCTTGGCCTGAACTCGTATATTTAAGTTCTGCATCCCTGGTCAAACGTCCAACCAGGACTACATGGTTAATATCAGCCATTTTTTTCCTTACTTTCGATATTTACGAAAAGGTATTTTAGAAGATTGGCATTAAGCTTAAAGATTCTGTCCAGAGTTGCAATTTTAGCAGGATCAGCCTTGATGGTAAAAAGGACGTATCTGCCTCGTCTTCTTTTCCTGATTTCATAAGCGAGGTCTCGATCCCCGATTTCATCGGTTTTCTCGATCTCAGCTCCATTGTTTCCAAGGTCGGATAGTAGCTTCTCCCGGCCTGCCTTTTGCTGATCTTCTTCCAGGGGGAAGATGACCATCAGCTCGTATTGACGCATAGGTCCTCCTTACGGACAATAAATTTCGGCCCTTTAAAGGGCAAAGAGGTAATTTAATATAGCAAGTTCTTCAATTTTATGCAAGCCTTTTTATAGCACACTTTAAAGCCGATATTAAGCATAATGAGGATAACAGGCGGACTCCTAAAAGGACGGCAGGTAAAGACCCCCGGGGGCATAATTCGCCCTGCCATGGATAAGATGAGGGAGTCTGTTTTTTCTATCTTAGGTGACCTGTCAGACCTATCCTTCCTCGATCTCTTCACAGGCTCAGGCATTATTGCCCTTGAAGCTGCTTCAAGGGGAGCCGCATACATCGAAGCTGTTGAAATGGACGGGGAGAAGCGCAGAACCCTGCTGGAAAATGTAAAAATATCTCCTTTGCGCATACATTGCCGCTTTATGTCAGCAGAGCTCTATATAATGCGTGCAAAAAAAACCTTCGATATTATTTTCTGTGACCCTCCCTTCCCGTATAAATTTAAACAAGAGCTAATGAATTCAATCGTAAATTCCCCTCTTACAAAGGAAGGCTCTCTAATCCTGCTGCACCGTCCGAGAGAAGAAACTCTGCAGATCGATAAAATAATACAGGAAGACAGCCGTGAATACGGTCGTTCCATTGTAGATTTTTACAGGGTTTTAAATGAATAAATTTGACAATATTAGAGATTTTATATATCTTATACACGAAGGATTAAACAATGGACTTAAAAAGCATTATAAAAAAAATTGAAGGAGAGTCCGCCTTCATAAAAACCACCGAAAAAACGGTGATGGATGGGACGCAAAAAGCGGCTCTTAATCGTAAGGGAAATCTGCTCTATAATTCCGGTGATATAGAATCAGCAAGAAGAATCTTCCTTACAACCGGATATTCCGACGGCTTAATTCGTGTAGGCGATTATTATATGTCAAAAGGCAGGCAGCTCGATGCTCTTCGCATGTACTGGATAGCGCCTGACCGCCGGAGAGCTGATCCCATCATAATGCAATTGTCCGCGTTAATTCAAAGTTTGTTACAAGACACTTGATATAGATGAGGGGTATTCAAATGAGTGAAGCCATTGAAGTCTTTCCCAATAGGGAAGGTGATCCCGAAGAAAGGGATGATATCTCAGGGCTTTCCAAAAAAGGCTATCTTTACCTTAAAGAGAATAGGGTTAGCGAAGCCGCAGATTGTTTTACAAAAATCTTAAAATCTGACGAGAACAATAATTATGCCTTGGTAGGAATGGGAGATGCAGAGAGGAAGCAGGGGGGGTTTAAAAACGCAATAACCTTCTACCAGCGCTGTCTTGACCATCATCCCGGGAATAATTATGCACTTTTCGGCCTTGCCGACTGCTATAAGGCTTTAAGTCAATTTCACACTGCAATAGAAATCTGGGAGCAGTACCTTAATCATGATGATAAAAATATCACGGTCTTAACCAGGGTTGCAGACGCATACCGTAAAGTGAGGGACTATAATCGTTCAAGAGACGTATATCATAAGGTATTGCAAATGGAAAATGATAATCCCTATGCAATAATCGGCCTTGGGCATCTTCATTACGATTTCAGGGAGTATAAGGAAGCTTTATTCTATTGGGACAGGATGTTTCAGAGAAATAGAGAGAATGTTGATATACGGGTTCTTACCTCGATTGGTAATTGTCATAGAAAGTTAAAATCTTTTAAGGAAGGTCTTGGCTTTTTTGAAGCGGCCCTGAACAGAGAACCCGGAAATTTTTACGCCCTTTTTGGCCTTGCAGACTGCTATAGGGGGCTGCGCCAGCAGCGCATTGCCCTGGATTATTGGAATAGAATACTTGCCCAAGACCCGCGGAATAAGGTAATCCTTACCCGCGCAGGTGACGGATACAGAAACCTAAATGACTATGATGCAGCCATAGACTGTTACCGCAGGGCCCTTAATATAGAATTTGATACACATGCGGTTCTCGGACTTGCAGTTGTTGCAAGACTTAAGGGCAATTACAACGAGGCTATAGAATCCTTAAAACGCCTTATTCAACAAGACAGCAAGGGCTATCGGCTCTACCTCGAGCTTGCAGACTGTTATCTAATGAAGGGTGCAAAGCGGGAAGCAGTGGAAATTCTGGAAGATTTCCAACGCCAGGGAGTTAGGAATAGTATGATAAGTGAGCAGTTGGAAAGGTTAAAAAACTGATTCTTGCAGGGCTCTTAAAAGAAGAACTCATCTCCTTACTCAAGTCTTATCCCGCCTATAGGGCTGCGCAGGTTCATGAATGGATATGCAAGGGGAAATTAAGCTTTGAAGAGATGAGTAATCTCCCTGCTTCAATAAGAAAAAAATTAGCCGAAGAGTATACTTTAGTTCCCGGCCGCCTTAATACCGAGCTAAAGGGTGGGGATGGGACGATAAAATTAGGCATTGAACTCGATGACGGGGTTATTATAGAGACGGTACTGCTTTCTGACGGGAAGGGCCGAAAAACGGCCTGCATTTCGACCCAGGCAGGCTGCCCTGTGGGCTGTGTATTCTGTAAAACGGGGACTCTTGGTTTCAGGCGAAACTTGAGCGCGAGTGAGATTGCAGGGCAGTTTCTATATTTAAAGAGCAGGGCCCCTGAAACTACACATATAGTTGTAATGGGTATGGGAGAGCCCCTTCTTAATCCGGTTGAGTTGCGTAAGGCTATAAACTTTTTCACAGAAGAGGCAGGGCTTAATATTTCCAAACGGAGAATAACAATTTCAACTTGCGGAATAGAGAGGGGAATCGAGGAACTCCTGGATAAAGGGCCCCATGTACGATTATCACTTTCTCTTAATAGTGCAAATGAAGGATTAAGAAAACGCCTGATGCCCAGAGCAAGGGATTCTCTTTTCAATTTAAAGAACCAACTCTTAAAATACAGGGATATACATAGAATAACCCTGGAAGTTGTGCTTTTAAGGGGAATTAATACAGGGAAAGACGAGGCAAGGGCAATAACAGACTATAATCTTGGCCTTGATGCTCATATCAACCTTATCCCATGGAATAAAGTAGAGGGCCTTGAGTTTGAAGGAAGGGAATTAGAGAGGCCGGGGAACCGGGAAATTGAAGATTTCGCTTCTGAACTTAAAAAAATGGGCCTTAAGGTCACTGTCAGGATGGGCAAGGGCGGCAGTATTTCAGGTGCATGCGGCCAGCTTGGCAGATAGCAGGAAGCAGCACTATCTTTTTTTTTCAATTTTTCTTATAATCATCATATCAAACAAACCGGGGTGGTTGAGCGCTCGTTGAGTGCGATGCCTGAGATAACACCCGTAGAACCTGATCCGGATAATGCCGGCGGAGGGAATGACATGAAGAGAAATATCAATCTTATAGTCGTTTCAATTTTACTTATTGCCACGCTCATATTGGGCGTTTCGGCAGGCAGCAGACAGAGTACAAGTAATACAAATGAGCTTATTATTTGGACTTCCGATTCTTTCATATCAAGTTGGGGGCCGGGGCCTGCCGTCGCGGAAAGATTTGAGGAACTTACAGGGATAAGAATCATCTGGGAAGGCCATTCGGGAGCGGGAACAATGCTTTCAAGGCTGCTTCATGAGGGTAGTTCTGCAGATGCGGACATAATTCTGGGCATAGATCAGAATATGGCAGGGCGTCTGCTCGAGTCGGGCCTGCTCGAGTCATACAGGCCTATAGGAGCAGAAAGGATCTTCCCCGAATTGATTTTTGACCCGAGTTTCCGATTAATCCCGATGGATTATAGCTATTTTGCCTTTGTTTACGATTCAGAAACGATTACAAATCCGCCAAGGAGCCTCGAAGACCTGACAAGGCCTGAATATAGGGACGGTATCGTTTTAATCGATCCAAGGACTTCGTCTGTTGGTCTTGGTTTATTCGGCTGGGTAAAGGAAGTTTACGGGGAGGGCTGGCGCGATTATTGGAGGAGGCTCTCTCCCTCGATTCTTACTGTTTCAGGCGGCTGGAGTGCGGCCTACGGTCTATTTACCCGAGGCGAAGCACCTCTTGTTCTTTCTTATACCACAAGCCCCGGATACCATCTTGAATTTGAAGATTCCGAGCGTTTTAAGGCAGCAATTTTCCCGGGTGGCCACCCGTTGCAGATTGAGGCAGGGGGTCTTGTCAGGGCAGGGGGAAATAAGGAGAATGCCAGAAGATTTATGGACTTTATGATAAGCCCCGACTTCCAGGATATTATCCCTCTTACAAACTGGACTTACCCTGTAATTGATATTCCGCTGCCTGACTCATTCAGGATAAACCCAAAGAGTGATATTTCCTTTATAGCTCCTCCTGTAAGCGAGGCAGAGCTGAATGAATGGGCATCATTGATGGCAGTGAGGTAAACTCAAGAGGTACGGTGTTCGCTATAAAGGGAAGAACCTATAATTTTACTCTTTCTTATCTGCTTGCCCTTCCTTTATTTTTAGCTGTCGGGTTATGTTTTTTCCTCCCTTATGGCGGAGCATTTGCCAAGGCTGTAGAGGGGGGATTAACAGGCGGGATTACCGTACTTCAAAACAGGGCCCTTTGGAATATTACTAGTTTTACTCTGAGGCAGGCCTTCTTCAGCGTGCTCCTTTCTCTTGCAATAGGGCTGCCGGGTGCATGGTACCTTTCAAAGAGGGGACGACTTGCGCCGGTTCTTAGAACCCTCTCTGCTGTTCCCTTTGCAATGCCTTCCATCCTTGTAGTCTTGGGCTTCGTATTGTTTTACGGGAATTCAGGCTGGCTAAACCAAGGGCTTGGCAGTTTTGGGGGCCCTGTCTTGAGGATCCTCTATAGGCCCGAGGCAATAATCCTGGCCCACGGTTTTTTTAACTTTCCCCTGGTGATTCGTCTTGCAGGTGACGGGCTTGACAGGGCACGCAGGGCTTATTCACCTGCAGCGGCTGTTCTTGGGGCCTCCCCTATCGTAACAGCTCTTACCGTTACCCTTCCCCTGGCAATCCCCGCGATAATGTCTGCAGTATTGCTGGTCTTTCTCTATAGCTTTACAAGTTTTGCAGTGGTACTTGTCCTTGGAGGCGGCCCCGCTTCAACCACCCTTGCAGTTGAAATTTACCGGCACGGAAGGATATTCTTAAATTATGCAAATGCAGGAACTCTGGCCTTCGCAGAAACCATAATTGCCGTTATTTTCTTCCTCAGCTATGTTTTTTTTAATAGGAAAGCAAGGGAAATAAAAACAGGCACAGAAGAAAGGATCCTTGAAGTAAAGAGGAGCAGGGGTTCAATAATTTTTATGATAGTATACTTCTTTCTTGTGGCCATATTTGTCCTTGGTCCGATATTATCGATTATACTTGAATCCTTTCTTTACCAGCCGTCGAGGGCAGCCCAAAGGATTTTTAGCACGATTTGGTGGCGCAGCCTTGGGGAAGGCGCCCTTCCTGCCCTATTCCGATCCCTCTTCTTAGCCTTTTTTGCTGCCTCAGCCTCATGCATCCTTGCAACTCTCGCCTCTGCTTCGATAAAGCTAATTGAAATGAGACAGGGAGAGAAGGTGCTCATAATTAATCTTATCCGCTTTATGGCTGCAGCTCCCCTGGTCTCTTCGGGGATTGTCCTTGGTCTTGGCTGGATAGTTATATATGGAAGAAATGTGAGTCCGGTTGCTGTGGTTCTTCTTCATGCAGTAAGTGCCCTGCCCTTTACTTTCAATTTTATCTCAGAGGGCTTTCGCTCCCTTCCCGGCAATACCTTAAATGCTGCAATGGTACTTGGAGCCCCTCCTCTACGTACCATGCTCGGTATAGCTCTGCCCCTTTCTCTAAAACAATTACGCTCTGCATGGGGTTTTGCCGCTGCCCTGAGCCTCGGTGAACTCAACGCAGTAATGATGCTCGGAATTAGGAATTTTGAAACCCTACCCCTTTATATCTTTAGGGCCACAGGTGCATACCGTTTCGGAGCAGCCTGTGCTGCAGGGGCAATGCTCATTCTTGGCTTTATCATCCTTTTTCTGCTCTCGGAGGGAGGAAGGAGGAAATATGTCTCTTAAAGCAAGCTCTCTACGGAAAAGCTTTGGGAATTTCACGGTCATTCTCGACATGGAAGTGGCTGAAGGTGAGACCTTAGTCCTTGCAGGACCCTCAGGCTCGGGTAAAACCACTGCAATAAACCTTATTGCAGGGCTTGCAGAGCCTGACAGCGGGGTTTTAAGCTCAAACGGAGAAGATATTTCGGCCCTGCCCTGCTGGAAGCGAAATATTTCCGTGGTTTTCCAGGATCTTGCCCTTTTTCCTCATTTGGATGTGGGGGGAAACATCGCTTACGGGCTTAAAATAAGGAAAATGCCAAAAGAAGAGAGAGTGAAAATCGTAGAAGAAATGCTTAAACTGGTTCGACTTCCGAATTATGCATCAAGGCGCATACATACGCTTTCAGGGGGGGAGCGTCAGAGGGTTGCAATTGCCCGCTCCCTTGCACTTAACCCAAGGGCCCTGCTCCTTGACGAACCCTTTGCAAGTCTGGATACTCCTCTAAGGATGGAATTACGCCGTGAATTTCTTGCGATACGCTCAAAATCAAAGGCCCCCTGTATCTTTGTGACCCATGACAGGGAGGAAGCGGCAATGCTCGGAGACCGCATAGCTCTTATGAGGGGCGGGGAGATAGTAGAAACAGGAACGGCAGACCGGCTCTTCAATTCACCGGAAACAGAGTTTGCGAAAGATTTTTTTTCATCGGGTAAGAAAATTTAATGCTTTCAAGATTTTTACTCACCTTGCTTGTGGGGTCATGCGGAGGCCTTCTTGGGTTCAAGGCTAAGATCCCCGGGGGCGGCGTAATCGGAGCAATGCTCGCTGTGACGATTTTTGGCGTTACAACAGACCTTGCTTTTTTCCCGTGGAAGATAAGGATGTTAACCCAGGGAGTTGCAGGAGCTTTCCTTGCGGCTCCAATGACTATGGAGAGGATAAGGACCCAGACCCTTCTCATTAAACCTGCAATTATAG
>WRKT01000011.1 GCA_009777995.1 Treponema sp. | reverse complement strand
AGAATAGTTCCTCTCAAAATATACGCTCGCTCAAATCGTAAATGATTTGAGTTTGGTAGTTTGTGCAAGCACAAACTACATACCGGTCAGTTTCCCAACCGGCTCATGGCACGGAGTTCTCATACTATCCTTCGGACAGCACGAAAACTCCCAAGCTAACCGCATTCATGCGGTTAGCACCCTTCCCTAAATTACCAAAGATCTCTACCGTGGCAAGCCACGGTTTCCGGGACTAAATCCCGGGCAAAAAAACGCAGGAATAACTCTCTCTCGAAAGCTATCCCTAAGAATCTAACGATCCGTGAAAATACCATATTAAGCTATTTTTCTAACAGATTTCTAAAGATTCAAGTCTACAGTATAGTATATCGAAATAAAAATTTTTGGTCAATAGTCTTTAAATAATTTTAAACTTTTTTAAAATTTATTCGTTAGACTGTGCCGTATCCGGCGTCTTAAAATAAACGACCACATAAATTACAAGAGAAATTACGGCAAGCACCATGGAAAGAGCGAAAACCATCCTTGCGGCAAGGGTTATCAACTCACAATAATCAGTGCAGAGCCCAAGCCTTGTGGCAGAGGAAGCCAGAAGTGCAAGAGCCCCGGCAATTGCATAGGTTACGGTTTTAATCTTACCGCTCATCCTCGCTCCCATGGTAATGCCTTTCTTTAACATTAGATTCCTGACAAATAAAACTGAAAATTCCCTGTAAATCACGATTAAAAACGTAAAAGGAGGGAAAATCCCATCAATCACAAAGCAGAGGAAATAGGTTATTTGGGTCAGGGTATCGGCAAATGGGTCGAAAAGCTTGCCAAAATCACTAACTTCATCCCTTTTCCTTGCAAGATACCCATCCAGGAGATCAGTTATTTCGGAAAAAACAAAGATTGTCCATAGAACAGGCACAGTCCAACCAAGGCCCGAAAATGGGAAATAACGGGGATAAAGATAAACTATGAAAAAAAACGGAGCCAAAATAAGGCGTAAAGATGTCATTTTATCTGCAACAGTCATATAAATCCCATTTTAGGAGTATGAGGCTTGTTTTTAGATGTGTCAACGCCTATTATTCTATCAATATGCATGAACATTTAATTTGGACCTGTGAGGATAGGAAAATCGTATATACCTGTCCTATTTTCAATGTGGAAGAGAGATATTGCCGCTCTCCAAAAACCGGTAAACTCAAAACATTTAATACCCTGACCACTCCCGAATGGGCAATAATTATACCTGTAATAGAGACGGAGCAGGGCAAAAGCTTCATTATGGTAAGGCAATGGAGGCATGGAGCGGAAGAGCTAAGCCTCGAGTTTCCGGGCGGAGTATTCGAAAAGGGAGAAAACCCGGAAGAGGCAGCTATAAGAGAAATGAGGGAGGAAACCGGTTATACCGCAAGGCGTATAGAGAAACTTGGTGAGTTCAATCCAAACCCTGCAATAATGACAAATAAAGTTCACTTTTTTCTTGCGCTAGACCTTGATCAGGGGGCTGCTCAAGAGCTGGATTATGAAGAATATGCTGATGTTGAAATTATACCTTTTAGGGAGGTACTTGCCGGCATGGGCAAGCCTCCCTATATTCACGCCCTAATGGGGACGGCTATGTGCCTATACCTACAGAAGAATTAAAGCCCGGGGTATAAGGATTCGGTATCCCAAATACCTTCCCGCACCTCCCCTCTAATCGGGGGGATGTTTAAAACCATTCCCGGGTGGATTAAATCGGGATTATTAGGGTCAGGCATTATGTCCCTATTTGCATTAAAAAGCCTTCGCCATTCCTCAGTATCATTATAAACCCATGGACGGCCTGCAATATTATATAGGCAATCTTGATAATCTTCCCAAGTTCGCACCACATACTGTGCAGGTAAAGGACTTACATTGATCCCTGCCGCAAGCCTTTCTCCTACATCAATATAGGCTAAAAGGGCCAAAACCCTATTTGCAGCATCAATTGCATCATCCCATAATTCCTGTGCACGGAAGGCACGGGCCTCATTAAAAGCCGCCTGGGCACGGCTATACTCGGAAGGATATCTTATATGAGCATTAATTGAAGCAGCAAAGTCCAGGCGTCTCCCTGCTGTAGTAATTGCCCTGTCGGTTTCCATCATTCTAAGGCGCATTCTTACATATTCATCAGAAAGCTCTGCATAACGAATTGCCTCTTCGGAATATTGCCTTGATGCCTGGTATTCACCTTCTGCAAAAGCTAATCTTGCCATATTGGAAAGCCTGAGACTCTCCTGGAAGAATCTATTTTCCCTAAGACTTGCAGGAACCGGATCGGTTTCCTGGGCCAAAATAAAACTTGAGCTAAACAGGATTAGTATAAGGATTATTAAAAATTTTTTCATTCTACGTCTCCTTCCAGAAGTTCATCGGCAGCCATGGCCGTTTGCTCACTTTCAAGGAGCCTCCTGTCAGCTCTTTCAAGTGCCTCCTGGGCGGCGGCCCTCCTTTGCAAGGCTATCTGATGGCTGGCAATAAACATTGGTATGCAGTCATCGTAAAAATCTATTGCCTCTTCGAAGTTCTCCCTCATAAGGGCGGTATTTGCAAGATGGAAAATGGCCTCGGCAGGGTCATACTCCTCCCTTGCTGCGATATTAGCCCTTACATCCTGGGCTCTCTGCCGTTCTTCAACTGCCTCATCTCGTCTGCCCCAGGCACGATTTTGCCAGGCAGCATTCAGGGCCGCACTGAATCGAGAAAGGGCCTCTTCTGCCCTGTCAAGAGCTTCATTATAATCACTATTGGTTAGAGCATTTTGAGCCGCGCTAAAAGCCGAATCACCCGATCTGATATTTTCCGAGTCATAGCCCTCAAAGCCCAGCCTTGCAATTTCATCCCTAATCCTTTGAGCTTCAAGAGCCATTCTTATTGCATTGTATAAGGCATAGGCATCCATTGCAGAATCCCTTGCAGCCTCATAATTCCCCGCATCATACTCCCGTTGGGCCCTTGCTGCGGCATTGTCGGCTTCTGCAAGATAGGCGGGAGCGTAAATTTCCGCACCCGCAGCCACTGCGGCGGCCCTTGCTGCGGCAAGGTCTCTAAGTGCCTCCCTGAAACCTTCGGCAGCTGCATTTTCGTAAAGTGCATCAAAGGCATCGGCAGCGCTATTATAGCGTGCAGCCGAATCTCTTGCATCTTGATTACTTGCAGTGCTTCTCCTCTGTTCAGCGTCATTTAAAAGGGACATTGCGGAATCCCACTCGGAAGGGAAAAAGGCAGGGGCATCGAAGCCCTCGGCCCTCCTGCGAGACTCTGCGGCCCTTGCCTGCGCTGCATTGAGTGCATCAAGGGAAACCTGATCGATTGTAGGGTCTGCAGGGGTAGTAGGAGTTGTGGTTGTGCCCGGTGTCACGGGAGGTTGTACCACCTGTTGCTGCCCTTCCTGAGCATCCTCAGGGGGAGGAGTTGTGGCACATGCCGTAAAAAAAACAAATAGGCTTAATAAAGCCAAAACAAAAATGCTTTTATTCATTTGATCCTCATTACTTCTAATTATATTATCGTAGCATTTTATTGCGTTATTATGGAAGATATTGCTTTTTGGGTTAAATTATCACAGAGCTCATTGTACTTATTCCCTGAATGTCCCCTCACCCAAACCCATTCAATGGTCAAGGCTTCGGCTGAAGCATCGGCTTTTTTCGTTGCAAGTTCATCGAGAATAAGCCAGAGGTCTTGGTTTTTCACCGGTTTCCTGTCGGTTGTTCTCCAGGAATTTTGCTTCCATTTATGAATCCATTCTGATATCCCCTTCTGGACATATTGAGAATCAGTATAAAGCGATGCCTTTTTAGGTACGCCATCCAAACTTTTAAGGGTTTTGAGCGCTTCAATTACTGCCCGAAGTTCCATCCGATTATTTGTGGTATCTTCTTCGGCACCATAAGCTTCCCTCAGGATCTCATCGCCGGTCCTGATTATCAGATAAGCCCAGCCTCCGGGCCCGGGGTTCCCCTGACAGCCCCCATCAGTATAAATTTTTATCAATATAGCGATCCTCTTATAATCATTATTTTATCACATAAAACAGTATAATTTAAAATATCCTCTTGCCCAAGTTCCGTCAATTTGCTATTTTAATAGGTGATAAGCTCCCAAAGGTTTATAACTATGGGAGAAAACCACAAATAAATACCGGTATTTATGAAAATGCCGGCAATAGAAGGAGACAGGAAAAATGGCTAAACAGTTAGTGTTCAACGAGGAAGCACGGCGAAAATTACTTGCCGGAGTTGAGCAAATCTCCCAGGCTGTCAAGGTAACCCTTGGCCCTAAGGGACGGAATGTCCTTTTGGACAAGAAATTCGGTGCTCCTACTGTGACAAAGGACGGGGTATCCGTTGCCAAGGAAATAGAATTGGCAGACCCCTATGAAAACATGGGCGCGCAATTATTAAAAGAAGTGGCTACAAAGACTAACGATGTTGCAGGAGACGGAACAACCACGGCTACAGTCCTTGCCTATTCAATGGTAAAGGAAGGCCTAAAATCCGTTGCTGCAGGAATGACCCCCCTTGAACTCAAACGGGGCATAGATAAGGCTGTTTCTATAGCAGTAGATGATATCAAGAAAAATTCCAAAAAGATAAACGATAAGGAAGAAATTTCCCACGTTGCATCGGTTTCTGCAAATAATGATAAGGAAATTGGCAATACAATAGCCGATGCCATGGAAAAGGTCGGGAAAGACGGGGTTATTACAGTAGAAGAGTCCAAAACAATGGATACTTCCATCGATTTCGTGGAAGGTATGCAGTTTGACAGGGGCTATATCTCAGCTTATTTCGTAACCGACAGAGATACAATGACCTGTGTCTACGAAGATATGTATATTCTAATTCATGATAAGAAGGTTTCAAGCATGAAGGACATGCTTCCCCTGCTTGAGAAGGTTGCACAGAGCGGCAAGCCCCTCCTTATCATCGCTGAAGACTGTGACGGCGAGGCCCTTTCAACCCTTGTGGTTAACAGCCTCCGCGGCACCCTGCGCACCTGTGCGGTAAAGGCCCCCGGCTTCGGCGACCGCCGCAAGGCCATGCTTGAAGACATTGCCATCCTTACAGGGGGCGAAGTTATCTCCGAAGAGCTTGGCTTAAAGCTCGAAAACACCGATATTTCCCAGCTTGGTAAGGCGAAGACCATCAAGATTGATAAGGACAATACCACGATTATCAACGGTGCAGGAAAGCAGAAGGAAATCCAGGATAGGATCGCCCAAATTAAGGCCCAGATCGAGGAGACCACAAGCGACTACGACAGAGAAAAACTTCAGGAAAGGCTTGCAAAACTTGCAGGCGGCGTAGCTGTTATAAACGTAGGGGCCGCAACCGAAGTAGAACTCAAGGAGAAGAAGCACCGTGTTGAAGATGCCCTCTCTGCAACAAGAGCAGCCATCGACGAAGGCATAGTGGCAGGCGGCGCAATTGCCCTTATCCACGCAGCCCTCGCCCTTGACAAGGCCGATGTATCAGGCCTTACAGATGATGAAAAAGTGGGCTTTAAGATTGTGAAGCGCTCCCTTGAAGAGCCGATTAGGCAGATTGCAGAGAATGCAGGCCTTGACGGTGCGGTGGTTGCAGAAAAAGCCAAGACCGAGAAGAAGGGAGTTGGCTTTGATGCAGCAAAGATGGAATGGGCGGACATGATTAAGGCCGGAATTATCGACCCTGCTAAGGTTACACGCTTTGCCCTGCAGCATGCAGCCTCAGTAGCAAGTCTGCTCCTTTTAACCGAGTGCGCCATCACCGACGTACCCGAGAAGAAAGACCCGATGCCGATGCCCGGCGGCGGCATGGGCGGCATGAGCGGCATGGATTATTAGTCCGAAAAAGCTTTCTACTCCGTGTTTTTTATAGCACAGAGCTCACAGAGGCCACAAAGCTCACAGAGGAATATTAGAGTTGGTTTACTCTAGAAACTCTCTGTGTACTCTGTGCTCTTTGTGAGCTCTGTGTTTATAAATTCAAGAAGAGTAAAAATACTAAAAAAAGGTTAAATACGCAATGGGGATAAAGATAGCAGGGATATAATTCGCTATTTTAAACTCGGTTAGTCCTAGAAAATTAAGCCCTGTGGCTGCGATTATCAAACTTCCCACTGCTGCCATTTCGCGTATAATGTCCGCAGTTAAAAGACTGCTTGCCGCCATCGAAGCAAGTGCAATTAACGATTGGTAAATAAAAACAGGGATTGCAGAGAATGCAACCCCTATTCCCATTGAGGCCCCAAAAATCAAGGAAATGGTACCGTCAAGAGCCGCCTTTGCAAACAGTATCTCGTGGGTTCCGGTAAGGCCGCTCTGGAGAGAGCCGAGTATTGCCATTGAACCCGAACAGAAGAGTATGCTCGTACTCACAAAGGCTTTTGAAAAGGTTTGATCCCCTGAGCCAATTTTAAGCTTTTTCTCTGCAAGAAGGCCTATGCGATTCATAAAGCCATCAATATTGATAAGCTCCCCAATTATCCCTCCTATTACCATACTCAATAGAAGGAGCAGAAAGTTTTGATTATCAAGAACACCGCTAATTCCAAGATAGACAATCGAAATACCTATTGCCTTTCTCATTATATCGTCGAATCTTTGCGAGAATGCCTTCGGGATGCCCCTTATAAGGAAAAACCCGATAAGGGCAAGTCCTGCAATGGCTGCGGCATTTACTGCTGAGCCGGTAAAAATAGTCCAATGGAGCAGCATATTCAAATAATAACAAAAATGCTAAACTTTGCCCGGAGGAGTATTTATGGGCGATTTAAATCTGTTTGTAAAGGAAAATTACGATTTTTTACATAAAATACCTGAAGTAGGCTTAAAAGAAGTAAAGACTTCTGCATATTTGGCAGAACAGTTAAAGACCTTCGGTTATGATGTGCGTACAGGCATCGGTGAAACAGGAGTTGTCGGCATTCTGACAGGAAAGGAAGCAGGACCTGTAATAGTGTTGCGCGCAGACATGGATGCCCTGCTTCACTTAATTAACGGTGAGGAAATTGCAATCCATTCCTGCGGGCACGATGCCCACTGCGCAATGGTTCTTGCAGTCGCCAAGGAAATTGCTGACAAGGGCCTAAAGAAAGGCAAAATAAAAATCATGTTCCAGCCTGCCGAAGAAATTCTTGCAGGGGCCCTTGCAATGATTGATGCAGGAATAATTGACGATGCAGATATTGCAATCGGCATTCACTTAAGGAGCAGCAGTGAAGCAAAGAAGGGAGAGGCCACACCCGCCCTCTACCATGGCGCTTCCGTGAAGATGACAGCAGCAATCGAAGGGTTATCGGCTCACGGGGCGAGGCCACACCTCGGGATTAATGCGATTGACGCAGGCTGCCTTGCCGTTCAGGCAGTCAACGCGATTCATCTAGACCCCATAGTGCCGACCACAGTAAAGGTAACGAGATTTACAGGCGGAGGAGGAGCCACTAATATAATCCCCGACAGGGCAGAGCTCGTCTTTGACCTTCGCTCGCAAAAAAATACAGGCATGGAAGAGCTTATAGAAAAGACAGCAAGGGCAATCGAAACAGCCGCCGCCTCTATCGGTGCAAAGGCGACAGTCAAGTCAAATAAGGGTGTTCCTGCCGCCGAGCTAAGTGATGATTTAATTGATGTTGCAAGGGAGGCGATAATTTCTGTTCTTGGAAAGGAAGGCTTACTTGAACCTACGATAACCCCTGGAGGGGAAGATTTTCACTTTTTTGTAAAGCATAAGCCCTCTTTAAAGGCGCTTTATATCGGACTCGGCGCAGATCTGAGCCCCGGGCTTCATCACCCTGAAATGACAATAAACAAAGAAGCATTGATCGACGGAGTAAAAATATTACTCAATATAATTGAAAGGCTTTAGTTTAAGGGGCCTACGGCGTTTTCAACTGCTCTTATTATATCGTTTGCTTCCATTAGGGAGGCAATTTTCTTAAAGTCTAAATAAAGCTCCCTGTCTTTCTCAACCTTGGGGACAATTTTGCGAATTTCCTCATAGGCAGCCTCTGAGCCTTTTCCAAGTTTTTTCCCCCTATCCTTTATATTCAGATCAATCGCCTGTGCACCGGCAAAAAGCTCTATTCCAATTGTATTTCTTACATTGAAATAAATCTCCCTCGCCTTTCTCGCTGCAATGGTGCCCATACTTACATGATCTTCCTGATTCCCCGAAGACGGGATTGAATCCACACTCGCGGGATGGGAAAGCACCTTATTTTCGGAAACCAGGGCGGCAGCAGTATACTGAGCTATCATAAAACCGGAATGAAGGCCGCCCTGCTCCGTAAGAAATGCCGGAAGCCCCGAGAGCTGGCTATTAACAAGTCTTTCAATCCTTCTTTCGCAAATATTTCCAAGCTCAGAGAGTGCAATACCGAGATAGTCAAAGGAAAGAGCCATCGGCTGTCCGTGAAAGTTGCCGCCTGAAACCGCCATATCCATATCGGCAAAAATAATCGGATTATCTGTTACCGAGTTAACTTCAACAGCAACCTTATCCCTTACATGAAAAATCGCATCCCTGCTTGCCCCGTGCACCTGTGGAATACATCGAAGGCTATAAGCATCCTGAACTCGGACTTCTCCCTGCCTTGAAGTTCTTGAACTTCCCTGTAATATCTTAAGCAAATTAGCTGCCGCATCCCTTTGACCGGGATGGGGCCTTAGGGCATGCAGGTCAGGGATAAAGGCATCGGTAATACCGTTTAAAGCTTCTATTGTAAGGGCTGCAGAAATATCACAGAGTTTTAACAAGTTTAGAGCATCGCAGAGGGTTAGGGCTCCAATGCCTGTCATAACTTGAGTCCCGTTAATAAGGGCAAGACCTTCCTTGGAAGTCAATACAATAGGAGCAATCCCTGCCCTTTCCATTGCAAGGGCACCCGGAAGCAGTTCACCTTTAAAATAGGCTTCCCCCAGGCTAATCAGGGGAAGCACCATATGGGCCAGCGGGGCAAGATCGCCTGATGCACCAAGGGAGCCCTTTTCAGGGATTGCAGGGAGAACAGAGGAGTTTAGCATGTCGATTAGGGTTTGAAGGGTTTGAATGCGAATACCGGAAAAGCCCCTGGAAAGCGCATTCGCCCTTAACAGCATTGCAGCACGAACGCTTTCCTTTGGCAGATGCTCACCGACACCGCAGGCATGGCTTACAATCAGATTCTTCTGTAATTCTTCGGTTTGATCCCGTGAAATAATCACATCGGCAAAGTTTCCAAACCCCGTTGTAATACCGTAAACGACCCTGTCATTTTTCACCAGCTCATCAACATATTCTCTTGACTTTCTGATATTCCGAATCGCCTCTTCGGTCAGCGAAACCTTATAATCCTGCCTTGCAACCTTTTCGATATGATCAAGGCTCAAGCTCTTTCCATCGATATAAATTGTTTCCATTAGACATTAATTCTACCCCCTACAGCGGACAGTAGGCAATATACAATCACAAATGTTAGGCTATAATCAGCTTGAAAAAAAATGGAAAGGCAGTTGCCCGAGCTATTGCCGATGAGTCAGTCCCCATGACTTTTGTAAGGGTTCTTGGGAAAAGTTTTTTTAGAACCACCGCTCTCCGCTGCCTTGCGTCAATATTCAGGAATTTTTTCTTCCTGCAATGGCGTTCTGCCCTTTTCCCATGGAAAATCCCGGTATCAAGGGCGGATCATCCCCTTGACGAGAGTATTCCATTTTTCCCTCATAAAATTAATACATATATAGATTTTGTCGCCTTCTGGATTAGGACTCTGAGCTTCCTTCTAAGGCATTATGATCAACATGTTCGGGTACAGGTCAGGGATTTCCTAAAGACAATGGGAGAGCTTTATGCATATGCGGCTGAAGTTTATTCAAGGCACCTGTCAACCACATATAGACCTTTCTATCTTGGAAGGTTAAAGTTTATCAGTATCCACACCCTCGACCCCCATCTTATGTGCATACCCTCCCTCCATGTAATGGTAGTAATCCGTACCTATACATGGTTTGAAAAGATTATAAGAAGTTTTAATGATGATAGTCGCTTCGCTTCCCGGATTGAGGAACTGCGAAGAGGAGCTATAGATATTACGGAGGCAGTTCTTTATATAAAACAACACAGTGTTAATTGTATTCCTGCAGCCATGTACGCAATGACAAGGTATAATGGGGAGCTTTTCCCGCCCGAAGAAGCAGAGCGCTTTGCTCAAGGCCTTTTTACCCGGGGAAAAAACTTAAGCTCTGCTGAAAGCAAGGAAATAAGAGATTTCATAATTACCCTTTATAAACAATTTTTATTTAGAGGGGAAGAACAGGGCCCCGGATCAGACTGGAAGATCCCCCTCCTCGAATTCCTTAAAACCCTTCCCGTGGTGAAATAAGGTTGAATCTAAGCTTCTCTGCAATAATACGCTCATTCGCCTCTAATAAACGCTCCCTTGAAAGCCTGCCGTCTCCGAGTGCCGCCAAAATTGAGGCATGAACGCCGGCGATATCCCTTGGCCATACCATGATCATGTCCACCCCTGAATTAAGGGCTTCTATTGCTGCTGTTGCAGGAGTAAGGCCGGTTCCCGCAATTGCATCCATAATATAATCATCAGCCAAAACTATACCCTTGAAATTTAACTCCCCCCTCAGCCAATCTTGAATTACAATCGGGGAAAGGCTTGCATTACGATTCGGATCCAGGGCAGGGACCATTACATGGGACATCATCACCACAGGGGGATCAAGGTTGTTTATTATTTCGGCAAAGGGCCTTACCATCAGGTCCAGGGTTTCTCTTGGAGCAGACAGGGCGGAAAATGCGTAATGAGGATCTGCAGAGCTATTCCCCGGGAAATGCTTTAGAACACTTGCAATTCCGGCTGATTGCATGCCCTTAATAAAAACCGAAGCCGCATCTATAACGAAGTCCGGGTCAGGGCCGTATGAGCGTGTGCTTAGAAAAGCAGTATTATCTTCATCAAGTATTTCGACAATAGGGGCAAGGACCATGGTAATCCCAAGATCCCTAATTTCCCTTGCAGAACGAAAGTATAGGGTTTCGGCATGCGTCAGAGCCGCACTCCTTCCTTCTCTTTGGGTCATTTGCCAAAAGGAGTATGCAGAAGGAAGCCTTTCCACCCCCGCCCCGAAACGGTGGACAAGTCCGCCCTCATGATCCACTGCAATAAAGGGCGGAACCCCGCTTGAGCGCTCAATATAGTCTCTCGCTTCGGAAATGAGATTCTTGGTTTCTTCAACTGTTGAGTTTAGGTTGAAGCCAAAGAGCATCACTGCGCCTGCAGGGATTCTCTCGAGGAGGGGTCTCATTCCGGGACCAAGGCTGCCCCTGCCGTCAACTGCTGTCATCAGCACTTGAGCTGCAAGGGCATTATCATCGAGAGACGTCGCTATCTGCGCCGCACGCAGAGATGCGCTGTCCTGCGCCCAAAGGCCCGAGCAGAGTAGTAGGAGCAGGAGGAGCAGCTTCATGCCCGATTTAACGTATAAACTTAATGGATTCCAGGGTACTTTCTCCCCTCATAAAGCCGAATTGGAGCTCAGTGCCTGTTCCTTCTCGTAAAACCCTATAGAAGGTATTAAGATCAGGCACCGCGATGCCGTTCACCGTAAGAATCCTATCACCCCTTCGAATATTGGTAATATATGCAGGTGAGCCTTCAATGACCTGGGTTACATAAAGACCTTCTGCATCATCTCCAAGCCTGAGGTTTGACCTTAATTCACTTGTTATCGGAACCACCGAAAGGCCGGGCCATAATCTCCGATTATCTGCTGCGGCTGCATCGACCCTTGCTTCTATCGTCACATTTAAATTGATAGTAGAACCGCTTCGGAATACCCTGAATACCGACTGCTCGCCCGGCCTCATGTCTCCGACCATTTGGATGAGCTGGTTTGTACCCCTAACCTCCCTGTCATTTACATGGGTAACAAAATCGCCTGCGCGCATTCCGCCCCTGTCTGCAGGAGAGCCAAGTGAAACCTGGACAACCATGGAACCCCTAAGGTCAGTATACCGCATGTCCTGTATGGTCGCGCGGTCAGGGTCAGAGAGCAATACGCCAAGCCATCCGTCCCTGACATCCCCGGTCGTAATAATATCTTCTATCACTCTTTTTGCATTATTTATTGGAATGGCAAAACCAAGGCCGACAGAGCCGCCTCCGACATTACTTGCTATCCAGGTATTAATTCCGATTACTTCACCTCGAATATTTACCAGCGGGCCTCCGGAATTTCCCTGATTTATCGATGCATCGGTCTGTATAAAGTCGTTAATATTACCGCCCGGCCCTCCGGTTCGGCCTACTGCACTGATAATGCCCATGGTAACCGAGAAGGAGAACTGCCTGCCAAGCGGATTACCCATAGCAATTGCCCAGTCTCCAACCTTCACAGAATCCGAATCACCCAGTTCGGCAAGGGGAAAACGCTCATTGCTTGTAAAAGAAAGCACTGCAAGGTCTCTGCGGGCATCCCTGCCTACTATATCTGCAGGGTATTCCCTTCCGTCCCTTGTGCCTATCAGAATCTCTGTTGCACCTTCAATAACATGGTTATTCGTAACCACATAATAAAGATTCCTGTCCTGCCTGATAATGATCCCTGAACCCATTGCGCGCGAGCGGAATTCCCTGTCTCTATTATCCTCACCGCCTCTCTCTCCCGGGGGGCCGAAGAAGAAGTCCCAGGGTATGCCGTCAAACCCGGGTGCCTGGCGCTGACGCTGTACCGAGACGGTATTAACCTCCACCACAGAGGGTAGTACCCTGTCGGAAACTGCATTTAAAACCCTTTGCATACTCTCGGCCACAATCAAAGCATCTTGGGGAATTTCCACCGGAGGCATATCCTGTGCCCTGGCAATACCCCCGATGGCACTGCATGAGAAGGAAATAAATGCCATAAAAAAGCCGAATATAATTCCAATAAGCACCAAATTAAAAATAAAGAAATTCCGGGAAGATAAGGTCCGTACAAGTTTCATCAAAATCTCCTTGCCTGATATATTTATTATAAAGCGGATTCTATCAAAATAGTTACAAATTTACAAAACTGACTTTGTCAGTAGAGTGACTCTGTCAGTATCTCGGTTCGATCCGCATAAATCACTATGGTATGCTCCCAATGGGCCGACAATTTGCTGTCTGCAGTGACCACCGTCCAACCATCATCCATAATTTCAACATCACCTGTTCCAATATTGATCATTGGCTCTATTGCAAGCACCATGCCGCCCCTTAGCTTCGGATTCGGCCCCTGCGGAACATTGGCAACCCTTGGTTCCTCATGGAGTTCAAGCCCCACCCCATGTCCGCAAAACTGATGCACAACACCAAAGCCCGATCTCTGGGCATGACCCTGGACAGCCCTTGCGATATTAAGAAGCCTGTCCCCTGCCTTCGCCGCTTTTATCCCTGCATAAAGACATTCCCTTGTTACGGTATTTAACTTTTGCGCGATGGGGCTCGTTTCTCCAATTTCAAGGGTGATAGCCTGATCGCTGATAAATCCGTCAAGATTTATTCCGCAATCAAGGGATACAAGGTCTCCGTCAATTATTTTACGTTTTTTCGGAATACCATGTATCACTTCATTATTTATTGATATACAAATTGCCGCAGGATAGGGATTCTTCTTTGACCCAACCCCGAGGAAAACAGGCCTTCCTCCTGCCTTTTTTATCCAATTCTGAACCCATACGTCAATATCAATGGTTTCTATACCGGGCCTGACAAGCGGGATAAGTTCTTTTAGCATTACAGAAAGCATTCGGCATGACTTACGAATCCCTTCAATTTGCTTCTCATTTTTAAGGCGAATCATGGTGCCGAGATCCCTCCGGATGATACCCCTTGAAGAGCCTTCCTTAGCCGCACAGTATTTGGAAGCTTGGGGTCGCGTTTTAAAGCCTCCCTTAAGATTCCTGCAGCGCTGCTCATTTCGCCAAGGCTAATAAGCGCCTCTGCAAGGGAACGCAGCCAGCGGGCCTCATCCTTTGCGGGAAACTTTAGCTCAAGCAGGGTCTCCATACATTCCACATAGGTCTCAGGGTCAACTGCCTTCCTAAGATGGAGCCGAATGAGTTCTTTAAGGAAGGTCTCCACATCTTCCATGAAGTGCTTGAAATAGGGAAGCCGCCTTTCTTCCTTGACTAACTTAACCAATAGTATGAATGCCTCATAATACTTATTTCGCTTATTAAGTTCCTCTGCGATGATGAAAGTGCAGTCCATCCAGTCTTCCCTGTCCATATACTTCTCCATAGGGAAGTTAAGGCCGCCCCTTTTCTCCCATAAGGCAAGTGCAGTCTCCTCTTCAAGGTGGAGAAGTTCAAAAAATATGAGTTTTGCCTGGCTTTCAGGCTCATCCTGCCTCTCTCTAAGGTATATACGATAGTTAAAGCCCGGCTTTCCCCCGTA
The DNA here is from genome assembly GCA_009777995.1 of Treponema sp. GTDB lineage: Bacteria > Spirochaetota > Spirochaetia > Treponematales > Breznakiellaceae > WRKT01. The sequence goes on along the minus strand of WRKT01000011.1, from coordinate 55,375 downwards.
TTTCCCCGCAAAACGCCTATAAACCTTGTCATATTCAAAGCGGCGATTCTTATCGGAAAGGGTTTCATAGGCCGCAAGGAGCTTTCGCATCTGCTCGGCCCCGTCTTCACCTGCGATATCGGGGTGGAGCTGCTTGGCCCTCTCGCGAAAGGCCCTCTTTATTTCCTGAGTTGATGCATCCTGCCTGATTTGGAGGAGATCATAATGACTATTCATTTTCTAAAGTTTAGCAAAAATCGATGAATTTGGCAATGATACGCGGCTGCCTTTGCGTATTACCTCTTTTTTTGGTATAGACAAAGGGCGTGATGCAATGGAAGCATACTTCCATCAGCGTTCAAACATGCCGTATCTGAGGAAAGCATTCGCCGGGTTTTACTGAATCACCTTGCCAAGTGAACTGCCGAAAACAGTTCTATGAAAAACTTTATGTAAAGAGAAATCTATGACAGACATGGCTGATGAAGAATATGATGAACTTGATGAACGCTGGACAAAAACAACACCAAGGGTAAATTTTAACCGCCCCGGGGTTTTTGCCCAACAGCGAGCGTTACTTGATGTACTTGACAAAGTTACAGTGGGCTATATTTTGGCACGTGCGGAAGCTTCCGGTCAAACTCCGGCACAGGTTATCGAAGAAATAGTGCATCAGGAAATAGAAGTGTCTGTATCCCGGAGCTCTTAATATTAATATCTGATTTTTCATGCAAAGCTTACTTATCAAGTACGAACTTTTGAGAGTATCTCCGGGTTATCCGCAACGTAATTCAGCACATCAGCCATGATACCGGTATATCCGCTGCCTAAAGCCTTGTATTTTTCCAAAGCCTCCGGTTCCAAACGCAGGGATACTGTAGGCTTTATTTTTCTTGTCCACCGAGCTCGTGCCATTGCTGCAAATTCTGCAAGAGCTTCTTGAGTAGATTCAGGACAGTCCTCAGTATAATGAATAGGTCTTTTCGCAATTTCTCGAATCTGTTTTAGCTGTTCTTTAGTTGGCTTTTGACCAACCTTTACCGTCGATCTGGTAATTCCCATTATAGCTTCTCCGTTCTGCCTTGTTAGCCAGGCGCGCTGATATGAGCCGTTTCCTCTCTCCTCGTTCTGTATAAACAACGAAAAGAACCTTCCCTACCATACCCAGAGTTTGCCATCACTCTTCTCTGAAAACATTATTATCGCTCCGATCTATGCGCTCAAGACGATTCGGGTCTGAAAAAACAAGTTGAGCCAGTTCAAAGCCCAAGCCTTCATGCTCCCGTTTATTGACTTCATTTTTATCATCATCCCACTCGACATTTGTCATGAGCATGGTAAAACTGTAATACGTTTTGTATCTAAAGTCAACACTTTAAAAAAGAACCGGGATGACCGATGCTGAATGTGAATATTGCAAAAATTATCTAGAATTCCCTTTGATTTAGGGAGATTAATAATAAGACTTAGCTTTGTATTTCATGCAATGCCGTGCAGGTGCAAATTGCTTACTGAAGCAAAATAAAGGGGAAAGATGGCAAAAAGACCAACTGACGAAGAAGCATGGATAAAAAAATGGGCAGAAAATCCACCGGAACTCTTGGAAGGCACAGGACCCTTAACCCGAAATCGTGAACCGTTAAGCCTTCTTGATAACGTAAGTGACATGGTACGGGAAAAAATGATGATACTGACAACCGATTGAAATTACACTGGCTTATTCCAATAATCCTCTTGGGAAAGTTTTTTCCCGTAACCCATCCACTCATCGAGTGTTGACATCAATCTCCCTCCAAACACAGGTGCCACTGTTATGCCGAATGGATCATGAGTCCAGAATCCCTGAGGCTTAAAATACGAACAGGATCTAATACAATTCAAGCATGTTGAGCTTTGCGAAGAGTTAAACAGATGACATTTTTCTGCATTAATATACCATCTTTTTATACCACTTTGAGCAGAAATGTTGGGACCTTCCCAAGTCATTGGCTCATGTGAAACTGCTCCTACAGGGCAATGCTCGGCACATAGCCCGCATGTGTCACAAAATTTGCGCACTCCGAAGTCAACAACATGATCCAATTGCAATGGTAAATCTGTGAAAACACATGCAATCCGCACACCAGGCCCTAGCTTATGACTTATAAGAAGCCCATTACGACCACCTTCTCCAAGTCCTGCTGCTATTGCAAGCGGGACGCGCATTGCAGTAGATTCAGGTCCCATTGGTATGGCGTTATAACCAAGAGCACGAATGAATTCCGCAATCATTGCAACACTATAGTTTCCCCGAGAATAACCAAGCTGGCTAACTGATGCACCAACGGGATCAGGCGAGCACATTACCATTTCATAAGGCATCAAACTTAATACACTAATAGCATACTTCATGTTTGTAGGGATGACTTCGGCGCTCTCTCCATTCGCCCTTCTTACAACTTCAGGTATCTTAGCTGAATCACTAAATTCAATCGGCATTCCATTTCTCTCGTGTGTGTAGACAAAACGAGGGTCAACCGGACCAATCCCAACATCTGACGCACCAATATCAATAGCAAACCGCTTAACAAGCTTAGATGCTTCTTCCGGAGAGCCTTCCCAAATAGGCATATCGTCCGGCGGGAAAAAGCGCATTCTGTACGGTCTCCAACTCAAGATTCCACCATTGTGATCTTGTGGCCAGTTTTGTAATGGATTACCATAAGCTCCCATTACTACTCCTGTTGCAGTCATAAATGCCAGTTCAAGTCTAGTACGAGCAGCAACCACCTCTGCACTAAGCGCTTGAGCTTCCCTAACCCTTGCTGCATACTCCTGATCCCAACTTGCACGGCTACGGACATTGTTCCTAAGATCAAAGCGTCGGATATCCGGACTTATCTCGTAAAAATCATCAATAGAGTTCCCTCTTTTGGGCCTGAGTTCTGAAATTGTCAGTGGAACAGAAGCGGCTAAACCTGCTCCCAGAGCAGCAACACCTACACCTTTTAGAAAATTCCTTCGACTAATTTTTATGTCAGCCGCAGGTTTTTTATTATTGTCTTTAGATTTCATTATCTATCCTCTTGATTTTTTTCTCCAGAAATCTTCTTGGCTTAACACTCTTCCATAGCCCATCAACTCATCCATTTTAGCCATGATATTCCCACCCAATATTGAAGCAACTCTTAATCCGAAAGGATCATGAGTCCAGAAACCGGGTGGTTTGTTATAAGCACAAGTTCTAATACAGTTACTACAAGGTCCGCCGTTTGAAGCCTCAAACATATGACATCTCGTTGCATCTATATACCATTTATAAGCACCATGATTGTTAGAAACACTGTTCCCTTCCCATGTCATTGAACCATATGGAATTGCCTGGGCGGGGCAATTCTCTGCACAAGCCATACAGCTTTCACAGAAATTTTGGACACCGAATTTCATAATATTATCTGTTGCCAGAGGTAAATCAGTGATTACTGTTGTAATTCGTACTCTTGGACCATATTCCGGATTGATTAATAGGCCATTGCGCCCATATTCACCAAGTCCTGCTGCAATAGCAAGCGGAATTACGCTTACTGTGCTAGCTCCTGCCGGTATTGCTTGCCAACCAAGACCGCGGATAAATTCTGCAAGCGGTGGTGTTACAAAAGCCATCATGGAATAACCCAGATTTGCAGCGCCTGTGGCTATGGTGGATGTAGAAGTCTGTATCATATCATATGGCATTGAACAAAGCTGTACGATAACATATTTCATACTTGATGGTATGAGTCTTGTCCCATCGGGCAACTGTTGCGGCTTTTCGGCTGTATCGCTTATTATAATCTCACCTGATTCAGAGTCATTCTCATACCAATGTGAATGAACCAGACGCTCATCCAATAATGTTATTCCGGTATCGACTGCACCGCAGTCATGGCTGAAACGTTTCAAGATCATAGCCGCTTCTTCAGAGCTACCTTCCCATCTTTGTTTAGGTGGAGATGTAATTCCCAAAGGTTCCCAACTGTAAAGACCTCCGTTTCCAGTTGAAAGACCTGCGTTAGAACCAAAAGACCGCGTAACAGTCCCCATTGCATCACGGATTGATTTTTCTAAAGCCGGACGATTATCATGAATTTCACCTGCTTGCAATGCAAGTGGCATCATTAAATTCCTGTTTTCTTCATTCCACCTTCTCATTTTTCGACCATCATAGTGCTGGTCGAATTTTTTATACCAAGGAGCAAAAGGGTGAGTGTCATCAAGTTTTGAATTGGGGCCTGTATCAGTTCTTGTAGAAGCCATTGACAGGAATAGACCTGCACTTGCAGCAGTAGCTCCTGCGACACCTACAGTTCTTAAAAAATTCCTGCGGCTTATTTTTAGTTTTTCGTTAGATTCATTTTGCTTCATGAAGATCCTCCCCTTTGATAGAGCTTTGTTTGCTGAGTTTTTCTGCAATTAAAGGTGAAAAGCGCCATGCTGCGAAAATCATTAAGTCCGCTATTCCGAAAAGCAAGAAAGAAACAAAAGCAGCCTGCGGCTCTCGTTCAAACACAGTTGTAAATGTGAAATCAAGAGTAAATATGGTGAATAATATAAAGATGACAGCTAAAGTACATGTATACCACTTTTTATGACTTGCCTTTTTATTAAACATGTAATGATAAATTAATACCGCAATAAAACTGATGCCATATCGAACTAATCCCATAAATCAATCCTCCTCGTAAATTTGTTAGCAACTAATCCCAATCATCGATAAGCCCATCTGCTACCAAACCTATTATCATACCGGCACGCCCTGAATCGTTTGTCTGGGTTATATTCATTACCTTGCCCGCACCAAAAGTTCCGGAAGCTGTAAAATCATTGCCCATTAGATTCGCCCGAACATTCCACTCAGTGAGTTCTGCATTGGCAGACACTTGAACAGGAATTGCACTGCCGCGTAAATCTATCGTTACTGTTTGTGATAACATTCCTGCTAAAGCAGAGGCACCTGCAACACTGCTTTGTGAAGTGACCCAATTATTACTAAGTTCCGGTTGAACTAAAGTCATGACACGCTCGCCGATATCGCTGCTTGCCTGGAGTACTGTCATTGTCATATTTGGATCAAATGAGCCTGCGGCATTATGATCCCCCATGAAACTGAACGATGCCTGCCAACGGGTTAGTTCCGGGTTTGCAATCACCTGAACTTGAACTAGGGTGCCCCTCATGTCAATTTCTACGATTTGCCCAATCATACCCGCCGGAATGTCAAAATTTGTAACAACGGGGTCAGGTGAAGACTGGACAGTTCTCTGCGGAGGCTGGACTGCGGTATTAGGTAGTGCAGGCGGTGGCGGTGGTGGTGCAGGTCTAGAGCATGCCGAAAGCAAAGTAATGCTCAAGATAATTATCAGTATCGTACTCTTCATAGGTCTACTTCTCCTTAAAGTTTATATTTTTCTATTCCAAAATTCAGACTGTCCTAGTTTTTCTCCATAACCCATCCAATTATCAATTGTTGATAACAATCTTCCTCCGAGGATTGGAGCTAATTTCACACCGAATGGATCGTGTGTCCAATAACCCGGTGGTTTATTATACGCACAGGTTCTGATGCAGTTTGAGCAGGCTAATCCACCTTGCCGCGCCCAGAAATGACTACATTTTCGCCCATCTGAATACCATTTTTTTACACCTTCAAAACTAATAAACCCATGCCCTATTGTAGTCATAGGCCCATGCGGAATTGCTTCTCCCGGGCATTCATCAGCGCATTTCATACATGATTCACAAAACTTTGTAACCCCAAAGTCAATCGGTTTATCGGGAGATAATGGGAGATCAGTATAAATATTCGTAATCCTTACCCTTGGTCCATATTTCGGATGTATAAGCAAATTACTGCGTCCTAATTGTCCCAGTCCTGCATTTATTGCCTCAGGGATAGAAAGAGAATCTCCATTCCCACTGGGAATTGCCTGCCATCCCAGAATTCTGATATATTCAGCAACCATAGCTACTCTAAACGCCATATCAGAGTACCCGTAAAACGTTCCTCCCATCCCTATTACATCAGGTGATGTTGCAATCATGTCATAAGGCATTTCGTGCAGTAATACCACACAATACTTCATTGACTCAGGGATAACCCTGGTTCCATCCGGCCAGATTTCAGGCCTAGGGACATCTTCAAATAGAATATCTCCTTCCTGTACATTAGAGAGAACTCCGCTACGATGAGACCAGCGTGAATAAACCCAACGTTTATCGAGCATGGAAACACCGACATCTAAGGCTCCTACATCTCTGGCATATCGCTTAATTCTCCGGGTAGCTTCTTCAGGAGAAGCTTGCCATGGGCTGTTTGGGAGGACATGAGCCGGAAATGGCGGTATGCGTGAGCCAAGAGGGAACCAACTGTATAAACCATCATTACCCGCACGGTATCCGAGGTCCGAGCCAAAAGCAAAACTTACTATACCTGACGCTAATGTAGCAATATCGGGCTGAGCCACAGGAGGCATACTTCGAAAGGCTTCTGTTATTGCACCATTAAACTCACTAGATAGTTCATTGTTCCATCGCCTTGCTGTACGGGCATCCATTTTCTGGTCATAGCGTTGTAAATCAGCAGGAATATCATATAAATCATCAATACTGTTAACTGTCAGGTAATCAGAATTTATTAGTGCTATTGGTAAAGCTGCAAGCCCGACACCCGCGGCTACAGCACCTGTGTTTTTCAGGAAGTCTCTACGGCTCATTTCGGGTATCTTATCATTCTGATTTTTATTGACCCCAACATCTTTCCTGACTTTCTCTGCAAAATTTGGAGAAAACTTCCATAGAGCAAAAATTACTAAATCGGCAAGTCCAAAGAGTAGCAAGGCTACCATTGCCCCTTGATGTTCTCCTTCATAAAAGGTTGTAGCAGAGAAATCAAGCAGAAACACAGTAAAGATGATAAAAATGACAGCAAGAAAACAGGTATACCATTTTTTAACTCTTTCCTTTTTAATGAGCATCCAGTACACGATAAGAGCAGCGACAAAACTAATAAAATAACGAGTAAAACCCATTGATAATCCCCAAAAAATATTATATAAATGTTTATAATATAAATGTTTATATTTGTCAAGCATTTTTTTCTATATTTTGATACACTATTACAGAAGAAAGAAAGAGAACCGAAAGGGGGAAGATTTATACATGGACCCTGAAAAGTATAAAATTATACACAATAATATAAAAACATTGTCAAATAAATATTTGAAATTTATTGGAAAAAATTTACTTGAACATAATTTAAGTGCAATATGTAATCCATTTGTGCTGGCAGCATTTATACGTGCTAATGGCAGGTTTATAACACAAAAAGAAATCGCTGAGAAAGCCGGAATTACACAGCCTGCAGTAGCCCATGCTGTAGATAAAATGGTTAAAGCCGGAATACTCGAAAGAGGTAAAGATGAGGAAGATCGTCGTCGCTACCATATATCGGTAACCCAAAAAGGCAGAAAGTCATTTGAAGAGTATTTAGCTGCGGGTGTAAATTTTCTGCCACATATATTTAAAGGTATTGAGAATGATGATCTTTCTGTATTTTATCTCTGCAGTAAAAAAATAATTGAGAATTTGGAAGATTTAAGCAGTAAAACTTAGTTTTAACTTTATATTCTTTCTTTTCAATCGATTTCTCCAGATTATGGTCTATCTTTCTGATATTTTCCCCAATTTTAACCGGTTCGTCTAGAAAAAGCGCAATTATAAAGTGTAAGCTTAGAATTACGTCTCATTTTATATATACCAATTCAACATTTTTTCACAAGTATAAATTTTTTCCAAGTACTTGGAAAAAATGCTTGGAAAAATGGTGTCATAGCATTAAGTTATAGAAGCCGCTGCTCGGCATTTTTTCAATATGAGTCTTCCCGGATTATTGCATATATATGCTTTTAACTATAAATTATTATTAGGTATGGTTATCTAATATCATGAGGCAGCATTTGCGTAGATATTTAAGGAGAAAAATGGCAAAAAGACTGACTGACGAAGAGGCATGGGCACTCCAAAAAAAATGGACAGAAAATCCACCGGAACTCTTGGAAGGCACAGGACCTTTGACCCGAAATCGTGAACTGTTAAGCTTTCTTGATAATGTAAGTGCCGGTTACATACTAACAATATCCGAGCAAGAAAATAAAACCCCCTCCCAAGTAGTAAGCGACATGGTACGAGAAAAAATAATGATATTAACCTCAGATTGAAATCACACCTATTTGCAAATTACTCCAATATCTCCAATACTCTTTATGGCATCTTCATCTAGTTCATCGTATTCTTCATCAGTTAAGTCTATTATAAATTACTCTCCCTCTTTCCTGCTTCAACAAAATCTATATGTGATGTATCCGGTGGTACTCTAAAAGATAAAACAGTCCGATTATCATGATTTGTTATAGCAAGGTCACCTTTTGTTAGAATATCCATGCCAATAATAATATCAAATTTCTCATTTGTCATAAATTCAGCCGATCTAATATTCGTAAATTCGACCATGTTCCTAAGGAGGACATCTATCAAATAAACATTTGCGATATGAACTCCTCCTGCAGCTCCCACTTCACATTGCTCAATTACCTTCAATGCAAGGCTTTCAGCCAATCTTTTACTTATTGATGTGTTTGTAGCCCCTGTATCTATTAGTGCTAATACATCGGCTTCAATCTTTTCAATGCTAAATTTTTCGCAGAGTATCTTAGACTGACTGGCAACTAAAGGTATGAGTATGCTGCGAGCTATCCCGGGGGCTTTTAATGTCAATGCTTGATATTTCATGCAAAGCTTACTGCATTATTAAAGTATTCAAGTATGTCTGTCCCGGTCTTTTGGCATCGTTTGACCATGAATGTCCCCAGTTCTTCATCAAGCATAGAATCGAATGCTTCTTCTTCAGATTTATAGTATCCGCGTACTTTCCGGCCTTTTATGACTACAAATTCATCAAGATGGCCCTGCACTATTTCATCTTGATTGGTTTTATAATAAATAAACTCATCATGTATCATAAAAACCTCCTAAAACTACAATATTGATTGACACAATACCATCTGTCAATAGTACCTTCAATCCGGCTTCTTTTGTTTATATTCATGCCACCTGCTTACTAGTAGATAAAAATACAAATTTACTATACAATAATGTATAGACAAAGTAAACAACTTTCACATGGCATAGAAGAGAAAAATCAAGAACGCGAGGCATATTATGACCATTACAGAAAAAGCACAGATTGCTAAAAAAATTAAAGCTTTCAAAAATACAGACTTTTCAGATGCTCCGGAATTGACCGATGAGCAAATTTCCCGGCTGAAGCCTTCTCATTACATTAACATGGCCAATTATAAACCTATCAAGAAGACAGTCAATGTCCGTCTTGACGCTGATGTAATCGAATGGCTGCAGAGTGCAGGAAAAGGATACCAGACCCGCATGAATAATATTCTTAGAGAAGCCATGTTAAACTCCGTAGGTTAAGCAGAGTAGTGGTCAATATCGAGGTAATATCGAAGATGGTTGCTTAATATCGCTAAATTTTCTAGAATTCCCTTTAATTAAGGGGGATTTTTAATGAGATTAATTATTCGGATTGCTCTTTTTTCCATGCTTTTCAGCGTTATTTCATGCCTTAGCTCTCAGAATACACCTCTGCTCACGGAAGATATCGATATGAAAATCAATGAAAGAATTAACGAAATTATTTCCCGGCCTGAGTTTGAAGATGCAAGGTGGGGCATGGAATTTTACCTGCCAAGGACCGGTGAGCTTATTTTTACATATAATAATGATGATTTTTTTCAGCCGGCATCTTCCATGAAGATTTTTACGGCAGGAACTGCCTATGAGTATCTTGGCCCGGATTATAGGTTTCGCACCCCTGTATATAGGACAGGAGTTATAGAAAACGGCATCCTCCATGGTGACATAGTAGTTATAGCAAGCGGCGACCTTCTTCTTGGAGGACGCATGAACAATGATGGCACGATAAACCTGCCTGCTCCCGACCATAGTTACGATATATCAGCCGGAGCAGGGCCGGTTTCGGATGACCCCCTGCTTTCTCTGCGCAATCTGGCAGACGAAATAGCCGCCCTAGGCATTAGACAGATAACCGGAAATATATTTGTCGATAACTCTTTATTCCGTGAAGAAGACGGAGAAGCAGGGGGAACAGGTGTTTTTACTGTCTCCTCAATGGTAATTAACGATAACTTAATTGATGTAACTGTACTTCCGGGCGCAACTATAGGGGCTCCCGGCGAACTCAGAATAACGCCGGCATCCTCCTATCTTACAATCATAAATAATACCATAACAATAACAGCAACAGGAGTACCGGCAACACCCGGTATGATTAGGCAAAATCCTATTAGTTTTACAAATAATATTACCCACGCAGATGGAAGAAACACGGTAACAATCACAGGGGAAATACCCATAGACAGTGGTCAAACTTTCCGCGCCTATAGGATTCCCGAACCTTCGATTTTCGCAGAGATGGTGATAGTTGATCTTTTAAATGAAAGGGACATTACGGTAAGAGGAAACCCGGGAGCCCGGCTTGATTTTCAAGCGTTGTCCCGTTTCTATCTTAGCGAAAACTTACTTACAGAAATAGTATCAGAGACGCTTGATTTTCAAGTACTGCCAATGCTAAAACTCAGTGCTAATCCGCATACTGTAGCCTGGTACTATTTATTAGGTTCTATAATAGGCAACGAATATGATAATGCCTTTCTTGCAGGAATGGATCTGCAAAATAATTTATTTATTAAAGCAGGCATAGACCCTTCAATGTGGCGTACCGGCAGTATGGGTACAACAGCTCAAAGTACAATATCAAGCCTTACCTTTAATCGCGAATATAAACCTGCAACATTTACAAGGTTCCTTACCTTTCTATACAATCAGCCGTATTTTGAACGCTTTAAGAATACCCTCCCAATACTTGGTATAGACGGAACACTTGCAGGTATTACTTCAGATTCAAGGGCCGCAGGAAATGTTTATGCAAAAACCGGGTCATCAATGGGAATGACAATGCGTGACGGAGTACGGAGCACTATTTTTAGATCGGCCCTTGCAGGCTTTATGGAGCTTCCCGATAATGAAATAATTGTTTTTTCTGCCTTTCTTGATTATTCACCACAGACGCAAGACATAACAGGAGCTCGTGAAGTAATGGGCGAAATTGTAAATGTAATTTACGACGCTTTTTCACACAATCCATGAAACCTGCACAAAAAGCCAAGTATAACCTTACCGAAGGCGGAATCCTAAAAAAATTACTCCTTGTAGCCGTACCCATAATGGGCACCCAGTTGACCCAGATGGCCTATAACCTGACAGATATGTTTTGGCTTGGCCGTGTGGGAAGCAATGCGGTTGCTGCCGTTGGCAGTGCGGGGATGTTCATGTGGCTTTCCTTTGGTTTTATCTTGCTTGGGAGAATGGGAGCAGAAATCGGGGTATCCCAGTCACTTGGCAGGGAAGATAAAACTACTGCTCTTGCATTTTCACAGAATGCAATGGTAATTTCAGCCACTCTAGGCCTGATTATTGGGCTTGTCATGATCTTTTTTAACAAGCAGTTGATAAGTTTCTTTAATTTCAGGGAGCAGTCAGTAGCAGATACGGCAGCAGAATATTTAATGATAGTCGGGTTCGGCATGCCCATTAACTTCATAGTCAATGTAGTTGCGGGCACTTACTATGCTTCAGGGAATTCCCGCATCCCCTTCATTTTTACCGCCCTTGGCCTTGTAATTAACATGGTTCTTGACCCTGTTTTTATTTTGATAATGGGAATGGGAGCAAGAGGCGCAGCCATAGCTACTATAATTGCCCAAATTGTATCAGGGGTGGCAATAATCCTTGCTCTTTTCTTTCATAAGAGCAGGCCCTTCGAAAAGTATTCCTTTGTTTTTAAGCCGGAAATCGTAAAAATCAGGCAACTCTTCAAGTGGTCCATTCCAATTAGCCTTGAGAGCCTCCTTTTTTGCTTTCTCACAATGATTACTGCAAGAATAGAAGCCTCCTTCGGAGCAAATGCAATTGCAGTAAGCCGTCTCGGGGTTCAAATTGAGTCACTGTCCTGGTTAATAGGAGGAGGCTTCGGCTCTGCAATGGTCGCCTTTGTCGGACAGAATTACGGGGCAAGGAAGTGGGAGAGGATAGGAAAGGGAACAAAGATAGGCAGCGGAGTAATGCTCATCTGGGGCTCCCTTATTACGGCGCTTTTCATATTGCTCGGCGCTCCAATCTTTTCGATTTTCTTCCCCGGCGGTACTGATCTGATTGCCCTTGGAAGACAGTACCTATTAATCCTGGCCTTCTCCCAGCTCAGCATGAACCTTGAAGCAGTAGCTGCAGCTTGGTTCAGAGGTATAGGCCGCACAATGCCCCCGTCAATGGTAAGCATTACCTGCAATGTGATCCGACCTCCCCTTGCCCTTATTTTATCGCGGACAAGCCTTGGCATACTTGGAGTCTGGGTAACAATTACGATCAGCTCATTTCTGCGGGGCGCATGGATTTTTATTTGGTTTTTAATTGCATCAAGACGAGAGAAGGGATAGTCGTTAAACCAACCTCGCCGCTTTACTCTCGCAGGGAACCTTAACTTGGCACTTGCCGCAGCCGTAATACGGTGCGTGTTTCTCCCTTGTAGAATCCAGGAATGAAGAACAGGGCTGATGATACTTTGTCTTTTCATCGATGGAAATAGCCCCTGCAGGGCAATTACGGGCACAGGCACCGCAGAAGCTGCAATAGTCGTAGATGCCCTTATAAGGCCGCTCATCCGGTTCAAGGTTGATAGAACTAATAAAGCTCAAAAAACGCCCAGCCATACCTTTTCGGGTAATAAGCCCCTTGGAAAGTCCAAACGTTCCAAGGCCTGCAGCATAGGCTGTATGACGTTCTGACCAGTTAACAGCATAGTCATCTGTTGATGTGAGCCGCTTAAATCTTGGATCCATTGCAGGAGAAAGGGCTGAAAAGCCTTCCTTTGTAAAAAGTTCTACGCCAAACCGACAGATATCATTCTGAAATGCCTGCCCCTGAATTCGAGCTAACAGCCATTCGTCACTAGGCCATGACATGTTAAGACCATTTGCCCTCCGAACTTGCTCGGTAAATGGAAGAAATAGGGATATTACTGTTTTAGCTTCAGTTAACCATTCTATCGGGGCCATATAACCGGGGCCTATAATACCGGGGTTTTTTAGCTCATCAAAAAAGGGATCTGCGGCAGAGGCATAACCAAACACAGGCTCGGCAAAAATACGCATGCCTATGAGCTCATCCCTGAATGGAATATCTTTCCCCACAAAATTTCCGGAAGAGCTCTCAATAAATTCCTTTAAAGTACTTTCAAAAGTTTTCTTGTCCATAATAAGGAGTATAGCATAGTGTTGAATTAAACACTATTTTTATACACTATCTTCCCGTCAATAATTGTATAAATGACTTTGGCCGCCGTCTCGAGAGCCGGAATGCCGTTGAAAATTGCAATATCTGCATCTTTCCCCGGAGCCAGAGAGCCCACCCTATGCCCTACTCTAAGGCCCGTTGCTGCGTTAATTGTTATCATCCTTAGGGCACGCATATGGGGGATGCCGTATCGTACAGCTTCCCCTGCAGAAATTAAAAGCACATCTGCGCCGAAAATAGGCCCGTCCGTAATAAGGCATACATTCAGCCCCCGCTCATCGAGCTCCCGCACAAAGCCGACATCTCCTCCTGTGAGCTCTCCGCTGCCTTCGGGGATTCCGATAGGCCCGAACATGACGGCGCCTCCGCCCTCCACAAGCTCATCGGAAAAACGATCACAGGCCCATCCGTGTTCAATTGTATAATCGCATCCAAATTCTTTTGCAATTTCAATTGCAGTTACCATATCAAATTGCTCACAGTGGATTTTAAGGGGAATCTCCTTTTTCAATACCGGAATTAATGCCTCGTGTTTATGGTCGTATGCAGGCGGCTCCCCTTCGGCCTTCTCCTTTTTCTCCATGTAAATTTGAGCATTTTTTAATGCCTTGCGGAAAAGTGCTGCTACACCCATGCGCGTAACGGGTTCCTTATCCCTCTTACCGTAACCTTTTGGGTTTCCTCCAAGAGCGCATTTCATTACAGCAGGATTTAGGATTGACATTTCTCTTATGTTCTTGCCCTTTGTTTTTGTTACAAAGCCGGTACCGCATATAACGTTTGCACTGCCCGGGATTAAACAGACAGTCGTTACTCCCTTTTCGTGCAGTTCTTTAAATGCAGGATCATCAATATCAATAGCATAAATTGCGTCAACTTGCGGCGTAATGGGATCGGATGATTCATTTAGATCAGGCGGCCCTCCATCCCTTCTGAACCCTCCTGCATGGGAGTGTGCGTCAATAAGGCCGGGCACAACATAAAGTCCCTTTGCATCGATTATTTCTGCATTGTCTGCTTTAAGGCCGGAGCCTATCTCTGCAATTTTACCATCCTTAATTAAGATGTCTCCCCTTTCAATTACTTTATCATCTTCCATGGTAAATATTGTTGCATCTTTTATTAACAGCATTTTATACACCCTCCCTTTTATAACGCTCTATCCCGCCGATAAAAGTACGCTCGACAATATTATCAAAGCGAGTAGCAGGGTTACCGTTACATAAAATTATGTCAGCACGTTTACCCGCTGTTATCGAACCTACTAATTTTTCCATACGCAGTGCCCTAGCCGGGTTTATGCTCATCATGTCGATTATCTCGTCCCCTGTAGCACCTGCCTGATGCATAAGCGCTGCTATCCATAAAAGCTGCTCATAAGCAGGAGGATATCCCATATCACCTGAGCAGGAAATTGACAGCTTTAAGCCTTTGCGGTATAGGGCTGTAAGATTACTCAAATTAGTCTTATTATCAATGCCAATGGTATCAAATGTAAGGTCTCCAAGAATTACATGCCAGTTGCGTTTAACAATCTCTTCCCAACAGTTTTCTACAGCGAAAGCACCGCATATAACCATTTCCAGCTTATGCTTGTCGCCAAGGGCTATCATACTTTCAATTTCGCTGCGTGTATTGGCATTCACTATAAAAGGTATTTCTCTTTTTAAGACCCTTGCCAATACCTCCTTTCCTTCATCATAGTCAGGCGCTTTATCACTATTTTGCTTTTCGATATACTCGGATGCGGAGCGAAAGGCTTCGTCCATCATTTGGAACATGGCCATGCGTGTTTTCGGACTTACGCTTTTACCTTCACCGTACACTGTCTTTACTGTTTTGGTAAAATTTCCTTTAAGAGCCATCTTCTCTGAAAGAAAAACGTCACCTCTTTTACAACCGGCAGAGCTGATAAAAGACATCTGCCCTGCAAGAAGATTATTCGTACCCGGGGAGAGTCCGTATGATGTTATTCCCGCCCTTGTAAAACGCTGGAGGTTCAGCTCCTTTAAGTCAAATGCATGCCTGACATCCATCTGCGGTGTTATCGGATTGGAAGTCTCGTTATTATCCCAATTTCTAAAGCCGTCCGCAAAATTAACCGCTCCAACCGCCGACAGTGCAAGCACAAAGCCGGGATATACATATTTTCCTGCGGCATCTATTACAGTTTTAGCCTTCGAGCTATCAATACCTTCTTCAACAGCCTTTATGCAGCCGTCTTCAATAAGAATATCCCGGTTTGGCTTTAAATCGCCGTTTCCAAGATAAACATTTCCATTCTTTATAAGCAACACTGTTCCTCCTCCTTGTATACTTGCTTGCTTGTATACAAGCTAAGCTCTATACAAGCACCTCTTTTAGTTTTTTCATTCCCTCTGTTGCAGACATCTTAAAATGCTTTTCCGATTCCGTAAAGGGCCCCTGTAGGTTTGGGTCGATAACATAAATCTCACAATGACTCGGAACATAATTGACAAGGGCGGCTGCGGGATAGACCTGCATTGAAGTGCCAATTATTAGAAAAATGTCGGCTGTACCTGCAATCTTAACGGCCCTTCCCATTTCAGGTACCGCTTCCCCGAACCACACGATATGGGGCCGAAGTTGAACCCCCTTTTCATCAAGGTCTCCAAGATTAAGGTCCTCTTCCCAAGGTATTACTCTATTTTCATTGTTCACAGGCCGAGCCTTCCTCAGCTCTCCGTGCAGGTGCAGAACCTTAGTAGAACCTGCCCTTTCGTGGAGGTCATCAACATTCTGCGTTATTATATGAATATCATAATGTTCTTCAAGCTCGAACAGGATTTCATGGGCACGATTTGGAGAGACTTCCTTTAACTGCCTCCTTCTAAGATTATAGAAATCGAGCACAAGCTGAGGATGCCTTGCAAACCCCTCAGGGCTTGCAACTTCTTCAATTCGGTAATTCTGCCAGAGACCGTTACTGTCACGGAAAGTGCTGATACCGCTCTCTGCGCTGATGCCTGCCCCGGACAAGACTATGAGTTTTTTCATAAATTGATTATAACATAATAGGAGGCTGCGCAATGACAATAAAACAAAAAATTGACAAACTTTTTGAACCATGGCAAAGGGGACTTTGCCCCGGGGGACAGGTTCTTGCGGTGTATAAGGGTAAGACTGTATACGATGAGTGTTTCGGTTATGCAGACATTGAGCATAATGTAAAAATTAATGATGATACTGTCTTTCACTCAGCCTCTGTTTCAAAGCAGATTACAAGCATCTGTGCATTACTCCTTCACGAACGCGGGCAAATTAACGTAGAAAATGACATAAGGGACTATATCAGCGAGCTCGTTGCCTTTGCCGAGCCCGTAACCGTAAGAGATATGATGAACAATATTAGCGGAATAAGAGACCAGTGGGAGCTGCAGATTCTATCGGGCATAAGGCTCTGCGATAATATTTCGCAAAGGGACCTGTTAACGCTTATTAAGAGGCAGGGCTCACTCAATTTTCCGCCACGCTCACAGTATATGTACTCAAACTCCAATTTTACACTTCTTGCCGAGATCGTAAAAAAAGTGTCAGGCATGTCATTGAATGACTTTGCAAAGAAAAACGTTTTTGAACCCTTGGGAATGAAGAGTACATTCTATAGAGATAAGTATGACAAGATAATTCCAAATAGGGCAATGTCCTATGCAGACTGCTGGGACGGCTCTTATCTATGGAAGCCGTTAAACTATTCCAACGAAGGTGCCACATCTCTTCACACTACTGCAAAAGACTTTATTAAATGGGTCAGACATTATAGGAAGCCGGTAATTTGTAAGAAAGAAACCATGGATCTTATGCTTACAGTTCCTAAACTGACAGGAGAAGGCAAAACTGCATACGCCTGTGGTGTTACAATAAATGAAGTGGGACCTAATAAAATCGAAGGCAAACGCCTGATTAACCACGATGGTGCAGATGAAGGCTATAGAGCTTCCATGTTAACCTTCCCTGACGATGAGCTGGACATAATGATCTTAAGCAATGTTGAAAATATTTTAGTCGGCAATGCCGGTTTTCGCATTGCCCGTATTATTCTCGGCATTGAAGAAAAGAGAGATGAATTTGATGAAAAACTTTACAAGGAAAACTCAAGCGATATAATCGAATATTTAGGGGCATACTTTTTTAACGAAATGAGCAGAACTGTTGATCTTATTAAACCTAACGATGAGAAGGTTTACTTTGTAATGGGAGAAAAAACATCATTGATAAAGCATCAAAGCGGGAACTGTTACGATGTCGTTAATTCTCCTTTTAAGCTTTATATAACAGAAGAAGGCCCTGTTATAACACCCGGCATGAACATGATTTTTAAACTTGGCTCACTGCCGGAGCAGAACTTTCCCGGTGCCGGCATATCAGCAGAGGATCTAAAAGCTCTGCCCGGTATTTATTTCAGCAGAGAAACCGAATCCTACTTTGAAATACTCATCGAAAACGGCAAGCTCCAAATGCGCCAAAAACGCCTAGGGCAATCGGAAATACTGCCTATTGAAGAAAATGTTTATCTTTGCCGGCTTGATTATCCGATTAAATTCAGCATTGAAAGGAGCGAGGGCGGAGGCATTACAGGAATAAAAATAATCGGAGGCAGGATCACGGGCATAGGATATAAAAAGGTGAACCTTACTTAAAGTTTTAGTTTATAAGCATCGATTGCATTAGAATAAAAAACCTTCTCATAGGTCTCAGCCGGGACAAGGAGTTTGCAGAAGTCGATATATGCTGCCATTGGTGCGAGAGGCCAGTCTGTTCCGTACATCACCTTTTTATAATTATCAAGAAAAATTAATGCGCCTTTGATTCTATCGATAAAGAGCTGCTTGCTTGTCATATAATCCAGATACGCTGTATTCCCTCCAAGGAGACCCGACAGGTCAAGGTATACATTCTTATTCTTAAATGTCACTTCGCAGGCATCGAGGATCCACGGAGAGCCAAGGTGGCAGATTACGATTCTGGTATCGCGGTAGGTAAGCGCAAGCCTATCGATAGAAAGGGGCTGGGAATAAATCAGGAGCCCCCTGTCGGAAAAAGTGTCACCTGAGTGAATTGCGACAGTTAAGTCGTACTTTTCTGCAAGTCGGTATGCAGGCGTATAGATTGCATCGCATACATCAAAATGATAATACCCTGCAAAAATCTTTATTCCTACTATGTTTCCCCCCGCCATAATAAGGCCTTCCATTCTTTTAATACTATCATCATCCAGGGTATGGGGGTTAATCCCAAGGCAGAGGGAGACATCCGGCGGCATTCTTTCATCAAGAGTTGCGTGCATCGGCGTTTCGGTTATTGTATCCGGGAATGCATGAGGAGAGGGCTCGGAGATCCCCATGCATATAGAATGGACTACATTGTTGTCTAGAGCTTCCTTTTCATATCCTGCTTTAGAATAATCCACATCCGATTCGGCTTCAGCGAACTCTTTTAAAGAGGCTATATTTGAAAAATGAATATGAGAATCAATAATTTTCAACTTAGTCTAGGTCATCATCATCGAGTGCGGGGGACGTATCATCATCCTGTAAAAACCACTCGGTACCTGCCTCCGGCAGCATGGTCCTACCTGCTCTTTCAACACCCGTTATAGCAGGGCCGCGGTTCATTAGCGCAAGACCAAGGCTAATGATCAAAAACAGGGAGCCCAATATAGTTGTGGCCCTCGTTAAGAAATTTCCCGATCTCGAGCCAAAAGCAGAATTACTGCCGCCTGCGAACAATCCCCCTAAACCGTCTCCCTCCTCATTCTGTACAAGGACTAAAAGGATAAGAATAACGGCGATAATTATCAAAAAAACCAACAATACAATACTAAGAATACCCATACCTAATCCTAACAAATCAATAGAACTTATTCAAGCCTATAACGAAAAAAGGCGGAGGAAAGGCCCTCCGCCTTATAAAAATAGAATCAAAAACTACTTAAACTTGGCAATCGGGCCGAAGGTTTCGGTTTTTAAGGATGCTCCCCCGACAAGTGCACCGTCAATGTCTTCCATGGCCATCAATTCGGCGGCATTTTCAGGCTTGACCGAGCCTCCGTACTGGATGACAATTTGTTTCGCTTCGGACTCACCATAGAGCTTCGCGATTAGGCCGCGCACAAACTTATGAACGTCCTGGGCATCCTTCGGTGTTGCAGTTTTCCCCGTGCCAATGGCCCAAACAGGCTCATAAGCGATGGTAACCTTGGAAAGTTGGCTCGATGAGACGCCTTCAAGACCTTTTTCTGTCTGACGTTTGCAAACAGCTTCGACCTTGCCCTTTTCACGCTCTTCCAGGGTTTCTCCTATACAGAGGATTACTTCAAAACCGTGAGCAAGGGCCAGCTTTACCTTCTTATTGATGAGTTCATCATCTTCCTTATAGCTATGCCGTCTTTCACTGTGCCCGAGGATAATGGCATCAACACCCAGGTCCTTCAACTGTAAAACAGAAACTTCTCCTGTATGAGCACCCTGCGCCTCTGCGGCACAGTTTTGGGCTCCAAGAAGAATATTGCTTCCCTTTATTACTTCGCCGACGGTTTGAAGGCTCGTAAAGGAAGGAGCCACAAGATACCTGTGTTTCCCCGGTTTTAAAGCTTTTACCATAGCGGTTGCAAGGGCAGAAGCCTCGCCCCGAGTCATGTGCATTTTCCAGTTGCCTGCAATAAAGTATTCCCTGCTGCGGGTAACTTCAATGCCGGGGAGCTTTTTGCCTTCAAGGAGTTCAAGGGAGGCGCCGCCCCCTGTGCTTACATGGCTCATCTTTTTGGCAAGGTTAAACTTGTTCACGGCGGCCACTGAATCGCCTCCGCCAACCACGGTGATTACACCCTTGGCGGTAGCAGCTGCGACCATCTTTGCCACTTCCTCGGTTCCCTTCGCAAAGGCATCAAATTCAAAAACCCCAACAGGGCCGTTCCACACTATGGTCTTTGCCTTTGCCAGAACCTTTTTATAGAGTGCGAGGGTTTTTGGCCCCACATCCATACCCATGAGCTTATCCGGGATGCTCCCCGCAGATACAATCACAGGCTTTGAAGCAGGATCGAACTTCTCGGCTCCGACATGATCCAACGGCAGAACTATCTCAACACCTGCTTTCTTTGCCGCATCGAGAATTTTAAGTGCTGTATTTATCTGATCATTTTCTACCAAGGACTTTCCAATCTTTTTCCCTTGAGCCTTGAGGAAGGTATAAGACATTCCTCCGCCGATAATCAGGGCCGAGGAATTTTTCAACAGGCTTTCAAGGACTGCAATCTTTGACGAAACTTTTGCTCCGCCAATAATTGCAATAAGGGGCTTCACAGGATTTGTAACAATTGGCTCAAGGTAGTCAACTTCCTTTTCCATTAGGAAGCCTGCAACCGAAACAGGTACGAACTTTGCAATAGAGGCAGTTGAAGCATGATCCCGGTGGGCAGTGCCAAAGGCATCGTTCACAAAAATATCACCATATTCTGCAAGGGCCTTAGCAAGCTTATCAAGGTCTTTGGGATCCTTGGCTGTTTCTTCCTTATGGAAGCGGGTATTTTCAAGCATGATCACAGTGCCGCTTTTTTGAGCTTCGATGAACTTCTTTTTATTATAACAGCCGTCTTCCCCTGCAAAGACTACAGTCCCTGCCTTTCCCAGCTTCTTCTGTAAGTAGGCAGCTACGGGAGCCATTCTGTGCTTTGCCTTTAGATACTTATTTAAGTCAAAGCTCTTCCCGTCCTTTGCAGCCTTCTCCTTTGCCTTCTCGGCATCCTTGGAAGGATCCCCAAGATGGCTCATAAGGGTAAGGCTTTTGGCGCCTTTTGCAAGTATGTACTTAATGGTAGGAATGGCAGCAGTAATTCTGGTGCCATCCTGAACCACACCGTCTTTCATGGGTACATTAAAGTCCACCCGCATTATTATCCGTTTACCTTTGAGGTCAACGGTTTTGACAGTCTTTATCATGCCTTACTTCTTCTTGCTTTCGCCGGCTTTGATCATATGCATAAGGAAATCCGCCAGGCGGTTGGAATAACCCCACTCATTATCGTACCAGGAAACAATTTTAAAGAAGCGTTTTTCCCCGGGCAGGTTATTCTGTAAAGTTGCAAGACTATCGTAAATGGAAGCTCTCGGGTCTTTGATAAAGTCTGTAGAAACAACTTCTTCATCACTATAGCCTAAAATGCCCTTAAGATAGGTCTTTGATGCCTTAAGCATGAGCTTGTCGATTTCCTCAATTGATGTGTCCTTTCCGGCAGTAAAGGTAAGGTCCACACAGGAGACTGTGGGAACAGGTACCCTGAAGGCCATTCCTGTGAGCTTACCCTTTGTTTCGGGGAGTACTTCACCTACAGCCTTTGCAGCTCCCGTGGTTGAAGGAATTACATTGATGGCCGCAGCCCTGCCGCCTCTCCAGTCTTTCTTGGAAGGACCGTCAACGGTTTTCTGGGTTGCCGTATAGGCATGAATGGTCGTCATTAGACCTTTTTCTATACCGATTTTTTCTTTTAAAAGAACATGTACTAACGGAGCAAGACAGTTTGTTGTGCAGCTTGCGTTTGATACAACATGATCTTTGGCAGGGTTATACTTATCATCATTTACACCCATTACAAAGGTCGGGATATGCTGATCTTTTGCCTTTGCCGGTGCAGAAATAATAACCTTCTTTGCTCCTGCCTTAAGGTGATCAAAGGCCTTGTCGTCTGTAAAGAGACCTGTGCATTCAAGAACATAATCTACTCCAAGTTTTGACCAAGGCAGATCCTTTAACTCCCTTTGAGCCATTACACAGAGGATTTTATGACCGTCCACTATAAGTACATCGTCTTCGGCTGCCGAAGGGCTGCTCTTTGCAGTTTCAATTTTCGCCTTCATGCGTCCTTGAGTGGAATCGTATTTGAGCTGATAGGCAAAATACTTTGCATCTGTCGAGATGTCAGTAACCGCCACCACATTGATTTTCTTGCCGAGCAGTTTCTGATCGACAATAGATTGAAACACAAGACGACCAATGCGGCCGAACCCATTTATCGCAACCTTTACCATTTTCTAACCTCCAATTTGGATAAAATTACACTGTTTAAATTTTACCATAAAACCGGCTGGAAGTAAAGAAGGAAATTGACTAAAATCCATGTCTGCTGTACAGTGTACGGACGTGCGATTTTTACGAAAACATCATTTTCTTTATGCCTGTACATTTTTGTTTTGTTTGGGCGAAGTTACCATGGGCTTCTCATTGGTTTACCGCCTTACAGACTGGTTGTCTTTCAGTCCGGGTCAGGTGGGCACTTTCATGGCCCTCGGTTCCCTGACTTATTTTCTGGGCTCAAACCTATACCTCGTGCTGGGAAGCAAGTTCAATCCCGCAATAGTACTCCCGATTGCTGTCGGAGTGGTGCTGTTAACTTCCTTCCCCCTTGGCTATGCAAGAGTCCCTACCCTTCTTTACGTCTCTTTTTTGGTTCTGCGTCTTGGGATGAGTTTTTTCTGGCCCACGATGATATCAAATGTAACTGCGGGATACAG
This sequence comes from Treponema sp., assembly GCA_009777995.1. Taxonomy (GTDB): domain Bacteria; phylum Spirochaetota; class Spirochaetia; order Treponematales; family Breznakiellaceae; genus WRKT01. Next base: position 32,405 of record WRKT01000011.1, on the reverse strand, counting down.
CGGCAAGGAACTTAGCGTAAATATAAGTTATTATCAGAGAAGCTGGATGGCTTCTATAATGATAGGTCCGCCGATTGCAGGTTTTATCTATAGCTGGAACAGCACAGCAAATTTTATAATGGTAAACATAAGTTTTCTCTCGGCATTCATAATGTACTTCCTAATGGTATTTCACTTTCGTAAGGATGATAGGGGCCCTGTAAAGTCTGAAACCGTTGAAAAGCAAAATGAAACTCAAGTTTTAAAGCAGGATAAACACTCAAACTATTGCCGTTATCGCAGTTGGGCCTGCAACTTCAGCGCAGCTATTTGCATGGGTTTAATCGGAAGCATACTTCCCCTGCATATTAGGGAAGGTCTTGGTTTTTCTGAAGGTACGGCCGGAATGGTACACTTTTTCCGTTGTGCAGCAGGGTTTGCAGCCTTTGCTGTTCTTGCAAAGTATACAGCATGGCATTTCAGGAACTGGTGGTTTTTATTGATGCAGGGAGGACTTACATTTTGCGCCTTTCTTTTCCTGCTTGCAGGCAATACCCTTGGTTTTATCATTTTTGCAGCGATGCTTTTTGGAGTCATAAACTCAGGCGCAAATACTACAAGTGTTTATTATTCAAGTTCTACAGGAAAGAACCCAAAGAGGAACTTTGCTTTTCATGAGATATTCATGTCACTCGGTCATGCTGCAGGTGCAGCAGGCGGGGGCTATCTTTACCAGAACTTCAGCTTCCGGGGCATGTCAGGCGCTTTGATGATTGTTCTTGGTGCAGGTGTAGTTGCTTATATCATTCTCGGACGCAGAAGCGATATTATTACGAGTTCTTAAGAGAAGCAAGATGCGGTTTAAGACTCTCCTGCCACTGCCCTGACTTACTTAGGGCAGCTCGGATTCCAAGATCAAGGAGCTTTTCCTCAAGGTCTTTATCCACGCTGGAGCTTACAACGATTACCGGCCCCGAGAAGGATTCCAGAATCTTATGTACGAAATCAAACCCGTCAATATCATGAAAGGTCATGGCCGTTATTACCATATCGCCCGAGCCGGCTCCTATGGAAAAGTTAGCCTCTTGTGCGCTGTCAAAACTCTCAACTTCAAAGCCCTCTTTTTCAAGGAAGGTTCTCATCAGTTTCCTGAAAAACTCGCTGTTCTCTACATGAATTATCTTCTTCATAGTGACGTTAAGCTTACCTTATACCATTCATAATTACCAGCCCCATTTCTCTATAGTATCTTTCAGAGCCGGGATGCAGGGGCAGGCCTGCAAGATTTTGGACGCTATGCTCTAAGGTCACATCCCTTAAGGCACTATGACTTGTTTTTAACCTTTCGATATTTTCCCAGAGTACCCTGGTCATTTCGTAGACAAGATCGTCACTTAGTTTTTCATCGATTATAAGGGTGATAGTTATGCTGGTTGTACGGATGTCTTCGTTCTGGCCCTCGTAGGTCCCCGCAGGGATATAGGCGTGGTTATACCAGGAATAGTCGGTGGTCATTTTCCTTACCAGCTCTGCGTCCATGGATATTAAGGTGCCCCCTGCCGTCAGGTACATCTCGCTGACCGCCGCTGTGGGGATGCCTGCCTGCACCCAGACCCCGTCCAACTGCCTGTTTCGCATTAAATCGACTGCCTCGGAAAATCCTACAAATTGGGCCCTTATGTCGTCGGGGTAACTCATGCCTGCGGCTGTCATGTGGAGACGGGTCTCAACCTCGGTGGTGCTTCCCGGCGCACCGGGGGCAAAGCGCCTGCCTGCCACATCGTTAAGGGTCCTAATCCCTGTACTTGCATCCACGACTATCTGATTATAATTGGAATAAAGGGCACTTAAAATCCTCACCCCCTCGTACTGCCTTCCTGAAAAAACACCAATGCCCTGTTTCTGCTCGGTGATTATACTTGTTACAGCCACCGACACATGAGCATCGCCGCTTGCCATTAAGCCGAGATTCTGGATTCCTCCGTTGGAGGCTTCTGCTGAGACGAGAAGCCCGTCGATGTTCTCGTTCCAGATATTTGCAAGGGCAGCACCTATCGTGAACACCGCCCCTCCCATATTCGCTGTCGGAAAGTTTAGGAATACTGTCTGTGTCCTCTCGGTGCGGTTTTCGGCGCGGCTTCCGCGCGAGCAGCCGGGGAGGAAAGCCATAGGTAAAATCATCACTAAAATAAAAAATAACTTAAAAAATATTCTTTGCATCATGCTTTCTTCTTTTTATCAACTTTAAAATAAATCTGAAATAAAATAAGTAATACCAAAAGGATAATTCCGATATTATCGGTAAAAATTGAAGAATCAATCAAGAGCCCTGCTGCCACAATGCAAACAATACGTTCGAGCCAATAACTTTTTCTGATAAACCGGCCTTCCGTTGCAGAGGACAGAAGCAAGATTCCTGCACTTGCAGTTACAATGGAAATTATCACCTGAATAACTGTACTTCCTTCGGGAGCTGTACCAAGAAGAAGGATGGGGTTAAACAGGAAGAAAAACGGAAGAATGAAACCGGCAAGGGCTACACGCATTGCAAGGAAAGCCGTCTTGGTGTGATTCGAGCCTGCAATCCCCGATGCAACGAAGGAAGAGATTGCCACGGGGGGAGTAATATTTGAAAGGGAGGCGTAAAAGAGGCAGAAGAGATGGGCAACAATGGGGACGGCTCCTGCGTTTATCATTACAGGGACTGCCACTGCGGTGACTATTACATAGGAGGCAATCCCGGGAACTCCCATTCCCAAAATTGTGCTCATTATCGCTACCATCACCCCTGCCTTGAGCAGCTCCCCCTCGCCCACCACACGAAGCATCTGGAAACCGAAACGAAGACCAAGCCCGGTTAAGGACACTGTCCCGATAATAACCCCGATGATGATACAGCATACGCCAACACTTATCGCACCGCGAACCCCCTCTTCGCAGGCATTGATTATTTTACTCAAGTCCATGCGGGTTTCTTTTCGCAACCATGAACAGGCAATTGTCACAAAGATGGAAATGACACAGGCGAAGAGGGGAGTAAACCCTAAGAACATGATTATAAGGAGCGAAATAAGCGGTGCAAGAAGGTGCCCTTCTTTTTTTAGGACCTGTATGGCATTGGGCAGATTCTCCATAGAAAGCCCCGAAAGACCCTCGCTCTTTGCCTTGAAGTGAACAGCTGCAAGGATGCCGAAGTAATAAAGAAAGGCAGGAACTATTGCTGCCATTGCAACAACAGTATAAGAAACCCCAAGAAACTCCGCCATTAAAAAGGCGACGGCCCCCATGATTGGCGGACAAAACTGCCCTCCCGATGCAGCGGCGGCAACAACACCGGCAGAGTACTCCTTGCTATAGCCGGCCTTTCTCATCATCGGGATGGTGATACTTCCGGTTGTAGCAACAATGGCAGTCGCTGCCCCATTGATCATGCCCATTAGACCGTTGGCAAGGACTGCAACCTTCGCGGGCCCTCCTGCAGTTTTACCGACAAGGGTTAGAGAAAGATCGTTGATAAGATTTGTAAAACCTGACTTGTTTAGAAATGAGCCGAAGAGGATGAAGACAAAGATGTAAGTGGCAGAAACGCCAATGCCCGTCCCGAAGATTCCCTGGCTGCTCCAGAATAGATGCCCGACAATTCGATTAACCGAAAGGCTTGCAAGGCGAAAGGGCCCGTCGGGAAGAAAGCGCCCGAGGACATTATAGGCAAGGAAGATAAGGGCAAGCCATACAAGGGCACCTGCAGCCCGGCGGGCAGCAAGAAAGACCAGAATAAGAGCAAGTATGCCAAGGATGTTCTCTGCCTGCGTGACAAAGCCCCCCGCCATTGCAATTCGAGGATAGTTTAAAATGAAGTACATAAAGACAAAGAGGGACAGGGCAATCAAGACAAAGTCGAATATGCCCGGCAGTTTTCGGTTTAGGGCTTCTTTTCTATACAAAGGAAAATAGCAGAAGCAGAAGATTAATAGGAATAGAGAATGATATGCCCGAAAGCTGATGGCTTCCATTGAGCCAATTGTATTGAAGTAAAGCTGGAATACTACCCAGAAGATTGCAAGGCAGGTCAGGATTATCTTAAAAGGGCCGCTATAGGTGCGCATGTACTTGCAGTGTAGCCTAGACCCTATTTTGATTTCTAGTCGACATTAAAACCAATACGTTTTGCCGGCTCAGGTTTACAGATCAGGCTATCCAGGGCAATGATGATGTCATTCACACGTTTATCATTTTTTTCGATATATAGCATTAGAAGATTGCGTAAATCAGCGATTTGCTCATTTATACCCGGTTGCGATAGAACATATTGCCTTAATTTTATGAATGTTCGCATGATTTCAATATTAACAGATATGGCAATATCGCTGTTTAGCAAGCCTGAAAGCATGGCGATGCCCTGTTCTGTGAAGACATAGGGGCTGTACCTAGAACCACCCCAACTTGAGGTGCCAAATTGGCACCTCAAGTTATAGATTTCACTTCTTGTTAATTTAAACATAAAATCTTCAGGAAATCGCGCAATATTCCTTTTAACTATCCTATTCAGATTCTTAGTCTCTACCTGATATAAAACAGCCAAATCCCTGTCGAACATGACCCTTTGTCCACGAATTTCATAGATCATGTCCCTAATTTTTATTGATACATCATTCATTACACTTTCCTCCATACCCTATATACTGCGCGGAAATGTGTTTTGCTTTACTTTTCAACAGTTTTTTACACTTTTTTTACAAATTTTTAAAACATTTAGCGAAAATCGAGTATGGTTAGCAGCAGGAAAATGAAGCCATCATCTATATGATATACTAATTATCATAAATAATCCTATCATACTTCTTGTTTTCTTCTTCTATGCTATAATAACAGAAAAGAGGAGATCATTTAAAGGTCTCAGGGGGATTAATGGCAAAAGGAAAAAAGACGGCAAGCAAAAATGAACCTTTGGCAAAGGAACTTCGGAGTCTAATCCCTAAGCTCGATGAGGAGGGCCTGGCCTTTCTTGTGGAGCAAGCCCGAATCCATCTCTACAATATGCAGGTGACTGAGCTAAACAAGACTGCACTTTCGATAAAAAGCGCATCTTCCCGTAAAAATACTATTGTAAAGAAAGCGGAGCAAAAAGCGGATAATAAAATGCGAATCGAGGCAACACAAAGCGGGAGCAGTTATTATCTGTATTTTAGGAATAAAAGTATAATGTTTTCAAAGGACGAAATGATCACCCTCGTAAAAATGACAGGGGCGAAGGATTCTGATCTTGAAATCCGGGAGCGGCTCTATAATTGGTTTGAAAGGGAGAGAAGGGATATTTTTGCCGTTATTCCCATTGCAGATAAATTTGACGAACGGTTAAAAAATCTATTAAATCTCCTAAAGAAAAATTTCAAGCTTCGCTCTTAATCCCTTGTATTTTTACCGCTAAAATGGTATAGAAAACCTATGAGATTTGCAAAATCGGCAATAGTGCTTGCCCTTACGGTCTTAATACTCTCCTGTGCGACTACCCCGATAACTGTACCGAATGACCTCAGCCCGATGGAGCTTATCCAGAGGGGGCAGGAAGCCTCCGACAGGAATAGGTTCGCTCATGCATTGCAGTATTACGAGGTCCTAATCGAACGTTATCCGCTTAATATAGACTATATCTGTGCTGCCGAGTATGAAATAGCCTTTATCCACTATAAACAACGTAATTTTGACCTTTCAAGGTCCATGTTTAATAATCTTTTGGAAAGATATAACGGCCCCGGGGGGCAAATGCTCCCCCCTCAATTTGAGATTCTTTCACATATAGTGCTTGAAAGGATAGATGAGGAAGAGGCCCGCCGTAATATCCCCTTCTTCCGAAGAAGATAGAAAAAACTATTGCGGAAGGAGTATTGCACTCACAGTAATTCCCTGCTCCTCGATTCTGCGATATGCCATTTCAGCAGTAATTTCTCCCCTCGGCTCAGGATGAGGGGGGGCATCACCGATTAGGATCATCAACCTTGAATCCAGGGCCCAGGGGAACTTGTCTGCACCGTCATAAAGGGCCTCATAAACAGCTTCAGGAATATCACCCCCGCCCCAGGCGACTGCCGCACTTAAGTATCTCTGAAAATAAAAGAAATCCCTTGTAAAGGGCATAATTCTAGTAATATATATATCCGGCGGATAATCCCTGTATAAAACAAGGCCTATACGGAAGTCGGGGAAGCGGGAGAGATGTCTTCTCAGCATAGGAATTAACATTCTGCGTACTGCATCAATATACCTGCCCATGCTGCCCGTAGTATCAAAACAAATTACAATATCAAGGGAATTCCCTGCCTCCTGCAAAAGCAGGGCTTCAATATGCTCCATCATCTCTGTCGGATTCGATGCAAAGACAAATTCCCCTCCTCCCCTCCTTGTAATTTCTGAAAAGCTCACAACAGCTTCCCTGGAGTAGGTATCGTCAGGCGCTTCTACAGCTCTCTGTATACCCCTTAGCTCGAAGGGATTATCAAAGAAACTGCCCCTATAATCTGCATAGGGCAGGCTAAAAGTCCTGATATTTATATAAGTCCCGTCAGTCATACGGACTTCATTTTGCCTCATGCCCTCATAGCCATAGTTTACAACCCAAGGGACAAATATGTGAAAGGCCTCCCCTAATTCGGGGTGGGGAACAGGTGTGGATGAGACAAGGGAGAAAATCCCGGATTCACTTGGTATAGCAAAACCGTCTAAGAGCCTTATCTCGTCGCCGTTTATCGGGTTCCATTCAAGGGCCCTATAGGCATAATTTGCCTCTGACATGCTCGGGTCCCTTGTCGATTCGGTGAGCAATACAGAGCTGATATCAGTTTTTTTTCGGATAAATAGATGAAAGCCTTCTTCTTCTCTTTGTTCAAGGGCGAAATCATTTTGATCGATTGTCAAATCCTGTCCAAAACAGGGTATTAAACACAGAAAAAAAAGAAAAAAAAGCTTAATCATACTTTATATTATCGGTATTATTGATTAAAATTATGGATATGAAGTCGCATAAAGCTCTATCGCTGGATCAAAAGATCATAGGAGCTCTTAAAGCTCTTGGCGTATCGGATAAAATACTGGAAGTTGCCAATATTTTAATCAACGATGAAGAAATAAATGCATCACAGGATTATGCAAATAATGTTTCTATAGTTCGCCTCGGGTATAACGATCACGGCCCTGTTCACATGCGTACAGTTGTCTTAAACGTCATCATTATGCTTGATATCTTAAGAAAGGCAGGCATACAAACAAGCCTTGAAAAGGAAGGGGTCGGAAACTTTGAAGACAGTCTTATAGGAGCCCTGCTTGCAGCAATGCTCCACGATTTAGGAATGTGCATAGGAAGGCAGGATCATGAGCTATACTCCTCCTTCATGGCCGTACCAATTCTGAACCGGATCTTAAGCGACTTCTATAAGGATAATATGCAGAAGAAGGTGATGATACGCTCCCTTGCCCTTGAAGGTATTGCAGGGCATATGGGTAACCGTACCATTCACTCTCTTGAAGCGGGACTTATACTTATCGCAGACGGTTGTGACATGACAAAGGGCCGCGCAAGGGTTTCTCTTGCCCTTGGTCAGGCACCCAGGGCGGGCAATATTCATCAGTATTCTGCAAACTCAATTAAGGAAGTTAATATAACAAAGGGCGGAGATAAACCAATCCGTATTGAAGTTCAAATGACAAGTGAAGTAGGTCTCTTCCAGGTTGAGGAAGTTCTTATGGCAAAGATTGCAGCAAGCACTGCAAAGAGCTATATAGAGCTTCATACCCAAGTTGAGGGCGGAGAGCCAAAAAGATATTTATAGTGATATCTCGTTCTACGAAACCGAAATAACTCTAATTAAAATCATATAAAGTATAGTTCCCCCGATTATACTCAAAAGAGCATTCCTCTTCCATAAATGTATTGCTGCAGTAAAGATTGCAGCGATAAGCGTAAGAGAGCCGCCTTGAAGGCTTTCGCGAAGACTGCCGCCTATTGCATTAAGTGCGAGGACAGTCATTGCCACAGGGGGGACTGTTTTTTCAACGAAGGTGAAAAAGGGGCTTTGGATGTTATCCTTCCTTGAAAAGAAAAGGAATGGGAAGGCTCTGCAGAAAAGTATGACAAGGCCCATAGCGAATGTTAAAAGTAATGCTCCTTGAAGGGTACTCATACTTTTTCCCCCCTAATGAATATCGAGATTATAAGTGCAAGGATAAGAGCTGCCAGAAGGGAAATATTACCGGGGAGCAAAAATACGCCAAGGAGTCCTGCGGCCCCTGAAACAATGAATAGGGGCAGTTTCTTTACCTTCTTTATCTGTTCGATCATTAAAACTACAAACATCGCAGTAAGCGCAAAGCTCACCCCCCCAAAATCGAAGGGAATCAGAGTGCCTGCAACTGCTCCAAGGGTGGATCCAATTATCCAATAAGAATGATCCAGACCGGCAACATAGAACATGAAAAGCCGCCTCTCCTCATCACTCCGGCCGGGGTTTTCCTGCATGGAAGATAGGAGGGCGAAGTTTTCATCGGTAAGAGAGAAAACCATATATGGCTTATACGGCCCCTGCCTGTCAAAGCGTTTCAGCATGGAAAGGCCGTAGGCAATATGCCTTGCATTTACGACAAGCTGAATTAAACAGGCCTGCAGAATGCCTGCACCGGATACAAACAAGCCTGCTGCAATGAATTGCCCTGCCCCTGCAAACATCCAGATGCTCATAATTGAAGCAAGATACCAGGGATACCCAATCCCCGAAATTACAAGGCCAAAGGCAATGCCGATTGCTATATAGCCAAGTAAAACCGGGATTGAATACTTGAATGCCGATAAAAATACTTTTCGTTTCGAATAGCTCATACTTTCCTTGTTACCTTTTCACTTTCTTTAATTTTAATCACACAGAGATCACAGAGGCACAGAGAGTTCTCCGTGACCTTTGTGAGCTCCGTGTGAACTCTTCTTAAACTATGTAAAATTTACCAAACAATATCTTTTCTTCCCTGCTCGTAAGATTAGCTCTGTATTAAGGACTTCGGGGCCAATAAGAGCCGCTACATCACTCACAGCCCTTTCTGTACCGGCCACCGAGACAAAGGCTCCGCCCTGTTCGATTAGGCGGCGGGCCTCGCTCTTGCTTCCTGCAAGGCCTGCGTCACAGAAAAGCTCGATTACACCATAACCTGCTTCAAATTTTCCCCGGGCTAACTCTGCCCTTGGCATTGCGGACTTTTCTCCGCCGCCTCCAAAGGCAGCCCTTGCCCCGGACATTGCCCTTTCTGCCTCATCCTTTCCGTGAATGATTGAAGTAATTTCAAAGGCCATCCTTTCCTTTGCCTCATTCGGATTCTTTCCCTTTGCAGTTAGCTCATCAATTTCCTCGACAGGCAAAAAGGTAAAGGTAAGAAGGAAATTACGAATGTCGGCATCGTTGACATTCCTCCAGTACTGGAAAAAATCGTAGGGGCTTGTTATTTTTGGATCTAAAAAGAGAGCCCCCTTTTCAGTCTTGCCCATTTTCTCCCCGCTTGTTGTTGTAATTAACGGGAAGGTCAGGGCAAAGGCTTCGATTCCTTCAATCCTGCGAATCAGGTCCACGCCTGCAAGTATATTGCCCCACTGATCGTCCCCGCCTATTTGAAGACGGCAGCCGGTACGGCGGTATAATTCCAGAAAATCATAGCTCTGTAAAAGCTGATAATTAAACTCAATAAATGAAAGACCTGTTTCCAAGCGTGTTTTATATGCTTCCATGCTAAGCATTCTATTAACCGAAAAATGCCTGCCTATTTCGCGCAAGAAGTCTATATAGTTCAGGTCTGCAAGCCAATCCTTATTATTTTCGATCCTTGCCGCATCTCCGTCAAAAGAAATGAAACCGCTAAGCTGGGAGGCAATTGATTTTACGTTCTCGTCCAATTGCTCGTAACTCAGCATCTTTCGCACTTCAGTTTTTCCCGATGGATCACCGATCCTTGCAGTCCCTCCGCCCATTAGAGCAATCCCCTTATGGCCTTCATTAATTAAATGGGTAAATGCAAAAAAAGGCACCATGTGGCCTATATGGGCGCTTGCTCCTGTTGGGTCTATGCCTATGTAAAATGTTACAGGCCCCTCGTCCATTAAGCGGGAAAGCCCTTCCGGACTGCTGCATTGGGCGAAAAAGCCCCTTGTTTTTAATGTTTGTAATACACTATTCATAAGTCCTCCTGTTCTTGTTAATCTGAGAAAATAATTACGTCAGAGTATGGCCCCTCAATAAGAGGGGCTAAGATAGGAGTATCGGTAGCAGTCAAAAATAAACGAAGTCATACTATTATTTAATATAGAAAGCCGCTTATTGTCAAGACTGGCTGAACTTGTATACTAGTATACAAGTTTTAATTCCTGTCGGCATAGCCGGGATTTCTAAAGGTAAGGCCCACATCAAGGGAATTAAAAATTGTAACAGATGCAAGGCCGCCATTTCCAAACTCCCATTCGGTAAAGTAGAAGGCATTATCTGTCATAATTGCATCAACTTCCTTGCCGTCTCCCTTTTGAAAAGGAGGTTCGAAAAACTCAACTGCCGTGTCGGGCATGCCATAGCGCCTTGCCAAAACAAGCCTATAATGATCATATCTGTCTAAAACATTGTTCTCCGAGGCAGGATAAATTACAATTCCTGAATGAAACCTATTAGCCCTGCTGAAAAGAAAAACCATAGTCCCCTCTTCGCCTTCATAATCGGCAGTAGTAATAAGGGCATGATTATCGCGGATGCCGGTAAGGCCCCTTTCCAAAAGGATTTCCTCCACCCTTTCAATGGACAGGCCCCAGGGGATGCTCCAAAAATGCGCCAAGGTCAACTTGTTCTGTGCAAAGGCAAATGCAGGCAGGAGCAGAAACAGTAAAATAATAATTTTCTTCATGCTTTATTATCGGCGTTTAATACCGGTGATGTAACAGGCATCTTTTTGTTATAATACTGCCATGTTTCTTAAGTCCCTATTTTATTTTCAAAGGATAAAAGTCTATGCCCTCGTGGGAGAAAGCGGAACCGGAAAGAGCTTCCGGGCAAAGCTTGTGGCCCAGAAGTATGGCATTGACTATATAATAGACGACGGTCTATTGATCAGGGACAACCGCATCCTTGCAGGCCATTCTGCAAAGAAAGAGAAGACATTTATGGCCGCTGTCAAGGTTGCTCTCTTTGACCAGAAATCGCATAGGGATGAGATTGCAAAGAAACTGCAGGGTGAAAAAACAAGAAAGATCCTGGTACTTGGTACTTCGGAGAAAATGGTAAATAAAATTGCAGCAAGGCTCCAGCTCCCAAATCCAATAAAGATAATCAAGATAGAAGATGTCGCTTCAAGGGAGGAAATTGATAAGGCAATAAGGACGAGGCGCATAGAGGGAAAGCATGTAATTCCCGTGCCGTCAATCGAAGTAAAAAGAAGCTATCCGAATATCTTCTATAAGGCAATCAGGATTTTCAGGCAGAAAAAAGGGCCGGTCAATATAGGTGCTGCCCCGAGCGTTCACGAAAAATCCCTTGTAAGGCCCGAATACTCGAAGAGGGGAAAGGTGATCATCTCCGAAGGCGCATTAAGCCAGATGGTTATCCACTGTGTGGATGAATACAATAGGGAAATTAAAATAAAGAAAATAATAGTAAGGGATGATGAAATGGGCTATAGGCTTGTAATTACAATTGACGTTCCTTACGGAACCCAATTAAGCGGAAACATCCATGAATTACAGCAATATGTGATCGAGAATATAGAGAGGTATACCGGCATCCTAATCGAAGAAGTTAATATAATTATTGATAAAATTACCCAGTAAGGGTCTTACTTCTGTTTCCTTCCAAAGGGCCTTGGCCGCTCACTTAAGCGCATTCCTTTTACGGACACCCCATGCTCGGAAAATAATAACCTTAAAGCGCTGTAAATTTCCTTGCGGGGCGGATTTATCGGAAGCACGAATTTTCTTGCAAGAATAAAGGCTGCCTTGAAGCGCTCGCTCAAGGGAATGCCGCGCTCTTCTGTCCGTTTCCCGTCCCAATCAACAAGATCTTCAAGATAATCGCGGATTAGGGAGGCAAAGGCCTCACCCGGATGCCTGGAAGAGTCCTCACGGTTAAGCGCAAGCATGGTCTTAAAATACCTTGCCTTAAAGCCGCCTTTAGACTTAAAAAGTTCTACCGCACGGGGTTGTATATAAGAAAAGATTTTGAGCATGTCCAGGGTCTTTATTATTTCAAAGGCATACGGAGAGTTGATTATCTTAAAAAGCTCTTCGGTTAGTCTTGAAGGAGAAATGTCTGCAAGAAGGGTTGAATGTTTTCGTATCTTACGGCTAAGGAGAAAGGGAATCTTGAAGTTTGCTACGGCTGCATATTTTGCCGCCCTTATCATCCGCACGGGGTCGTCAGTGAATATGTCGGAAAGCGGGATTACCGGTTTAATTATTCTGTTTTGGATATCCTTCATTCCACCCACATAATCAATAACAATCTGCTTTAGGGGGTCATAAAAAAGTGCATTTAGGGAGAAGTCACGGCGCCTGACATCTTCTTCTATGGTGCCGAAGGCATTGCCTGTATAACTTTCCCCTAAAGAGCGGAAAGTGGAAACCTCAAAAATCTTTGGGCCAAAGTAAACATGGACAAGGCGAAACCTGCGGCCTATTATTCTTGAGTTCCTGAAAATCCTCTTTATCTTCGCAGGGTTTGCAGAGCTGACTATATCAAAGTCCTTGGGTTTCTTTCCTAAAATAAGATCCCTTACAGCTCCGCCGACTATATACGTTTCAAATCCGGCACTTTGCAGGCGCTGAATTATATAAACTGCCTGATTATCAACATCAGAAAAATTTATCTTATGTTCATCAAGGGTATAGACAATAGCTTTTTTAATAAGCTTACCGCCTTCCTCTGTTGCATAACGAAAACGCAAATAACCTCCGTTCTACTCACAGTGTCTTAAGAGCCAGGAGAGCATACTCGCCTCTACCTCTTCTCTATTTGTTTCATTTAACGGCTCATGACGTGCATCCGGGTAGAGGACACTTTCCAGATCCCTTATCTCCAGCCTTCTATAGGCGACAATAAGGGCTGCAGGGCTTTCCCCCATATCTCCCACCGGGTCTGCACTCCCTGAAAATATATACACGGGCAGCTCCTTCCTTATTCTATCCATCTCTCCGCTAAGGTGTATTCGCTTTAAGGCTCTTGCCATATCTCTATAAAAGCCTGTTGAGCATAGAAAACCGCAATAGGGGTCTGCAATATACTTATCAACCTCATCCTTATCCCTTGAAAGCCAATCGAAGTCCGTGCGGCTCGGCTTGAAGGCCTTACTGTACGGGCCATCGGAAAGAGCTTTTGCAAGGCTTGAGCCCTTGCTCTCCCCGCAAATTAGGGCAAGGAGGGACATGAAGGGCGCTCCTATTGCAATTTTTATACCATCGGGGCCCCTTGTGCCCGAGAGAATGCATCCCGCAAGATAGAGGGCTTCCTTTCCGTAGGGAGAACTGCGGCCCTCGTAATTTTCCATATAATTTTGGGCGATAAAGGAACCCCAGGAATGTCCCATAAGGAAAATCGGGAGATTCGGGTATTCACTCCTTATCTTACGGTTAATAATATCGATATCCGCAGTTACCCGCTCAAAGCCGTCGCCGTTAGCCGGGTGGCCAAGCAGACCGCCGCGCTTCCTGTCGTTTTGTCCGTCAGATACAGTCCTTCCATGACCCCTTTGATCTGCCGCCCAGACCTCTATGCCGTTCCGGGCGAGCCCTTCTGCGGCCCTAGAATATCTTTGGGAATGCTCTGCCATCCCGTGCACTATATGAAGAATCGCCTTAGGTCCTGTGTCAGGCCCTGCTCCCGATTCGACTTTCCATCGCCTTAAAAATATTTTTGCCCCATCGTCCATGGGAAGGTGAAAGGTCTCAGTCTGTTCTCCGCTCATAATTTATTCTACTCCCTATTCTACCTTTCCGGCAATAATACTATAATAGAATATAGATGATAAGAAGATTGGTCTTTCTACCCCTCCTTATTCTCACATCAATGTATTGCAATGCCCAAAATATCACAGGCGAGCACCTCTGGCGGCAGGCCCTTGGGGGCACTATCATCGGCCGCCCCGTTGCCCAGGTGGAATCGGTGGTGGCAATTACAGACGGGGGCCGTGTTGAGTCCTTCTCATCAAGGGGTACCCCCCTTTGGAGTTATTTTGCAGGGGGAAGGCTGACCCCGCATATAAGCAGATCACGCGAGGGTACAAGCTATATCTGTAGGACAAATGCAATTCTTATAGCCGTAAACAGGGTGGGAAGAGAACTTTGGCAGACCCAACTTTCAAGCCCCATCATTTTTCCTGTTTTAATAGGCTGGGACTCAAGGCTCTTTATCTTTACGAATACCGAAATTATAACGATGACTGCATCGGGGAATATCCTATGGAGGATGGTCCTTGATAAGGGCATTGCACATCCTCCCTTCCTCGATGTAAGAGGCAGTGTGGTTCTTGTAATGGATGACGGAGAAGTCCTGACCATCGATCCCTTTGGGAATATGGCATCCTTTCAATATCTTGGGGGGATTTCAGGGGCCATTTCAGTTACTTCCACATCTTTATACATAGAAGGGTGGGGAGCGGGCATCCTCTTATTTCACTATAACGGCCAAATTGAGCTGATTTACCCCGATTTGGGCTACGGAGAAACTTTTAGGGGGAGGCTTGAGCTGCCTTCTGCCCCGGTAAAGGCAGCGGCAAGGGGAGAAGAGGCGGCAGTGCTTATGGCAAACGGCAGACTTGCCCTTCTTTCCCTTTGGACAAGGGAAATTATATGGATGGCAGAAACCTCCTTGAGTATAAGTGCAGGGGAGGAAGTGGATGTTTTTTATGATGAGCGGGGGATCTATGTTCTTACAAGGAACGGAGCTGCTGCCTTTGCCTCTGACGGCAGAAGGTTATGGTCAATCGGAATAACAGGTGCCTCTGCACTGCCTGCATTCGGAGATGACGGAATCCTTTACTCAGGCGGCACTGATTGGATCCTCTATGCCTATCATCTTGAAGACAGGGTAAGGGCAGTTCAACGCCTGCTCTACGGAGAAGTAAGTGAGGGCAGTTACGGGATGAGCAGCCCGGGCCCCTCATCTTGGGCAGGGACTCCCTATAGATTTGAGGAAAGGGAGCTTCTAACCCGTTTTGCAGAGATACGGCAGGCAGGTATTAACGGAAATATCGGGGATAGGGAAAGAGAGTACACTGCATGGCTTAAGGAAACAGCAGGAAGTTATGCGGCAAACCTGCCCGCAGGTGCCGTGCCGCAGGTGCAAATACAGCATAGGGTGGAGGCAACCCTGCTTTTATCCTATATGGGCTCAAGGGAGACCATCCCCTTCCTTGCCAACCTTTTCCTCCGCGATCCGGACATGCCGGTAAAGGCGGCAGCAGCTCAATCCATCGGCATGATTGGAGTGGACCCGGAAGGCATTGCAATGAGGGCCTTTCAGAGTGCCATCCTTCCCCCATTTCCGATGCAAAATGAGGCGGTGCTTACTTCAATTGCGGCTGCAATCGGAGCCCTATGCCGTTTTTCAGGGCCCCCCTTAAGCGAAGCAGGGATACGCCTTTTGACAATGCTTTCATCACCCGAAAGACCTCCCACCACCCGAAGACAGGCTCAATGGGAAATAAGAAGTCTTTAATATATACCTTTTTTTATTTAACTTAATGAGTTAAAATAGAAGAGAAATAAATAAAAGGAGTTTGGCATGAAGAAATCAGGTTGCTTTTTTCGATATATGCTATTTTTTACCATAGTTACGCTCTTATTCGCATCGCCGGCGGAGGCCCAAGTGAATGTCGAAGAGCTCAATATTGGTAATCTTGGACCCGTAGAGTTCATTAACTTTGAAGGTCCTTTTATGCGCATAGAAAGCCTCGAGCAGATTAGGTTGATAGGTTACGAGCTTGGACTTGCCGTAAGATCGGGGATTGCTCGCCCCGGGGCATTAAACCGGTACTTTGTCATTCATTCGGTGAGTGCTGCTGACGGATTCCGTCTCGATGCGGACATTTTCGGCCTTGGTGTTGATGTTGCAGTTGACCATATAAGGAACCTAAGGCTGATAATCCAGGGTTATCTTGAAGGCGCCTATGAGTACTCGGCAAGTGATGCCGCCCTATTATCACACTATATTACGATTTACGATGCAGTATACCGCGGTGACTGGGATCATTTTTCGGCAAGATATAAGAATGATGTAATATCGAGTCTTACAAGGGAGCGGGTTGGGCTTGCCATTCGTTATGATGAGTGGCCGGGCAGGACCCTTGCGGTAATTCCCCTTTTAATGGGACCCGGTGGACCTTTAAGCATTATTGATACCTCGACCTTGACTGACAGCCGCGTCCTCGATCAGTTGAGGACCGAAGATGATATGTCCCTTGACCTTCGCAGGGATATGGTTGACTTACAGGAAAGAGAGGCTGACGAAGCCGCCCGGCTTGCAGAGCAGGCAAGGGAGGCCCTGAGGCAGGAAGAGGCGAGAATTGCCGAGGAAAGGCGGCTTGCACAGCTCGCTGAGCAGGAGGCAAGGGAGAGGGAGCAGCAGGCAAGACTTGACCAGCAGCAGTTAAGCAGGGAAGAGCTGGATGCGGCAGAACTTGCAGCTCGTATGAGGGAAGCCGAAGAGAGGGCCCAAGAGGCCCTGCGTGAGCAGCAGGAAGCAAGAGAAAGACAGGAAGCCCTGGACAGGGAAGCCGCAGAGCTGGAGGCCCTAAGGCTTGAGGCTGAAAGACAGGCAGCCTTTGCAGAGCAGAGAATGGCAGATGCCCAGGAGGGCCGCCAAGAAATTGCAGAGGATCAGCAGGTCTTAATAAGACAGGAAGTCCCGGCCCAGAGGGCTTCAGGGCTCCTCGCCCTCTCGATTGCAACACCAAACTCCACCCTTGGCCGCATTGTCAGAATCGATCCGAATACGGGCATGGAACTTATGCGTTCGGCAATAAGCACCGTGAATGTGCGGACTGTGAACTTGGTTAACAATAGGTTGATAGCAATAGCAGGGGAGAATCGCGGTGCAAATGCGGCAATTCGCCTTGTGGAAATTAATACAGATACCCTCGAAATGCAAAGACAGGGAGATGACAATATCGCAGTTGAGAGTCTTCTTTGGGTGAACGGGCAGGATCTTTATGCAATAATTGATACAGACGGTCAATTTTACATGGCAAGGTTTAACCTTGACCTTAGCCTGCAGGCCCGCTCAAGCTTGGGCGTGAACCCGATGGCTTCGGTTTACTTCTCCGAGGGGCATATTGCAACACAGAGGGCTGACGGTTCTGCTATAATCCTTGATGCAAGGAGTCTTGCAGAGAGAAGATAGTCGGTTATTTAGAAAAAATTAGCCGTGAATATGTTCAAGGCCATGGAGTAGATCCATGGCCGCCTCTTTGCAATCACCGCAGGAGCTGCCAATCTTGGTTGCAGCCTGGAGCTGTTCCCAGCTTCGGGCCCCCTGCAGAAAGGCTTTCTCAATATCCTTATCCGTAATCTCAAGACAGTGGCAGATCTCTGTGGCGGCTTCTTTCAGCTCCCCTGCCCTGCCCTGCTTTGCAAGATAGTCGTCAATTGCTGAACGGAGGGCCTTATCTCCAAGCACCGAGCAATGTATTTTAAAAGACGGTAAGCCGCCGAGTTGCCGTACGATGTCATCGGGCTTAATGCCGTAGGCATCCTTGATGCTCATGCCCTTAATCAAATCGGAGAGCATACTCGTAGAGGCTATTGCACTTGCACAGCCGTAGGTCTTCCAGCGTACATCAACAATTTTATCATCCTTTATTTTAAGGAGCATGAGCATCTCATCTCCGCATTTGATGTTCCCGGTTTTTCCCCTTCCGTCTGCAGAAAAGGCAGCCTCGTCTTCAAGAAGTACATTCCTTGGATTAGTAAAATGTTCCTTTACGGTATCTGAATAAAGCCAATCGGACATTCTTTGCTCCTTAATGTAAGGTTGACATGGCCCTGAGTTTTTCAATTATGGGCGGCATTGTCTCTATAATATAATCCACATCCTCTATATTAGTCTCCCTGCCAAGGCTGAAACGTATTGAACCGTGGGCAAGCTCAGGGCCAAGGCCGATTGCCATTAGGACATGCGAGGGCTCTAAGTTCCCCGAGGCACAGGCTGAACCCGTTGAAGCCTCGATCCCTGCAATATCCATTGAAAGGAGTATCGCCTCCCCCTCGGCCCCCGGGAAGGAGACACTCAAGGTATTCGGCAGAACCTCTTTCGGGTGGCCATTTATCCTTATATTCGGGATCTTCTCTAAAAGGCCTTCTCTTAGGCGATCCCTTAAAAAAGAAGTATGCCTTTGGTAATCATCAAGATCGTGCAATGCAAGGGAGGCGGCAATGCCAAGGCCGAGAATGCCCAAATTATTATAGGTTCCTGCCCTTCGGCCCTCTTCCTGATGCCCTCCGTGCAGCATAGGATAAAACGGGGCACCGGTCTTAATGAAAAGCGCACCTACACCCTTTGGGCCATAGATCTTATGGGCAGACATTGTCAGGTAATCAAGGCCAAGGTCTTTTATATCAACCGGGATTTTCCCGACTGCCTGCACTGCATCGCTATGGACATAGGCTCCGGCCTCTTTTGCAAGGCGTGTAATTTCCTTAATATCCTGAATCGTGCCGACTTCATTATTTGCCATCATCACCGATACGAAAATGGTCTTATCACTTAGAGCTGCCCTATATGCATCCATATTCAGTTTCCCTGTCTCGTCAACAGAGATAAAATGCACCTTAATGCCGGCTTTAGCAGAGTATTCACCGGAGGTAAGCACACATGGATGTTCTATTTTTGTGGTGATAATCTCGTTCTTCGGGCCTTCCTTGGCAAGGAGTCTCATCGTTTCAAAAACTGCATTATTGGATTCTGAACCGCCTGAAGTAAAAATAATATTCCCTGCCTCTGTGCCGAGCAGTTTAGCAACTGAAATGCGGGCATCTTCAACCCTGGCACGGGCCTTACGACCTCTGCTATGCAGAGAAGATGCATTACCAAATATATCAAAATCGTTGATTATTGCTGCCTTAACCTCCTCTCTTAGAGGGGTTGTCGCATTATAATCCACGTATACATGCCTTTTCGCCATGGATATTATTGTAGTATTTGCATCATGATTGATCAATACAATGGGATACGGCATACTTTGGGTTCATGGGATTAAATATTGATAAAGCCCTTTCGTCGATGATCTTGTCCCCTTCAGGATGGCGGGGAATTTTTGCTGATGATATAGCCGGCGAAGAAAGCTCATCTCCCAATATATCAAATGAGCATGAAATTATTATTGCCTATTCGGCAAAGGTTTTTTCCGGTTTTCTAAGGCAAAAACTGAAAAAAACGGGCCCGATTATTGTCGGCAGAGATACAAGACCTACAAGTCTTACGATTATGGATGCAGTGCTTCGCTCTTTAATTGCCTGCGGGGAGGACCCAATATGCCCCGGGATTGTGGCGGCACCCGAAATAATGGCATGGGTACGGAGCATAAGGGCGGCAGGGATAATCTATATTTCTGCAAGTCACAACCCCATTGGCCATAATGGCCTAAAGTTTGGACTTTCTGACGGCTCGGTGCTTTCACCCGATCAGGCAAATGAATTAATCAGCCTATTTAAGGCATTCATCGATGAATCCACCCCGGAACTGGAAAAAGAGACATTATCCTTATTAAGGGCAGGGGTCAGCGGAAAACTTGAGAATGTCTATTCAAAGGAACCGGAATATAAGGCAGAGGCCCTGGATGCTTATAATAGATTCAGTAAGGAAGTGATAATTAATTCGGCTTTCGAGGAGATAAAAAAGGGCATAAAGGAAAGGCCCCTCGGTATTGCAGCAGATTTTAACGGCTCTGCAAGAACGGTATCGATTGACAGGGATTTTATATCCGAGGCAGGGATTAAGTTTTCTGCAATAAACTCAAAGCCGGGTGAAATAATGCACTGTATTCTTCCCGAGGGAAAATCCCTTGAGCCATGCAGGGATCTATTGCAAGACCTATACTCCAAAGACCCGGCATTCATCCTTGGCTATGTTAACGATTGTGACGGTGATCGGGGAAATCTGGTTTACATCGATGAGAATGACGGAAGGGCTAAAATCCTAAGGGCACAGGAAGTTTTTGCCCTTGCCTGTCTTGCCGAGCTTTCAGGTTTAGCGGCGCAGGGTATTATTGAATTTGATGATAGGGGAAGGCCGATAATTCCCTCAAAAACGGCTATTGCAGTTAACGATCCGACATCACTCAGGATTGATCGCATAGCAACCCATTTTGGAATCAGGGTTTTCAGGGCGGAGGTTGGGGAAGCAAATGTCGTAGAGCTTGCAAGGAAATTAAGGGAGAAGGACTATACCGTTAGATTCCTTGGAGAGGGCTCGGCAGGCGGCATCATCATACATCCCTCTATGGTTAGGGATCCGATTAATACAATATTCTCGATTCTCAAACTTCTTACGATTAGAAGTTATGAGGGGGGTAAGGGGCTTTTTGAAATTTGGTGCGATCTCTGCAAGATCCCATATAGGGCTGATTTTACCCTGGCAGATATTATTGCATCCCTTCCCGGTTTTACGAGCACGGAGAGCTATGCAGAAAAGGCTGTTTTGAAAATTAAGACAGCCGATCATGGTATCTTAAAAGAAAGGTATGAAAAAATCTTTTTACGGGACTGGGAAGAGAAGAAGGGAAGTCTTTTAGCGGAGTACGGCATTACCGGATGGGAAGCAAAAGTGTATAATGGAAGTGAGGAAAGACGGTTTATAACCAATTTCAGCGAGTCGGGCAGCGGAGGGTTAAAAATCGAATTTCTTGGCGGCAAGGAGGCCTTTATCTGGATGCGCGGCTCAAGGACAGAGCCGGTTTTTCGCATAATGGCAGATGCAGAGGGCCCGGGCGATCTGGAAGATATTTTGCTGAATTGGCAGCATGAAATGGTAATAGAAGCAGATAATTATTAATAGGAGTTGTTATGGGCGTTCGTGGAGAACTATTCTCAACAAAGGTATCCCTTCAAAATAGGACATACTTTTTCAATGTAAAGGAAAATCGGCTAGGTGACTTATACCTGAATATCGTTGAAAGTAAAAATAGAGACGAGGGCGGCTTTGACAGGCAGTCTGTTATCCTCTTTGCAGACGATCTGCAGAGCTTTCTTCAGGGCTTTGACGAGGCATTAAGGATTTTGGAAAAGGCGGAGCGTGAAAAGCGCAGAGGTAAGTCTGATGCGAGGCCGCGGACTGAAAGGAGCTCTGAGGAGCGGCAGCCGAGGTCCGAAGGACGGGAGCGCACGGAACGAGGCTCGCGCGATGAGCATCGCGGAAGGAGTGGAGGCCCCGGTGCGAGAGGCCGGGTGGACAGGGGCCCTGCGAGGGGCCGCGCAGATGGCGGCTCTGCGAGCTTCACGAGAGGCCGCGCGGATGGCGGCACGAGGGGCCCTGTGGGCGCGAGAGGCCGGTCGGACGGCGGCTCGAGAGACCGAGCGGACAGAGGCCCTGCGAGCGGTGCGAGGGGTCGATCGGACGGCGGCAGGGGCAGGTCTGACGGCCCTGCGGGAACGCGAGGCGGACCTCAGAAGCAGGGTTTCAGGGACGGGCCTCAGGGAAAGCGGGATGATACCCGCAGAAAGAAAGTGGTCATAAAAAAACCGGCTATAAAGCCGGTTAAAAAGAATTAAAACTTAATCGTTACGCCAACTTGCGATAACGGAAAGCCTAACTCAAGGAAAGCGCCAACTCTGTCGGTGAAGTAGAAGCGTGCTCCGAGTTGGCCTGCCCAGTACATGGTTCCGTAGCTTGCATGGGGGTTTCTAACTATTGAAGATGTGCCTCTCCATGTACTGTTTATATTATAATAGATATATCCAATGGAAAGACCTGTATAGAAATCGAGCCAGTTTACATCAAAGCCCCAATGCCAATTTGCTCTTGCTGCAAGTGCAAAGAGAGTTTCGTTATTTGACCAAAGCGGTTCTTCCCAAGCATTATGTGAAACAGATAAAATACCGCCCACTGTTATTGGCAGTTCAACGTCAAGAGCATACTCAACAGCGGCGCTTATCGGCGGAATAACCATACTCCCTGATCTGGCCAAGGTAGAAAAGCCGACGCCCACATTTACGAGTATATTCCCCGGATCTACAGGCGGGGGAAAACTCAAAATATCAAAGGAAAATGCGGATGCACCAACAACCGCAAAGATAAGCAGAACCATTACCATTTTTTTCATAGAAACTTCTCCTAACACTATAGTCTTTTGAGTATATAAGCAAACAACATATAAATCAACTGCTGCCTATTAATATTCTCACGGCTTCAATTGCGGCTTTAATAGCGAGGCTTGTGTCGTGACTTTCAGGGTTATCAAGGCCGATACGGCCCCTTTCCTGATTCCACACCACGTTCAGAACGCAGCCTGCCCTTGCTCCAAGGATCTGACTTACTATATAAAGGGCGGCGCTCTCCATTTCCGAGGCAAGGCAGCCTGCCTTAATCCATGCCTGCCACTTATCGGTCAATTCCCTGCCTGAGGGCATACGATCCGGGCTATGCTGGCCGTAGAAGGAATCCTTGCATTGAACCACACCTGCATGCCAGCGGGCGTTCAGGTTCTTGCTCGCCTCTACAAGGGCATTTGTGATGTCAAGATTAGCTACGGCAGGGAATTCCACAGGGACATATTCCTTTGTGGTGCCTTCCATTCGAATTGCGGCAGTGGCAATCACTAAATCTCCCCCTATCACAGGAAGGGCCATACCTCCGCAGGTTCCGACACGGATAAAGTTCTTTACCCCTGTAACAAAAAGCTCTTCAAGGGCGATTGCCGTAGAAGGGCCGCCCATGCCTGTGGACATTACCATTACAGTCTTGCCTGAAACCTCTCCAAGCCAGGTTGTATATTCCCTGTTTTGGCAATGGAACCTTGGGTTATCAAGGTAGGATGCGATTTTTTCAACACGCCCCGGATCACCGGGGAGAATGGCATAAGAAGCGCCGTGACTGCCATCAAAGCCGATATGATACTGTTTTTCCATGTTCATTTCCTTTATATATCTTTGGGGATCATTTCCTGAATTAGTTCTACTTCACCTATGGTAATTCTTAAGTTTCTTGCAATTTCTTCCTTCGACCAGCCCTGACGGGTCAGGATTATAACAGTTTCTTTTTTCTGTAAGGGCGGAGCGCCTTCTCCAAGGGGAACTTCTTTGTCGCTCTTCTTGCCTTTTAACATTCCATTAATTACCCTTGCCTGGGTCAGTGCCTGTTTATTCAGCTCTTCAAGTCTCGCCTCAACATCGATAATCCATTTCCTTGCCCTTTCTATTGACTTGATCCGCTCTTCAACTTCTTCAATTGCATTATTAAGAACCTCAATGCGATCTAATGCCTCATTTGCCCTTTCGCTCTCACCGGAAAGCTTCTCAACAGTAGCCTTAATCATGTCTGCATCTTCTCCGTAACGCTCGAGCTTCACGCTGATTTTATCGATGAGCTTTTCGGACTCCTGCAGGGTCTTGAAATTCCTGTCTATGCCGTCATTTGTATTATCAAGGACCCTGCTCTTACTCTCGACCCGCTGATACTTCTCTTCGACACGGCCGATAGCCTCCTCGATCTGACGAACCTGAAGCTGAAAGGACTGCAGGGCATCATCGGAGGCAGTAACCTGAGTGAGTTTTTCTTCAACAGCTTTGGACACCGATGAAAGGCGGTTGTACTTCTCTTCGATAGATTCAATAGTGCGCTTATCTGAGAGAAGTCGGGTCATCTTGGAATTTATTTCATCTTCTAAGCGTTTAACTTTTGTAAGTTCATTTTCGAGCTGAACTATTTCTATCTTACGTTTATCAAGGCGATCAATATCACCCCTTAGATCTCCTATGCGCCTTTCCATATCGCGCCGGATTTCCTCAGCCTTTCCCGCCTCTTTAACTGCTTCTCTTATATTCTTCTCTACATCATCAACAGACGATCGAATAGAGATAATGCGGCTGTCATTTTCATCGGCAAGGGCAGTGACGCGCCGGCGGGCCTCTTCAATTGTACCGTCAAGTTCCCTCATCTTAAAAGTGAGGCCGTTCCGCTCTCCTTCAAATACCGTCCTTGAAGTGTCCATGTGCTCTGTAATCTCGGTATTTCTCTTATCAACAAACTCAGATAGCTCTCGGAGCTTATCATCAAGGTCTTTTTGGTATTGTTTGATATTCTCTGCTGCGGCATTTGAATGTCTGCTTATTTCGGCTCTGATGGTAAGCTCTGCTTCCCTCCTTAAAGTCTGCTCAAGCTCACTCCCTGCAGCACCTGCCTCCCTTACCATATTGCTAAGCCTTATATCAATGCCTTCCTTCCAGTCAAGAAGGCTGCGGTCTATATCAACCTGTATCTTATCGATTGCTTCCTGCATATTTTTACGGAGTTCAGAATCATGCTTCTTGGTTGCATCTGAAATACCTTCAAGACGCATATACTCAATATCAAAGCGTCTCTGCAAATCGCTGTATAATTGATTAAGACTCGAGACTTCTTTTTTATGCTCGTCAAGCAGGGCCCTGTCCTTCTCCTCCCATGCTGCCCTTTCATTCCGCCAATCTTCCTTAACGCTCTTTATTAAGCTCTCTACTTCCTTGGCTCTTGCCTTTGCTGTTTCCTGATAATTTTGCAGTTTCTCTTCTTCTAAGGCTTTTAGCTTAACTATGCGATCTTCGGCAGCCTTACTTAATTGCTCCAAGGCAGCCTCTTCAATCTTTCCTGCCTTCTTTCCTGCATTTTCAATTATGGTGCTGATCTCCTGACGATGTCCTTCAACCTGACGTTTGATATTCTCGGCAGTAAAACCAAGCTCAGAAACAGAAGACCTTGCAGCTGAGATTACATTTTCAGTACTTCTTCCAAGAGCCTCGACATTCTCTCTTTCAATCTTGCTTACAATGGTATCAAAATCCTTCTCCATTTTATCGAGCCTGGATCTTGTAGCCTTTCCGGCAAGCCGGTATATGATCAGAATAAGGAGTACGACTCCAATACTTATAAAATTACCAATATCCATAAGTCCCCATTGGTTTAATTTAGCATATCTTCATGCACTGCGATAGTCTTGATTATGGAAGATCGCCCGGTAATTCGGAAATTAACTCCACTTCCCCAAGAGAAATTTTCATGTTCTTTGCAATTTCTTCCTTGGTCCAGCCTTGGCGTAATAGAGTTAATACTGTTTCCTTTTTCTGCATTGATGGTGCACCCTCTCCGAGTTCGACCCTTTGGCCCGGGTTCCTTGTACTGCCGCTGATCATGGAGTCTATTGCCCTCGCCTGGGTCTGGGCTTGCCTGTTTAAATCTTCCAAGCGGCTCTCGGCTTCGGCTATCCACCTCCTTGCCCTGTCCACAGATTTGATCCTCGCTTCAACTTCATCAAGGGCATTGTCAAGAATATCAATTCTTTCCACTGCCTCCCTTGCCCTGTCACTTTCTTTGGAAAGAGCTTCTATTGATGTCTTAATTGTGTCAATGTCTTCCGCATAACGCTCGAGGTTCATACTAATCTTTGCGCTCAGTTTTTCGGAATCTTGCAATACCTTAAAGTTATTATCTATGCCTTCATTGGTATTATCCAGGATCTGGCTCTTCCTCTCCATTTGCAGATACCTATTCTCTGCATCCTCCATTGCCTCTTCGAGCTTACGGATCTGAAGCTGAATTGCCTGAATTACATCGTCAGAGGAACTTACAGATACGAGCTTATCTTCCACCTTCCTTGATATCTTAATAAGCTTATTAAACTCCCCTTCCATATTGTCAATTCTGCGCTTTTCAGAGAAGAAACGAGTCATTTTATTGTTCACTTCATCATTAAGACGCTTAATCTTCAGGAACTCGTTTTCCAGTTGGGCAGTTTCAGCCTTGCGCTGGTCCAGACGATCCATATCACCTCTAAGGACCTCTATGCGTCTATCTATGT
Organism: Treponema sp.; assembly: GCA_009777995.1. Classification (GTDB taxonomy): domain Bacteria; phylum Spirochaetota; class Spirochaetia; order Treponematales; family Breznakiellaceae; genus WRKT01. The sequence continues at coordinate 6,386 of WRKT01000011.1, read as the reverse complement.
CACGCCTTGTTTCTTCAGCCTTATTTGCCTGAGCCACTGCTTCTACAATATGTTTCTCAACTTCATCAATGGAAGAACGCACTGTTGTAATGCGGTCATCAGTTTCATCGGAGAAATCGTTCACGCGGCGGCGCGCATCATCAATAATACTGCTAAGCTCCCTAATCTTTATTGCAAGACCATTACGCTCCCCGTCAACTTCGGCCTTTGAAGCATCAAGAAAACTATTGATTTCGGTATTACGCTTATCTATGAACTGTGAAATCTCATGAAGTCTGGCATCAAACTCATGCTGGTACTGCTTTATATCTTCTGCAGCCGCAATAGAATGTCTGCCAAGTTCAGACTTTATTGCAAGCTCTGCCTCCGTTTTAATTTCCGAAATATTTTTTTCAAGCTGCTCCCTTAATGCAGCCATGGACTCATCTGCAATATTCATCTGATTCCGGATACCCTCTTCAAAGGTCATGGTTTCGGTTTTTAGCTCTTCCATATCCGATAAGATCTTTTCATTCTGTGCAGATAGAATTTTTCGTGTCTCCTCCCCAAGGCTCTTGTCCAGTTCATTCCTTGCAGTTTCTGCATCCCTGGCCATGCCGTTTAATTTTCTGTCAAGGGACTGCTGCCATTCATGGAAACGCTTGTCAATGCTCTCGGCTCTTTCTGCAAGATCAGAAACAAAATTATCCTCAAAAACTTTTAGCTTTTCGTTTATATTATCCTCTGCAAGCTTCTTTAGTACTGTCAACTCATTCTCTGTTTCGGCAACATCCTTACGGATTGCGCCTAACGCATCACTGAACTTCTCGGTTTCAGTATTTTTCGCGTTTTCAAATTCCTGTTTGAAGAGAGAGAAGTCTCCCTGTACCTTTTCCATAGCTTCAAGCATATTTCTGCGGAGTTCTTCATCGATCTTCCCTGCATCAACCTTGAAATTTTCTTCCTGTAATTTAATCATTTCGCCTGCATTGATTAAAAGCTCGTTTAACTTTTTCTCGGTGGCAGTTAATTCCATGCCAAAGCGTTTCTGAGAATCGCTATAGAGCAGATCAAGAGCCTGTACTTCCTTTTTATGCTGTTCAATCAAGGCCCTGTCTTTTTCATCCCAGACTGCTCTTTCTTCCTTCCATTCATCCTTTATGCTTTTTATCAGGCTCTTAATTTCAGAAACTCTTGTCTTTGCATCTTCATGATACTTATAAAGCTCAGCCTTCTCGGCTTCCTTGATTTTCTTAAATTGATCGATACTTAGCTCGGCTTCCTTTCCTGCCTCGGCAATTCTTCTTTCAAACTGCTCCTTTAACGAGGCCATTGACTGATCTGCGACATTCATCTTACTCCGGATGCCTTCTTCGAAAACGACTATCCCCGCTTTAATATCTTCCATATCGGATATTATTTTTTCGTTTCCGGATGATAAGGTTTTGCGAATCTCCAGACCAAGTTTATTTTCAAGCTCGCCAAGTGCAGCCTCAGCATCTGTGGCCATTCCTGCAAGCCTTGTATCCACAGCCGCCTGCCAGTCGGCAAGACGTTTGTCTATGCCCCCCGTAACGCTCGCAAGATTAACCCCAAAACCTTCTTCAAATTGCTTTAACTTATCGCTTATATTTTCCCTTGCAAGACCCTTTAAAACATTCAGATCGTTTTCAGTATCCTGGATTTCCTTCTTTATGCCGGCTATTGAAGACACAAATTTATCGAACTCAGTTTTTTGTGCATTTTCAGAGTTCTGTCTAAATAAAGAAAAGTCTGCCTGTATCTTCTCTACTGCTTCCTGCATGCTTCGCCTAAGCTCTTCATCAAGCTTACCTGCATCATCTGAAAGGGTTTCCAGGCGCATAAATTGAGCAGCCTGTGCAGACTGATACTCCTCGAGCTTCTGTTCGGTTATTTCAAGGGCCTTCTGCTTCATATCCTCTGCGGCCCTTTGTATCTCAAGACCTATATCACCTACAGCTTTCTTTAAAGATTCTTCCTGCCCCGTAATCATTTCTGCAGCACGGGAAAGGAGCTGATGCAGTCTGTTCTCCATGGAAGAAATATCTGTACTTAGGCGTTTTTCAGAATCACCAAACAGACTATTAAGGCTCGTTATTTCCTTTTTATGCTCTTCAAGCAGGGCCTTGTCTTTTTCATCCCAGGCTGACCTTTCTGCCCGCCATTCTTCTCTTATGCTTTTAACGAGATTTTTGACTTCGGCAACACGGGCCTTTGCACTTTCATGATAACTTGAAAGTTTCTCGTCTTCTGCAGCTTTTATTTTTCTATAGCGTCCTATTGTAAGCTCTGCTTCTTTTTTAGCTTCGTTTATATTTTGCTCAAAATGATTTTTTAACGAAGCGATGGATTCTCCTGCGGCACTCATCTGAGCGCGTATACCCTCTTCAAAGGCCGTGGTTCCTGTTTTTAACTGCTCCATATCAGAAATAATTCTTTCATTCTGAGCAAGGAGGGCCTTACGTATCTCCTCTCCGAGACTCTGCTCGAGTCTGTTCAATGCAGCTTCGGAATCCACTGTCATTTTAGAGAGTCTTGAATCATGGCCTTCCTTCCAGTCCATAAGGCGCTTATCTATGTCATGAGTCCTCTTACTAAGATCGGAAGTGAGGTTATGCTCAAGCTCATTCCTTGCAGCCTCTACTTCACCTGTCATTTTTGAAAGCCTTAAGACATGGTTTTCCTGCCAGTCCATAAGGCGCTTATCTATGTCTTCTGCCTGTCTTTGGAGCTCCGAGTTAAAACTTACTTCAAAAGTTTTTAGCTTTTCAGTTATATTTTCTTGAGCCGTATTCTTTAAATTTGTCAGCTCCTTTTCTGTATCAATTATTTCATTCCTTAATGAGGCGGCAGTGGAGTTGAACTTATCAAACTCAAGTTTTTGAGCATTCTTCGATTCCTGCCTGAAGACATGGAAGTCTTCCTGAACCCTGTCCATCGCTTCCTGCATATTGCGGCGAAGTTCCTCATCGAGCTTTCTTGAAGCATCTGCAATACTCTCAAGGCGTTTAAACTCTGCATCCTGTGCAGAGCGGTACTCTTCAAACTTCCTTACAGCTATCTCGTTCGCATTTTGCTTCATATCTTCCGATGCATTTTGAATCTCTATATTGAGACTCTCAACGGATTTGCGTATGGACTCCTCCTGGGCGCTGATCATTTCACCCGTCCTATTGAAGAGTTCTTCCATTCTCCTTTCAACCGACTTCATTTCGGTTATATAGGCCTTGTCTTTTTCATCCCAGGCAGATCTGTCTGCACGCCATTCTTCCTTGATGCCTTTTATCAAGTTCTGAACCTCGGTAACCCTTGCCTTCGCATTTTCCTGATATGCTTGAAGCTTTTCTTCTTCACCTGCCTTTAATTTTCGTATCCTGTCTTCAGCCTGTTCTTTTAGAATTGCAAGGGCAGAATCTTCCATTTTCTCGGCTCTTTTCCCCGCCTGCTCCACTGCCTTGGCAAGGAGCTTATTTATAGCCTCTGTATCTCTGGATAGATTTGCCTCCCTATTTTTCTCTATTTCGCTGATAATTTCCCGATGGTCTTCAACCTTACGTTCTATGGTTTCGGCTACGGCAATTAAATCCGATACCGTGGACTTGACCCCGTCAACAAGACCATCTGCCGTTCTCTCAAGGGCTATTGAGTTCTCTCTTTCAAACTCATCTTCAAGGCCCCCAAGCCTCTTTTCGTATTCTTCGAGCCTTGTCTTGACATCTATCAGGCGCTTCCCTGTTGATTCCACAAAATCCGACTCTTCCCTGACCCGGTTCATGTTTTCCTGCACCCTTGCTGTCATTTTATCAAGCTCCGAAAGAGAGCTCTCGTAAGATTTGATCTGACTGTCCATGCGGTCAATTAGCCGGGCCTTCTCGGTAAGCTCCTTTTCGTTAAGACGCTTCATCAGCTCCTTGGCTGAGTCTCTTTCAACATTTAGGGATACGCTATAATCCCTTACAGCGTTCTCCTGTTCTTTAACAAAGGCCCCGAGTTCAGTTTTTAGTCTTTCCGAATAATCTCGCAGCAGTTTAGGTGACCTGCTTTTACGATCCATCTGCCTGTACAGAATCAGAACGAGCAATACAATGCCCAGAGTTATTAGATTACCTTCTGTGAAAAATCCCATTTGATTTAATTTATCACATATTTCGATAATTGGCGATAGTCATTGAAAACAAAACAAGAAAAATCCTTCCCTAAACCCTTTAGACTCTGCTTTTTCCACCAAGGACGGATAAGAGCTGCCTTCATTCCTGCATTTCTGGCTCCCTCCACATCATAGGGAATGCTGTTCCCGACATAAAGAATGTCGGCAGGCTCTGTTTCCATCCTTTTTGCAAGTTCCAGAAAGGGTGCAGGATGAGGTTTCAGGAATCCTGTTTCCTCTGAACTAAGATATGCATGCCAATAATCGATTAATCCAAGATTTTTAAGCTTTGCCTCAGGGGGAAAGTCTGAAAGAAGACCAAGTCTGATACCTGCATTTTTAAAGGCATCCAGGGTCTCTCTTATCCGGGAGTAAAGGCGAACATTATTAAATAAGGGCTCCCAACCCCTATAAATGAGGGCATCGATCTTCTTTCCCGCTTCCGGCGAGGGGATTCCCAGCATCTCCCCTATTACCCCTGCCTGTCTATCATAAAAATCTATTTTTCCATCCCCAATTTCCTGCCTAAGAAGTATCCTTGCCCTGCCCATGGCCCTGAGAAACCGTTGTTCCTTAAGAACAAAGGGAATAAGGCGTATATAGAAGCGGGAGTTCGGATAAAGGGTTCCGTCAAGGTCAAAGGCGACAGCCTTAAACTTCACAGCCATGATACTAATTTATAACGTTTTTTCAGGAAAAAGGCAATTGAACATCGGTGATTTAGATTTGTCATCATATATGCGTCATATATGTGTCATATTTGCGTAATATATGGCGCCATGATGAATTTTACATGGAATATAATTCGGATAAAATGACAATGCAATGTATGATTATCCGAGGTATATGGGCTTTTTTGGCTTACAGGTTCACAGAAATTTAGTTTAATGAAAGGTATACGAGAAACTTTAGCAGGCAGGATTGGGATTCTTAATCTATTGGGGCTTTCATATAGGGAAATGATACATAAACCGGCAAGTAAGCCCTTCCTGCCTTCTCCGGATGTGCAAAATTAACCTCTTTTTATCTTTATGGTTTATAATTTGCTGTATAATTTTTAACCACCTTCTTATACCTGAAAATAATATCGTCTACTTGGTCAATAGTTATATAATTTGTTAATAAGACAGAATCATTTTCTTTTATTGCTTTCATAAAATTACTTTGTATATTCTTAATATCTTTTGCCAGTGCATCTTCTCCTATTAATTCCATCATTGTTAGAATATCTAGTAACAAAGGCGCGAACAAGGCATCTCTTACTTCTAAAATAGTATTAACATTTTGTTCCTTTGAACAAAATTGAATAATTTCATTTTTATACTTATCTAAATTATTAAGTGATAATTCCAATTGTTTTGATGCATCAAATTTCAATATTTTTTGATTATTTTCCAAATAAGCCATAGGGAAATTTAAAGGTAATTTTTTATCAAGCTCGTTTTTTTCTAAGTAATAGTAATTTGGTTCAGTACTGTCTTTCCTTTTAGGGTTTAGAAAACAATATTTTTTGTCCATTTTATTTTCAAATATAACAGCGTGTTTTGAATTGCCATATTCACTAATTTGTACCCCAAGCATATAGTTTTTCACATTTTTGTCAAAACATTCTATAGCTGATTCAGGATTAAACCATTCTTCGATAAAATCAAAACCTAATGAATTCAAGAAATAATTAAACCATACTTGTGATTGTATCATTGCACCTGCTACATAACATTTTTCTTGCTCATCAAATAATAATAGATACGGAATACTTAAAGCTTTAACTATTTCATGATCTTCGTAATTATGTCCATATTTTTCTAGTAGATTTGCTAATGCGGCATAAGAACAGGAGCGATTAAATGTCATGTATTTCATATAAACCCCCTTAAATTAATATTTTATTATTGCAAGGTATAACCTTTATGTCAACACACTTTCCCTACAATTTTAATCGCTATTACGCATAACGTTCTAGATTGACGACGTTCCAGCCCATCTTATAAAGCAAACGCAGGTTTACGGTGAGCCGGAATGCGTGTGAAGTGCTTTTTACGGAAGCTTAACGTGTGAGCGAGCCCGTAGGGTGATTGACCTAGCCGACTGAACACTGAGCCGCCGAAGAGACGGCGTAACGTTAACCGTTTGTTATACGAAGTGCCCAATTGCTTTATTATCCCTTACATGATTCAATTACTTTAGTTTTAGTCTGATTAATAAATTTTTCCATAGTATCAACAATTTCATCAATTTT